>NZ_JAYRZN010000017.1:0-67009 GCF_041916475.1 Paenirhodobacter sp.
GCCCGCGCCGGTGACGCGGGTGACCATGACGGGGGGCGGGGCGGCGCTGATCACGCCAGCGCCTGCGCGGCCGCAGGCGGCGGCGCGGCCGCCATCGGTGACGAGCACCCGCTGCGCGCCGCGCGCGAGCAGCCCTTCGGCGGCGGCACCCGCGCTGGCGAAGTCGCACTGGCACAGGATGCCGGCTTCCTCGAGGTTCACATAAAGCGTCGCCCGGCCATGGCGCAGCAGCGGCTGCAGCCGCTCGGCCTTGCCGGGGCTTGCGGGCGCGACCCGCAGATCGGCGCGGGCAAACAGCGGCGAGCGCGCGATCTCGGCGATCAGCGCCTCGGTCAGATTGCCGTCGAGCGCCACCGGCCCCTCCCAGGGCGCCTCCGCGCGGCCAAGCCGGCCATCGGCCAGCGGCCGCAGGATCTTGTCGCCTGCGGCCTCCAGCGAATGCGCATCCGCAATCGCGGCCACGAGCCCGTTCGCGCCCTCGATCGCCATGTAGCGGTCGGTCGGCAGATCGTCCGAGAGATACACATGGCTACAGTCGATCCCGAGCACCCCCGCCGCCCCGATCAGCTCCGCGCCCTGCGGATCGCGCCCGATCGCGGTGAGCACCGCCGGGCGCAGGCCGAAGCGGGTCAGCGTCATCGCGATGTTCATCGCCACGCCGCCCGGGATGCGGGTGATCCGGCCGGGCACATCGGCGCCCGGGCGCATATGGACGGGGGCACGGCCGATGATGTCCCACAGGACCGAACCGATGCACAGGATGTCGGGTGTCGCGCTCATCCGTCCTTGGTGCTATGACGGCGCGGCGCGCGCAAGGGGTATCGGCTTTGTTGCCGGGGGGCTTGCCAGCCCGGCGTTTCGCCGCTATATGGCGCGCACTTCACAGGCGGAGGCGGGCCTTCGGGGGAGACATCCCCGCAGGTCCACCGGTTGGGAGAGATCCCTGATCCTCCGCTCAGGCGCAAACCGGAAAAGGAATGGACATGGCGCTTCCCGATTTCTCGCTGCGTCAGCTGCTCGAAGCTGGCGTTCACTACGGCCACCAGACGCAACGCTGGAACCCGCGCATGGCGGAGTTCATCTATGGCGAGCGCAACGGCATCCACATCGTCGACCTGACCCAGACCGTGCCGATGCTGGACGCGGCTCTGCAGGTGGTGCGTGACACCGTCGCCAAGGGCGGCCGCGTGCTGTTCGTCGGCACCAAGCGTCAGGCTGCGAAGGCCGTCGCGGAAGCCGCTGAAAAGTCGGCGCAATACTACATGAACCACCGCTGGCTCGGTGGCACGCTGACGAACTGGAAGACCGTGTCGCAGTCGATCCAGCGTCTGAAGCAGATCGACGAAGTCCTGGCTTCGGGCGCCGAAGGCCTGACCAAGAAAGAAAAGCTCCACATGGAGCGCGAGCAGACCAAGCTTCAGGCCTCGCTCGGCGGCATCCGTGAAATGGGCGGCCTGCCGGACCTTCTGTTCGTCATCGACGTGAACAAGGAAGATCTGGCGATCCTCGAGGCGCAGAAGCTGGGCATCCCGGTCGTCGCCGTCGTCGACACCAACTGCTCGCCCAAGGGCGTGGACTATGTGATCCCGGGCAACGATGACGCCGCCCGCGCGATCGCGCTCTATTGCGACCTGGTGAGCCGTGCCGCGCTCGACGGCATGACCGCCCAGATGGGCGCCGCCGGCGTCGATCTCGGCGCGCTCGAAGACGCCCCGGCCGAGGAAGAAGTCGAGGCCTGAGCCTCGGCACTGTCACCGGACTGACATGGGGGCGGGGTTACACCCGCCCCGACACATAATCTGAGGAGGCCGCTATGGCGATCACCGCTGCTATGGTGAAGGAACTGCGCGAAACCACCGGCGCAGGCATGATGGATGCGAAAAAAGCGCTGACCGAGACCGACGGCAACATGGAAGCCGCGATCGACTGGCTGCGCACCAAGGGCCTTGCGAAGGCCGCGAAGAAGGCCGACCGCGTTGCGGCCGAGGGCCTGGTCGGCGTCGCCGTTTCGGGCGGCAAGGGCGTCGCGGTCGAGGTGAACTCGGAAACCGACTTCGTCGGCAAGAATGCCGATTTCCAGAAGCTGGTCTCGGGCATTGCCAAGGCCGCGCTGAACGTGTCGGATCTCGAGGCGCTGAAGGCGGCCGATCTGGACGGCACCCCGGTCGCCGAGGCGATCACCAATGCGATCGCCGTCATCGGCGAGAACATGACCCTGCGCCGGATGGCCGGTGTCGAGGGTGATGTCGTCGTCTCCTACGTGCACAACGCTGCTGCCCCCGAGCTGGGCCGCATCGGCGTTCTGGTCGCGCTGAAGGGCGCCGACAATGGCATCGGCAAGCAGATCGCGATGCATATCGCCGCGACCGCGCCGCTGTCGCTGAACGAAGAAGCGCTGGATCCGGCGGTTCTCGCGCGTGAGCTGGAAGTGCAGACCGCCAAGGCGCTCGAAGAGAACGCGTCCTCGGCGAAGCCGAAGCCCGAGCAGGTGATCCACAACAACATCATCCCGGGCCGGATGCGCAAGTTCCTGGAGGAAGTCACCCTCCTGAACCAGAAGTTCGTCATCAACCCCGACATCACCGTGGCCCAGGCCGCGAAGGAAGCCGGTGTCGAAGTTCTGGCCTACGAGCGTATCGCCGTCGGCGAAGGCATCGAGAAGAAGGAAGAGGACTTCGCTGCCGAAGTGGCGAAGACCATGGCTGGCGCCTGAGCCGTCCCTCCTGCGTAAAGCACGCCGCCCTCCTGGGCGGCGTTTGCATTTTGCGAGTGCAATTGCCCGAATCGCTGGGAAGCGCTTCGAAAATATGTATTTTTAAGGTATCTTTCCCTGAGACGGCCAGGCGACTGGAAATACAGCCGCCTGAACCGAACCCGGTAACCGGGGTGGAATGATTGCCGGATCAATCCTCGGCGCGCATCCCTGTTCCTGGCCGAAGCCACCACTCACGGAACATGATCATAAAGCGCCTTGTCGGGCGGATTGGCCAGTGGGGATTCCCTTACTTTTCGCCTTCGGCGATGGCCGGGTTCAGCACATGATTCTGATAGCCCCCGCGCAGGAATAGCTGCTTCTGCATCGTGGCCTTCAGCACGGCCTGCGCCGTGGTCTCCACATCCAGCGCCTCGCGCGCGAGGCGCAAGTGCTTTTCCACCGTGGCGACGGTCAGCCCCATGATCAGCGCGATATCGGCAATGGTCTTGCCGTCGGCCACCCATTCCAGCACCTCGCGCTGGCGCACGGTCAGGGCGCGGCGCGCCGTCACCAGCGGCAGGTTGGAGATCTTCAAGTGCACGATCAGGTTCAGCACCATCAGCTCGCGCTCGTGCCGCGCCCAGATGTCATCGACCTCGGTCTGGCTCAGGCCACGCTCGGCGCAGAGCCCGATCCCGCCCTTGGAGCGGGCCGAACTGTCGGCGAAGGCGATCGAATAGCCGGCGATCACACCATGGGCGGCGTTGATGCGCAGCACCTGTTGCTCGGTCTCGCTCAGCAGGCCAAGGCGGCGCTGATCCTCGACCCAGTTCCAGGAGCAGACCCCGGTGTTGGACATGGTCCAGCGCACCATCGGCGATTCCAGGAACATCTTCTCGTGAAGGAAGCTGCGCAGATAGGCGGTATCGTAGTTCGACAGGATCAGCGCATCGGCGATGTCGTCGTGGCCCGGCACGGCGCGATAGGGAATGAAGGCATAGATCAGCCTGTCAAACCCGTATTGCGCCATCAAGCTGCAATGCATGCTCCAGATCGTTTCCACGTCGTCCGAGAGCAGCACCTTTTCCAGATGTTCGAGCATCAATATCCTTGCACGGCGGTGGCAGCCCACCCCATGCGGTATCTCACATGGTGGAGCGCGTCATTGCAATCCGGGAGGTGGGGGCTGACGTCGCGGAAATCGGCCGGGTCGCGAGTTGTCAGGCGGTTTCGGCGCGCGCGGCGATCAGCGGCGCGAGGCCGCTATGGTCGTAGCCGGCGGCACCGGCCAGCGCCACGATCTCGGCGACGGGGCGGTAGGGCGCCTCGGCCAGGGCCCAAAGATGCGAGGAGCGCGTGCCCGAGCGGCAATAGGCCAGCACCGGCTTTTCGGCCTCGGCGAAGGCTTCGGTGAAGGCATCGGCGAGGCGCGCCGTCAGCTCGCCCGGGTAATAGGGCAGGTAGTGGAAGGCCAGCCCCGCCGCCTGCGCGGCTTCGGCCATGGCGGCGCTGTCGTAGCCCGGCGCGGTCTCTTCGTCGGGGCGGTTGCAGATCAGCGTGCGAAAGCCCAGCCGCGCCGCTTCGGCCACGTCCTCGGGGGCGATCTGCGGCGAGACCGTGATATCCGGGGTGATCTGATGCAGCTCCATGGGGACCTCCTGTGCGCGCGTGCCGCGCATCTTTACGCCAGCAGCATGCGGGCGCAAGCGCCGTTTAGCGGGGCGCGGGCCAGTGTGCGACGATGCCGGGCAGCATCGCATGGTCGCTGAAGGCGATGTCATGGCGGATGGCGTGAAGATCGCTGCGGCGATAGCCCTCGGTATAGAGCGCGAAGCCGAGGCCCGCGCGTTCGGCGGTCTCGGCGTCAATCTCGCTGTCGCCGACATAGAGCACCGGGCCGCGGCCGAGCAGGAAATGCGCCTGATGCAGCGGCGCCGGATCGGGCTTGCGCACGGCGAGGCTGTCGCCGCCCACCACGGCGCCGAACAGCGCCTCGAGCCCGAAGTGGCGCAGCACCGCCAGCGTAGGCGCGACCGGCTTGTTCGTGCACAGCCCCAGCGGATGGCCCGCCGACGCCAGCGCCTCCAGCGCGCCGCGCACACCGGGATAGAGCGTGGTGAGCGCGACCGCATCGCTGTAGCGCGCGACGAATTCCGCCACCATCTGCGCATGCAGCGGCCCCTCCGGGTCGGCGTCCGATGCCGCGATCAGGCAATGCACCAGATGCGGCACGCCGCGGCCAACGAAGCCGCGCACCTGCGCCACCGGAAGGGGCGCGAAGCTGTGCAGCGCCAGCACCGCATTCGCCACCGCGTGGATATCGGGCGCGGAATCGATCAGGGTTCCATCGAGGTCGAAGATCACCGCCGTCTGCATCACGCCACCTTCCATTTGATCGAACAGCCCATCGAGGGGATCTGCCGCTCCGGCCCGTGCCCGGTCCGGGCGATCAGATCCATCGCCTCCACCAGCTCGCGCCGCGCATCTGCCGGCCCTGCGCTACGCCCCGAGGCATCGAGCCGGCCGCGGTATTGCAGCCCGTCCTGCGCGTCGAAGCCGAAGAAATCCGGCGTGCAGGCGGCGCCCCAGCTCCGCGCGACCTGCTGGCTCTCATCATGCAGATAGGGGAAGGAGAAGCCGCGCCCGATCCGGGCCATGTTCTCGAAGCTGTCCTCGGGGTATTCGGCCGCGTCATTGGCGCAGATCGCAGCGACGCCGATCCCCATCGCCTGTACCGCCGCCGCATCGCGCACGATCCGGTCCAGCACCGATTGCACATAGGGGCAGTGGTTGCAGATGAACATGATCAGCGTGCCCCGGGGGCCGCGGATGTCGTCCAGCGTCCAGATCCGGCCATCGGTGCCGGGCAGGGAAAAGGGCAGGGCCTTCCAGCCGAAATCGCAGACGGGCGGGCTGACCGCCATCAGCGCGCGGCCTCGGCGGCTGCGCGGATCGCGCGGATATTGGCGCCATAGGGCGCCGGGTCGGCGACCGAGCCGCCCTTGAACACGCCCGATCCTGCCACCAGCACATCGGCGCCGGCCGCGGCCATCAGCGGCGCGGTTTCGGGGGTGATGCCGCCGTCGATCTCGATATGGATCGGGCGGTCGCCGATCAGGGCGCGCAGGCGGCGCGTCTTCTCGACCTGGCTGTGGATGAACTTCTGCCCGCCGAAGCCCGGGTTCACCGTCATCACGCAGACGAGATCCAGCAGGTCGAGCAGGTTCTCGACCCCGTCGAGCCCGGTGCCTGGGTTGATCGCGAGGCCCGCCTTGCAGCCCGCGGCGCGGATCGCTTGCAGCGTGCGGTGGATATGCGGCCCCGCCTCCAGATGCGCGGTGAGCACATCGGCGCCCGCCTCGGCGAAGGCCTCGATATAGGGATCGACCGGCGCGATCATCAGATGTACGTCCATCACCGTCTTGATATGCGGCCGGATCGCCTTGCACAGCGTCGGGCCGAAGGTCAGATTCGGCACGAAATGCCCGTCCATCACATCCACATGGACCCAATCGGCGCCCTGCGCCTCGATCGCCTGGATCTCCTGCCCGAAATTGGCGAAATCGGCGGAGAGGATCGAAGGGGCGATCTTGATCGAACGGTCCAAGGTCATGGCTGTCTCCTGTGGGGGCAGGGCGGATATGGCCGCGCCCGCGCCCCCGGTCAAGTCAGAGTTCGTGGTCCGGCAGGTGCCCGGCGCGCTCGGGCGCGTCGTGATAGAGCGCGATCCGCTTCACCTTCACCGCCGTGCCAAACACGAAGGGCGTGCGGCCATGCAGCGCCTGCGGCACCAGATCGAGGATCGCGGTCTGGCCATCGGTGGCGAGGCCCCCCGCCTGTTCGATGACGAAGGCGATGGGCGCGCATTCATACACATGGCGCAGGCGGCCCCGCTCATAGCCCTTGCGGTTGTCCGACGGATAGAGGAACACCCCGCCGCGATGCAGGATCCGGTAGCTCTCGGCCACCAGAGAGGCAATCCAGCGGGTGTTGAAATTGCGCTGCCGCGGGCCTTCGGCGCCGGCCACCAGATCGGCCACATAGGCCTGGATCGGCGCCGTCCAGTGGCGCTGGTTGGAGGCGTTGATCGCATATTCGGTGGTGTCCTCGGGCAGGGGGGCGAGGTCCGCCAGCCGCTCGAACCGGCCGGTATCGGGATCCAGCACCCATTTCAGCACGCCCGCGCCGAAGGTCGCGATCAGCGCGCATTGCGGCCCGTAGATGAAGAACCCGGCCGCGATCTGCGCGCGCCCTGCGCGCAGGAAGCTCGCCTCCGGGGTGGCTTCGGCCGGAAACACCGAGAAGATCGTGCCGATCGAGACATTCACCTCGATGTTGGAGGAGCCGTCCAGCGGGTCGATCGCGAGCGCCAGACGCCCGGGCCAGAGGGTGATGAAATCCTCGTCCTCCTCGGAGGCGAAATGCGCGACCGCCGAGCCCTCGAGTGCGGTCTTGAAGGCCTCGTCGGCAATCACGTCGAGCGCCTTCTGGCCGTCGCCCCCGGCATTGGTGCCTTGTGCCGCCGCCAGGTCCTGGGTGATCCCGTTGCGCGCGATCACGCGCTGCAGCCGCGCGGCCACTCCGGTCAGGCGTTGCATCAGGTCGGACAGGTCCGGCGCGAGCGCCAGACCCTGCAGGTCGATGGACATGGGCACCTCCGTTTTCCGCTGCTTGCGCCAAATCCGCGCGCCGCGCAACGCCTATCCGAGCGATCGTGCCGGAGGCCCCCGCTCAGAGCCCGCGCGCGATCACCAGCCGCTGGATATCCGACGTGCCCTCATAGATCTGGCAGACGCGGACATCGCGGTAGATCCGCTCCACCGGGTAGTCCGCCAGATAGCCATAGCCGCCCAGCGTCTGGATCGCGGCAGAGCAGACGATTTCGGCGGTTTCGGAGGCAAACAGCTTCGCCATGGAGGCCTCGGTCAGGCAGGGCCGCCCGGCCTCGCGCAGGCTCGCCGCATGCCAGACCATCTGCCGCGCGGCCGCGAGCCGCGCCGCCATGTCGGCCAGCCGGAAGCCCACCGCCTGATGGTCGATGATCCGGCTGCCCATGCTCTGGCGCTCCTTGGCATAGGCCACCGCCGCCTCCAGCGCCGCGCGCGCCATGCCCACCGATTGCGCGGCGATGCCGATCCGCCCGCCCTCCAGGTTCGCGAGCGCGATCCGGTAGCCCTCGCCCTCGGCGCCGAGCCGGTTCTCCACCGGCACGCGCATGCCGCTGAACGCCAGCGCGCAGGTATCGGAGGCATGCTGCCCGAGCTTGTGCTCGACCGAAACGACCTCATAGCCCGGCGTATCGGTGGGCACGATGAAGGCCGAGATCCCCTTTTTGCCCGCCGCCGGATCGGTCACCGCAAAGACGATCACCACATTGCCGTTCTTGCCGCTGGTGATGAACTGCTTCGCGCCATCGATGATGTAGTGATCGCCCTCCCGGCGCGCCCGCGTGCGCAGCGCCGAGGCATCCGAGCCCGCATGCGGCTCGGTCAGGGCGAAGGCGCCGATCCATTCCCCCGCCGCCATCTTCGGCAGGAACCGCGCCTTTTGCGCATCGGTGCCGAAGCGCAGGATCGGCGCGCAGCCGACGGAAGAGTGCACCGACAGGATCGTCGAGGTGGCGCCTTCGGCCGCGGCGATCTCCTCCAGCACCAGCGCATAGGCGAGGGTGCCGGTCTCGGATCCGCCATGCGCCTCGGGCACCAGCATGCCCATGAAGCCCAATTCGCCCATCTGCCGCAGCCCCTCGCGCGGGAAGGCGTGGTCGCGGTCGCGCGCGGCCGCCCCCGGGGCCAGTACCTCCTGGGCGAAAGCGCGGGCGGCGTCGCGGATCTGCTCCTGTTCCTCGCTCAGGATCATAGCAGTTCCACCGCCATCGCCGTCGCCTCGCCGCCGCCGATGCACAGGCTGGCGATGCCACGCTTCATCCCATGCGTGCGCAGCGCGCCCAGCAGCGTCACCAGAACCCGCGCCCCCGATGCCCCGATCGGATGGCCCAATGCGCAGGCCCCGCCATGCACATTGACCCGCTCCGGATCGAGGCTGAGCGCGCGCGTCGCGGCCATCGTCACCACCGCGAAAGCCTCGTTGATCTCGAACAGGTCCACGTCCTGCAGCGCCCAGCCGGTTTTCTCCGAGAGCTTGCGGATTGCCCCGATCGGTGCCGTCGGGAACAGGTTCGGGCGGTCCGCATGGGTGGCGTGCCCCACCACCCGCGCAATCGGGGTGAGCCCCCGCGCCGCCGCCGTCCCGGCTCGCATCAGTACCAGCGCCGCCGCCCCATCCGAGATCGAGGAGGAATTCGCCGCCGTCACCGTGCCGTCCTTGCGGAAGGCCGGGCGCAGGGTGGGGATCTTGTCGAGCCGCGCCTTGCCGGGCTGCTCGTCGGTGTCCACATCGCCCACGGCGGTGATCTCCGCCCGGAACCAGCCCTCGGCGATGGCCTTCTGCGCGCGCTGCAGCGAGCCGATGGCGAAATCGTCCTGCGCCTGGCGGGTGAACTGGTAGGTCTCGGCGCAGTCCTCGGCGAAGGTGCCCATCAGGCGGCCCTTGTCATAGGCGTCCTCCAGCCCGTCGAGGAACATGTGGTCCTTCACCTCGCCGTGGCCCATGCGGTAGCCCGCCCGCGCCTTCGGCAGCAGGTAGGGCGCCCTGGACATGCTCTCCATGCCGCCCGCCACCACCACATCGGCCGAGCCCGCGCGCAGAAGGTCATGGCCGAACATCGCGGCCTTCATGCCGGATCCGCACATCTTGTTGATGGTGGTCGCCCCGGCGCCGAGCGGCAGCCCCGCCTTCAGCGCCGCCTGCCGGGCGGGCGCCTGGCCCTGGCCCGCGGGCAGCACGCAGCCCATGACGATCTCCTCCACCGCCTCGGGCGGCAGCGCGCCCAGGGCCGCGCGGATCGCGGCCGCGCCCAGCTCGGATGCCTCCACTTGGGCGAAATCCCCCTGAAACCCGCCCATCGGCGTGCGGGCCATGCCGGTGATGACGATGTCTTCCATGCTTGCCTCCCTCACTTCGGCCCCATCCGCAGCGCGCCGTCCAGCCGGATCACCTCGCCGTTCAGATAGGGGTTCTCGACGATATGGCGCACCAGCGCCGCATATTCGGCAGGCCTGCCCAGCCGCGACGGATAGGGCACCGAGCCGCCCAGGGCATCTTGCACCTCCTGCGGCATCGCGGCCATCATCGGCGTGGCGAAAATGCCGGGCGCGATCGTCACCACCCGGATCGCGTGGCGCGCGAGCTCGCGTGCCGCGGGCAGGGTCAGCGCCGCGACGCCGCCCTTGGAGGCCGCATAGGCCGCCTGGCCGATCTGGCCGTCCTGCGCGGCGATGGAGGCGGTATTGACGATCACCCCACGCTCGCCGCTGTCGCCCGGCACTTGGCGCGCCATGGCATCGGCCGCGAGGCGCAGCATGTTGAACGTGCCGATCAGGTTGATGCTGACGGCGCGGGCGAAGCTCTCCAGCGCATGCGGCCCGGATTTGCCGACGATCTTCTCTCCGGGCGCGACGCCCGCGCAATTCACCAGCACATCCACGCGCCCGAAAGTGCCGATCGCGGCCTCGACCGCTGCCTGGCCCTCCGGCCCCGAGGTCACATCGGTGCGCACGAAGGCCGCATTCGCGCCCAGCTCCGCCGCCGCCCGCACTCCCACTTCGGCATTCACGTCGAGCAGGACGGCCTTCGCCCCCGCCTCGACCGCCATCCGCGCCACAGCCGCGCCCAGGCCCGAGCCGCCGCCCGTGACCAGGAACACCCGGTTCTCGATCTGCATGAAGTCCTCCCTCGACTTCGCGCCAGAATACCCGCGCCCCCATTGCAGGCAATGACAAAACCCCGCACTATCGCTGAGCGGAAATGCCATGGAGGCCGGGTGGAGCGACGCACGATCACGCCGGGGTTCGTCTCGGATGCGCTGGCTGCGGTGCCGGGGCCGGAGGCGCTGATGGCGCGGGTGGGCATCGTGCCCGGCCAGCCCGTCAGCCACGAGGCCTATGGCCGGCTCTGGCGCGCCATCGCCGCCCAGACGGAGGATGAATTCTTCGGCCTCGGCGCGCGGCCGATGCGGCCGGGTAGCTTCGCGATGATGTGCCATGCGGTGCAGCATGCAGGCACGCTGGAGCGCGCCTTGCAGCGCGCGGTGGCGTTCCTGAACCTGGTGCTGGATGCGCCGCGCGGCGGGCTCAGGGTGGCCGAGGGCGTGGCCGAGATCACCCTGACCCCGGCCGGGCCCTTTGCCACCCGCACATGGTGGCTCCTGCTGATGGGGCTGGCCTGCTGGCTGGCGGGGCGGCGGATCGCGCTGCGCCGGGTGGATTTCGCCTGCCCGGCGCCGGTGAACCGGGCCGATTACATGCAGTTCTTCGGCGCCCCGGTGCGCTTCGATGCGCCGGTGAGCCTGCTTGCCTTCGATGCGCGCTACCTCGCGCTGCCGGTGGCGCGCTCGGACCGGGCGCTGGCCGCGTTCCTGAAAGGGGCGCCCGCGAACATCCTCGTGCGCTACCGCCATGATGGCGGCCTTTCGGCCCGGCTCCGGGCGCGGCTCCGGGCGCTGCCGCCCGCGCAGTGGCCGGGGGCGGAGGCGCTGGCCGCCGATCTGGGCCTTTCGCCCGCAACCCTGCGCCGCAGGCTTCAGGCGGAGGGGCAGGGCTTCGCCCGGATCCGCGATGCGCTGCGCCGGGAGGCGGCAGAACGGCTCCTGCGCGAGAGCGCGATGCCGGTGGCCGCGATCGCGGCCGAGCTCGGCTACAGCGAGCCCGGCGCCTTCCACCGCGCCTTCCGCGGCTGGACGGGCGCTGCTCCGGGCGCCTTCCGCGCGCGCGCCCTGCTGCCCTGAGCGGGGCATCTGCGCAATGGCGGCTTGCCGCCTGTGCATTTTGCTGGCACTGGCGCGCCGGACGGGCACAATCCTGCGACGGAAAGCTTTCGCTGCGCCGTAGCATGGCGAAACCGGGCGCGTCGGGCGGGCCGGTCATATGGGCGCGGCGATACGGGACGCGGGTACGAAACATGGCATCGGGCGGAAACATGAAGAAACGCGGCTGGATCGTCGCCGCAGCCGTGGCCGCGGCCGTGGCCATTGGCGGCTCCTGGGCCTGGCAGCGCGGGGCGGCCGAACAAAGCGCCGATGCACCGCTGACGTCGGCGGTGACCCGCGGCACGGTGGAGCTCGCGGTGCTGGCCACGGGGCAGGTTGAGGCGAAGCAGCTCGTCAGCGTCGGCGGCCGGGTTTCGGGGCAGATCGAGACGCTGGCCGTGGGGCTTGGAGATACGGTGAAGCCGGGGGACCTGATCGTACAGATCGACTCGCGCGATCAGGAGAACAACGTGGCGCAGGCGAAGGCGAACCTCGCCAATATCGACGCCCAGATCGCCGCCACCGAAGCCAACAAGCGCAAGGCCGAACTGGAGCTCGAGCGCCAGCAGAGGCTGGCGAAATCCGATTACAGCTCGCGCCAGACGCTGGAGACGGCGGAGGCCGATCTGCAGGTCTATGCCGCGAACCTCGATGCGCTGGACGCGCAGAAGACCAATGCCCGGATCGCCGTCGGCAATGCCCAGATCGCGCTCGACCGCACCACGATCAAGGCGCCGAGCGCGGGGACCGTCGTCGCCGTCAACGTGCAGCAGGGCCAGACCGTGAATGCCACGCAATCGGCGCCCACCATGGTGAAGCTCGCCGATCTCGATACCGTCATCGTCAAGGCGGAGATTTCCGAGGCGGATGTGGTGAATGTGGTGCCCGGGCTGAATGCCACCTTCACCATCCTCGGCGCCGAGACCCGGTTTCGCGCGAAGGTGACGGCGGTGGAGCCCGCACCCTCCGAGATCAAGGACAGCGACACGATCTCGACCGACAGCGCGATCTATTACAACGGCATCCTCGAAGTGCCGAACCCCGAGCATACGCTGCGCATCGGCATGACCACGCAGGTGACGATCGTGCTCGACCGGGCGGAGAATGTGCTCACGGTGCCGGCTTCGGCGCTGCAGCGCGAGCGCAACGGCACCTTCGTCGAGGTGATGGGCCTGATGGGGCCGACGAAGACCGCGGTCGAGGTCGGCCTCAACGACCGGGTGACGGCCGAGATCCGGTCCGGCCTGTCGGAGGGGGACCGGGTGGTGATCGGCCGCCAGCTCGCCTCTCGCGCCCAGAGCGGGCAGAGCACCCAGCGGCGGATGCCGCCGATGGGGTTCTGAGATGGCCGCGCCGCTGATCTCGCTGCGCGGTGTCGGGCGCAGCTTCCAGGCCGGCGAGGAGAAGATCTCCGTCCTGCGCGGGGTCGATCTCGATATCTGGCCGGGCGAGCTGGTGGCGATCATCGGCGCCTCCGGCTCCGGGAAATCCACGCTGATGAACGTGCTTGGCCTGCTCGACCGGCCGAGCGAAGGCAGCTACCGCTTCGCGGGCGAGGATGTGGCGGCGCTCGACGCGGATGATCAGGCGCGCCTTCGCCGGGCGCATTTCGGCTTCATCTTCCAGCGCTACCAGCTGCTGGGTGACCTCGATGCGGTGGAAAACGTGGAGGTGCCCGCGGTCTATGCCGGGGAGGGGCGCGGGGCGCGGCGGCGGCGGGCGGAGGAGCTGCTGCGCAAGCTCGGCCTGGGCGACAGGATGGACCACCGGCCGAGCGAGCTTTCGGGCGGGCAGCAGCAGCGGGTCTCGGTTGCGCGGGCGCTGATGAACGGCGGTGAGGTGATCCTTGCCGACGAGCCCACCGGCGCGCTCGACAGCCGCAGCGGCGAGGAGCTGATCCGGCTTCTGCTGGAGCTGAACGCCCAGGGCCATACGATCATCATGGTCACCCATGACCCGAATGTGGCGGCCCATGCCAGCCGGGTGATTGAGATCCGCGACGGCGAGATCATCGCCGACAATGGCGGCGGGCCGCCCGCGGCGCCCGCGCTGCCGCCGCCCCCCGCCACCGGGCGCGGCCCGGGCGTGCTGCTGCGCCGCCAGCTGGAGGCGCTGAGCATGGCGCTGAAGGCGATGCTCGCGCACCGGATCCGCAGCTTCCTGACCATGCTCGGCATCATCATCGGCATCGCTTCGGTGGTGCTGGTGGTGGCGCTTGGCAATGGCACGCAGGAGAAGGTGCTGGAGGGGATCTCTTCGCTCGGCACCAACACGATCACGGTGCGCTCGGGCTCTGGCTTCGGGCGGCGCGATGCCTCCAGGATCCGCACGCTGGTGCCCACGGATGCGCTGGCGATCGCGCAGCAGAACTATGCGCTCGGCGCCGCGCCCGCGGTGAACACGACGAAGAATGTCGTCGCGGGCAATGTCAGCGCCAGCTCTGCGATCAATGGTGTGAGCGGCGATTATTTCGAGGTGCACAATTACGTCACCGTCTCCGGCAAGGTCTTCGATCCGGCCGATGTGCGCGCACTGGCGCAGGTGGCGGTGATCGACGAGGACACCCGCAACACCTTCTTCCCGAACGGCGCCGAGCCCCTGGGCGGGGTACTTATGGTGCAGCAGGTACCGGTGCGGGTGATCGGGGTGGTGCGCTCCAGCGGCGCGACCTTCGGGCCGAGCTCGCTCAATGTCTGGATGCCTTATACTACAGTGATGTCGCGCGTGACCGGGCAGAACTACCTGAGCAGCATCGGCGTGCGCGTGGCCGACAATTACGACATGACCGAGGCGCAGGAGCGGATCACCGCGTTGCTGCGCCAGCGCCACGGCGCCGAGGATTTCTGGCTGCAGAACAGCGATTCCATCCGCCAGACGCTCACCTCCACCACCCAGACGATGACCTATCTGGTCGCGGCGATCGCGCTCATTTCGCTTGTCGTGGGCGGGATCGGGGTGATGAACATCATGCTGGTCTCGGTGACCGAACGCACCCGCGAGATCGGTGTGCGGGTGGCGGTGGGGGCGCGGCGCTCGGATATCGTCAGCCAGTTCCTGATCGAGGCGGTGCTGGTCTGCCTGGTGGGCGGCATGCTCGGGATCGCGATGGCGATCGGCGTGGGCGCGCTGATCGCGCAGCTCTCGGAGGAGGTCCGGCTCACGTTCTCGGCGGTGTCGATCGTGGTGGCGTTCCTGTCCTCCACCGCGATCGGGATCACCTTCGGCTTCCTGCCCGCGCGCTCCGCCGCGAAGCTCGACCCGGTGGTGGCGCTGAACCGGGAGTGAGACCGCACGGGCCGCTGCGGTGCGGCCCGTGGCCACACCGCAGCGCCCATCTGGCGGCCCGCGTAGCGCCTGGCCTGACCGGGGGGGCCGAAGGCCGTTTGCGGCGGGGGGCACCCTGCGCCCACACCTTTGCGCCCCTCTGGCGGCCGGGGCGCTCCGGCCTGGCGGGCCGGACCGAAGGCGGCTTGGGCTTGCCGGAGGGCACATCTGGCCTTCGGCACGGGTTCCGGTCTGCCTCTCCGGGCCTTGGCCGTGATGGGCGCCTACAGGCGCGGAGGGCGTTTGCGCGCCGCCGGGGCGTTACTCCACCGCGAGGATCATATTGCGCACCACCGGATAGATCTCGTTCTCCCATTTGCGGCCGTTGAAGGTGCCGTAATGGCCGACGTTCGCCTGCAGGTGGTGGCGCTTCAGATGCGGGCGCAGCGAGCAGCACAGGTCATGCGCCGCGGAGGTCTGCCCGAGGCCGCAGATGTCGTCGCGCCCGCCCTCCACGGTGAGCAGCGCCGTGTTGCGGATCGCGCCCGGATCCACCCGCCGCCCGCGCCACATGAATTCGCCCCGCGCCAGATCGGCGTTCTGGAACACGCGCTCGATCGTTTCCAGGTAGAATTCCGCGGTCAGGTCCAGCACGGCGAAATACTCGTCGTAGAATTCCTTGATCTTGCGCGCCTCGGCGGTATCGCCTGCGGCGAGGTGATCGTAGAGCTTCTTGTGCTGGTCCTGATGGCGCTCCATGTTCATCGCCATGAAGGCTGTCAGCTGCACGAAGCCGGGGTAGACCTTACGCCCGCCGCCCGGGTAGCGCGGCGGAACTGTGGCGATCACGTTCTGCTTGAACCAGTCCAGCGGCTTTTCATTGGCGAGGCCGTTCACCTCGGTCGGGCTTTCGCGCACGTCGATCGGGCCCGCCATCAGCGTCACCGAGCGCGGCGTGGCGGGGTTGTGGTCTTCGGACATGATCGCCACCGCCGCCAGCGCCTGCACGCAGGGCTGGCACACCGCCAGCACATGCGACCCGGGGCCCATGGTCTCGAGGAAGCGGATCACATAGTCCACATAATCATCGACACCGAAGGCGCCCGCGCTGCGCGGCACGTCGCGCGCATTGGTCCAGTCGGTGATATAGACGTCATGGTCGCGCAGCATGGTGCGCACCGTTCCTGCGAGCAGCGTTGCGAAATGGCCCGACAGCGGCGCGGTGATCAGCACCTTCGGCTGCGGCGTGTCCATGTCGCGCTTGAAGCGCAGCAGCTTGCCGAAGGGCAGGTCCAGCACCACCTCCTCCGTCACCGGCACGTCGCGGTTATCGACCCGCACCGAGGTAATGCCGAATTTCGGCCGCTCATGATGCAGCCGGAACCGGGTGATCATCTCCAGCGCCGCCGCCTGCTGGCGCAGCAGGCCCGCGAAGGGGCCGGCTGCCCGGGGGGTAAAGGACAGGGCTAGATTCGCGGCGGTTCGCAGGGGGCTGAAAAAATCATCAAGCCCCTGGTATGTTGCATAAAGCATGACGTCTTTCCCCGATTCTTGCCGGCCAGAAGGCACAGTAGCCACGCACAGCCTGCGCCGGAATTGGACCAAGGTGCAGTCTGATCCCAGTTGGAGGATGCTACGATGCAGGCAACGCTTACTATTTCATCGAAAAACTACTCGTCCTGGTCGCTGCGCGGCTGGTTGTTGTGCAAAATGGCCGGGCTGGCCTTCGACGAGCAGCCGGTGGACCTGACCGACATCCATGCCCGCCAGGAGCTGCTGCTGCTGTCGCCCTCCGTGCTGGTGCCGCGCCTCACCCATGGCAAGGTCGAGGTCTGGGATACGCTGGCGATCGCGGAATACCTCAACGAGGCCTTCCCGAAGGCCGGGCTCTATCCGGAGGACAAGGCCGCGCGCGCGCATTGCCGCTCCATCTCCGGGGAGATGCATTCGGGCTTTTACAACCTGCGCTCGGCGCTGCCGATGAACCTGAAGGCGCGGCACGAGAGCTTCAAGATCTTCTCCGGCGCGCGCCCCGATGTGGAACGGGTCAAGACGATCTGGCGCGAATGCCTGGCGCAATATGGCGGCCCGTTCCTGTTCGGGGCGGCGCCGAGCGTGGCCGATGCGATGTATGCGCCGGTCTGCACCCGGTTCCGCACCTATGCGGTGGCGCTCGATGCGCGGCTGGAGGCCTATGTGGAGACGATCCTTGGCTGGGCGCCGATGCAGGACTGGACGGCGGGTGCCCTTGCCGAGCCCGAGGAAATCGCCGAACTGGAGGTCGAATTCTGAGCGGCGCTTGACCGTCACGGGGAAACCCGTGACAATCGCACGAATTCGCCGGGGAGACAGGATGAACGAGAAGCCCAATATGCGTGAGCGCCTGTCCCAGAACCCGCATGCCCTGCGCGACAGCCGCGAGAAGAACCTGGAGGTGGCCATCGGCCGCCAGGTGCGTGAGCTGCGCAAGCGCCAGCGCATGACCGGCACCGACCTTGCGCAGCAGACGGGCCTTTCGGTGGGGATGCTGTCCAAGATCGAGAATGGCGTGATCTCGCCGTCGCTGACCACGCTGCAGGCGCTGGCCAATGCGCTGCGGGTGCCGCTCGTGCAGCTGTTCTCGGGCTTTGAGGAAGCGCGCGGCGCGATGCATGTGAAGGCGGGGCAGGGCGTGGAGATGGAGCGCGCGGGTACGCGCGCGGGGCATCAGTATCACCTGCTCGGCCATATCGGCTCCAACAATTCGGGCGTCGTGGTGGAGCCCTATCTGATCACGCTCACGACCGAGAGCGACCGTTTCCCGACTTTCCAGCATGAGGGGATCGAGATGCTCTACATGCTGGAAGGGACGGTGGATTACCGCCACGGCGAGCAGATCTACCGGCTGGAGCCCGGCGACAGCCTGCTGTTCGATGCCGATGCGCCGCATGGGCCCGAGAGCCTGCTGACGCTGCCGGCGCGCTATTTGTCGATCATCACCTATCCGCAGGCGAAATAGGAACAGATCAACCGAAAATTCAGTGTTCCCGCGCCAACCTTCGCGAAATCTGGTTGGCGAGGGAAGCAAATCAGATTTGGTTTGTTCTGGGCGGCGGGTTGATCGCGTTGGTCTGGTTGGCGGCGCGGTGGTTTTCGCTGTTTCGCGCGTCCGGATCCCGCTCACGCGCGCGGCGCCGGAGATGGCGAAGATGTCGGCTTGGCCCTTTGGCAAGGAAGTGGTCCATGTCCGTGACCTCGGCCAGAAGGGGCTTTCGGTAATGACGGGCACGATCAGGTTTGTCTTTAGCCTGATCTGGGCCGTGACTTTTGGGATCGGGCTGTTCTTTGCCTGTCTTGTCGCCGGGGTCATCAACTGCCTGACACTGATTGGCATCCCGCTCGGGCTGCAGAGCTTCAAACGCGCGGCGCTTTCCCTGTGGCCGGTTGGGCGGAGGGTCGTCCCGGTCGAAGCGGCGCAGATCGTGCGGGCGGGAAAAGCGGCGGCGCTGGTGGAAAAATACCGCGCCGCCTGAGCGATGCCCCGGCTTTCGCCGGGGCTCCGGCCTCAGGCCAGCATCGAGCCGGTTTCCACGAACCGCTGATGCCAGGACAGCGCCTCATCGAGCAGCGTCGGCGCGTGCCGGCCCCAGCTCGCGGCGAGCGCGCGGTCGTAATAGTCTTCCAGCAGCGGCCGGTAGGTCGGATGCGCGCAATTGGCGATGATCGCGGCCGCGCGCTTTTTGGGGGCGAGCCCGCGCAGGTCCGCAAGGCCCTGTTCGGTCACGATCACCTGCACATCCTGGCTGATGTGATCGACATGCGCCGCCATGGGCACGATGGCGGAGATCTTGCCGCCCTTCGCGGTGGAGGGGGTCATGAAGATCGACATGAAGGCATTGCGTGCGAAATCGCCCGAGCCGCCGATGCCGTTCTGGATCCGCGAGCCCATCACATGGGTCGAGTTGACGTTGCCGTAGATATCCGCCTCGATTAGCCCGTTCATCGCGATCACGCCGAGGCGGCGCACCAGTTCGGGGTGGTTCGAGATTTCCTGCGGGCGCAGGATCAGCTTGTCGCGGTAGCGGTTGGCATTGGCGTTCATCTCCTCGGCCCGGTCGGGCGAGAGCGAGAAGGCCGTGGCCGAGGCCATGCGCAGCTTGCCCGCGTCGATCATGTCGAGCATGCCGTCCTGGATCACCTCGGTGAAGGCGGTCATCGGCTCGAACGGGGCCTCCACGAGCCCGGCCATCACCGCATTGGGCACGTTGCCCACGCCCGATTGCATCGGCAGGAGCGCGGCCGGCAGGCGGCCCTTCTTCACTTCGTTGCCAAGGAAATCAAGGATATGTTCGGCGATCGCCTTCGCCGTGGCATCGGGCGGGCTGAAGGGGGCGTTGCGGTCCGGCGCGTCGGTCTCCACGATCGCCACCACACGCGCGTGATCGACGTGGAACGCGGGCTCGCCGATGCGGTCATCGGGCTTCACCAGCGGAATCGGCACGCGATGCGGCGGCAGGCGGGTGCCGTAATAGATGTCGTGCATCCCCTGCAGCGCCTCGGACTGCCAGCGGTTCACCTCGAGGATGATTTTCTCGGCGCGGTCGAGCCAGGTCTTGTTGTTGCCGATCGAGGAGGACGGGATCAGCCGCCCGTCGGGCGTGATGCCCGAAACCTCGACCACGGCGAAATCGAGATGCCCGTAGAGCCCCTCCCAGACCATGGGCGCGACCTGGCTCAGATGCATGTCCACATAGTCCATCTCGCCCTTGTTGATCCGGTCGCGCAGGATCGGATCGGAATTGTAGGGCAGGCGGAATTCGATGCCGTCGGCCCGCGCCAGCGCGCCGTCGAGCTCGGGCCCGGTGGAGGCGCCGGTCAGCACCCGCACCCGGAACGGGCGCCCGGCCTCATGCTCGGCCTCGGCGCGCTCCGCGAGCGCCAGCGGCACCGCCTTCGGATAGCCCGCGCCGGTGAAGCCGGACATGCCGATGGTGGCGCCATGCGGGATCAGGGCGGCCGCATCGGCGGCGCTGACAATCTTCGCGGCAAGGCCGGAATGACGAATGCGGGAATTCAATGTCTGGCTGGCGGTCACTCGCCCCTCCCTGACCACGGTGAAATCACAGGCGTGTTGCATGCAGGAACACGCATATGGATTTGACGGAACCATGGCGGCCCGCAATTGTCTATGGCGCGGCAGCCATGCATTGTATGCATAGGTATGCCGTTTGAGCCAGTCGCTCCGGCGATGGCTCCTGGCGCAACCGGCGCTTGCTCCGGCGCTGCGGGCAGGGTTCAACAGATGGATCGCCGCAGCAAGGGGAATCGGCATGGACGGATCAGGACGCGCCTCCGGGCCCGCGCGCGCGCGCCGCGCGGCACCGGCCCGGCCCGTGGATGCGGCCTCGCGGATCGATGCGGCCTATCTGGAAGAGACCCCGGCGCGCCACCGCAAGGCCTATGCCCAGGTGCTGACCCCGCCCGATCTCGCGGCCCTGATGGCGGAATGGGTGGCGCGCGGCGCGCCCGATGAGGTGCTCGATCCCGCCTTCGGTACCGGGGTGCTGGCGCGGGCGATGGCTGCGGCCCGGCCGGGCCTGCGGATCCGCGCGCATGAGGTCGACCCGCGCATCGCTGCCGCGGGGCAGGCGGCCTGCGCGGCGGCCGGGGTCGTGCTTGCGCTGGAGCCGGGGGATTTTCTGGGCAGCGCGCCTGCGCCCGTGGCCGGGGTGATCGCCAATCCGCCCTGGCTGCGGCCGCGGGTGGGCGATGGCCTCTCGGCGCAGATCCGCGCCCTCTCTGACCGGGCGGGGCTGGTGCTGGGCGGGCAGACCAATGCCTATGTGCTCTTCGTGCTGGAATGCTGCCTGCGGCTGCGGCCGGGCGGATATGGGGCGTTCCTGCTGCCTGCGGAATGGGCCAATGCCAACAGCTGCGCCGGGCTGAAACGGTTCCTGATCGAGCGCGGCTTTCTGCGGCGGCTGGTCTATGTGTCGAACCTGCGCCCGGTCTTTGCCGATGCGCTGACGACGGCGAGCCTCGTGCTGGTGCAGGCGCCCCTGCGCCCGGGGCCGGTGGCGGAGGTCGAGACGCTGTTCGTGGGCGAAGGCGCCTGCCTGCCGGGGCCGGAGGCGCCGGGGCGGCTGGTTCCGGCTGCGGCGCTGCTCGGGGCTGCGAAATGGGATGCGCTCCTGCGCGGGGCGGAGCCGGGCTTGCCTGCGGGCCATGTGCGGCTGGGCGATCTGGCGCGGACGCGGCGCGGACTTGCCACCGGGGCGAACGGGTTCTTTCACCTGAGCGCGGTCGATGCCCAGGCCCGCGGCATCGCGCCCGCGCGGCTCCGGCCCTGCGTGGCGAAGGCCGCCGATGCACCAGGGCGGCTGTTCCGGGCGGGCGACATTGCCCGGCTGGAGGCGCGCGGGCGGCCCGGCCATTTCCTGGACCTGACGCCGCCGCTGTCTGAGGCTGAGGCGCGCTATGTCACCGAAGGCGCGGCGGCGGGGCTGGATCAGCGCTTCCTCACCCGCAACCGCACGCCCTGGCATGCGCCCGAGCGGCTGCATGTGGCGCCGATCTGGGCCTCGACCTTCGCGCGCGAGGATCTGCGCTTCGTCTATAATGCGGCGGGGGCGCTGCAGATGACGGCCTTCCACGGCATTTTTCCGGAGCGGACCGATGCGCCCTGGCTGCGCGCGCTCACCGCCTGCCTGAATGCGCCCGAGACCCGCAAACGGGCCGAGACGCAGCTGCGCCGCTATGGCGGCGGCCTGCGCAAGATCGAGCCGCGCGACCTGCTGGAGATCGCCGTGCCGGACCTGCGCCGGGTCGCTCCGGCGACGGTCGCGGCGCTGTCGCGCGTATTGGAGGGGCCGGAGACCGCGCTGCAGCGGCGCGTGGCAGAGGCGGTCGAGGAGGCACGATGAGCATCGAGGCGGATTTCGCGCGGCTGGCGCGGGGCAATGCGCGCAGGCGCACCGGGTTCGATCTGGCCGCGCGGCGCCAGGTGCTGCGGTTGCTGTCCGCGGCGATCCGGCGGCGCGAGGCCGATATCATCGCCGCGCTGGCGGACGATCTGGGCAAGCCCGAGGCCGAGACCCGCCTGACCGAGATCCTCCCCGTGCAGGCCGAGATCCGCCACGCGCTGCGCCATCTGAAGCGTTGGATGCGCCCGTGCCGGGTGCGTCCGACGCTGGCCATGCTGGGCACGAGCGCCCGGATCCGGATGGAGCCGCGCGGCACGGTGCTGATCATCGCGCCGTGGAACTACCCGTTCGGGCTCGCGCTCGGGCCGCTGGTGTCGGCGCTGGCGGCGGGGAATGCGGCGGTGGTGAAGCCCTCGGAGATGGCGCCGGCCACCTCCGCGCTGGTGGCGCGGATCCTCGCGGACCTGCCCGGGGAGCTGGTCGCGGCGGCGGAGGGCGGGGCGGAGACCGCGACCGCCCTGCTGGAGCTGCCTTTCGACCATATCTTCTTTACCGGGTCGCCCGAGGTGGGCCGGGTGGTGATGGCCGCGGCCGCGCGCACGCTTGCCTCCGTCACGCTGGAGCTTGGCGGCAAATCGCCGGCGCTGGTCGGGCCGGGCGCCGATCTCGCGCGCGCGGCGCGGATGATCGCCTATGGCAAATTCGCCAATGCCGGGCAGACCTGCGTCGCGCCCGATCATGTCTATGTGCCGCGGGTGCAGATGGGCCCGTTCCTCACCGCGCTGCGCGCGCGGATCCGGGCGATGTATGGCGCCGAGCCGAAGGCCTCGGCGAGCTTCGGGCGGATCGTGAACGCGCGTCATTTCGCGCGCCTGACCGGGCTGGTGGATGCGGCCCGCGCTTCGGGCGCCGAAGCCGAAGGGGCGTCCAGCGATGCCGAGGCGCGCTACCTGGCGCCCACGCTCCTCACCGGCACCACGCCCGCGATGGAGGTCTCGCGGCAGGAGATCTTCGGCCCGGTGCTGCCGCTGATCCCCTATGACAGCCTCGACGAAGTGCTGGCCCGGATCGAGACCGGGCCGAAGCCGCTCGCGTTCTATCTGTTTGAGCGCGACCCGGGCACGATCGCGCGGCTGACGGCGGCAGTGAGCGCGGGCGCCGTGGGCGTGAACGTGACGCTCGCGCATTACCTGCACCTGAACCTGCCCTTCGGCGGCATCGGCCAGTCCGGCATCGGGGCCGCGCATGGCCAGTGGGGCTTTCGCGCCTTCAGCCACGAAAAGCCGGTGCTGCGCGACCGCTTCTCCCTTCTGCCGCTCCTGATGCCGCCCTATGAGGGGCTTTCGGGGCGGCTCGCGCGGCTGGTGCAGCGGCTGCTGGGCTAGACCTCGCCCGGCGCGGGGGCTAAGGGAGCGGGGGCACAGGAGGCAAGAATGCGCGGCATGGGACGGATCGGGCCGATGGCACTGGCGGCACTGGCGCTGCCGTCGCTGTTCTGGGCGGGGAATTTCATCGTGGCGCGGGCGGCGCGCGGCGAGGTGCCGCCGATGGCGCTGAGCTTCGGGCGCTGGCTGATCGCGGGGCTGTGCCTGCTGCCCTTCGCGCTGCCGCATCTGCGCCGCGACTGGCCCTGGTACCGCGCCAACTGGAAGCTGGTGGTGGGCACCGGCATCCCCGGGGTCACGCTATTCAATGCGCTGGTTTATCTCGGGCTGCGCTATACGGTGGCGGCGAACGGGATGCTGCTGAATTCCACCATTCCGGTGCTGATCCTGCTGATCGGGGCGCTGTTCCTCGGGCGGCCGTTGCGGCTCGGGCAGGGGCTCGGGCTCGCGGTGTCGCTCATCGGGGTGGCGGTGGTGATCCTGCACGGAGACTGGGCGCGGCTGGTCGGGCTCGAATTCTCCCGCGGCGACCTGATCATCTTCGGGGCGATGCTGTGCTGGGCGGTCTATACGCTCGGGCTCACGCGGGTGCCGCGCGAGGTGAACCGGCTCGGGCTGCTCACCGTGCAGATCGGGATGACGCTGGTGCTGCTGTTGCCGTTCCTCGCCTGGGAAGTGGCCTCGGGGCAGGTGCCCAGCTGGTCTCCGGCCGCGATCGGGGCGCTTCTCTATGTAGGGATCGTGCCCTCGGTGATGGCGACGCTGCTTTACATGAAGGCGGTGGCGCTGGCGGGGCCGCAGCTCGCGGGCCAATCGGTGCACCTGATCCCGCTTTATGGCGCGGTGCTGTCGATGCTGTTTCTGGGCGAGCCGCTGCAGGCCTATCACCTGGAGGGCTTCGCGCTGATCCTGGCGGGGATCGGAATTGCCAGCAGGGGCTGACGCGGGCGTCATCGCTCCCTAGATAGGGAGAGAAAGGAACCGCGATGATCCCCTATTCCCTGCTCGACCTCTCGCCGATCCCGGCGGGCGCCACGCCCGCCGATGCGCTCGGCAATACCGTCTCGCTCGCCCGCCATGCCGAGGCCCTCGGCTATCACCGCTACTGGCTGGCGGAGCACCACAATTCTACCGGCATCGCCTCGGCCGCGACGGCGGTCGTCATCGGCCATGTCGCGGGGCAGACCCGCACGATCCGCGTGGGCGCGGGGGGCATCATGCTGCCGAACCATGCGCCGCTGCAGGTGGCCGAAGCCTTCGGCACGCTGGAAACGCTCTATCCCGGCCGGATCGACCTCGGCGTCGGGCGTGCGCCCGGCACCGATCAGCTGACGGCGCAGGCGCTGCGGCGGGGCGTGCTGAACGCGGACCGCTTCCCGGAAGATGTGGTCGAGCTGCTGGGCTATCTGAAGCCCGCGGAGCCCGGCCAGCCGGTGCAGGCGGTGCCGGGGCAGGGCACCAATGTGCCGGTGTGGATGCTGGGCTCGTCGCTGTTCGGCGCGCAGCTCGCGGCCTATCTCGGCCTGCCCTATGCCTTTGCCTCGCATTTCGCCCCCGATGCGCTCGATGAGGCGGTGTCGCTCTATCGCGAGCGGTTCCGCCCCGGCGTGATCCAGGCGCCACGCTTCATGCTGGCCGTGAACCTCTTCGCCGCCGCGACGGACGCCGAGGCGCATCTGCTGCGCTCCTCCATGCTGCAGAATTTCATCAACCTGCGCCGGGGCGCGCCGGGGCCCTTGCCCGCGCCGGTGGCGGATCTGACCACCGTGGCCTCGGCGGGCGAAATCGCGATGGCGGACCGGGCGCTGCGCGTGGTCGCGGCCGGAAGCCCGCAGACGGTGCGCGACCGGCTTGCGGGCTATATCGGTACCTACCAGCCCGACGAGATCATCCTGACCGGGCACATCTATGACCATGCCGCGCGGCTGCGCAGCTTCGAGATCGGCGCGGAGGTGATGCGCGGGCTCTAGCGCGCGCCCATCACCAGCGCGGCCAGTACCGCAAGCAGCACCCCCGCGCGCAGCCAGCCCGGCAGGCGCAGGCCGGCGCAGGCTTCGGGCAGCCACAGCAGCGCGAGCGACAGGCCGCAGAAGAGCGCGGCCTGCAGGCCCTGCTGCGCGAGGACCCGCAGCGGATCGGCGCCGCCCAGCAGCGCGAGGACGCCGATATGGAACTGCGCGCCGATGAGCACGCCCAGCACGAAGATCACCCCTTCGGCGATGACCCGGCCGAGGCGCAGCGCGAAGGGCCAGCCGCCAAGCCCGAGCGCCAGCAGCGCCCAGACGAGGCACATCGCCAGCATCTGATCGCGGCTGAGGAGCGAAAGCGGCAGCTCCGGCACACGCGCGGCCCGGGTGCCGAGCCAGGGCGCCGCGGCGGTGAGCGCGAGGCTCGCCCCGAGCGCAAGCCCGTAGCAGACCGCGCCCGCCAGAATGATCAGGGCGGTCAGGCGGATGAGATCGGCGATGAGTGGCGCGCGGAACATGGCATTTCCCTTTTTACGCTGTGGATACCGGCCCGCCGCCCGGCCCGCAACCGCGGTTCGGGGCTTGCATTCCGGGCCCGTCCGCGTATAAGGCGCGGACTTCCGCAATCATGTGAACCGGCGGAGCCTCTCGTGGTGGGCCGCGGAAGTCATCGCCCTCCTATGAAGCCGCCTAATGAAACAGGAGCATACATGCCGCTTTACGAGCATGTCCTCATCGCGCGTCAGGACCTGTCCAACGCGCAGGCCGAAGGCCTCGTCGAACATTTCTCGACCGTTCTCGCCGACAATGGCGGCAAGGTCGTGGGCACCGAATACTGGGGTGTCAAGACGATGGCCTACAAGATCAACAAGAACCGCAAGGGGCACTACGCCTTCTTCCGCACCGACGCGCCCTCGGCCGCCGTGCAGGAAATGGAGCGTCTGGCCCGTCTGCATGACGACGTGATGCGCGTGCTGACCGTCAAGGTCGATGCCCATGACGACGGCGCCTCGATCCAGATGCAGAAGCGCGAAGAGCGCGAAGACCGTGGCCCGCGCGATGATCGCGGCCCCCGTGGTGACCGCGGCGATCGCGGTGACCGTCGCGAGCGTCGTTGATCGGAGGACTGACACATGGCCAACAAACCGTTTTTCCGCCGTCGCAAGGTCTGCCCGTTCTCGGGTGAGAACGCGCCGAAGATCGACTACAAGGACACCCGTCTGCTGCAGCGCTACATCTCTGAGCGCGGCAAGATCGTCCCCGCCCGCATCACCGCCGTCTCGGCCAAGAAGCAACGTGAGCTCGCCCGCGCCATCAAGCGCGCCCGCTTCCTCGCGCTGCTCCCCTATGCCGTGAAGTAAGGAGCAAGTCCCATGCAAGTCATCCTGCTGGAACGTGTGGCCAAACTCGGCCAGATGGGCGAGGTCGTCAACGTCAAGGACGGTTACGCCCGCAACTTCCTGCTGCCGCAGGGCAAGGCGCTGCGCGCGAACGAAGTGAACATCGCTTCCTTCGCGGAACGCAAGGCGCAGCTCGAGGCGCGCAACCTGGAAACGAAGAAGGAAGCCGAAGCTCTCGCCGAGAAGCTCGACGGCCAGACCTTCGTCGTCATCCGCTCTGCCTCGGATTCGGGCGCGCTCTACGGCTCCGTCACCCCGCGTGACGCCGCCGAAGCAGCGACCGCCGGTGGCTTCTCGGTCGACCGCAAGCAGGTCGCCCTGAAGGCGCCGATCAAGGATCTGGGCCTGCACGAGCTGCACGTGGTCCTGCACCCGGAAGTCGATGCGACGATCATCCTGAACGTCGCGCGTTCGGCTGAAGAGGCAGAGCTGCAAGCGTCGGGCAAGTCGATCCAGCAACTCGCCGCCGAAGCGGAAGCCGAGGCCGAGTTCGAGATCGCCGAGCTGTTCGACGAAGTCGGCGCGGCCGCGTCCGACGACGAGTAAGAGATCCCCATACGGGGTCTTGTGGCCGCGTCCTTCGGGACGCGGCCGTTTTCATTTGGAGGATTGAGATGATCGAGACCGAACGGCTGATATTGCGCCCGGTGGCGATGGCGGATCATGCGGAGGTGGCGGCGATGCTGCGCGACCCGGCGACCGCGCAGTTTCTGGGCGGGGTCAGCGATCCGGAAGGGATCTGGAACAAGCATCTGCGCAATATCGGGCATTGGGTGGCCTTCGGCTACGGCATCTTTACCGTGCGCCGGGCCCTGGATGGTGCGCATGTGGGGCAGGTCGGCCTCGGGCATTTCTGCCGCGGGCTGGGGGAGGATTTCGATCCCTGGCCGGAGGCGAGCTGGATCCTCGACGGGCGGATGCATGGCCAGGGCTATGCGCTGGAGGCGGCGCGCGCGGTCGAGAGCTGGTTCACCGCGCAGCACGGAGCGGGGCGCCGGGTCTGCATCATCCATCCCGACAATGCGCCCTCGCTGCGCGTGGCGGAGCGGATGGGGTACCGGCCCTATGGCGCGGCCGCGTATCGCGATGCGCGGCCGGTGAAGCTCGAACGCCTCGCCTGAGGCCACGGCGGGAAATGCAAAAGGCCGCCCCGGAGGGCGGCCTTCGATCTGGTGGTCCCGGCAGGGATCAGAGCTCGTCCAGAGCCTCGATCGCCTTTTGCAGGTCTTCCTTCGAGACTTCCTTCTCGTTGACCTTGGCGCCTTCGACGATGAAATCGACGACCTTGTCTTCGAAGATCGGCGCGCGCAGCTGTTGCTGCATCTGCGGGTTCTGCTGCACGAATTCGAAGAACGCGCGCTCCTGGCCCGGATATTGGCGCGCCTGGTTCAGCACGGCCTGAGTGAACTCGGCATCGGTCACTTCGATGTTCTGCTTGCGGCCCAGTTCGGCCAGCAGCAGCCCAAGGCGCACGCGGCGCTCGGCGAGCTTGTTGTGCTCGTCGGTCGGCTCAATCGCACCGTGGTCGTGATCGTGATCTTCCGGATGCTCTTCGTGATAGAGCTGGTGCGCGATCTGATGGGCTTCGGCTTCCACCAGCGAGGGCGGCAGCTCGAACTTCACCTTGCCATCCAGCGCGTCCAGCAGGCCACGCTTCAGCACGGCGCGCGAAGCGCCCTTGTATTCGGCTTCCAGACGCTCAGCGATCTGGCCCTTCAGCGCAGCCAGATCCTCGGCGCCGAACTTCTTCGCCAGCTCGTCGTCGATCTCGGCTTCCTTCGGCGCCTTCACGGCCTTCACGGTCACCTTGAAGGTCGCGTCCTTGCCGGCCAAGTGCTTCGCACCATAGGTTTCCGGGAAGGTGACCTTCACTTCGACTTCTTCCTCGGCCTTGGCGCCGGTGAGCTGCGCCTCGAAGCCCGGGATGAAGGTGTTGGAGCCGATGATCAGCGGGTAATCCTCGCCCTTGCCGCCCTCGAAGGGCTCGTCGCCGAGGAAGCCTTCGAAGTCGATCACGACCTGATCGCCGTCTTTCGCCTTGGAGCCCTTGCGGCGGTCCTCGAAGACCTGCGCGGTCTTGGCGAGGTTTGCGAGCGCTTCGGTCACGGCTTCGTCCTCGGCCTTCACGACCAGACGCTCCAGCTCGACATCGCCCAGATCGACTTCCGGGATCTCCGGCAGCGCCTCGTAGGACACGTTGACGACCACGTCATCGCCTTCCTTCCAGGTCTCGCCGTCCTTCATCTCGACCTTCGGCTGCAGCGCCGGGCGGTCGCCGGACTTGTCGAAGTGCTCTTTCATCGCGCCGTCGACGGCTTCCTGCATCGCATCGCCGAGCACGCGTGCGCCGAAGGTCTTGCGCAGCATCGGCAGCGGAACCTTGCCCTTGCGGAAGCCTTTCAGCTCGACTTCGGGCTGCGCCTCCAGCAGTTTCTCGGTCACCTTCGCATCCAGTTCCGCAGCGGGAATGGTGATGGTGTAGCCGCGTTTCAGGCCTTCGTTCAGCGTCTCGGTGACCTGCATGGGTATCCTCTACTGTGCAAGGCGCGCCGCGCGGGCGCGCGTAATTCCCGAATTTCAGCCGCCCTTCTATTGGTCGCGGCGGCGGGAGGCAAGGCGAAAAGCAGGGCCTCAGCGGCAGGGCACCCGCATCGCGCCGAGCCCCCAGGCGGTGATCTGGCCCACCAGCTCCCGCTGGGCGGCATCGAAGCCCGCGATCAGATCCGGCGTCGCGGTGGAGCCCAGCTCGCGCACCGCCTGGAACCGGCCGCGCGCTGCCACGCGGCCATCGCCCTCATGCACCAGCTGCGCGGTGACGCTGAGCACCACCCGCGCGCCGGTCTCGGTCCTGACCGCGTTGAAGTCCTCGATTTCCGACAGGAGCGCGTAATCCCCGGCGCCGGCGAGCGGCGTGCGCCCGACATGGCCGAAAGCCGGGTAGCGGGCGAAGCTGCGCACGAGCAGCGTCTGCAGCGTTACCGGCACGGTATCGCCCCATTGTGCATCGGGCAAGTACTGCGCCTGCAGCGCGCTCGGGCGGATCATGATCCGGTCGGTATCGAGCGTGCTGCGCGCCTTCGGCAGCTCGACCACGAGCTCCGCCGCCCCGGCCCGGCAGGCCACCGGCGCATCGGAGGCGGGCAGCAGCTCGAACACATCGCGCTTTGGCTGGTTCAGCGCGCCCAGGGCCGAGCATCCGGCGAGCGACAGCACGAGGGGAAGGGCAACGAGACGCATGGGGGACCTCACCGGCGGAATTCGGGCGCGCGCTGCCCGGAGATGGCCTGCGCCGGGCTGCGGCGCAGGGCGGAGACGAACTGGTTGGTATTCTCGATCAGGGTCTGCAGATCGGCCGCCACGCGGGTCAGCCGCGGCAGGCCATCGCGGGTGAAGCTCTGCACCGGGCCCTGCGCGCCCGTCAGCATGCCGCGCAGGCTGGCAAACGCCTGATCGGCGGAGCCTGCGGCGCTGTGGAGCTTCGCGGTGATCGCGGGGATATCGGCGGAGACCTTCGCCACCGCCTCGTTCAGCGTGGCCAGCGTGGTGCGCAGGTCGCTCAGGGCAGGGCCGAAATCGGTCTCCAGCGCGCCCGCGGCATTGTCGAAGGCGCGCTCGGCGGAGGCGAGGGTGCGCGCGGTCTGCGGCATCGCGGCGCTCAGCTGCCCGGTGAGCGTGGTCAGATCCGCCGCGACATAGCCGCCGACGGTTTCGAGCGTGCGGGTGCCGCTCTCGATCAGCGCATCGGCCTTGCGCGTCGTTTCGGTGAGCTGCGTCAGCGCGGCATCGGCATTGCCGAGCGTTACCTGCGCCGCGTCGCCCAGGCCCTTGATCTTGTCGCCGAAATCCGAAATCCCGCCCGCGGCCTTGCCGATCGCGGCGGTGGCGGCGGAAATGTCGGTCATCGCCTTGTCCAGATTGCCGCTGGAACGCTCGACATTGTCGAGGATGTTGCGCACCCGGGCCTGGTTCTCGTCGCCCAGGAGGGTGGTCAGCTGCTGGGTCACGGTGTTGAGCCGCTCGATCATCTGCGGCCCCTGGTCGCTCAGCGTCTGCAGCACGGAGCCCCGCGCACGGATCTCCGGGACGCCGCTGGCCGCTTCGCGCAGCAACGGCGCGCGGGGGCTGCCCGATGTGATGGCCACATTGTTCACCCCGGTCACGCCCTGCGGCACTAGCGAGGCGGTGGAATCCGTCCGCACCGGGGTATCCTCGCGCACCTCGACCCGCACCCAGACCCGGCCATCGTCGCGGTCCGACAGGCCCATCTCGATCACCTTGCCCACCGACAGCCCCGAGAACGTGACATTGGAGGCGACGCTGAGCCCGGCCACTTCGGGGAAATAAATGTCGTACCAGGCGAACTGCCGGTTCAGCTGCAGCTTCGCGAACCACATCAGGAACAGCAAGATCCCCAGGAACCCGGCCAGGGTGAAGGCGCCGATCAGCACATAATTGGCCTTCGTCTCCATCTCTCATTCCCTCCTGCGGCCGCTTTCCATCGCGGCATGGGCGCGCGGCCCGTGGAAATATTCGTGTACCCAGGGGTGATCCACCTGCATCATCTCGGCCATGGTGCCGGTGGTGAGCACCTTCTTCTCCGCGAGCACAGCGATCCGGTCGCAGCAGGCGTGCAGCGTATCGAGATCATGCGTCACCAGGACCACGGTCAGGTTCAGCGCGTCGCGCAGGCTCACGATCAGCTGGTCGAAGGCATCGGCGCCGATCGGATCGAGCCCGGCCGTGGGCTCATCGAGGAACACGATCTCGGGATCGAGCGCCAGCGCCCGCGCGATGCCCGCCCGCTTGCGCATGCCCCCCGAGAGATCCGACGGATATTTGGCATTGGCGTTCCAGGGCAGGCCGGAGAGCGAGACCTTCAGCTGCGCCAAGGCTACGCGCTGCGCATCGCTCAGCCCGGGCACGTCGCGCAGCGGCACCTCCACATTCTCCTGCACGGTGAGCGAGGAGAACAGCGCGCCGTTCTGGAACATCATGCCCCAGCGGCGCTCCAGCGCCGCGCGCGCATCGGGCGGCAGCGTGCCGATGGTCTGGCCCAGCACCCTGACCGTGCCCGCGGCCGGCTGCACCAGCCCGACGATGGCGCGCAGCAGCACTGATTTCCCGGTGCCCGAGCCGCCGACGATGCCGAGAATCTCGCCCCGGTGCACATCGAGATCGAGGTTTTCATGCACGACATGGGCGCCGAAGCGGTTCACGAGGCCGCGGATTTCGATCACGGTTTCGGTCATATCCCGACCTGTGCGAAGAAGACGGAGAACAGCGCATCGAGCACGATCACCGCGAAGATCGCCTCGACCACGGCCGAGGACGTCATCGCGCCGAGCGAGGCCGCATCCTTGCCCACCTTCATCCCGGCGCGCACGCCGATGATGCCGATGATCACCGCGAAGACCGGCGCCTTGGACAGGCCCACCACCACATGGCCCGGCGCCGTATCCGCCACCAGGCGTGCCACGAACATGGAGGGCGAGATGCCGAGCGTGACCCAGGACATCAGCCCCCCGCCCAGCAGCCCCGCCACATTCGCCACCAGCCCGAGGATCGGCAGCATCAGCACCAGCGCCAGCACCCGCGGCACCAGGAGCACCATGTCGGGATCGAGGCCGAGGGTGCGCATGGCGTCGATCTCCTCCTGCATCTTCATGGAGCCGATGGAGGCCGTCAACGCGGAGGCGGTGCGCCCCGCGACCACGATCGCCGTCATCAGGATGCCGAGTTCGCGCAGGAGCGAGATCGCGATCAGGTTCACCACGAAAATCTCTGCGCCGAACTGCTTCAGCTGTGCCGCGCCCTGAAAGGCCAGCACGATCCCGATGAGGAAGGCCATCAGCGCCACAATCGGCACCGCGCGCAGCCCGGTCTCCTGGCAGTGATAGATAAGCGCGGTGAAGCGGAAGTCCGAAGGGTGGCGCACGGCGCGCCAGCAGCCCGCGAGGAAGCGCCCGAGATATTCGGCCATCTCCATCACCTGCCCGGCGAGGAAGGCCATATGGGCGCCGAGGCGCGCGAGCAGCACGCGCCATCCGGCATGGCCCTGCGGCGCGGGCTCGGGCCGGGGCAGGGCGGCGGTGACAACCTCCAGAAGCTTCGCATGCGGCTCCGAGAGCCCCTCGAGCTGCGCCCCCGCGCGCTGACGCTCCGCCAGTGCCCAGGCGCCCGCCGTATCGAGCCGCGCGAGCCCCGACAGATCCAGCCGCGCGCCGCCCTCGGGCAGGTCGGGCAGGGTCCAGACCGTCAGCTCCCCGCGCAGCCGCAGCAGCGTGTCCTCAGTGGTGCTGCTCAGGGAATGCGGGGGACGGATCTCAACCACGTTTGCCCCCCGGGGGTCTCGTTACATGCACAGTGCCACTCCCGGCGAAACCGTCCTCACTCTGGCATCAATTTACCTTCCGGGAAAGCTAGACGTCAAGCTCCTCCACGAAACGGGCATTTTCCTGGATATACTGGAAGCGCAGCTCCGGCTTCTTGCCCATCAGCCGCTCCACCAGATCCGAGGTTTCGCCCGGGAAATCGTCGGCGGTGGTGACCCGGATCAGCTTGCGGGTGGCGGGGTTCATCGTGGTGTCCTTCAGGTCCTTGGCGTCCATCTCGCCGAGGCCCTTGAAGCGCTGCACGTCGATCTTGCCCTTGCCGCCGAGGCCCTTCTGCAGCCAGATTTCCTTTTCGGCGTCATCGGCCACATAGATCCGCCGCGCGCCCTGCGTCAGCCGGTAAAGCGGCGGGCAGGCCAGATACAGGTGGCCCTTGTCGATCAGCGGCCGCATCTGGGTGAAGAAGAAGGTCATCAGCAGCGAGGCGATATGGGCGCCGTCCACATCGGCGTCGGTCATGATGATGACCTTGTCATAGCGCAGATCGTCGATGCGGAATTTCGTGCCGAGCGCCACGCCAAGCGCCTGCGACAGGTCGTTGATCTCCTGGTTCTGACCGAGCTTCGCGCTGGCCGCGCCGAGCACGTTCAGGATCTTGCCTCGCAGCGGCAGGAGCGCCTGGTGGGTGCGGTCGCGCGCCATCTTGGCCGAGCCGCCGGCCGAGTCCCCTTCGACGATGAACAGCTCGGTGCCGTCGCGGTTGGTGGCGGAGCAATCCACCAGCTTGCCGGGCAGGCGCAGCTTCTTCGTCGCGGTCTTGCGCGAGGTTTCCTTCTCCGCGCGCCGCCGCAGCCGCTCCTCGGCGCGCAGCACCAGGAAATCGAGGATCGCGCCCGCCGATTTCGGATCCGAGGCCAGCCAGTTATCAAAATGGTCGCGCACCGCGCTTTCGACCCATTTCGCGGCTTCCTCGGTGCTCAGCCGGTCCTTGGTCTGGCCGACGAAGGAGGGCTCGCGGATGAACACCGACAGAAGCGCACAGCCCCCGGTGAGCATGTCGTCGCGGGTGATGAGCGCGGCCTTCTTGTTGTTCGACAGCTCGCCATAGGCGCGCACGCCCTTCAGGATCGCGGCCCAGAACCCTGCCTCATGGGTACCGCCCTCGGGGGTGGGCACGGTGTTGGTGTAGCTGTGGATGAAGCCGTCGCGCATCGGCGTCCAGTTGATCGCCCATTCCACCGCCCCCGGAATGCCGAACTTCTCCTCGAAGCTGACGCGGCCTGCGAAGGGGCGATCCGAATAGGTGGAGGTGCCCGAAAGCGTCTCGTTCAGGAAATCGGCGAGCCCGTTCGGGAAGTGGAACACTGCCTCGACCGGGGTTTCGCCATCGTCGATCGCGGATTTCCAGCGGATCTCCACGCCGGAGAACAGATAGGCCTTGGAGCGCGTCATCCGGAACAGGCGCGCAGGCTTCAGCGTGAGCGCACCGAAGATCTCCGGGTCGGCGTGGAAGGTCACCGTGGTGCCGCGCCGGTTCGGGGCGGCGCCGAGCTTCTCCACCGGGCCCTGCGGCACCCCGCGCGAGAAGCGCTGCTCGAACAGCTCCTTGTTGCGCGCGACCTGCACGATCATGATGTCCGAGAGCGCGTTCACCACCGAGGAGCCCACGCCATTGAGCCCGCCCGAGGTGGAATAGGCCTTGTTGGAGAACTTGCCCCCCGCATGCAGGGTGCACAGGATCACCTCGAGCGCGGATTTGCCGGGGAATTTGGGATGGGGGTCCACCGGAATGCCGCGGCCGTTGTCGGTGATGGTGACGGAGCCATCGGCGTTCAGCTCGACCCCGATCCGGGTCGCATGGCCCGCCACCGCCTCGTCCATCGCATTGTCGAGGATCTCGGCCACCATATGGTGCAGCGCGCGCTCGTCGGTGCCGCCGATATACATCCCCGGGCGCTTGCGCACCGGCTCCAGCCCTTCGAGCACCTCGATCGAGGAGGCGTCATAGGTCTCTGCCTGCGCGGAGAGGAGATCGTCGGCCATGCTGCTCTTTCCTTTGTGGTCTTTGACCGAAGGGATACCGCAGCTTGGGGGGCAGGGGCAAGCGGCGCAGGGCCCGGGCAGGGGCGGCCACGGCCCCGCGCCCGGATTTCAGGCAGAACCGGCGCCCAGAACCGGCGCCCGTCAGACCGGCTCCGCGAGCCGGGCCTGCCACATCTTCTTGAAGGCCGGGCGCGCCTGGCACAGCTCCAGCCAGCCCTTCGCCCGCGGGAAGCGTGCCATCAGCGCGGCGTCCGCCTGGGCATAGCGCAGGATCTCGGCCATGTTGATGTCGGCCACGGTGAAGCGCCCGCCGACCATATGGCTGTGCGTGGCCAGATGTGCCTCCAGCACCGCGAGCGGGCGGGCGAGCTTCGCCTCGGCGACGGAGAGCGCCGATTCCTCGCGCTCCTCGGCGGCAAAGAGGGTCTGGATCGCGAGCGCATGCTCCTCGATCCAGGTCGCGCCATAGAGCGCCCATTGCATCATCTGCGCCGTCTCGCGCGCGTCCTTCGGCGCGAGCGGCCCGCCCGCCTTCTGCGCCAGCCACAGGTTGATCGCGAGCGATTCCGTGAGCACGAAGCCCGCCTCCTCCATCACCGGGATCGCGCCCGCGGGCGAGAGCCGCAGGAATTCGGGCGAGCGGGTGTTGAACGGCGCATCGGGCGCGCGCGGGTCGATCTCCTTCGCCTCCAGCCGGTACGCCTGGATCACCGGGCGCAGCCGCCATTCGAGCCCCAGCTCCTCCAGAGCCCAGATGTTGCGCGTGGCGCGCGAGCGGTACACACCCCAGATCGTGATCATGATCCCTCCTGTTTTGCCGAACCGTGCCCCGGCGCGGCGCGAAAGGGAAGGGGCGGATTGATGCGGGTCAAAGACGGGGCGTCATGCGGCTGTTACACTGCGCCGGATTTTTACAGGAGCGCATACCGCATGGATGACCGGACCTTCCCCCCGCCGATCCCGCCCGCCGATGACCTCTCCGAGCCCCAGGCCACCCCGATGCCGCAGACGGGCGCCGCCGCGTGCGGGCCCGAGGCCACAGCTCTGCCACAGGCGGGCGACGCCGCGCTGAGCGGGCCGCAGGCCTTCCCGAAGCTCGATCCGAATGCGATCCGCATCGCTTTCGAGAGCGGCCGCTACCCCTATCCGCGCCGCATGGGCCGGCCGGCCTACGAGCAGGAGAAGGCGCTGTTGCAGGCGGAGCTGCTGAAGGTGCAGATCTGGGCGCAGGAGACGGGGCAGAAATTCGTGATCCTGTTCGAGGGGCGCGATGCCGCGGGCAAGGGCGGCACGATCAAGCGCTTCATGGAGCATCTGAACCCGCGCTTCGCCCGGGTGGTGGCGCTGAACAAGCCCTCCGAGCCCGAGAAGGGCCAGTGGTTCTTCCAGCGCTACATCCGGCACCTGCCGACGGCGGGCGAAATGGTGTTCTATGACCGCAGCTGGTACAACCGCGCCGGGGTGGAGCGGGTGATGGGCTTCTGCACGCCCACCGAATATCTGGAATTCATGCGCCAGACGCCGGATCTCGAGCGGATGCTGGTGCGCTCCGGTATCCGGCTTTACAAATACTGGTTCTCGGTCACTCAGCCCGAGCAGCGCCGCCGCTTTCAGGAGCGTGAGACCGACCCGCTGAAGCGCTGGAAGCTGAGCCCGATCGACCTCGCCTCGCTCGACAAATGGGACGATTACACCGAGGCCAAGGAGGCGATGTTCTTCTATACCGACACCGCCGATGCGCCCTGGGTCATCGTGAAATCGAACGACAAGAAGCGCGCCCGGCTGAACTGCATGCGCCATTTCCTCTCGACGCTGGATTACCCGGACAAGGACCCGGCCATTGCCACCGAGCCCGACCCGCTGATCGTGGGCCATGCGAGCCATGTGGTGCACCGCTCGGAGCATGTGCTCGGCTCGGCGCTGCACCCCTCGCTGCGGGGCTTCGGCCGCGGGGCGGCGCCGGAAGCGGCCAAATGAGCCTGTGGCATGGCCCGCCGCGGGCCGCGCCGCAAAGGTCTGACAAAGTGTAATAATGTGGCGCGGGCATGACTTTTGCGTGATCCGCGCCCCTGCGTTCTGGACGGAATGCTGCGCAGCATGGCAGCCTTGTTGCACTGCGGCGAAACCGCGCTGCGGTGCAATATTCTCGACCCCGGATTATCAGGAGCCGACCCATGCGCAGATTTGCCCTTTTCACTCTCCCCGCCGCCCTCGTCCTCGGGGCGCTGAGCATCGCTCAGGCCGATACCGCAGGCGCGGTTGCCGACCGGCAGGCCTATTTCAAGAGCCTCGGGCAGCAGGCCAAGAAGATGGGCGAGCTGGCGAAATCCTTCGATCCGGCGGCGGCGAAGGCGCAGGCGGCGCAGCTCGCGCCGCTGCTGGCGAAGGATTTCAAGACCATCTTCCCGGCCGGCACCTCCGCGAAAGAAATCCCGGGCGACAATGAGGCAAAGCCCGAGATCTGGGCGAATTTCGACGATTTCCTGAAGAAGGAAGCCGCGTTCAAGGCCGCAGGTGAAACGCTGGTCGCGGCGGCGCAGGGCACCGATGGCAAGGCCTTCGCGGCGGCGATGGGGCAGATGGGCGGCACCTGCAAGGCCTGCCACGACGCCTATCGGCTGAAATGAGCGGGCCGCAGGAGGGGCCGCAGGACTGGCCGGTGTGGGACCCGCTGCTGCGGCTGTTCCACTGGGCGCTGGCGGCGGCGGTCACGGCGGGGTGGCTGCTGGGCCGGTTCGGGCCGCTGCAGATGACCTGGCATTTCTGGCTCGGCTATGCCGTCTGCGGGCTGCTGGCGTTCCGGCTCGTCTGGGGCATCATCGGGCCGCGGACGGCCCGGTTCGCCGCCTTCGTGCGCGGGCCGGGCGCGGTGCTGGCCTATCTGCGCACCCTGCCCGCGCGGCAGGCCTCCCCTCTGCGCGGGCACAATCCGCTCGGGGGCTGGTCGGTGGTGGCGATGCTGCTGGTGCTGACGGCGCAGGTCGTGACCGGGCTCACCATGGATCCGGAGGATTACATCAACACCGGGCCGCTGGCGGGCTATGTCTCTGCGGGGTGGAACCGGCAGGCGGTATCGCTGCACGGGCTTCTGGGTAATGTGCTTCTCGGGCTGGTGGCGCTGCATGTGGCGGCGATCCTTTATTACCGGCTCTGGAAGCGGCAGGATCTGATCACGCCGATGATCACCGGCCGCGCGCGCGACTGAGGCTTCCTGCGCCCTTCTCCTGGCCGAGCGCGCATCGGCCCGGGGTGCCTGTATCGGTACAAGGCGGCGCTGGACGGGGCGGGGGGGCTTCGCTAGCGTCCGCACCATGTCCATGCATCGCCCCCAGACCGCCCCGCGCCTCAGCTTCGCCGCCCAGATCCGGGCGCTGCTCACGCTCGGCCTGCCGCTGGTCGGGTCGAACCTCGCGCAGATGGGGCTCCATGTCACCGATACGGTGATGATGGGCTGGTACGGGGTGCAGGAGCTGGCCGCGGTGGTGCTGGGGGCGGGGTTCTTCTGGGTGCTGTTCCTGCTCGGCTCCGGCTTCGCCTATGCGCTGATGGGGCGGATCGCGGCCGCGCTCGGCGCGGGCGACGAAACCCAGGTGCGGCGCGATGCGCGCATGGCGATCTGGCTGTCGATGCTGGCGGGGCTGTGCATGCTGCCGGTGCTGTGGCAGTCGGGCGCGATCCTGCGCGGCCTCGGCCAGAAGCCCGAGATCGCCGCGATGACGCAGGAATTCCTGCGCGTGGCGATGTGGGGCATGGTGCCGGCGCTGGTCGTCGCGGTGATGCGCGCCTATCTGAGCGCATTTGAGCGCACGCGGGTGGTGTTGTGGGTCACGCTCGCGGCGGTGTGCTTCAATATCGTTTCGAACTGGCTCCTGATCTTCGGCAATCTCGGCCTGCCGCAGCTCGGCCTGCGCGGCGCGGCGCTCAGCTCGGTGATGGTGCAGTTTCTCTCGGCGGGCATTCTGATGCTCTATGCCGCGCGCCAGCGCGAGCTGCGCCGGTTCGATCTCTTTGCCCGGTTCTGGCGCCCGGATTGGGAGGCATTCCGCCTCGTGTTCCGGCTGGGCATGCCGATCGGGCTGACCTCGGTGTTCGAAACCTCGATGTTCCAGGCTTCGGCGGTGATGATGGGCTGGATCGGCACGGTGGAGCTTGCCGCGCATGGCATCGCGCTCGAGCTCGCCTCGCTCGCCTTCATGATCCATATGGGGGTTTCGAACGCCGCCACGATCCGCGCCGGGCGGGCGCGCGGCGCGGGCGACCTGCGCGGCCTGCGCGACGGGGCGATCGCGGCGCTGGTGCTGTCGTTCTCCGTTGGGCTGCTGACGGTGGTGGCCTTCCTGGCCATGCCCAAGATCCTGATCGGGCTGTTCCTCGACAGGAGCGCCGCGGAGGCCGCACAGATCCTGGCCTTCGGCACGCTCCTGCTGGCGGTGGGCGGGCTGTTCCAGCTGTTCGATGCCGGGCAGGTGATGGCGCTCGGCCTGCTGCGCGGGGTGCAGGATACGCGGGTGCCGATGATCGTGGCCGGGTGCAGCTACTGGCTGGTGGGGATCCCGGTGAGCTACCTGCTCGCCTTCGGGCTGGGCTTTGGCGGCGTCGGGCTCTGGGCGGGGCTGGCGGTGGGGCTCGCCTGCTCGGCCAGCATTCTCACGCTGCGGTTCTGGCGCGGGCCCTGGCTGCGGGCCTGACCCGGCGCGCCCTGTGCTGAGCCTGCCCGTCACGCGATGAAGAAGGGCGCCCGAAGGCGCCCTCACGTTTCTCCCTGGCAGGGGCCGGGCTTATTTCAGCCCTTCGCAGAAGGCCTTGATCCGGGCGCAGGCCTCGGTCAGCTGCGCGTCCGACGTGGCATAGCTGATGCGGAAGTTGGGCGAGAGGCCGAAGGCCGCGCCGAACACCACGGCGACGCCGTTCTCCTCCAGCAGCGCCGAGGCGAAGGCTTCGTCATCGGCAATATTGACGCCGCCCTTTGAGGTCTTGCCGATGCAACCCGCGATCGAGGGATAGACGTAGAACGCGCCTTCCGGCACCGGGCAGGTGATGCCGGGGCAGGTGTTCAGCGCGGCCACCACCAGGTCGCGGCGGCGCTCGAAGGCCTGCTTGCTCTCGGTGATGTAGTCCTGCGGGCCGTTCAGCGCCTCCAGCGCCGCATATTGGCTGATCGAGGAGGGGTTCGAGGTCGATTGCGACTGCACCTTGCCCATCGCCTTGATCAGGCTTTCCGGCCCGCCCGCGTAGCCGATCCGCCAGCCGGTCATCGCATAGGCCTTGGACACGCCGTTGCAGGTCAGCGTGCGGTCATAGAGCGCGGGCTCCACCTGCGCGGGCGTGGTGAATTCGAAATCGCCGAACACCAGATGCTCGTACATGTCGTCCGACATGACCCAGACCTGCGGATGCTTCAGCAGCACTTCGGTGAGCGCCTTCAGCTCGGCCCGGGTATAGGCCGCGCCGGAAGGGTTCGAGGGCGAGTTGAAGATGAACCACTTGGTCTTCGGCGTGATCGCGGCATCGAGCTGCTCGGGCGTGATCTTGTAGCCCGTCTGCATGTTGCCCTCCACGAAGGTGGGCGTTCCGCCGGCCAGCAGCACCATGTCCGGGTAGCTCACCCAGTAGGGCGCCGGGATCAGCACTTCGTCGCCCGGGTTCAGCGTGGCCACCAGCGCGTTGTACAGCACCTGCTTGCCGCCGGTGCCTACCGTGATCTGCGACGGCTTGTAGCTCAGCCCGTTTTCGCGGGCGAACTTCTCGCAGATCGCCTGCTTCAGCTCCGGGATGCCGTCGACGGCGGTGTATTTCGTCTTGCCGTTCTCGATCGCGGCGATCGCGGCCTTCTTGATGTTGTCCGGAGTGTCGAAATCGGGCTCGCCTGCGCCGAGGCCGATCACGTCGCGGCCCGCGGCTTTCAGCTCGCGGGCCTTGTTGGTGACCGCGATGGTCGGCGAAGGCTTCACGCGTGCCAGCGTATCGGAAAGGAAGGCCATTTCGGATGCTCCGGTTGAATCTGGGGTACTCTCACCGGGGCCATGCTTTACGCCCGCCCGCGCGCCGGTTCAACGGCGATCTGGCCTCTTGACGCGCGCGCGGGCACGAGGCAAGCCCGGTCCAAACAGGAGGACCCGATGGAAACCACCGAGGCACGGCTGAAACGGATGCGGATGCGCAGCTGGCGGCGCGGCACGAAGGAGATGGACCTCATCCTCGGACCCTGGTCGGACGAGCGGCTGGCGGGGATGTCGGAGGCGGCGCTGGATCTCTATGACGCACTGCTCGAGGAGAACGACCAGGATCTCTATCCCTGGATCACCGGCGGCCAGCAATGCCCGGAAAAATATAGTGTTTTGCTGGCCGAAATCGGCGCTTTCGCGCGCGCCCGGCACCGCCCTGCAGGCAGCGTACGGTGAATTTTTCCGCGCTTAACTGAATGTTCGGGCTTTTGTACGAATCTCTGTCGGGTACGAAACGGCGGAGATTTGAATGACTTTCCAGACCCCCATGAAGAAGCCCGAGGAGGCGCAGGTTCCTTCGCCGGTCTTCGCGGACTATCTTGAGTTCCTGGGATTGATCGAGCGTCTGCATCGGCTGCTTCTCGATGTGATCAAGGACGAGTTCGAGCGGCTGGGGATTCTGGAAATCAATCCGGTGCAGGCGCTTCTGCTCTACAATATTGCCGAGAACGAGGTCACCGCGGGCGAGCTGAAGAGCCGTGGCTACTATCAGGGCTCCAATGTCAGCTACAATCTGAAGAAGCTGGTCGAGGCGGGCTATATGCATCACCAGCGTTCCGAGATCGACCGCCGCTCCGTCCGCGTGCGGCTGACGCCGAAGGGGCGCGCGCTGCGCCAGACCGTCTCGGATCTGTTCGAGCGGCACGCGACCGGCCTCGTCTCGCGCCACATCCTGAGCAGCGCCACGCTGGTCGAGATGAACGACTCCCTGCGCCTGATCGAGCGCTACTGGGCCGATCAGATCCGCTACATCTACTGATCCGGCCCGGCAGGACCGGCCGCCCGCACGCATCGCGAGGGCAGCCGATCCGGATGCGATGACATCCCTGTAACAGCCTCTTGTCCGAATCCTGACGCTCGCGCACCCTGATCACGAAATCGGGAGGAGCGAAGATGGGAATGGAGGCTTCGGTCAATGTCCTCGGCGGGCGGCTCGAGCCATGCTCGATGGAGCCGCGAACCGGGTTCTTTCGGGATGGGTATTGCAATACCTGCGTCCAGGATACCGGCCAGCACACGGTCTGCGTGATTGCCAACGCGGAGTTTCTGGCCTGGTCCAGATATATCGGCAACGACCTCAGCACGCCGCGGATCGAGTTCAAATTCCCGGGGCTGAAGCCGGGGGACCATTGGTGCCTGTGCGCGGCGCGCTTTCTGGAGGCGCATCAGGAGGGATGCGCGCCGCATGTGGTGCTGGAGGCGACGCATCGGCGGGTCCTGGATATCGTGCCGATGGAGGTGCTGCGGCAGTACCGCGTGTTCTCGCCGTTCTGAGCTGCCGTTTCCCTGCCAGGGAGGCGGCAGGGACAGCGGTTGCGTGTCGGGGCCAGCCAAGAATACACGCCTTCGGCCCGGCGTCTCGCGGCTTCGCCGGTTCTGCCCTGGGCTGGCCCCTGCTGCGGTGCGCGCATCGCGCAAGCCGCAGTGGCTTTCCCGATTTCAGCGCCGGGGAGGCGAGAGGTCGGCCACCGGCGTCCAGATCACATCGTCTATCCGCGGCGCGGAGGTGGCCAGCATCACCAGCCGGTCGAAGCCGAGGGCGATGCCGCTGGCCGCGGGCATCTGCGCCAAAGCGTCCAGAAACTCCTCGTCGATCGGGTAGCGCTCGCCGTAGATCTGCGCCTTTTCGTCCATTTCCAGCTCGAAGCGGCGGCGCTGCTCGGCGGCATTCGTCAGCTCCCCGAACCCGTTCGCAAGCTCCACCCCGCAGGCATAGACCTCGAACCGCTCCGCCACGCGGGCATCATCGGGCGCCGGGCGCGCGAGCGCCGCCTCCGCCGCCGGATAGCGGTCGAGGACCGTCACGCGGCCATGGCCCAGATGCGGCTCGACCTTCTCCACCAGGATTTTCGACAGCAGGAAGGACCATGTGTCATCGTCGCGCACGCCGATCCCCTGCGCCCGGGCCTGCGCGCGCAGGGCAGCCGCATCGGTCTCGGCGCCGTCGCAAGTGGCCAGCAGGTCGATCCCGGCATGGCGCGCGAAGGCCTCGGCCACGCTCAGCCGCTCATAGGGCGCGAACGGGTCGCAGTCCGCGCCGCGGAAGCGCAGCCGCTCTGCCCCGGCTGCCTGCGCGGCCAGCCCGATCATCACATGGGTGTCGTCCATCAGAACGGTGTAGTCCTCGCCCGCGCGGTACCATTCCAGCATGGTGAATTCGGGGCTGTGCAGCGCGCCGCGCTCACGGTTGCGCCAGACATGGGCGAAGGCATAGATCCGCCGCTCGCCCGCCGCGAGCAGCTTCTTCATCGCGAATTCCGGCGAGGTGTGCAGATACATCGGCTGCGCGCGCCCGTCATTGCCGATCGCGCTGGTGGCAAAGCCGTGCAGATGCGCCTCGTTGCCGGGGCTGACCTGCAGCGCCGCCGGATCCACCTCCAGGAACTCCCGTGCGTCCAGCCAGCCGCCGATCGCGCGGCGAATCCGGTTGCGCGCCAGCAGCAGCGGGCGGCGGTCGGCGTGGCGTTCGGGAGACCACCAGGGCGTATCGGGCATCTTGCAGGCTTTCGACTGGAAATTCGCTTCGGGATGGTTTAGGCGCTCTGCCATCCGGGCGCCAGAGCCTGCCACGACCAACCAAGGACCGCATCTATGGCCAAAGTCATCGCCTCCTCGATCCGCAAGGGCAACGTCATCGACATGGACGGCGTGCTCTACGTCGTTCTCACCGCCGAGAACATCCACCCGGGCAAGGGCAACTCGGTCACCCAGGTCGAAATGCGCCGCATCCTCGATGGCGTGAAGGTCTCGGAGCGCTGGCGCACCGTCGATACCGTCGAAAAGGCGCATGTGGACGAGAACGAATACGACTTCCTCTACGAGGATGGCGAAGGCTTCCACTTCATGAACCCCGAAAGCTACGACCAGATCACCGTTTCGGGCGATGTGGTGGGCGATGCCAAGGTGCACCTGCGCGACGGGATCCGCGTCTGGCTGCTGACCCATGAGGGCGTGGCGCTGTCGATCGAGCTGCCGCAGAAGGTGACGGTGGAGGTCGAGGAGACCGAGCCGGTGGTCAAGGGGCAGACCGCTTCCTCCAGCTACAAGCCCGCCACCTGCACCGGCGGCATCCGCGTGATGGTTCCGCCGCATATCGGCGTGGGCACCCGCATCATCATCAGCACCGCCGACAACAGCTACGTCGAGCGCGCCAAAGACTGATCTGCCCGGCATGGGCGGCATTGGCCCCGGGGGAAACCCCGGGGCCTTTTGCATTTCGGATCAGAGGGTCACGGTGGTGATGACCTCGATATTGCCGTGGGTGGCGTGGCTGTAGGGGCAGATGCCATGGCCTGCGGCGGTGAGGCGCGCGGCGTCCTCAGCCGTGAGGCCGGGCAGGGCGACGTCGAGCCCGACCTTCAGGCCGAAGCCCTGATCCGGGCGCGGGCCGATGCCGACGGTGGCTTGCACGGTGATATCGACGGGCACGCGCGGCAGGCTCTTGTCCTGGCTGGCCGCGAATTTGATCGCGCCGAGATAGCAGGCGGCATAGCCCGCGGCGAAAAGCTGCTCGGGGTTGTTGCCATCGCCATTGCCGCCCAGCTCGCGCGGCGTGGCGAGCTTCACGTCGATGGCGCCATCGAGCGTACGCGCGCGCCCGTCGCGGCCGCCGGTGGCGATGGCGGTGGTGGAATAGGCGGGGGTGATCGGGGTGGTCATGAAGGGCTCCGTTGCTGACAATTAGATTGCGCGCAATTCAATAAACTGAAATCGGGCGGCTTGCAAGAAGATTGCGCGCAATGTATTTTGCCTTATGACCCAGACCCTCTCCCCAGCAGACATGATCTGCTACGCGATCTACGCCGCCAATCACGCGCTCACGCGGACCTATCGGGTCCTGCTGGACCCGCTGGGGCTGACCTATCCGCAGTATCTGGTGCTCACCGTGCTCTGGTCTGCGCCGGAGCCGCTGCCGGTGAAGGCGCTCGGGGCGCAGCTGCGGCTGGATTCAGGGACGCTGACGCCGCTGGTGAAGCGGCTGGAAGGGGCGGGGCTCGTGGCCCGAGCGCGCAATCCGAAGGATGAGCGCGAAACACTGGTCTCGCTGACGGCGGCCGGACAGGCGCTGCAGGCGCAGGCCGCCCATGTGCCGGAGGCAATCCTAGAGGCGACGGGGATGCCTATGGCGGAGCTGGTCGATCTGCGCGACCGGATCACCGCGCTGCGGGCGCGGCTGGACGGGGAGGCGGGCTGACGGCGGAGCGCGCGCTCAGGCCTTGCGCACCCGGATCACCACATCCACGCGGGTGATCACGGTGCCCGCGGGCGGGACCGGCAGGCGGGCGAGCTCCAGCTCCTCCGGCGGGGCATCGGTCAGCAGGTTCTCGTCCTCCCACAGGAAATGCGGGTGGTCGTCGATTCGGGTGTCGAAGTAGCTGCGGCTGCCGTCGACGGTGATTTCGTGCATGATGCCCGCATCGCAGAAGGCGCGCAGCGTGTTGTAGACGGTGGCGAGCGAGACCCGCTCGCCCCGGGCGCTGGCGGCGGCATAGAGGCTCTCGGCGGTGACATGGCGGTTCTGCCCGTCGCCGACCAGAAGTGCTGCAAGCGAAAGCCGCTGGCGCGTCGGCCTGAGGCCGCCCGCCACCAGCCATACGCGGCCGCGCTGCTGCTCATCCGCCGTCATCTTTGCGCATTCCCTGTCCATGAAGAAGATATAGGGCCTGCACCCGGCCCGTGACAATGAGAAAACCGCGCCGGAGGCGGGGCAGGCGGCGGGGCCGAGCGGCCTTGCACCGGCGCCCCGCCGGGTGATAAGGGAGTGCAAACCATTTGGGGGGAAAGGCTTCGATGACGCTCTATCCGACGAGTTTCGGTAAAGAAGACCTGCTGAAATGCGCGCGCGGAGAGCTGTTCGGGCCGGGCAATGCCCAGCTGCCCGCGCCGCCGATGCTGATGATGGACCGGATCACCGAAATCTCCGCCGATGGCGGGACGCATGGCAAGGGCCATGTGGTGGCGGAATTCGACATCACCCCGGATCTGTGGTTCTTCGAATGCCATTTCCCCGGCAACCCGATCATGCCGGGCTGCCTCGGGCTCGACGGGCTGTGGCAGCTGACCGGGTTCAACCTCGGCTGGCGCGGCTGGCTCGGGCGGGGCTATGCGCTCGGCGTGGGCGAGGTGAAGCTGACCGGCATGGTCCGCCCGGACCGCAAGATGCTGACCTACAAGGTCGATTTCACCAAGGCCGTGCAGACCCGCCGCCTGACAATGGGCGTCGCCGATGGTATCGTCGAGGCGGACGGAGTAGTGATCTATCAGGTCAAGGACATGAAGGTCGCTCTTTCCGAGAGCTGACCCAGAACAGGAGGCCATCATGCGCCGTGTCGTCGTCACCGGGCTGGGCATCGTCTCGCCGATCGGGAATTCCGCTGCGGAAGTGGTGGAGAGCCTGAAGGCCGGCCGCTCCGGCATTTCCGCGAACCAGGACATGATCGAGCGCGGCTTCCGCAGCCAGATCGCGGGCGCGGTGAAGCTCGATGTGGCCGAGCATGTGGAGAAGCGCACGCTGCGCTTCATGGGGCCGGGCGCGGCCTATGCCTGGATCGCGATGGATCAGGCGATCCGCGATGCGGGCCTGACCGAGGCGGATGTGTCGAACGTCCATACCGGGCTGATCGCGGGCTCCGGCGGACCCTCGACCTCGGCGATGTTCGCGGCGCATCAGGTGGTGCTGAATTCCGGCTCGCCGAAGCGGATCGGGCCGCTTGCGGTGCCGAAATGCATGTCTTCGACCATCTCGGCGAACCTGTCGACGGCGTTCAAGATCAAGGGCATCAGCTATTCGATCACCTCGGCCTGCTCGACCTCGCTGCATTGCATCGGTGCCGCGGCGGAGCAGATCGCCTTCGGCAAGCAGGATGTAATGTTTGCCGGCGGGGCGGAGGAGCTCGACTGGACGCTCAGCTGCCTGTTCGATGCGATGGGCGCGATGTCCTCGAAGTTCAACGACACGCCGGAGAAGGCCTCGCGCGCCTTCGACGCGAACCGCGACGGCTTCGTCATCGCGGGCGGCGGCGGCATCGTCGTGCTCGAGGAATTGTCGCACGCGCTGGCGCGCGGTGCGAAGATATATGCCGAGGTCACGGGCTTCGCCGCGACCTCGGACGGCCACGACATGGTGGCACCCTCGGGCGAGGGCGGCGAGCGCGCGATGCGGATGGCGCTGAAATCGCTGCCCGAGGGCCGCAAGGTGAGCTATATCAACGCCCATGGCACCTCGACGCCGGTGGGCGATGTGGGCGAGATCGAGGCGGTGCGCCGGGTATTCGGGCGCGGTCATACGCCGCCGGTGAGCTCGACCAAGTCGATGACCGGGCACAGCCAGGGCGCGACCGGGGCGGCCGAGGCGATCTATTGCCTGCTGATGCTGCAAGACGATTTCATCGCGCCCTCGATCAATGTCGAGACGCTGGATCCGGCGCTCGACCCGGCCGAAATCGCGACGAAAACCGTCCTCAACGCGGGCCTCGACACGGTGATGACCAACAGCTTCGGCTTTGGTGGCACCAATGGCTCCATGCTGCTTTCGAAATATCTGGGGTAATCCATGGCTGAACTGATGAAGGGCAAGCGCGGGCTGGTCATGGGCGTCGCCAATGACCATTCGATCGCCTGGGGCATCGCCAAGGCGCTGCATGCCGAGGGCGCGGAGCTGGCGTTTTCCTATCAGGGCGAGGCCTTCGGCAAGCGGGTAGCGCCGCTTGCGGCCTCGCTCGGCTCCGAATTCCTGCTTGATGTCGATGTGAACAACGATGCGAGCCTGGATGCGGCCTTCGCGCGGCTGAAGGCGGAATGGGGCAGCATCGATTTCCTCGTCCATGCCATCGCCTATTCCGACAAGAACGAGCTGGCCGGCCGCTTCGCCGATACCTCGCGCGAGAATTTCAAGAATTCGATGTGCATCTCGGTCTACAGCTTCATCGACGTGGCCCGGCGCGCGGCGGAGATCATGCCGGAGGGCGGCTCGCTGGTGACGCTGACCTATGGCGGCTCGAACCGGGTGACGCCGTTCTACAACGTGATGGGCGTGGCCAAGGCCGCGCTCGAGAGCTCGGTGCGCTATCTGGCCAATGACCTCGGCCCGCAGGGGATCCGCGTGAATGCGATCAGCCCCGGCCCGATGAAGACGCTGGCGGGCGCGGCCATCGGCGGCGCGCGCAAGACCTTCCGCTTCACCGAGGCAAACAGCCCGCTGCGGCAGAACGCGACGCTGGAGGCCGTGGGCGGCACCGCGGTGTGGCTCTGCTCCGATTACGGCAAATGCTCCACGGGCGATGTGGTGCTGGTGGATTGCGGCTTCCATGTGCTCGGCATGCCGCAGCCCGAGAACCTCTAGGCATCCTTGATATGGCGGAGCTCCTTGCGGAGCTTCTCCTGGCCTTTGCAGAATCCCTCGGCGTCGCCGTAGTCGCAGAAATCGCAATAGTGCCGGTGCGTGCCCTTCACCCGGGAGGCATGCTTGATCGGGCACCAGTATTTCTCGGTACGCCCGGCGATTTCGCGTGCTTAGGAAATCACCCCGTTGCCATAGGCGCAGTAGAGGCAGTTGAATTTCTGCAGCGCGTTCAGATAGGCCAGATACTGGCGGTCGAACACGATATGGTCGCGCGGCCGCACCTTCTGGATCCGGTACACCGGGAAGCAGATCGCCTGATAGCTGCTCACGAACAGGTCCAGCAGCACGAAGGGCACGATTCCCGCATAGATCACCGGCGCGGTGAGCACCACCAGCAGGTTCGTGCGCCGCAGGAAGGCCCAGAGCCGCACCCGGGCGCGGCGGTGCGCGGCGCGGACATTGTCCTCGAAGATCACCCGGCCGCGCTCGATCCGGTAATGCATCGCCGCGCGGCGGGCCTCCCATTCCTGTTCGATCCGGGTTTCCAAAGCGCTGAGGCGGGCCTGCAGATCTTCGAGCGTGTCGGGCATGGTCTTCTCAGTTCCTGAGGCTATGGTAACGGGGAACGGGGCTCTGCCAAGGGGAGACACAGGGACATGCGCAGTTTCCAGGCCGATGACGGCGCGCGGATCGCCTATCAGGACGAGGGCGAGGGCCTGCCGGTCTTGGCGCTTTCGGGGCTCACGCGGAACGGGCGGGATTTCGATTATGTCGCGCCGCATCTGCCGGGGATCCGGCTGATCCGGATGGATTATCGCGGCCGGGGCGGCAGCGATTTCACCGGCGCCGCCAGCTATACCGTGCCGCGCGAAGGGGCGGATGCGCTGCAACTGCTGGATCATCTCGGGCTCGCGCAAGCGGCGGTGCTCGGCACGTCGCGCGGCGGGCTGATCGGGATGTATCTCGCGGCCGTGGCGCGGGACCGGCTTCTGGGTCTCGCGCTGAATGACGTGGGGCCGGTGCTGGAAAAGGCGGGGCTGCAGCGGATCTTCGATTATCTGGGCCGGAACCCGGCGGCGCGCTCGCTCGAAGAACTGGCCGAGAAGCTGCCCGGCGCGCTTCCGGGCTTTGCCAACGTGCCGCCCGAGCGGTGGCGCGCGGAGGTCGCGCATCAATATGTGGAGCGCGACGGGCGGGTGGTGATCACCTATGATCCGGCCCTGCGCGAGCCTTTCGTTGCGGCCTTCACCGGCGCCGAGATCCCGACCGCCTGGCCCCTCTTCGATGCCTGCGCGGGGCTGCCGCTCTGCCTCGTGCGCGGCGCGAATTCAGACCTGCTCGGGGCCGATGCGGCGGCGGAAATGCGCGCCCGGCGGCCGGATATGATCTTTGCCGAAGTGCCCGACCGCGCCCATATCCCGTTCCTGGACGAGCCGGAGGCCGTGGCGGCGCTGCACGCCTGGCTCGATCTGATGCGATGATCCGACTTACGGGGCGGCTGATCTGCGCGAATGCGGCGGAGGCGGCGCTGGTGCGGGCGCATCTGCCGGAGCATATCGCGCGCACGCGGGCGGAGCCGGGCTGCCTGTCCTTCACGGTGGAGCCCGCGGCGGATCTGGTATGGACGGTGGCGGAGGACTTCGTGGACCGGGCAGCCTTCGCGGCGCATCAGGCGCGGGTACAGGCCTCGGACTGGGGCCGGGCGACGCGGGAGATCCGGCGCGACTACGCGATCACCGAGACGCCCTGAGGGCCCCGGCGCGCGGATCGCGCGCGCCGGTGGCAGGGATCAGGCCAGCATGGCCACAGGGTTTTCCAGGTTCTCGACGATCGCCGCCAGAAGCTGCGCGCCGAGCGCCCCGTCGATCACCCGGTGATCGACCGACAGCGTCATCGACATCATGGTGGCGACCTCGATCTGGTCGTCCTTGCCCACCACGGGCTTCTTGATGCCCGCACCGACGGCGAGGATCGCGCCATGCGGCGGGTTGATCACCGCGTCGAAATTCTCGATCCCGAACATGCCGAGGTTCGAGATCGCGAAGCTGCCGCCCTGGTATTCATGCGGCGCGAGCTTGCGGTCGCGGGCGCGTTTGGCCAGGTCCTTCATCTGCGCCGACAGGGCCGAGAGCGATTTCGCCTCCGCATCCTGCAGCACCGGGGTGAACAGCCCGCCCTCGATCGCGACCGCCACGGCCACGTCCGAGGCCTTCATCTTCAGCACCCGGTCGCCCGCCCAGACGGCATTGGCATCGGGCACCTGCTGCAGCGCGATGGCGCAGGCCTTGATGATGAAGTCGTTGACCGAGAGCTTCACGCCCCGGGCCGAGAGCTTGTGGTTCAGCTCGGTACGGAAGGCGAGCAGCGCGTCGAGCTTCACCTCGCGGCGGAGGTAGAAATGCGGGATCGTCTGCTTCGCCTCGGTCAGGCGCGCGGCGATGGTCTTGCGCATGCCGTCGAGGGTGACCTCCTCATAGGCGCGGCCCTCATAGAGCTTCGCGACATTGGAGGCCGCGGGCGCGGGTGCCGCCGCAGGCGCCGCGACGGGCGCGGCCGCTGCGGGCGCCGGAGCCGCCGCCGCGGGCTTCGCCCCCACCACATCGGCCTTCACGATCCGGCCATGCGGGCCGGAGCCCGCGAGCGTGGACAGATCCAGCCCCTTTTCGGCCGCGATCCGGCGCGCGAGCGGCGAGGCAAAGACGCGCTTGCCATCGGCCTTCGGCGCGGCCGGAGCCGCAGCCACGGGGGCCGCGGCCGGCGCTTCGGCCTTCGGGGCCGTCGCTGCCTTCGGCGCGGGCGCGGCCGAAGCCTCCTCGCCCTCTTCGACCAGCACGGCGATGGGCGTGTTGACCTTAACCCCGGCGCTGCCTTCGGGCACCAGGATCTTGCCCAGGATGCCCTCGTCCACCGCCTCGAATTCCATCGTCGCCTTGTCGGTCTCGATTTCGGCGATGATGTCACCGGATTTGATTTCGTCGCCCTCGCGCTTGAGCCATTTCGACAGCGTCCCCTCCTCCATGGTGGGGGACAGCGCGGGCATCAGGATTTCGGTTGCCATCTCTCATACCCCTCAGCGGTAGGTGACTTTCTTGACCGCCGCGACGATCTCGTCCGGGGTGATCAGCGCGAGCTTCTCGAGGTTTGCCGCATAGGGCATCGGCACGTCCTTGCCCGTGCAGTTGATCACCGGCGCGTCCAGGTAATCGAAAGCGCGCTCCATGATCACGGCCGACAGGTGGTTGGAGAAGGCGGCCACCGGCCAGCCCTCTTCCACGGTGACGCAGCGGTTCGTCTTCATCACCGAAGCAAGCACCGTGTCGTAATCCACCGGGCGCAGGGTGCGCAGGTCGATCACCTCGGCGGAAATGCCCATTTCGGCGAGCCGGTCCGCGGCCTCCAGCGTGTGCACCATGCCGATGCCCCAGCTCACCAGCGTCACATCGCTGCCCTCGCGCCAGATCCGCGCCTTGCCGAAGGGGATGGTGAAATCGGGCAGGTCCGGGACCTCGAAGGACTTCCCGTAAAGGATCTCGTTTTCGAGGAACACGACCGGGTTCGCATCGCGGATCGCGGTCTTCAGAAGGCCCTTCGCATCGGCCGCCGAATAAGGCATCACCACCTTCAGCCCCGGCACCGAGGCATACCAGGCGGCATAATCCTGCGAGTGCTGCGCGCCCACGCGGGCGGCGGCGCCGTTCGGGCCGCGGAACACCATCGGCGCCCCCATCTGGCCGCCCGACATATAGAGCGTCTTGGCGGCCGAGTTGATGATATGGTCGATCGCCTGCATGGCGAAGTTGAACGTCATGAATTCGACGATCGGGCGTAGGCCGCCGAAGGCCGCGCCGACGGCGATGCCGGTGAAGCCGTATTCGGTGATCGGCGTGTCGATCACGCGCTTCGCGCCGAATTCATCGAGCAGCCCCTGGCTGATCTTGTAGGCGCCCTGATACTCGGCGACTTCCTCGCCCATCAGGAACACGGTCTCGTCAGCGCGCATCTCCTCGGCCATGGCCTCGCGCAGAGCCTCGCGCACGGTCATGGTCTTCATCGGCGTGCCTTCGGGCCAGTCGGGCGAGGCGTTCGACACCACCGCAACCGGCGCCGCGGGCGCAGGCGCAGCGGCCGCGGCCGCCACCGGGGCAGGGGCAGCAGCCGGGGCCGCGGCGGCATCGGCATCGGCATCGGCGCTCTCGCCCTCCTCGACCAGCACCGCGATCGGGGTGTTCACCTTCACCCCGGCCGTGCCTTCGGCCACGAGCAGCTTGCCCACCGTGCCTTCATCGACCGCCTCGAATTCCATCGTGGCCTTGTCGGTTTCGATTTCCGCGATGATCTGGCCGGAGGTGACGCTGTCGCCCTCTTTCACCAGCCATTTCGACAGCGTGCCTTCCTCCATCGTGGGGGAGAGCGCGGGCATCAGGATTTCGGTTGCCATCGTGTCAGTCCCTCACGCGTAGATATCGGTCCACAGCTCGCTCAGCGCGGGCTCCGGGCTTTCCTTGGAGAATTCGGCCGAGTCGTTGACGATCGCCTTGATCTCCTTGTCGATCGCCTTCAGGTCCTCGTCGGTGGCGTGGCCACCCTCGACCAGCAGCGCGCGGACATTCTCGATCGGGTCGCGCTCGTCGCGCATCTTCTGCACTTCCTCGCGGGTCCGGTATTTCGCCGGGTCCGACATGGAGTGGCCGCGGTAGCGGTAGGTCATGATTTCCAGGATATACGGCCCGTTGCCCGCGCGGCAATGCGCCACGGCCTTTTCGCCCGCAGCCTTCACCGCCAGCACATCCATGCCATCCACCTGCTCGCCGGGGATGCCATAGGCCACGCCGCGGCCGAACAGCGTCTGCGACTTCGTCGAGCGCTTCACCGAGGTGCCCATCGCATATTGGTTGTTCTCGATCACGAACACCACCGGCAGGCCCCAGAGCTCGGCCATGTTGTAGGTCTCGTAGACCTGGCCCTGGTTTGCGGCGCCATCGCCGAAATAGGCGAAGGTCACGCGGCCATTGCCGAGGTATTTGTCGGCGAAGGCCAGCCCCGCCCCGATCGGCACCTGGGCGCCGACAATGCCATGGCCACCATAGAAGTGGCGCTCCTTGGAGAACATGTGCATGGAGCCGCCCTTGCCGCGGCTGTAGCCGCCCTCGCGCCCGGTCAGCTCCGCCATCACGCCGCGCGGATCCATGCCGCAGGCGAGCATATGGCCGTGGTCGCGGTAGGAGGTGACGCGCTTGTCGCCTTCCTCGGCCGCAGCCTCGAGGCCCACGACGACCGCTTCCTGCCCGATGTACAGGTGGCAGAACCCGCCGATGAGCCCCATGCCATAGAGCTGCCCGGCCTTCTCCTCGAAGCGGCGGATCAACAGCATTTCGCGGTAATATTTGAGCAGATCGTCCTTCGAGACATTGGCGCCTTCGGGCGCTCCGGTCTCGGGGGTCTTGCGAGTCGCCATCAGGCTTCCTCCCCTGTGCGCAGATAGTTCAACGTTAAACCATCTCATACAGCATGGGGCCGCGCGGCGCAATCATTTGGTGCCGGGCATGCGAAAGCCCGCGCGCGCGGGGCGGCGGGCCTCAGCCTAGGGCAGGCAGTTTCAGCGGATGACGATCTCGTCGGGGCGCACGGTGCCCAGCACTTCGCGCGCGCGCTCGTCGAGCAGGTCGAGGTCGAGGAAATCGTCGGAGAGCCGGTGCGTGAGATTGGCCATCTTGCGCGCCTCGGCCTGAAGCGAGTTGCGCTCCGCGGTCAGGCTCGCGATTTCGGCGTCGATCTGCACGCGGCGGAACATGCCGTAGGAGCCCTGCAGCGCCGCGAAGGTGAAATAGACGCCAAGCACGAAGGCGAAGAAGAAATAGATGAACGGTCCGACCGAACTGCCCTTGCGGATCATGCTGCTGCCCCTTGGTGCGGCCGTTTCCCGGCCTTTGGCGCAGGATGCCACAGCCCCGCGCGCCTGGCCAGATCCTTCGTCGCGGCTATTGCTGGATGCTCTTGATATATTCCATCAGCCGCACCAGCCGCAGCGGCGTCGGCGTCGGGATGCCGTCGCCGGTATCATAGAGGATCGTCGGCCCGTCGAGCATCTGCGAGAAGGCGGGCATCTTGCCCGGATCCGCGCCCATCATGCGGCCGTGCTCGGTATAGCCCACCACCTTCGACATCACCCGCGCCTCGGGGAAATTGCCCTCGTTCATCCGCGTCAGGTCGGCCAGCGGCGTCGGGTGCAGCTTCATTTCCCGGGCCAGCGGCCCGGGTGCGGTGCCATCGCCATGGCAGGCCGCGCAATAGGTCTGGAAATCGTCCTTCGCGGCGGGCAGGCGCTGCGTCTCGTCGACGCAGGCCGCGAGCAGCAGGGGGACGATCAGCAGGGGGATGACGCGCATGGGGATCTCCTTTGCGCCGATGGGATCACGCGCGCGTGAGGAGCGCAAGCCACCCGCCTAATCGCCGATCACCAGAAGATCCGCCGCCCTGAGCCCGAGCACCACCGTCTCGCCAACCTGCGGCGGGCTGGTGAGGCTGTTGTTGAACGTGTCGAAGGCGATGATCTGGCCGCCGAGTTCGGCGCGCAGCCGGATGACCGAGCCCAGGAAGTCCACGGAGCGGATGGTGCCGGTGAGCGCGGTATCCTGGCCGTTCTGGCCGAGGCTGATCGCCTCCGGGCGCAGGCCGAGCGTGACCTTGCCGGCGGGCAGGGCGCGGTGCAGGATCACTTCGGTCCCGGCGAGGCGGACGCGGCCGCTGGCCGGATCCAGCACCTCCGCCTCCATCGTGTTCAGCGTGCCGACGAAACCCGCGACGAAGCGCGTCGCCGGGCTGTTGTAGATCTCGAACGGCGTGCCGACCTGATCGGCGATGCCCGCATGCATGACCACGATCCGGTCCGACATGGAGAGCGCCTCTTCCTGATCGTGGGTCACGAAGATCGTGGTGATCCCGAGCTCCTTCTGGATCGTGCGGATCTCGTTGCGCAGGCTCACCCGGACTTTCGCATCCAGCGCCGAGAGCGGCTCATCGAGCAGCAGCACCTGCGGCTTCGGTGCCAGCGCGCGCGCCAGCGCCACCCGCTGCTGCTGCCCGCCCGAGAGCTGAAACGGATAGCGCCCGCCCAGATCCGGCAGACCGATCAGCTCCAGCATCTCGAGCACGCGCTTCGCGATCTCGGCCGAGGGCGCGCCCTTGACCTTGAGCCCGAAGCCCACGTTCTGCGCCACCGTCAGGTTCGGGAACAGCGCATAGGCCTGGAACACCATGCCGATGTTGCGCTGGTTGGGGCGCAGGCCGGTCACGTCCTTGCCGTCGATGCGGATGCTGCCGGAGGTGGGGGTCTCGAAGCCCGCCACCATGCGCAGCACCGTGGTCTTGCCGCAGCCCGAAGGCCCGAGCAGCGAGATGAACTCGCCCTTCTCCACGGCAAGGTTGAAATCCTTCACCACGCGGGTCGGGCCGAAGGATTTCTGCAGGTTCTGGATCGTCAGGAAGCTCATGCGCGCGCCTTGTCGTGTTTCGAGAGACGGGTAACGAGCTGGATCAGCCCCATGCAGGCCCAGGTGATGACGAAGGCGATGGAGGCAAGGGCGAAGGGCTCGTAGGCGCGGTTCGCGCCCATCAGTTGCAGGTAGGGGCCGAAGGCCGGCCGGTTCAGCAGCGCCGCCATGGTGAATTCGCCCATGACGATCGCGAAGGTGACGAAGGCGCCCGAGAGCACGGCCACCAGCGTATTGGGCAAGATCACCCGGGCGAGGATCGTCACCCAGCCGGCGCCGAGGCTCTGCGCCGCTTCGGTCAGCGTCGCCACGTCGATCGTGCGCAGCCCGGTATCGACCGCGCGGTACATATAGGGCAGCGACAGCGTCATGTAGCCCACCAGCAGCAGCACGTTGGTACCGAGCATGGTGCCGGTGAGCGGCAGCCAGCTCGAGGTGTTGTAAAGCCGGATATAGCCGAAGACGATGACGATCGCCGGGATAACCAGCGGCATCAGGGTGACGAATTCGATCCAGGGCCGCAGGCCGGGCAGCTTCAGCCGCACCCAGAAAGCCGTGGGCACCACCAGCAGCACGCCGAATACGATCGTCAGCAGCGCCATCATCACCGAATAGCTGAAGGTCGCGCGGAATTGCGGATCGGCCAGCACGACGCGGTACGCCTCGAAGCTGTATTCGCCGCGCTTCATGGAGAGGGAGAATTCCACCATGCCCACCAGCGGCAGGATGAAATAGAGCGCCCCGAGGAGCAGGATGGACCAGGCCGCCGCCTTCTTCATTTCAGCCACCTTTCGGAGCGCATCCGCAGCCAGATATAGAGAATGTTGGCGATGGCGGTGACGATGATCATGCCCATGGCCATGGCGTAGCCCAGATGCGGGTTGCCCAGAACGTCGCCGCGGATCTGCGCGAACAGCATGATCGGCACGATGTTCAGGCTCGATCCGGTGAGCGCGATGGCGGTGGCAACGGCACCGAAGGCATTGGCGAAGAGCAGCGCGAAGGTGCCCAGGATCGAGGGGAACAGGATCGGCAGCGCCACCATCCGCCAGTATTGCGTGGCCGTGGCGCCCAGGCATTCGGCGGCCTCGCGCCATTCGCGGCGCAGGCCATCGAGCGCGGGGGTGATGATCAGGATCATCAGCGGGATCTGGAAGAACAGATAGGTGATCGTCAGGCCCCAGAAGCTGAGGATATTGAAGCCCATGGCGCGCAGGTTGATGCCGAAATGGGTCTTGAGGAACACCGTCAGCAGCCCGAGGGGGCCGAGGGTCGCGAGGAAGGCGAAGGCCAGCGGCACGCCCGCGAAATTCGAGGCCACGCCGGAGAAGGTGAGAAGCGGCGCCCGGATCGCGCGCGGCAGCCCGCCCAGCACCACCGCCGCCGCCATCAGGAAGCCAATGAGGCAGCCGAGCAGCGAGGAGGCGACCGAGATCTTGATCGAGATCCAGTAGCTGGAGAGGATCGAGGGCGTGAACAGGCCGCGCAGGTTTTCCAGCGTGAAGCCGCCCTCCGGCGTCTGGAAGGCGCCGAGCACGATCTTCATCGTCGGCGCGATCAGGAACAGCAGGATGAACAGGCCAAAGGGCAGCAGGCCCATCCAGGCCAGCGAAAGGCGCCTGCGCGCCACGGGCGGGGTCGAGGTATCGCTCACGCGCGGAGGCTCCGGGGAACGGGGCCGCTCCCGGGACGGGGGCGGCGGTCGGAGGGGGCGCGCCGGGTCCGGCGCGCCGGTCGATCTCTAGGGCCGCGCGGCGGCCGGATTACTGGACGTTGGCGCCCACGACCTTGTCCCAGCCGCCGGTGACCGCGGCCTTGTTCGCGGCCTGCTCGTCCAGCGTCGGGAAATAGGCCTTGGCATAGGCTTCGGCCGGGGGCAGCGCATCGAGCAGCGCCTGCGGGATCTTGCCGGCGGCCGACATCGCGTTGAAGCGCGCCGGGTGGCAGTAGCCCTTCAGCCAGGCGAGTTGACCTTCATCCGAATACAGGTATTCCATCCACAGCTTGGCCGCGTTCGGATGCGGCGCATGGGCCGAGATGGCCTGCACATAGACGCCCGCGAGCACGCCCGAAGCCGGGATCACCACCTCGGCCGGCGGGTTGCCGTTCAGGCCCGCGCGCCATTCGAGGGCGTTGTAGTCCCAGGCGATGACGATCGGCGTCGCGCCCTGCGCGAGGGTACCGGCCTTGCCGATGGTGGGCACGAAATTGCCCGAGGTGTTCAGCTTCTTGAAGAATTCGAGGCCCTTTTCGCCCGATTCCTGGCCCGCCTTCGCGCCTTCGGAGAGGCCCGCCGCCAGAACGCCCAGGATCGCCTGGTTCGAGGCGCGCGGATCGCCCGCGAGCGCGACCTGGCCCGCATATTCCGGCTTCAGCAGATCCGACCAGTCGGAAGGGACCTTGTCCACCAGGTCCTTGTTCACCATGAACGACATCACGCCGTAATAATCGGCGTACCAGTAGCCCTCGGCGTCCTTCACTTCGGCCGGGATCTCGTCCCAGGTGGAGACCTTGTAGGGCTGGATCAGCCCTTCGGTCTTCGCCTGCGGGCCGAAGGAGAGGCCCACGTCGATCACGTCGGGCGCCTGCGGGCCGGTGTTGCCCTTGTTGGCGCGAATCGCTTCCAGCTCGTCGGCCGAGCCCGCATCGGGGTTCAGCTCATTCACGGTGATCTCGGGATATTTCGCCTTGAACCCGGCGATCACGTCGCCATAGCCACACCAGGAATGCGGCAGGGCGATGGTGGTCAGCATGCCTTCCTTCTTGGCGGCAGCTTCCAGCGCGGCGAGGTCCTGCGCCTGCACCAGGGCGGTCGAGGCCAGCAGGCTCGCGGCACCGGCAAGGCCGGAGATCAGCCAGCGCGTCGAAATCGTCGTCATTCCTATCTTCTCCCTATGAACGGAGTCCGGGCCCGGGATGGGCTGCGGACGGGCCTAGGCGCCTTCTGTGACAGTCTCGCGACACGGACGCCTTGTTGGCGATGAACGGGTGGTTTTTGTTGACCCGCCGGTCAACTCTTGCCCGATTTCCAGAATGTTGCAACAAAACTGTCATCTATCTGACAAGTTTAGCAGAAGTCCGCGGCCTGCGAAGGGGCTTCGCGCGGATAGAATGCCGCAAAGGCGGGCATTGCGCGAAGCGCGGTTATCTGCGTCCATGGCCGGCGCAACAGGGGGTGCGCTGGCCGGCGACTCGGACTATGCTGCGATGCAGAGTGCCGAGGGGCGCCGCGGCACGGAGGGGGACGCATGGTCGGCAAGGTGATCACGGTGGCGCAGCAGAAAGGCGGCGCGGGCAAGACGACACTGGCCGTCAATCTGGCGACTTTGTTGATGAAGCAAGGACAGCGCGTCGCCCTGCTCGATACCGATCCGCAGGGCTCTCTCGGGCGCTGGTTCATGACGCGGCGCGCGGCTCTGGGCGATGCGGGGGTGGATTTCTCTACCTCTTCCGCCTGGGGGGTGAGCTACGAGGTCGAGAAGCTGCGCAAGCTCGTGGATGTGGTGATCGTCGATACGCCGCCGAAGGTGGACAGCGACCTGCGCCCGGCGCTGCGCGAGGCGGATGTGATTCTGGTCCCGATCGCGGCGAGCCTCGTCGATCTCTGGGCTACGGAAGGTGTGCTGGACCTGGCCCGGCGCGAGGGCAAGCGGCCGAAGCTGGTGCTGAACCGGGTCCGGGGCGGCACCCGGCTGGATGCCGAAGTCCGCGCCGCCGCAGCCGCGCTGGAGGGGGACCTGCTGCCGGTCGCGCTGGCGCATCGGGTGGTCTATGCCGAAACGCTGGGGCAGGGGCTGGGCGCGGTCGAGGCTGCGCGCACCGGCCCCGCGACGGCGGAGGTCACCGCGCTCCTGCATGCGGTCATGACGGCCTGACCTGCTCCAGCGCCGCGCGCAGGGCCGGCGCGAGCGCCTCCCGTTCGGCTTCGGAGAGGAATGCGCCGATTTCCACCGGCCGCGGGCCGCCTTCCAGCGTGAGATACTGCGGCACCGGGCCATCGGCGCGCCGCTGCAGCCGGACCCAATGCGGATGCGCCTGCCAGTGCCGCGCGCGCCCATCGGGCTCGGTGCGGGTCAGCTCCACCCGGTCCGGCGCGATCAGCAGCACTTCGCGCATCTGCCCGGCGGCCACATTGCGCCGCAGCGCCAGCCACAGCCCCCCGAGGGCCGCGAGCAGGAACGGCAGCACGCCCCAGAGCACCGGCGAGCCGAGCACCGCGATCAGCGGCACCGCCATCAGAGTGGCTGTCGTCCCGATCACCCAGACGAAGCCGGGCGCGTTCAGCGACTGCTGCGGCCAGAGCTCCAGGCGGACATTTGGCGGCGTCCCGCTCCAGCGGCAGGGCATGGCGGACCTCCCCAGGTACCTCTCAACGCTAGCCACGGGGGCGGCGCCGGTCAATCCGGGCGAATCGGCTGGAAGGCGAAGCCGAGGGCCGGAGGTCGCGCGATGCATGTAAACCGGGCCCTGCCGCGCAGAGCCCGCGCGGCGCAGGCTCCGGCCATGACCGGGCGGGATTTCGCCGAACGTTCATGGTTGCGAAACGATGGCGCCGAAAAAAGCGTTTGCCATGGCAGGCTTCCGTAGGGGAAGGGCGCCGGGTGGGGATAAAGCCCCTGTGCATTGTGCAGCTGCGGAAACAATCCGCTCATGCGACGGCGGGGACCCGCCGACAATTTGCCCTAAGATTCAACAAATGGTTAATAAATAGTGAAATTGCGCTACCTGCCTTGGCGGATTCCTGCTATACAGAAGATGCCCTTAGAGGGGGCTTGGCCGAAAGGCTCTGGGGTGAATGGTGCGCATCCATGGATGCATGTTAGAGATTGATATCGGCTTCGGCCGAGGATCAGGGAGCCTTCGGGCTCCCTGATTTTTTGGCCTCCGGCCGTGGCGCGCGGTCAGAGGCTCTGCCCGAGCGGGCGCACCTTCAGCCGCATGATCCGGTTGTCCTTGCGCGCCATCACCTCGAAGCGGAAGCCGTGGAAGGCGAAGACCTGCCCCTCCTCGGGGATCGTCTGCGCCTCATGGATCACCAGCCCGGCGATGGTGTTGGCCTCGTCATCGGGGAGCGACCAGTCCGTCTCGCGGTTCAGGTCGCGGATCGTCATCGCGCCATCGACGATATAATCGCCGCCCTCCACCGCCTGGATCTGCTTTTGCGCCTTCGGGTCCATCTCGTCGGTGATCTCGCCGACGATCTCCTCGAGAATGTCCTCTAGCGTAACCAGGCCGCGCAGGTCGCCGTATTCGTCCACCACCAGCGCGAAATGGCTGCGCCGTTTCAGGAATTCGCGCATCTGCTCGTTCAGCGGCGTGGTTTCGGGGATGAAATAGGGCTTCATCGAGACCTTGAGCACATCGAGGTCGGAGGCGCTGTCGAGCTTGCCGTCGCCTTCGCGCAGGAACCGGTTCACCGCGCGCAGCAGGTCCTTGGCATGGATCACGCCGACCACATTCTCGCGCTGGTCCTTGTAGAGCGGCAGCCGGGTATGCGGCGAATTCAGCACCGCGGCGAGGAGTTCGTCGGGCGGCAGGTCGGCATCCAGCATCTCGATCTGGCTGCGGTGAAGCATGATCTCCTCCACCGTGCGGTTGTCGAGGTCGAGCGCGCCGAGCAGGCGGTCGCGCTCCTCCTTGTCCACCGAGCCTTCCTCGGCCCCGAGCGCCAGCGCCCCGGCGATCTCCTCCTTGACCGAGAACATCGACTGGTCGTCATCGGTGCGCATGCCGAACAGCCGCAGGATCGCGCGCACAAGCAGCCGCACCACCGAGACGATCGGCGTCAGCGCGAGGACGAGCGCGTTGATCGGCCGCGCGACGCGGCTCGCCACCGTTTCGGGCGCGGAAATCGCATAGGTTTTCGGCATCACCTCGGCGAAGATCAGCACCAGCACCGTCATCACCAGCGTCGCCAGCGCCACGCCGCTGCTGCCGAAGGCGCGGGTGAACAGCGCCGTCGCGAGCGAGGCGGAGAGGATATTGGCGACGTTGTTGCCAAGCAGGATCGCGCCGATCAGCTTCTCGCTGTCCTCGATGGCCGTCATCGCGGCATCGGCGCCGCGGTCTCCGCGATCGGCGCGCGCGCGCAGCTTGGCGCGGCTCGCGGCGGTCAGGGCCGTCTCGGAGGCCGAGAAGAAGGCCGAGAGCAGCAGCAGGCACAGGATCGCGCCAGCGGTGAGCCAGAAGACGAGGTCGAGCGGGGTGTCAGGGGGCAGGTCCATGGGGCGGCACTATGAGGGGCAAGCGTGCGGGCTTTCAAGCCCCGCGCGCGAGGGGATGATGGCGCAGCACCAGCTCGCGCAGGTGGTCATCGACGACATGGGTGTAAATCTCCGTCGTGGAGAGGTCGGCATGGCCGAGCAGCATCTGGATCGCGCGCAGATCGGCGCCGCCCTGCAGCAGATGCGTGGCGAAGGCATGGCGCAGCACATGCGGCGTCACGCGGGCCGGATCCAGCCCGGCGGCGAGGGTGATTGTGCGCAGCAGCACGTTGAACACCTGCCGCGGCATGAAGCCCTCTTTCGCGCGCGACGGAAACAGGAAGCGCGACGGCGGCTGGCGCAGCTTCACCCGCGCGGCCTCCTCCGCCGCGTCGCGCAGCGCGAGCCAGGCGCTCAGGGCCGCGCGGGCGGGCGGGCTCAGCGGCACCATGCGCTCCTTGCTGCCCTTGCCGCGGATCAGCAGCATCGCCGGATCGCCCCGCGCCGCCGCCACCGGCAGCGAGACGAGCTCGCTCACCCGCATTCCCGTGGCATAAAGCAACTCCATCAGGCAGCGGTTGCGGATCCGGTCGGCCTCTCCGCGCCCGGTCCGGCCCGCGGCCTCGAGCAGCTGGCCCACCTCAGAGACGCTGAGCGTCTTCGGCAGCCACGTGGAGGTGCCGGGGCCCCTGATGCGCAGGGCCGGGTTGTCGGCGCGCCAGCCCTCCTCATAGGCGAAGCGGAACAGCTGCCGGATCGAGGCCAGCCGCCGCGCCCGGGTGGATTTCGCCAGCCCCTCGGCGGTGCAGCGCACCAGATAGGCCTCCACATCGTCGCGCGTGAGCGTGGCCAGCCGCAGCCCGGAATGGCCGGCGAAAGACAGGAAATCCGCGAGGTCCCGCCCGTAGGAGAGGACCGTGTTGCGCGCGGCGCCCGCTTCGGCCGCCTGCGATTCCAGAAAGGTCTCGACCCAGCGGTGATCGGGCCAGGACTGCGCGGCGGCTGGCGGGGGCTCCGGCGCGGGGCTCATCCGTTGCGCTCCAGCACGAGCATCTCGATCGCGGTGCGGCGCGCGACGGTCTCCTGCCCGAGGCTGCGCAGCAGCAGCAGCCCGTTCTCCACCCGCCGGTAATCGCCGCGCGCGCCTTCGGTGATATCGTCGAGCGCATTCAGCAGCGCCTCGCCCTCGCGCCCGGGCAGAAGCTCGGCAAAGGCCGCGGGCGCCGCGGCCGAGGGGGCATCGAACACGCGCTTGAGCATCAGCCCGAGCTGATCTTGCGCCTCGAGCCCGGAGGTGTCGCCGAGGGCGATGCCACGCAGGATCTCCTCATCAGGATCGAGCGGGCTGTGCGCACGCGCCACCGCTTCAAAATCATCACCCAGAAGCCCGAGATGGAAGCGGATCCGCGCCGCATCCTCTGGCAGGGTCTCGGCCATCAGCCGCGCGCCGAACATCGCCGCGAGCGCAGGCTCCAGCTCCTGCGACTGCATCGCATCCCAGGCCGCGGGCAGGAGTTGCGCGACGCGCGCGGGCTTGCCGGACCCGAGCGCCGCATCGAGCCGCGCGATTACCATCACCCGGTCCCAGACCCCGCCCGAAGCGGAGGCTTTCTCCTGCGTATAAAGCCCGAGCAGCTGGTTCGGATCCAGCACGCCCATCCGGGTCAGCCGTTCGGCCGCCTCGATCTGCGCCTTCCAGCCGGCGTTTTCCTTCAGATCGGCATGGGCGAAGGCCAGCGGCAGCGGCCCGGTGGGCAAGGGCTCGCCGATCGCCTCCATCATCCGGAACACCAGCGGCGAGGGCCGCGTGGGCGGCGGCAGCGGCTCGGCGGAATCGGCCAGCTCCGGCTCCAGGAACCGGGCCAGAAGTTCGCCCATCTCGGCGTCGATCGCCCCGAGCGCCATGCCGCTGTCATAGCTCAGCGCGGCTGCCTGCCAGTCCCCGGAGCGCGCGAGGCAAAACACCCGCGCCGGGAAGGAGGGCGCCACGCCCGGCGTCTGCGCCATGATCGCGCAGGCCTTGTCCTCTTCGCCCAGAAGCAGCGCCACATCGAAGCGGCGGCGGAAAATCTCGGCATCCTCATTGGGCGCGAGTTCCAGCAGCGCCATCGCCTGATCCAGCGCGCCGATATCGAGCAGCCGGTCCACCCGGGCCAGGAACAGCGTGTTGCGCGCGTCGGGCGCCGGGTTGCGCGGCGGCGCGAGCTCGGTGAGCATCAGCTCGATCAGGAAGGACTGCACCGATGGCAGCGTATCGACCCGCTCCTTGCGCAATAGCCCGGCCAGCTGCGCTTCGGGCGTATCCCCCCACAGATCCACGGGCAGGCCGGATTTCGCGGCGCTGACCAGCCCGATCCCATCCGCCGAGGGCACCCCGATATCGGACATCTGCACCGGTTCGTCCCTGAGGCCCGAGACCGGAGCCTCCCCCGCGACCGGGGGGCGCACCGCCACCGAGGCGCGCGGCGACAGGCCAGCCTTCGGCGCCCCGCCGCCCGGCTGCGCGGGCGCGACGGCGACCGGCGTGGCCACCGAGCGCGACAGCCAGTCGATGGCCGAAAGCGGCGCATCCTCCGCCCAGAGCGGCAGCGGCCAGGCCAGCCCGGAGAGCAGCACGAATGGAGTCAGAGGCCGCATGCGCTCAGTTGCCACTCGCTCCCCCGGGCAGGGTCACATCCATGCGCTGCTCCTGCGTGGCCGGTGTCAGATCGCCCAGATAGGCATAGCCGATCATCCCCAGGATCCCCAGCAGCAGGAGAATCACGATCGCAAGTAGTATCCGCCCCATGCGTCTCTCGTTTCCGTTCTTGTTGTCGTTGTCTGCGTCTTGGTCTGCGTCATGCCGGTTCTGCAAGGGGAATTGGTGCCCATACAGAAACGGCGCGGGTCCGGAGGCCGGCCGCGTCTGCGGCGACGATTATATATGGCATTTCCGGGAAGTTCACGCCATTCAGGGGCGGGATTATCACGATTGCGCAAGCGATCGCCAGGCGAGGGAATTTCATGGGGCAGGGATCCGGGGGGGCGGGGCTGGCGGCGCTGCGAAAGCCGGTCGTGCTTGTCGGCATGATGGGCGCGGGCAAGACCGCCGTCGGCACCGCGCTGGCCCGGCTTCTGGGGGTTCCGTTCCTCGACAGCGACGAGGAGATCGTGAAGGCCGCGCAGATGTCGATCCCCGAGATCTTCGAGCGCGATGGCGAGCCCTTCTTCCGTGCCCGCGAAACCGAGGTGATCGGCCGCCTGCTGGCGGACCGCCCGGCGGTGATCTCCACCGGGGGCGGCGCCTTCATGGCGCCCGTGAACCGCGAGCTGATCGCCGCGCGCGGGGTCTCGGTCTGGCTGAAGGCGGATCTGGAGCTGCTGTGGCAGCGCGTGCGGCACAAGAACACGCGGCCGCTGCTGCGCACTCCCGATCCGAAAGGCACGCTCGCGGGCTTGCTTGCGCAGCGCGAGCCGGTCTATGCGCTGGCGCAGCTGGCGGTGGAGGCGGAGCCGAAACTGTCGATCGAGCAGATGGCGCAGAAGGTGGCGGGGGCGCTGCAGGCCCAGCCCGGAGTGATCGGAGAAGCATGATGCGGAACGTGGTGCGGGTGGAGCTGGGCGCGCGGGCCTATGACGTGCGGATCGGCGCGGGGCTGCTGGCCGAGGCCGGGGCGGAAATGGCGCCGCTGCTGCGCCGGCCGCGCGTGGCGGTGATCACCGATGAAACCGTGGGGCGGCTGCACCTTGAGACGCTGCGCGCCGGCTTGGGCGATGTCGCGATGGAGGTGCTGACGCTGCCTGCGGGCGAAGCCACCAAGAGCTGGCCGCATTTCGAGCGCGCCTGCGAATGGCTGCTTGCGCAGAAGGTGGAGCGCAAGGATATCGTCGTGGCCTTCGGTGGCGGGGTGATCGGCGATCTGGTGGGCTTTGCGGCGGCCGTGCTGCGCCGGGGCGTGCGCTTCGTGCAGATCCCGACCTCGCTCCTCGCGCAGGTGGACAGTTCTGTCGGCGGCAAGACCGGCATCAATGTGGCTGCGGGCAAGAACCTGATCGGCGCGTTCCACCAGCCGTCTCTGGTGCTCGCAGATATCGACGTGCTGGGCGCGCTGCCGCCGCGCGACCTGCTCGCGGGCTATGGCGAGGTGGTGAAATACGGCCTTCTGGGCGATGCGGCCTTCTTCGACTGGCTGGAGGCGCAGGGCCCGGCGCTCGCGGCGGGCGATGCGGCGGCGCGGCTGCATGCGGTGACGCGCTCGGTACAGATGAAGGCCGAGATCGTCGCGCGCGACGAGACCGAGGAGGGCGACCGCGCACTCCTGAACCTCGGGCATACGTTCTGCCACGCGCTGGAGGCGGCGACGGGCTATTCGGACCGGCTGTTGCATGGCGAAGGCGTGGCGATCGGCTGCGCGCTGGCCTTTGAGCTCAGCCAGCGTCTCGGGCTTTGCGCGCAGGAAGCGCCCTCGCGGGTGCGCGCGCATCTGAAGGCGATGGGGATGAAGACCGATCTGGCCGATATTCCCGGCACGCTGCCCGATGCCGATGGCCTGATCGCGCTGATGGCGCAGGATAAAAAGGTGCTCGACGGCAAGATGCGCTTCATCTTGGCCCGCGATATCGGCGCGGCCTTCGTCACTTCCGACGTGCCGCGCGATGTCCTCAAGGGCCTGCTCGAGGATGCGCTGGTGGCCCGCTGACAGCGCGGCCTGAGGCAAATCCGCACATCCCCCTCTCTGCGCTGGCGCACAACGCGGCCCGGCGCTATATTGCGCGCGCAGAAACAACTTTGATGATGTGACCGCCCCCCGACGGCATCTCTGTGCCAAGGTGGGTCTGCGATGATCCACAAAGGAGGACGGTCATGTCGGAGATTATCACGGTCGGGCTCGATCTGGCGAAGAATGTGTTCCAGGT
>NZ_JAYRZN010000018.1:0-65938 GCF_041916475.1 Paenirhodobacter sp.
CTCAACGCGCTTCCCCTGTCGGATTGAAGCTCGTTGCAGGAGTTCGATTTCTGTTCCATCTCACGAACGCCACCGGCCTCGAAGTGTTCAGGTGGCGCGAGGAATTGGCCCCATATTGTCAATCGGTTACGGGCTCTGCACCGGATGCGCGCAGTCGAGAGGTCCGGAGAATATCGGGCTTCAGAGAACCATTCCGGCTGCTGCAGCGAGGGCGCCAGTGCAAAGCTAACCGCGCATAACCCTCGAAAACAACGGGAAAATCCGGCCACAGCCGGATCGGGAGAACGCTTTCGCGGGGGCAAGTGGCGGACGGGAAGGGCGCCTCCGTGCAGTCTCAGGTAGGCTAAGTCAGTCTAAATTCCCGTTGTAAAACAAATGGATACCGCAATTTCTTTGGCTAACCCCCGTGCAATTAGGCTCGGCCAATCTTATATCCTATAATGGGTGTAATGATGGGTGATACATGCCGAAGATGGCTCCTGAACTGTCCGCCATAGAGATCAAGAGGCTGAAGCATCCCGGCGGCGGCCTCAACGTGATGGTCGCCGTTGGCGGCGTCTCCGGGCTTTATATGCAGCTTCTGCCGAGCGGTGGGAGGACCTGGGTTTTGCGGACCCGAGTTGGCGGCAAGACCCGCGACATGGGCTTGGGGGGCTATCCCGAGGTTGGCCTTGCCGCCGCGCGGGACAAGGCCCGCGAGGCAAAAGACAAGATCAGGCAGGGCATCGACCCTGTGGAAGAACGCAAGGCGGCGCGGGCCAGCCTCATAGCAGCCCGCAATCGCGGACTGACCTTTGCGGATGCGGTGGACCGTTACCTCGCCTCGCGGTTGGAGGAATTTCGTAACGACAAGCACAAGGCGCAGTGGCGCAGCAGTTTGGACAGCTACGCTAAACCCCAGATCGGCGATATGCTGGTGCAGGATATTACCGTGCAGGATGTTCTTCTGACGCTGCAACCGATCTGGGCCAGCAAGACCGAAACTGCCAGCCGTCTCCGGGGACGCATCGAGGCCGTGCTTTCATGGGCCACTGTGGCCGGGCATCGCACGGGGGACAACCCGGCGCGATGGGGCGGCAACCTCAAAGAACTCCTGCCGAAGCCGTCCAAGGTCGCCAAGAGCGACAACCAGCCCGCGCTGTCCTTGACAGACGCTCCCACATGGTTTGGAGACCTCCGCACCCGTGAAGGCATGGGCAGCCGGGCTTTGGAGTTTCTGACCCTATGTGCCAGCCGCTCGGGCGAGGTTCGGGGCGCAACTTGGGATGAGATCGACCTCGATAACGCCCTGTGGGTGATCCCGGCCAGCCGCATGAAGATGGACCGCGAACACCGCGTTCCCCTGACGCCTGCCGCTGTGGCGCTGCTCAAGGCATTGCCCCGGTTGCAGGATAACCCGTTGGTCTTCCCGGCCGCGCGGGGCGGGCAGTTGTCAGACATGACCCTCTCGGCCACGATGAAGCGGATGCATGAATCCGAGGTGGAGGCAGGACGCAAGGGCTGGCTGGATTCACGCAATGGCCGCCCGGCCGTTCCACATGGCCTGCGCAGCACCTTCCGCGACTGGGCGGCGGAGACCGGGCAGGCTCGGGACATGGCCGAGATTGCGCTCGCCCACAGGGTAGGCAGCGACGTTGAGCGGGCCTATCGTCGCAGCGATATGGTGGAACGCCGCCGGGCCATGATGGCCGATTGGGCGAAATTCTTGGGGGTGAAATGATGGCTGAGTTTCTGTTCTGGGAGCCGTATAACAAAGCCAAGCTATACGCCGACTTCCGCGATTTGATTAAGGCTATTGAGGCCAATGACCCAATGGCGCTGCATCCAGACGTTTTGAAGCTGCTGGCGGAACAGGTGAAGAATCCTCGGGCACCATCCCGTCGCACACAGGGGCGGGATGGCTGGGGATATGCCGAAGAGGTCTTGCGGTTGAAGACAATGGGTGAAGCGCCGTCTGAATATGCCGCCCGCAAGATGGTGCTATCTAAATATCCCGACTTGAACGATGAAACCCTTAAAACGTACTGCCGTAGCTACAAGCAGGCCCTGAAAGCACATCGAAATATAATTGAGGAAAATCAATAGGGTTAGCTGGGCGCTAATGGCTCACCCAGCCTAGCCAAGCTAAAATAGGCATAGTTGGCTCAATCCGTAAGAGGAAGGAGCCACCACCCTATGTACGTCTCAGATAAACAACTCGCCGCGCGCTTTGGCGTCTCCAAACCCTGTATTTGGCGCTGGACGCGAGAGTATGCCGACTTCCCGAAGCCCTACAAGCTGTCTCCCGGCTGCACCCGTTGGAAAGTGTCCGAGATCGAGGCTTGGGAAAAGAGCCGGGAGGTGGCGTAAATGTCCCCGTATCTGCGCGACGACCTAGGCTGGTTCAAGAAGAACCCCAAACGCAGCTACCGCATCCGGCTGGCTCTTGATGGCGAGGCCGAAGAATGGATGCGCGGTTATTATGTCCTCTATAACGCTGTAATCGAGCTGTCTCCGTATCCAGCTTATGCGGCGGTATTCAAGCTGCCGTCCGGCGAGCTTGCCAAACATATGTATTTCTCTGACGCGGACTATTCCCACGCCGATGAACTCAAGGCTGCCGCCATATTCCACCACATGGCCGGGCGTGATCCGTCATTTCAGGAGATGCCCCTGCAATGATGTCGGAACTTGGACAAGCCGCACTTAAGTATGCAGCCAATGGCCTGCATGTATTCCCATGTGCGCCGGGAGATAAAGCCCCGGCCGGGTGGCTGGTCAGAAATGGGCAGCAGGATGCCACCACAGATGCGGAAGTCATTCGCGGCTGGTGGAGGCGTGAACCCAAGGCCAATATCGGGGTCTATCTGAAACGGTCTGGATTGGTCGCCGTTGACCCAGATCTTTACAAGCCGAATTGTGAATGGGATTCGTTCACCGCCGGAAAGAGCATTCCCGAAACATTGGTCCAGAAGTCGCCTCGTGGCGGGCGGCATTATATCTACCGCGCCCCGGCTGATGCCGAATATGCCGGAAAGCTATGCGAAGGCGTCGATATAAAGTGGGACGGCTACATCCTCTTGGCCCCCTCTGTCGTGGGAGGGAAGGTCTATGAATTTGAAACCCAGGTTGCGCCGTCCGAAGCCCCTGTGTGGATTCCACGCAAAGTAAGTCAGGCTGCGGCCCCCGGCCCGGCCATCAAGCAAGGGGATCGTTCTGCGACCTTCTTCGCTACTGTCCGCGACTACTGCCGCGCCGGATTGTCGCCAGATCAGATCGAAGCCGCCTGCCGGGCAGACCCCGAAAGCACTGGCGCAATCAAGTATCTGGAAGGGGCTGACCGGCTTCGGCAGGAGATCGACCGCGCCCTTAATAAGCCCGATCCACACGCGGCTATGGTCGAGCATGGCCGGAGCCTGTGGGAAGGTTGCACCCATGTGGGCGGCATCCCGAGGGAGCGCCTGCTACAGCAAAGAAAATCACGCTTCTTTTGTCCAACGGAACTCGCGGGCCTTCCTATCCTTCCCCAGCCGTGGGTGGTCGAAGGGATGGTTCCAAGCAATACCGTCACGCTGTTTAGCGGCGATGGGGGTACGGGGAAATCACTCCTGATCCTGCAATTGTGCGTGGCATGCGCCACAGGCCGTCCGTGGCTTGGCATGCCAGTCAAACAAGGCCGGGTTCTGTTCATAACAGCCGAGGATGACGGGAACGAGCTTCATAGAAGACTCGAATCAATTCGACGGCACGAGGGATTGGATTGGCCTGACTTGGAGAGCATGACGCTGCGCTCTTTGGCAGGCGAGGATGCCTTGCTTGCAATTGAGACCAAGATTCATCTAACGCAAACCGATTTATTCAATGAGATAGAAGGGCGCGCCGCTGATGAGAAACCAAACGTAATCGTTCTGGACACGCTGGCGGATATGTATCCGGCCAATGAAAACGATAGAGCCAAAGTTCGCCAATTCGTGGGTCTTCTTCGTGGCCTTGCTATTCGCCATGAATGCGCCGTCATTTTGTTATCTCACCCATCCCTGACTGGGCTTAGCAGCGGCAGTGGGACCAGCGGCTCTACGGCATGGAATAACAGCGTCAGGTCGCGGCTTTATCTTGAGCGCATCTTTGAAGATGGCGGCCATGAAAGTGATAGCGATCTACGCAAGCTGACGACTAAGAAAGCCAATTATGGAAGGACCGGGGGCGAGCTTCTATTGAAGTGGCAGCACGGTGTATTCGTGGTGGAGGGAGGTATGCACACTGCCACCACTGCCGAACATGAGGCCTTCCAAGAGACTGTATTTCTTCAGCTTCTGGATGAACGAGAGAAGCGTGGTATTCAGGTCAGCCCATCCGTGCGGAGTCCTTATTACGCACCAAAGGACTTTGCGACCGACCCACAGGCTAGGGGCATAACAAAAGCGGCTTTCGAGCGTGCAATGCAGCGGCTTATTCGTTCTGACCGCCTCGTGGTGGGCAAAACAGAGGGCAATGCGGCCACGCGCCGAGACTGCTTGAGGAGGGCGCCATGACTGCCTTGGGCCTGCCTTGGATGTCCCTTGGATGTGGGTTGGGTGACCCTTGGATGTCCCTTGGATGTCCCTTGGATGACCCTTGGATGTCCCCCTTGGGTCACCTACCCCTAAAGGGGGGCCTTGGGCTGCGCCCGGCCCAAGGGGGTGCCGCGCGGCATTCACCAACCGCCCAGAGGCAGGGCCGAAAACTCCTCCAATGCCTGGAGTTTGGGGAAGGGAATCCCCCGAGGGTTGGGCTTACCTCTTCGCTCGCCCCGGGTCCCCGGCGGGCAGGGCTGGCGGGGGGCTGGGCTTTGCTGGCCCCTACCACCCCCCAAATTTGCCCGGACATTGGCCTTCCCGCCCCGGCATGGGGGGAAGGGAGGGCCAGCCCGGAAGGGGCCTGTCCGGGCAATTTTTCGCGGTCACAAAATATCGGAGGCGCACAGCATGACTAGCGCGCTTATCACCCCGCCTTGGCTGGAAGATGACCTTACTGTGGGCGAGCTGGTTGGCACCGCCACCACCGCCGACAAGGCAAAGCTATTCTTGAAACAGCTTGCCATCCCGGAAGGACCGAAGGCGGGTCAGCTTCTCACGCTCGCGCCGTTTCAAGAACAATTCGTGAACGGAGCGATGGCCGCCGACACCTTGACCGCCGTTCTGTCCATCGGTCGCGGGAATGCAAAGACTGCCCTATCCAGCGGCCTCGCACTCGGCAGCCTGCTCGGCGTGTGGGATGACCAGCCGCGCCGCGAAATTCTGCTTGCCGCCAAAACCCGCGATCAAGCGTCAATCGCGTGGCAGTTCGTCGCCGGGTTTGCGCAGTCGCTGCCAGAAGACATTCGCGCCAGTCTGGTCTTCCGCCGCGCCCCGCGTCTTGAAATCGAATATCGTACGGAGAACGGCCCCCACATCCTGCGCGCCATATCGGCGGACGGGAAGACGGCCCTCGGCTCTGCGCCTACTTTAGTATTATGTGACGAAAGAGGGCATTGGCCCCTCGACCGCGGGGACGAACTCGAACACGCGCTGCTGTCCGGTCTGGGCAAGCGCGGCGGCAAGGCGCTGATTATCTCGACAAGCGCCAGCACGGACACCCATCCCTTTTCCGTCTGGCTCGATAATCCACAAAAAGGGGTCTATATTCAAGAGCATCGCCCGCCGCCTGGCCTGCCTGTGGACGACGCGGAATCCCTCGCCCTCGCCAATCCCGGCGCGGCGTACGGGATCGGGTCCAGCATCGAATGGCTGCAAGGTCAGGCGCAGCGGGCCGCAGCGCGTGGCGGTTCGACCCTCACCAGTTTCCGCCTCTACAACCGCAACGAGCGCGTAAGCGGCGAAGCCCGCGATGTGCTTCTGACGGTGGACGAATGGCAGAACTGCGAAACGGCAGAACTGCCGCCGCGTGAGGGGGGATGTGTTGTCGGCATCGACCTTGGCGGCTCGGCGTCCATGTCGGCGGTGGCTTTCTATTGGCCCGCCACCGGGCGGCTTGAGGCGTTGGGAACTTTCCCCAGCAGCCCCAGCCTTGCGGATCGCGGGGCCAGCGACGGGGTTTCCGGGCGCTACATCGAGATGGAGAACCGGGGCGAGTTGAAGACCCTTGGCGACAAGACGGTGCCGGTCGCGCTCTGGCTCAAGGATATCATGCGTCAGGTCGAAGGCGAGAACGTCGTTGCCCTCACCGCCGACCGATACAAGCAATCCGAACTGGCCGAGGCCATGGATCGCGCGGGGGTGCGCGTTCCTGTGGTCTGGCGCGGTCAGGGCTTCCGGGATGGTGGCGAGGACTGCGAGCGGTTCCGGCGCGCGGCCTATGACGGCAAGGTCAGGTCCAGTCCTTCGCTTCTGCTGCGGTCGGCCTTTGCCGACGCGGTGGTGCTGCGTGATCCCGCCAACAACCTGAAACTCGCCAAGGCCCGTTCAACGGGCCGGATCGACGCTGCATCCGCAACGGTGCTGGCAGTCGCCGAAGGCGCGCGCCGGACGGGTCGCCCGGCCAAGAAAGAAAGGGCTGCCCTGTGGCTTTGAAGAAATGGCAGTACCCTTCCTACGCCGTGCAGCGGTCCCCGCGCTGGCCTGCGCTGCGGCTGCAAGCGAAGCGCCGCGACGGCTGGAAATGCGTCCTGTGTGGGGCGACCGGCAAGCTGGAGGTGGACCACATCCAGCCAGTGCGCACGCACCCGGAACTCTCGTTCGATCTGAACAATCTGCAAACGCTCTGCCCCTCCTGTCACACGCGCAAGACGCGGGTCGAGGTCGGGCATCCCGAGAAATCCCCTGCGCGCAAAGCATGGGACCAATCCGTCGCTGAACTCATGGCGACGAAACGAGGCAAGCATAAAGGAGAAAACAATGCTTGATTCTGTTAAAATCCAGCGGCGGCAGTCTGAAATCCGCCAATCGCTTTCGGAACTGGCCGGAAAGCCCGAACCCACGGCGGATGAAATCCGTTCGATGGAAACCCTCGATGCTGAGTATCGGGCCAACGAAACCCGCTACCGTGCGGCGCTGGTGGCCGAGGATGGCGAGCGGCGGGAAGCGGGCGAGGAACTGGAAACCCGCTCGGGCCGGGAATGGTCGGAATTGGTGGCGGGCTTTGAACTGCGGCAGGCGGTGCTTGCGCTCGATGAAGGCCGGGCGCTGTCGGGCCGCACGGCGGAGGTCGTGGCGGAACTGCGCAACAGCGGCGGCTATCGCGGCATCCCGGTGCCCTTCGAGGCGCTGGAACAGCGGGCCGGGGAAACCATCGCCCCGGGTGTGGTCGCGCCCCGTACCACGCAAGGCATCATCGACCGCCTGTTTCCGGCGTCGGTGGCCGCGCGTATGGGCGTGCAGTCGGTCAACATCGGCAGCGGGGAAACCGAGTATCCGGTGGCGACCTCGGGCGTCACGACCGGCTGGGCGGCAACCGAACTCGGCAACGTCGCCGGGCCTTCGGTCTTCGCCACGGCGGAACGCAGCCTGAAACCCGACAGCACCCTCGGCGCGCATATGCGGATCAGCCGCAAGGCGCTGAAACAGACGGCGGGGCTGGAAGAAGCCATCCGTCGCGACATGGCCGCCGCCATCGGGGCGGAACTGGACAAGGCCGTGTTCCTTGGCACCGGCACGGCTGGTCAGCCGCTTGGCGTCATCACCGGGGCCGTTACCTATGGCATCACCTCGACTCCTGTGGCTGCGGCAGCGACCTGGGCCGCCTTCCGCTCGGCGGTGGTGGCCTTCCTCACCGCTCATGCAGCGGCAGGTCCGAAGGACGTGCGGTTGATGATCCGGCCCGAGGTCTGGTCCAAGCTGGACGGCACCTATGTGACCGGAACGGCTGTGACGGAATACGACCGCCTGTCAGCGCAGATCGGCAGCATCGTGCAGACGGCGAACGCGCTGGCGGCCCCGGCAGGGGAAACCCCGGTCACCTCCGCGCTGCTGACGGTGACTGCGGGCGGGGTGCCCCCGGCGATCCTCGGCCTGTGGGGCGGCGTTGACCTGATCCGCGATCCCTATTCGGACGCGCAATCGGGCGGGCTACGGCTGACCGGCCTTGTCACGGCGGACGTTACCGTGCCGCGCGGCGTCCAGTCGCAAATCCTGACGGGCATTCAGTGATGCTCTGGGGCGGTCACAGCGGCGGGCTGGAAATCCGCAAGCGGGCATCCGGCGCTTTGGCGCTGCATGGCCGCTTCCCCTACAACAAGGCTGCCGTCCTTTCGGACGGTGGCCGCACCGGCAGGCCGCGCAAAGAGGTCATGGCCTCACGGGCGTTTTCCTATCGGGTCGAACTGCCCGAGGAAGAAATCCACCTCCTTGTGGGGCACGACTATGGCCAGCCCCTCGCCAGCAAGGCGGCGGGAACCCTGCGGCTCAAGGACAGCGACGATGCGCTGACCTTCGATGCTGACATTACCACAGAGATGCAGCAAGTCTCTTGGGTGCGCGACTTCCTCGCCGCCCTCGGGGCCGGGCTGATCGCGGGAATCTCGCCGGGCTTTCGGATTCCCCCGGAGCGGACAGTGCCGGATGCAGAGAAGGTCGAGGAGGAAGACCCGGCACTCGGGACTGCCCTCATTCGCACCATCTACGCCGCGCTGCTCTACGAATTGAGCGTCGTCACCCGGCCCGCCTATCCCGAAACCCAGATCGAAGCCCGGAACTGGCAGCCCACAGCGGGCGGCTTGCTGGTGCCGGAAACCCATCAGGACCGGCTGCCTTATCGCGGCGCGGTTCATCCCCTTAACCGTTGGAGGGCCTGACATGGCCGTTATCTACGAAACGGAGCTTGCTCTCTACGAGGAACTGCCCCCCGAGACTTATCCCGAAGTGCCGCGATCCGCCTTGCTTATGAACGACGCCCGCGGGATTCCCGATTGGATTTGGGAGCGGATCGAGGCCTACTGCAACTGGCGGTGGACGCCTCGCGAAGCGCAGATCGAAAGCGACGGCGGCAGCGGCTGGTTCATACTGCCGGTACGCCCATTCCGGGTAACGAAGATCGAATGGTTCGACCCTCACGCAGACGGCGGTTATGGGCTTTGGATGGAATCCCTGCCGCCCAGCACGCCACAACGCGGCTGGAAGATGTATTCGCCCTTCAGCCATTGCCGTATCACCGGCATCGTCGGCGAGAACAACCCCGCCCCTCCGGCGGTGATTCAAGCGGCTGTCCGGCTGCACGCCTACCTCGGCCATACGCCGGAATCCTTCCCTATGTGGGCAACCGGAAGAACCCACACAACAGGAGGGGGCAGCAGTAGCACCAGCAACGAGAGCTTCCAGCGCCCGGCCAATTACATCGCCAAGGCAATGCAGAATTCCGGCGCGGCTGACCTGCTGCGCCCCTATCGGAGGTCGCGCTGATGTTCGGATTGTTCAAAAGGAAGGAGCCTGCGGTCGAGAAGCGGGCCGTCCCGCAGGGCTTCACCACCGAAATGATGACAGCTCGGGCGGAATGGCTGTCCGGGGTTTCGGGTGTCGCGGAACTGACGGCGGCGGTGCAAAGCTGCATCTCCCTGTGGGAGAACGCCTTCGCGCTGGCCCATGTCGAAGGCACCCGAATGCTGACGCGGCAGGATCTGGCAACCTTCGCGCGGTCCATCGCCCTTCGCGGCGAGGCGGTCTTTCTGATCCGTGGCGACCGGCTGGTGCCGGTGTCGGGCTGGGACCTGTCCACACGCGACAGCCGCCCGCGCGCCTATCGCCTCAGTCTGCCCGAGGCAGGGGGCGGTTCCACCGAAACCGTGCTGGCCGCCGAGGTGCTGCATGTCCGCATCGGGTCTTCACAGCAAGCCCCGTGGGCCGGAACTTCGCCCCTGCATCGGTCCAGCCTGACGGCGGGAATGTTGCAGTCGGTTGAAAGCGCGCTTTCAGAGATTTACCGCGAAGCGCCGATCGGCTCGCAGATCGTTCCCTTCCCGGAAAGTCAGGAGGTGGACCTCAACGATCTGGCGCGGGGCTTCCGGGGACGGCGGGGACGCATCCTCATGCGCGAATCGGTCAATGTCGTCGCGGCGGGCGGTCCCGCACCGGCACAGGACTGGCGGCCTGCGGAGGTCACGCCGAACATTGGCGGGGTGATGCCGGTCGAGATGCTGCAAGCCTCCCGGGCGGCGGTCATGGCGGCGTATGGCGTCCTTCCCGCCATCTTTGCCGATAATGCGCAAGGCCCTCTGGTCCGCGAGGCCCAACGGCATCTGGCGCAATGGACCTTGCAGCCGCTGGCGATGCTGCTGTCCGAGGAAGCCACAGCAAAGCTGGGCGCAGAGGTGATGATCGACGTGATGCGCCCGCTGCAAGCCTTCGATAGCGGCCTGCGCGCCCGTTCCTTCTATGCCCTTGTGGACGCCATGGCGCGGGCGAAGGAGGGCGGATTGTCCGAGGATCAGATCGGGCAGGCCCTGACGCTGGTGAACTGGGGACCGAACGACGGCGCGGCATAGGGCCGGGATGCGCCCTGCGGCCGGCCCGCAAAGCATCTGGGATCAGACGGCGAGTGCCCGGGAATGACGCCCGAAAACCCCGTCACGGTGCGGCCCCTCCCTCCTCGGGGCGTGGCACCGGCAAGCCCTCGGCCCCATCAGGCCGGGGGCTTTTTGCCTTCTATGGGTGCAACGATGGGTGAGCCCAGCAGGCCCATATTTTATGCAATAAAATCAATAACTTATGGGGTGAAGTGGCGGACGGGAAGGGATTCGAACCCTCGAGACGGTTCCCCGCCTACACACTTTCCAGGCGTGCGCCTTCGACCACTCGGCCACCCGTCCAAGGGGGCTTATTTCTCATCACTCAGGCATTTGCAAGTGCTGAAAGGCGAGTTTCTCGGTGGGCGCTCATGGCCGCCGTGTCGTATCGATCGGACATGAGGGCGGGGCATGTTGGTCTCGCGCGACGGAAGTGATCAGTGCAGCACGCGCCGCAATCCTGCCTGCACCTTCTGGAGCGCGGGGAGATACAGGGCCACCAGGTCCTCGGGGCGCCCCTGAACCGCCGCGACGCCGGTGTTGAGTGCGGCAATCACTTGCCCGCGGGCCGAATACAGAGGGACGGCGATCGAGCGCAGGCCGATCTCCACCTCCTGGTCGATCACTGCATATCCGGCGCCGCGCACCTCTGCGAGGCGGGCCATGATCTCGGCAGGGTCGGTCAGGCTGAAGGTGGTGCGCGGGCTCAGGTCGGAGCGCTCGATCAGGGCGCGGGCCTCCGCCTCGGGCAGGGCGGCCAGCAGCACGCGCCCCATCGAGGTGCAGTGCGCCGGCAGCCGCGAGCCGGGCATCAGCCCGATCGACATCACCCGCCGCTGCGCCGCCCGGGCAAGATAGACGATCTCGGTCTCATCCAGAATGGAGACCGACGTCGATTGCCCGATCTGCTCCGAGAGCTGATCGAGCCAAGGCTGCACCACCTGCGCCAGCGGCAGCGCGGCCAGCGCCCCCATCCCCAGGCGCAGCACCTTCGGCGTCAGGGTGAAGAACTTGCCGTCATATTCGGCATACCCGCCCGCATGGAGCGTGAGCAGGCAGCGCCGCGCGGTGGCACGGTCGAGCCCGGTGAGCGCGCTCACTTCCGCGATGCTGAGTCGCGGATGCTCGGCCCGGAACGCCTCGATCACGCTCAGCCCCTTCAGCATGGAGGAAATCACATCGGTTTTGTTCGCCATGCGCACAAGAATTTCTGCGATGCGAACAAATGTCAACATGCGCACAAATCGCCTTCGCCCGGCGGCGCGAAGCGCCTAGGGTCCGGCCATCCAGATCCGGAGGAGACAATGGACAAACGTATCGCCTCTCTCGCCGAGGCCGTGGCCGATATTCCCGATGGCGCCACGGTGATGATCGGCGGCTTCGGCGGCTCGGGCGCGCCGATCGAGCTGATCCACGCGCTGATCGACCGCTTCCTCGCCACCGGCAGCCCGAAGAACCTGACCGTCATCAACAACAACGCCGGCAACGGCCATGTGGGCATTGCCGCGCTGATCGAGCAGGGCATGGTCGCGAAGATGATCTGTTCGTTCCCGCGCTCGGCCGATCCGCGGGTGTTCACCGAGCTCTACCTCGCCGGCAAGATCGCGCTGGAGCTGGTGCCGCAGGGCACGCTGGCCGAGCGGATCCGCGCAGGTGGCGCCGGCATCCCCGCCTTCTACACGCCGACGAGCTATGGCACAGACCTCGCCAAGGGCAAGCCGGTGGAGGAATTCGATGGCCGCCCCTATGTGCAGGAGCGCTGGCTGAAGGCCGATGTGGCGCTGATCAAGGCCGAGCTGGGCGACAGCTACGGCAACCTGACCTACCGGATGGCCGCGCGCAACTTCAACCCGCTGATGGCGATGGCTGCGGCGCGCACCATCGCGCAGGTGAGCCATGCGGTGGCGCCGGGCGGGATCGAGCCCGAGCAGGTGATCACCCCGGGCATCTTCGTGCAGGGCATCGTCGAGGTGGCTGATCCGCAGCAGGAAGAGGTGCTCAACCGCGCCGATGCGCATTACCCGGAGGTGCAGGCATGACCGACAAGCTTTCCAACGCCCAGATCGCCTGGCGCGCGGCGCAGGACATCGCCGATGGCGCCTATGTGAACCTCGGGATCGGCTTTCCGGAAATGGTCGCGAAATTCCAGCCGCCCGGGCGTCAGGCCGCGTTCCACACGGAAAACGGCGTCCTCGGCTTCGGCGAAGCCCCGGCCGCCGGAACGGAGGACTGGGACCTGATCAACGCCGGCAAGAAGGCGATCACGCTGAAGCCCGGCGCGGCCTTCTTCCACCATGCCGACAGCTTCGCCATGGTGCGCGGCGGGCATCTGGATGTGGCGATCCTCGGCGCCTATCAGGTGGCCGAAAATGGCGATCTCGCGAACTGGTCCACCGGCCCGAAGGGCGTGCCCGCGGTGGGCGGCGCGATGGACCTCGTGCATGGCGCCAAGCGCGTGGCCGTGATCACTGACCATGTCACCAAGGATGGCAAGCCGAAGCTGATGGAGCGCTGCACGCTGCCGCTCACCGGCGTGGGCTGCGTGACCCGGGTCTATACCTCGCTTGCGGTGGTCGATATCGCCGAGGGGCATTTCGTGCTGCGCGAGAAGCTGCCCGCGCTCACCTTCGAGGCGCTTCAGGCCGTGACCGGCGCCACGCTGCACATGGATGGCCCGGTGGCCGATCTCATCGTTCCGGAGCTCTGACATGACCGAAGTCTATATCTGCGATTATATCCGCACGCCCATCGGCCGCTTCGGCGGCGCGCTCGCCATGGTGCGGGCCGATGACCTTGGCGCGGTGCCACTACGGGCGCTGATGGCGCGCAATGCGGGCGTCGACTGGGCGGCGGTGGATGATGTGATCTATGGCTGCGCCAACCAGGCGGGCGAAGACAACCGCAACGTCGCGCGGATGTCGCTCCTGCTCGCCGGGCTGCCGGTCGAGGTCTCGGGCACCACCATGAACCGGCTCTGCGGCTCGGGGATGGATGCGGTCATCGCCGGCGCCCGGGCCATCAAGGCGGGCGAGGCCGATCTGATCGTCGCGGGCGGGGTCGAGAGCATGTCGCGCGCGCCCTTCGTGATGCCCAAGGCCGAGAGCGCCTTCTCGCGCGCCAATGAGGTGCATGACACCACCATCGGCTGGCGCTTCGTGAACCCGCTGATGAAGGCGCAATACGGCGTGGATTCCATGCCCGAAACGGCCGAGAACGTGGCCGAGGATTTCAATATCTCGCGCGCCGATCAGGATGCCTTCGCGCTGCGCAGCCAGGCGAAGGCCGCGGCCGCGCAGGCGAACGGGCGGCTGGCATCGGAGATCACCCCGGTCGAAATTCCACAGCGCAAGGGCGATCCGAAGGTGGTGGACCGCGACGAGCATCCGCGCGCGACCACGATCGAGGCGCTGGCCGGGCTGAAGGCGCCGTTCCGCAAGGGCGGCTCGGTCACGGCGGGCAATGCTTCGGGCGTGAACGATGGCGCGGCCGCGCTGATCCTCGCCTCCGAAGCGGCGGCGAAGCGGCACGGGCTCACGCCCATCGCGCGCGTGCTGGGCGGTGCGGCGGCGGGGGTGCCCCCGCGGATCATGGGCTTCGGCCCCGCGCCCGCCTCAAAGAAGCTGATGGCCCGGCTCGGCCTGACCCAGGCGGATTTCGACGTGATTGAGCTGAACGAAGCCTTCGCGAGCCAGGGCCTCGCCACGCTGCGCGACCTCGGCATCGCCGATGACGACGCACGGGTGAACCCGAATGGCGGCGCCATCGCGCTCGGCCATCCGCTCGGCATGTCGGGGGTGCGGATCACCGGCACCGCGGCGCTCGAGCTGCTGAAAACCGGCGGCAAGCGGTCGCTCTCCACCATGTGCATCGGCGTGGGGCAGGGGATTTCGATCGCGCTCGAACGGGTCTGATCCTTCCGGCGGCTCCGGCGTGCCGGGGCCGCCACGCCCGGGATTTTGCCACGCACCCCGGCGCCCTCTTGACCTTCCGCCCCGCAACGTATGCTCTGGGCGCAGCAAGGGAGAGCATGTGGTGGCCACCGGCACCGAACAGACATCGGAAGGCGCGCCTTTGATGGATACGGCCTGGGCGGATGTGCTCTCGGCCGTGGACCGGGCCTATGCCGAGCTGGTGGCGCATCAGGAGCGGCTGGAGGCGCAGAACCACGAGCTCGACGCCCTGCGCCAGTTCCTCGCCTCGGTGCTGGCCTCCGTCTCCGACGTGCTGATCGTGCTCGACCGCGCAGGCCGGGTGGAGGAGGTCAATGCCTCTGCCGGCGCCTGCCTCGGGCAGCCGGCCGCGGGGCTCATCGGGCGCGATCTCGCGGGCCTGGTGCCGCCCGAGCATCTGGCCGCGCTGGAGCGGGCCCGCGCGGAGGTGTCGCGCACGCGCCGCCCGCTCACGCTGGAGCTCGCGCTGGCGAGCCCGGCCGGGCCCGCGCCGCTGGAGGCGGTGCTCTCGCCGCGGCTCGACGAGCGCGGCCGCATCGCGGGGATGGTGCTGACCGGCCGGCCGGTGGGCGAACTGCGCCGCGCCTATGCGCAGCTGGAGCAGAGCCACGCCGAAATGAAAGCCGCGCAGGCGCAGCTGGTGCGCGGCGAAAAGCTCGCCTCGCTCGGCCGCCTGCTCGCCGGGGTGGCCCACGAGCTGAACAACCCGATCAGCTTCGTCTACGCCAATGCCCATGCGCTCGAACGCTATGCCGCGAAATTCGAGACCTATTTCGAGCGTGTTCAGGCCGGGGCCAGCCGCGAGGAGCTGGTGGCGCTGCGCGAGGACCTGCGCCTCGACCGCGACATCCGCAACCTGCGCGAGGCCGTGCGCGGTGCGCGCGACGGCGCGGAGCGCGTGCGCGATATCGTGGAGGATCTGCGCCGGCTCTCGGCCGATGGCAGCGGCGAGATGGTCTCTTTCGATCTGGCCGATGTGGCCCGGGTCGGCGCGCATTGGGTGATGCGCGGCGCCGGGCGCAGCGTCGCGCCGGTGATCGAGGGCGGCCCTGTCCTGGTGCGCGGCCGCCCCGGCCATATCCAGCAGGTGATCATGAACCTCGTGCAGAATGCGGCGGATGCGGTGGCAGGGCAGGCGGAGCCGCGGATCACGCTCAGCGCTTCCGCCGAGGGCGGGCAGGGCGTACTCACCGTAAGCGACAACGGCCCCGGCGTGGACGAGGCGGCCGCCGCGATGATCTTCGATCCGTTCTTCACCACGAAGCCCGTGGGCCATGGCACCGGGCTCGGCCTCTCCATCAGCCACAAGATCGCGGAGGAGCATGGCGGGCGGCTGATGCTGGTGCCCGGCGGCGCGGGGGCCTGTTTTCGTCTGGAGTTGCCTTTGGCGGGAGAAGCGGGATGAATGTTCTGTGGCTGCAAACGGCGGGTTGCGGCGGCTGCACCATGTCGCTCCTCTGCGCCGAGGATCCGAATGTGTTCGACCTGCTCGCGGGGGCGGGTGTGCGCTTCCTGTGGCATCCGGCGCTGAGCCTCGAGAGCGGGGAGGAGGTGCGCGCCATACTCGCGGGAATAGAAAGCGGGGAGATTGCGCTCGATGTGCTCTGCATCGAAGGGGCGATCGCGACCGGGCCGAAGGGCACGGGCCGCTATCAGATGCTCTCCGGGACCGGGGTCTCGCTGCTGGACTGGGTGCGGCGGCTGGCGCCGCGCGCGCGCGATGTGGTGGCGGTGGGCACCTGCGCCACCTATGGCGGCGTGACCACCGCGGGCGGCAACCCGTCGGAGGCGGTCGGCGTGCAATATGAGGGCGCCCATCCGGGCGGCGCGCTGCCCGATACGTTCCGCCCGCGCTCCGGCCTGCCGGTGATCAATATCGCGGGCTGACCGACCCATCCGGACTGGGTGACCGAGACCCTGCTCATGCTGGCGCAGGGCGCCTTGCGGGCGGAGGGGCTCGATACGCTCGGCCGGCCGCGGTTCTATGCCGATCATCTGGTGCATCACGGCTGTTCGCGCAACGAATTCTACGAATACAAGGCTAATGCGCGGGAGCTGTCGGAGATGGGCTGCATGATGGAGCATCTGGGCTGTATCGGCACCCAGGCGGTGGGCGATTGCAATATCCGGCCCTGGAACGGGCAGGGCAGCTGCACCAAGGGCGGCTATCCCTGCATCAACTGCACCGCCCCCGAATTCGAGGAGCCGCATCACAGCTTCACCGCCACACCCAAGATCGCCGGGATCCCGGTCGGCCTGCCGACCGACATGCCCAAGGCCTGGTTCATGGCGCTGGCCTCGCTCTCCAAGGCCGCAACGCCGCCGCGGATCGCGCAGAATGCCACCGCGGACCGGGTCGTGGTGCCGCCCACGCTGCGCAAGCCGCGATGAGCGAGCCCACGCGCCTGGTCGTCGGCCCGTTCAACAGGGTCGAGGGGGATCTCGAAATCCGGCTGGAGATCCGCGACGGCCATGTGGCCGCGGCGCGGGTCAATTCGCCGCTCTATCGCGGTTTTGAGCGGATGCTGCCCGGCAAGGACCCGCGCGATGCGCTGACCATCGTGCCGCGGATCTGCGGGATCTGCTCGATCAGCCAGTCCGCGGCGGCGGCGCGCGCGCTGGCGGCCGCCTGCGGTATGGCGCCGGAGCCGCAGGGCGAGCGGATCGCCGCGCTGATCCATGCGATCGAGAATGTCTCGGACCATCTGACCCATTTCAACCTGTTCTTCATGCCCGATTTCACCCGTGCGGCCTATGCCGGGCGGGCGTGGCATGGCCGGGCGGTGGCGCGGTTCGCCGCCATGGCTGGGGGCGCGCAGCGCGCCACGGTGGAGGCCCGCGCGGCGCTGATGCATGTGCTCGGGCTGATGGCGGGGAAATGGCCGCATACGCTGGCGATCCAGCCCGGCGGTGTCACCCGGGCGCCCACCGCGCGCGACCGGGTGCGGATCATGGCGAGCCTCGCGGCCTTCCGCCGGCATCTGGAGACGGAGGTGTTCGGCGCGCCGGTGGAGGCCTTCGCGGCGCTCGCCGATCTCTCTGCGCTGATGGCCTGGGATCGGGGCGATGCCGGGCTGTTCCTGGAGATTGCGGCGGATCTGGATCTCTTGGCGCTCGGGTGCGGGCAGGGGCGGTATCTGTCGTTCGGGGCCTATCCGCTGGAGGGCGGGCATGCCTTTGCGCAAGGCGTCTGGGAGGGCGGCCCGCAGCCCCTGGAGAGCGCGCGCATCACCGAGGATCTGAGCCATTCCTGGATGCTGGGCGCGGCCGCGCATCCCTCTGAGGGCGTGACCGAGCCCGATGAGGACATGCGCGAGAGTGCCTACAGCTGGTGCAAGGCGCCGCGTTATGCGGGCCGGGTGATGGAGACCGGCGCGCTTGCCCGGCAGGTGATCGATGGCCATCCGCTTGCGCGCGCGCTGGCGGGGGGCGGGGTGCTGGCGCGGGTGGCGGGGCGGCTCCTGGAGCTCGCGCGCAGCCAGATCGTGATGGAGGAGCTGGCGGCGGGGATCCGGCCCGAGGCGCGGTTCATGTCCGGCCCCGTGACCCTGCGCGATGGCGCGGGCGAGGGGCTGGTGGAGGCCGCGCGCGGCGCGCTTGGCCATTGGCTGCGCATCGAAGGGGGGCGCATCGCTGCCTATCAGATCGTCGCGCCCACCACATGGAATTTCTCGCCGCGCGATGCGGCGGGCGTGCCCGGTGCGCTGGAGGCGGCGCTGGAGGGCGCGGCCGTGGCGCCGGGCGAGACGACGCCGCTCAGCGTGCAGCATATCGTGCGCAGCTTCGATCCCTGCATGGTCTGCACGGTGCATTGAGCGCGCGATGCGGGGGGTGACGATCAGGATCCGCGGGCAGGTGCAGGGCGTGGGCTTCCGGCCCTTCGTGTGGCAGCTGGCGCGCGAAGCGGGGCTGCGGGGCGAGGTGCTGAACGATCCCGAAGGGGTGCTGATCCGGCTCGCGGGCGCTGCGCCCGAGGAGTTCTTGCGCGCGCTGCGCGAGCGGGCGCCGCTGCTGGCGCGGGTGGATGCGGTGGAGGTGCTGCCGGGCGATCCGTTCGCCGAGCTGCCCGAAGGGTTTCACATCGCCCCCAGCGAGGGGCAGGGCGCCGAAACCCGGGTCACGCCCGATGCTGCGACCTGCCCCGCCTGCCGCGCCGAGATTTTCGCCCCTGGCCGGCGGCAGGGCTATGCCTTCACCAACTGCACCCATTGCGGGCCGCGCTTTTCTATCCTGAACGGCCTGCCCTATGACCGGGCGCGCACCAGCATGGCGGGCTTTGCCATGTGCGCGGCCTGCGCGGCGGAATATGCCGATCCGGCGGACCGCCGCTTTCATGCCCAGCCGATCGCCTGCCCGGCCTGCGGGCCGGGGCTGTGGTACGAGGAGGCGGGCGGCCCGATGCCGGGCGATGCGGTGGCGCTTGCGGCGGCGGCGCTGAGGGCGGGGCGGGTGGTGGCCATCCGCGGCATCGGCGGGTTCCATCTGGCCTGCGATGCGGCGAATGCCGATGCGGTTGCGCTGTTGCGCGCGCGCAAGCGCCGCCCGGCCAAGCCCTTCGCGCTGATGGGCGATGCGGCGATGATCGCGGCCCATGCCCGGCCGACGGAGGCCTGCTGGCAGCTCCTGCGCAGCCCGGCGGCGCCGGTGGTTCTGGTGCCCGCGCGCGGGACCCTGCCCGAAGCGGTCGCGCCCGGGATGCGCGAACTCGGCGTGATGCTGCCCTATACGCCGCTGCACCATCTGCTGCTCGCGGCCTTCGGCGGCATGCTGGTGATGACCTCGGGCAATCTCTCGGGCGCGCCGCAGGTGATCGGCAACGCCGAGGCGCGCGCGAAGCTCGCGGGTTTCGCCGACGGCTTCGTGATGCATGACCGCGAGATCGCCCGGCGGCTCGATGACGGGGTCGAGCGTGCCGATCCGCCGATGGTGCTGCGCCGCGCGCGCGGGCGGGTGCCGGGCACGCTGCCGCTGCCGCCAGGGTTCGAGGGCGCGCCGCAGGTGCTCGCCTTCGGCGGGCAGATGAAGGCGGCGATCTGCCGGCTGAAGAACGGCCAGGCGATGCTCTCGCATCATCTGGGCGATCTGGACGATGCGCTGACGGCGGCGGAATACGAGCGCGCGCTTGGCGACTGCGCGGCACTGTTCGATCACCGGCCGGAGATAGCTGCCTGCGATCTGCACCCCGGGTTCCGGGCTACGGCGCGGGCCGAGGCCAGCGGCCTGCCGCTCGAACGCGTGCAGCACCACCATGCCCATATGGCCGCGGCCATGGCGGAAAACCTCTGGCCGCGCGCGGGCGGCAAGGTGGTGGGTGTCGTGCTCGACGGGCTCGGCCTCGGCACAGATGGCACGGTCTGGGGCGGCGAGATCCTGCTTGGCGATTATCTGGGCTTCGAGCGCCGCGCCTTCCTGCGCCCCGCCCCGCTCCCCGGAGGGGACCGGGCGCAGGCCGAGCCCTGGCGCAATGCGCTGATGCGGCTGGATCAGGCGGGCCTTGGCGCGCAGGCCGATGCGCTGTTCCCCGATGCCCCGCGCGAGACCTTGCGGCGGATGGCGGCGGCGGGGGTGAATACGGTGGCCTCCTCCTCCGTGGGGCGGCTCTTCGATGCGGTGGCGGCGGTGCTGGGCCTGTCGCCGCTGCGGCAGAGCTACGAGGGCGAGGCCGCGATGCGGCTGGAGGCGCTGGCCGGGATGACGGATGCGCCGGGCTACGATTTCGGCCCGGATCTGGACCCGGCGCCGATGCTGCGGGCGCTGCTCGGGGAGCCGGATCCGGCCAGGGCGGCGACGCTGTTCCATGCCGGGCTGGCGCGGGCCTTCGCGGCCCCCGCGCGCGCGATGGTGGCGCGCGGCGAGGCGGCGGCGGTGGCGCTTTCGGGCGGCTGCTTTCAGAATGCGCTGCTGCTGCGGCTGATGCTGCGTGAGCTGGAGGGGCTGACGGTGCTGGCCCCGCGCCAGGTGCCGGCGAACGATGGCGGGCTGGCTTTCGGCCAGGCGGTGATTGCCGCGGCGCCGCATCTGGCGCAGGCGGAAACAGCCTGACCACCGCCGCGCCAGGCTGGCAAAGGGGCGACCATGCCCGCCCTGCGAATATCCATTCATGGCATTGAAAGTAATTGAAAATGTGCGCCATCTCGGCGCGGCATTTTGTCTTTGCCCGCTGGCAGCGCATTCGGCATTCCATGGAATACCACGCGAGTTCACTCCCCCGCAGCGCGGGCCGGAGGCCAGGGAGCACGGATTATCTGAGATCGAAACCTTCTACGATGTGATGCGCAGGCAGGGCAATCGCGTCTTGACGGAACGGGGCCGAGAGCGGAACCTTCGGGGGCCGATTGCAGGCCCGATTGCCCCGGAACCGTCATGATCTCTTTGCCTGCGTCCATGGCCATCCCCGCCCCTGGGCCCGTGCCGCGCTTCCGGCCCGGCAAGGCGCGGGCTGCGGGCAGGTGCCGCGACACATTTCAATCCAGTGTTCGTGAACAGAAATGACCATTGAAACCTCTGCTGCCTTTTACGACAGGATAACCCTTTCCGAACTCAGCCTCACCACGATCAGCATCCTGCTGGTGATCTGCCTGCCGGGGGCGCTCGTGCTGGGCAACCGGATCGGCATGGGGCGGCAGCGCCGGCTTGCGGCGCAGGGACGCACGGTGGGCCCGGCGATGAGCGATACGACGCAGGCGGCGTTCCAGGCCCTGCTGGGCCTTCTGCTCGCCTTCAGTTTCGGCAATGCGCTGACGGTCTCGCAGAAGATCAAGGAGGCGATCGCCAGCGAATCCGCGGCCATCGGCACGGCGTTCGTGCGCGCAGATTATCTGCCGGAGCCGGGGCGGAGCGAGCTGCGCAGGGCGCTGCTGGCCTATGCCCAGACGCGGGTCGTGCCCGAGAACGAGGTGTTTGGCGGGCGCGGCGATACCCGCAGGTTCCTGGAGCGGACGCTCTCCGCGCAGGCCGCGCTCTGGCCGGCCACGCGCGCAGCGACCGCGGGCGTGGAGGCCCCGATCCAGGCCTTCGTCGCCGGCGCGATGAACGAGGTGATTTATGCGCATACCTATCGGGTTTCGTCGCTGTCGGCGCCCGTCACCACCTTCACGCAGCAGATGCTGTTCTTCGGGGCGATCGCCACGCTGTTCATCATGGGCAACCGCACCGGGCTGATGGGGCAGGCGCTGACCTGGCGCGACATCGCCTTCGCGCTGTTCCTCTGCGCGGTGATGTATTCCGTCGTGGAGATCCGCCGCCCGCGCGAGGGGCTGATCCGGGTCGATGACAGTGTCATGCGGACCACGATCCACGATATGGAGCTGTCAGTGATGTCGGGGCCGTGAGCGGCGTGGCCCTTCCCGGGTGAGGCCGGGCAGGTCATATCCTTGTCATGCGCCGGGGGTATCGCTGCCGTGAAAAGCGGAGAGCGACGATGCAACCTTCCCCCCTCGGTGAGCTGCTTGGCGAGATCGAAACCCTGCGTGCCGCGATCGGGCGCGATGCCGAGCCCGCGCTCGCACGCTGGGCGGGCTGGATCCAGCGGCCGGATTTCGTGCCGAGCGGGCGCAATTTCGCGCATTATCTGGCGCTCCGGCATCACGATATCCGCCCGCTGCAACGGCGGCTGATGCGGGCGGGGCTGTCGTCGCTCGGGCGGGTCGAGGGCCGGGTGATGCCCGCGCTCGATGCGGTGCGCGACATGCTTTTGCGCGCGGCGGGCAGTGCCCCGCAGCCGGTTGCGCTCACCGATGAATTCTTCGCTGGCGAAGCCCGGATCGCGGCGCGCGCCGAGGGGATGCTCGGCCCGCTTCTGCACCACGGCGCGGTGCGGATGATGGTCACGCTGCCCGCGCAGGCGGCGGAGGCGCCGGAATTCGTGGAGCGGCTGGCGGCGCAGGGCGTGGAGGCGGTGCGGATCAACTGCGCCCATGACGAGGCCGAGGCCTGGGGCCGGATGATCGCCAATGTCGGGCGGGCGGCCGAGCGCACCGGCACCCGGATGCGGGTGATGATGGACCTGGCCGGGCCGAAGATCCGGACCGGCCCGCTGCGCGAGACCAAGGGGCTGAAGCGGGTGGCGCGGGGCGACGATCTGGCGATCGCGCTGCCGGGGATGCTGGACAAGATGCCCGCGCAGATGCCCGCCGTGGAATGCACGCTGCCCGAGGCGCTGGCAGCGGTGCAGCCGGGGCACCGGATCTTCATCGACGATGGCAAGCTTTGCACCCGCGTCCTGTCCTGCGCGCCCTGGGGGGCGGTGGTGCATGTGGAGATCGGTCCCGACGACAAGGGCTACCGGCTCAAGCCCGAGAAGGGTATCAATTTCCCCGACACCGATTTCGAGATCGCGGCCCTGACCGCGGAGGACCGCGAGGCGCTGCGCTTTGCCGCGCAGCATGCGGACGGGATCGAGTTTTCCTTCGTGCAGACGCCCGAGGATGTGGCGCAGCTGCAGGAGGTGCTGGCGGCGGAGCGGGCGGACTGGCAGACGCTCGGCCTCGTGCTGAAGATCGAGACCCTGCGCGCGGTGCGCAACCTGCCCGATCTGATCGTGCGGGCGGCGGGGCAGCAGCCGACGGCGGTGATGATCGCGCGCGGCGATCTGGCGGTGGAGATCGGCTTCGCGCGGCTGGCGGAGATGCAGGAGGAGATCCTGTGGCTCTGCGAGGCGGCGCAGGTGCCGGTGATCTGGGCGACGCAGGTGCTCGAGAGCTATCTCAAGACCGGGGTGCCCTCGCGCGGCGAGATGACCGATGCGGCGATGGCCGCGCGGGCCGAATGCGTCATGCTGAACAAGGGGCCCTACCTGTTCGAGGCGCTGGCCGAGCTCGATCAGCTGCTCGATCGGATGAGCCAGCACATGGCCAAGAAAACCCCGCAGTTGCGCCCGTTGCAGAGCTGGCGCAGCGAGGCCTGAGCCGGGCTGTTTGCGCTCCGCCCAATGTTGTGACATCATGACGTCAAAATATTGGGGTGCGGCATGCCGAAAGACAAGAAAGCCAAGAAAGACAAGGGCGACGGCGAGAAGAAGAACACCTCGCTGCGCCTGCCCGGCAAGACGCTGAAGGCGTTGAAGATCCGTGCAGCCGAAGAGGAGACGAGCCTCCAGAAGATCATCGAGATGCTCGTCGAGGACTATCTGAGCCAGCCGCGAGAGCCACGGGAATGAGCCACGAGAGCGGAACGTTCTATCTCCCGGCGGCGAAGCTGGCGGGGCTGGCGGGCGATGCCTCGTCGGGGCTGCGCCCGGTGCTGGACTGGGCGGAGGGCAGCCCGATTTTCGTGCTGCGCGATTGCTTCGAGCAAAGCCTGCGGCGCAGCCGGCGGCTGCTGATCGAGGCGGGCGATCAGGCCGTGCTGCTGATGCCCGATGGCCGGGTGCTGCGCCAGCGCGCGGCGCCGGATGCGCGCTTCTTGGCGGGCTTCACGCAGGGGCCGGTGCGGGCGGCGCTCTCGGATCTGTCGCCGTTGCGCGCGCTGCTCACGGTGGCTTCGGGCAAGGTGCAGGGCGGCCGTCTGGCCCTGATCGACGACGAGGGCAAGACCCGGGTGCGGGCCGAGCTGCGCCTGCTGGAGCCGGTCCGGGGGGCTGCGGTCGTGCTGGTCACGCCGCAGGGGCTGCGCGGCTATGATGCGGCGCGCGCGGAGCTTGTGGCGCGGCTTCAGGCCTTGGGCGGGGTGCCGCTTTCGGCGGGCAACCTCTATCGGATGATCGACCCGTCCAGCACGGATTACATCGCGAAGCCGGTGGTGCCGCTCGGGCGCGAGGAGACGGCCTTCGATGCCGCGACCGACCTGATCGCGAGCTATATCCCCGTCGCGCGGGCGAACGAGCCCGGCGTGATCGAGGATCTGGATACCGAATTCCTGCATGATTACCGGATTGCCCTGCGCAAGATCCGCTCGGTGCTGAGCCTGTTCAAGGATGTGTACGACCCGGCGCAGACGGAGGCGCTGAAGGCGCGGTTCGCGGCGCTGATGGCGCAGACCGGCCGGGTGCGCGATCTGGACGTGCAGATCCTGGAGCATGAGGCCTTCGCCGCGATGGTGCCGGCCACGCTGCAGGGCGGGCTGGAGCACATGTTCGCGCTGATCCGCCAGACGCGCGAGGCGGAGCATGCGCGGCTCGCGAACCATCTGCAGACCGGCCGCTACGACAAGGAGATCCGCGCGCTGGCGAAGCTCTTTGCGAAGCGCCACCGGCTCATCCAGGGGCCGAACGCCACGCGCACCGCGCATGACCTTGCGGCGATGCTGATCCGCAAGCGTTATCGCGGCATCTGCCGGGGGGCAGAGCGGATCGACCCCGAGACCCCCGATGCGGAGATCCACAGCCTGCGGATCGCCTGCAAGAAGCTGCGCTACCTGCTGGAATTCTTCGCCCCGGTTTTCGCGCGCGCGCAGATGGAGGCGGTTCTGAAGCCGATGAAACGGTTGCAGGACAGCCTCGGGCTGTTCAATGATTGCGCGGTGCAGCAGGCGACGCTGCAGGCCTTCGTGGCGGAGCTCGGTGCGGTGCCGCACCGGATGGAGATTGCGCAGGCGGCAGGGGCGCTGATTGCGGCGCTGGACCGGCGCCAGCAGGAGGAGCGCGGGCATCTCGCCGAGGCCTTTGCCCGCTTCACCAATGACCGGATGCGGCGCCGTTTCGCGGCCCTCTCCCAGGACGGCAAGGAACCGTGATGCAGATCATCGCCTGCTATTCCAACAAGGGCGGCGTCGGCAAGACCGCCACGGCCGTGAACGTCGCCTATGCGGCGGCGGCCTCCGGGCGGCGGACGCTTCTGTGCGACCTCGATCCGCAGGGGGCATCGGGGTTCTATTTCCGGGTCAAGCCTTCGAAAAAGCTGACCGAGGCGCGGTTCTTCGAGGACGAGGAGCGCCTGACCCGCGCGATCCGCGCCAGCGACTACGAGAACCTCGACATCCTGCCCGCCAACATGAGCTTTCGCGATTTCGACGTGTTTCTGTCGCGGATGAAGGATGGCCGCTCGCGGCTGAAGAAGGCACTGAAGGCGGTGAAGGGCGATTACGACCTGATCGTGCTCGATTGCCCGCCCAACATCTCCATGCTCTCGGAGAACGTGTTCCGGGCGGCGGATGCGGTGCTGGTGCCAGTGATCCCGACGACGCTCTCGCAGCGCACCTTCGAGCAGCTGCTGGAGTTCTTCGCAGAGCACGAGCTGCCTGCGAAGAAGATCCACGGGTTCTTCTCCATGGTGCAAGGCAGCAAGAGCCTGCATGGCGAGGTCATCGCGCAGATGCTGGCGGCGCATGGGAAGCGGCTGCTCTCAGCGCAGGTGCCCTTCGCCTCCGAAGTGGAGCGGATGGGGGTGAACCGGGCGCCGGTGCTGGCCACGGCGCCCAACAGCGTGGCGGGGCGGGCCTGCCAGGCGGTGTTCGACGAACTCATGGCGCGGGTGGCACGGTAATGGAGATCGAGCGCAAGTTTCTGGTGGCTGAGTGGCCTGCCATCGCGATGGAGGCGGTGCCGATCCGGCAGGGCTATGTGACCGATGCCGCGGATTCCGTGGAGCTGCGGCTGCGCCAGAGCGGTGCGGCCTGGTTCCTGACGGTGAAATCCGAGGGTGGGCTGGTGCGAGCGGAATATGAGATCCCGATCGCGGCTGCGCAGTTCGAGACGCTCTGGCCCGCGACGGAAGGCCGCCGGGTGGAGAAAACCCGCCACACCGGGCTGCTGCCGGATGGCAGCCGGTTCGAGCTCGATGTCTTCGAAGGGCATCTGGCGCCGCTGATGCTGGTGGAGGTCGAATTCGCCTCCGTGGCGGCGGCGGAGGCCTTCGTGCCGCTGGCTTGGTTCGGGCGCGAGGTCACCGAGGACCGCCGCTACCGCAACAAGGCGCTGGCGCTGGCGCGGCCCTGATCAGCCACGCAGCCCGGCAGCAGCGGGCTGGCGATAGGCGAGCCAGGCGGGCAGGGCGGCCAGCACGGCCGCAAGCCCGGCAAGGCCTCCGAGCGCCAGAAAATCCGCGGGCGCGAAGGATACGGGCAGTGCAAAGCCCTGCCGCGCCGCGATCATCTGCGAGAGCATGAGGGCCGCGCCGAAGCCGCCCGCAACCCCGAGCCCGATCCCGCAGAGCACCAGCGCGAAAAGCTCCGTCCAGACCAGCGCGAAGATCGCGCCGCGCGGCGCCCCGAGCGCCCGGAGCGCGCCGATCTGGCGCCGCCTCTGGCCGATATGCACCGCCGTGACCAGCACCAGCGCCGCCGCAACCAGCCCCTGCGCACCCGCCGCCACTGCCGCCAGCACCTGCCGCGCATCGCCCATCAGTGCATAGAGCCCGGTCAGCACCTCGGCCGGGAAGACCGCGAGCGTCTCCGGGTTTGCCCGGTATTCCTGGCGCAGGCGATAGGCATCGGCGATGGACTTCGGCTTCACCAGGATCGCCGGGACGCCGGGTTCTGCGGCCTCGGCGTCTGGCTGCCCGCCCGCTCCGGGTGCGTGTTCTGGGCTGCCCCCGCCATCCGCGTCCGGATGCCCGCCCATCCCGTGCACATGCCAGACCGCCTCGATGGGCACCAGAATGGCGCGGTCCCAAGGCGTGCCGGTGGGCTTCAGCCGGCCGGTGACCGTGTAGTTCACGCCCTCATGCGCATGGCCGCCGCGGGTCACTTCGCCATGGGTCGGCGTGATTTCCGCACCGGGGGGCAGATCGACCTGCGCGCCCACCACCGCCTCGTATTCGGCCGCGAACATGCGCCCCGCGCTCAGCCCCGGCGCGGTCGCCGCCACCAGCTGCGCCGTGGTGCCGATCAGCGGATGGCCGCGGTAGAAATCGCCAAAGCCCACGGGGGCCGCCCAGGCCACGCGGGGGTCGTGCTCCAGCGCCTCCAGCACGGCGCCCGGCACCAGCGGCAGCGCGGCGGGCTGCAGGAAAACGGTGGAGAGGACGAGCTGCGTCTCGCTGCCGCGCGCGCCGATCACCAGATCGAATTTCTCCGAGGCGCGGGCGGAGCCGAGCCGCAGCGCGCGCTCCTGCAAGCTCACGCCCAGCCCGAGCGCCACCGCCAGCGCCACCAGCAGCACGACCACCAGCGCCCCCATCCACACCCGGCGCAGATCCGCCATGATGAAGCGCAGCATCAGGCGGCCTCCGCGCGGTCTTCGGCCACGGTTCCGCCGCGCAGCACGATCTGCCGCGGCAGCCGCGCGAGGAGCGCCGGATCATGCGAGACGACGATCAGCGTTGCGCCGCTGCGCGCGGCCATGCGGATCAGCAGATCGCCGATCGCGGCGGCGTTGGTGGTATCGAGGCTGGCCGTGGGCTCATCCGCGACGATCACCCCGGGCGCACGCAGCAGCGCCCGGGCCACGGCGGTGCGCTGCATCTCGCCGCGCGACAGGGTCTCTATCCGCTGCGACGGGCGCGCGAGCCCGACCTCGGCCAGAAGCGCCGCGGCCCGCGCCTCCAGCGCCCGGTCCGCCACCCGCGCAAGCCGCGCCGGCAGCAGCACGTTCTCAAGCGCCGACAGCCCGGGGAACAGGTGGAAATCCTGCATCACGAGGCCGATATGCGCGCCGCGCCAGCGGTCGCGCGCGGGCTCGGAGAGGGTGGCGATATCCTGCCCGCCCCAGAGCACGCGGCCCCGGCCGGGCCGCTCCAGCCCGGTGATCACATTGACAAGCGTCGATTTGCCGGAGCCCGATGGGCCTGCCACAGCCACCTGCGCCCCGGCCGGGACGTTGAGCGCGGGGATGCTGAGGGCGGGGGCATCGAGGCCGGGAAAGGCCATCTCGATGCCTGAAAGCTGCAGCGCGGGCATCAGAGCGTTTCGAACCGCGCGCCACGCAGGCGCAGCTGGCTGACGAAGCCTGTGTCCGGGTCTGTCCAGGAGCCGCGCTCCAGCAGGCCATGGGCGCGGATGGGCTGGTTCGGGTCGGTGAAGGTCTGCTTGCGGTCCAGATAGACCACGAGGATATTGTCCGGCCAGTCGGCATCGGTGGAGCAGAACGGGCAGAGCGCCATCGGAATTTCCGTGAGCACGAAGAACTGCGCCTCGGCCTTCAGGGGCGGGGCCATGAAGCCCTGGATGCCGACCTGCTGGCCGGTCAGGCGCTGCACCTTTTCCGAAAACTGCAGCCCGAGCGCGCTGAAGGCGCTGTAAAGCTCGCCGAAGCTCAGCTCGGCGGGGGCCGCGAGGGCAGGGCGCACCGCCATCAGCGGCAAAGCGGCGAGGCACAGCCTGCGGGTGATCGTGATGCGCATCGTCCCCTCCTTCGGGAGCTGGCCTGCCCGGGAGCGCCGGGCAGGCCGTTTCGGTCACTTCTTCGCCGCACCGAGCGCGAAGACATCGGCCAGAACCTTGTAGACGTCCGACTGCTCCATATAGCCCTTGAAGGCTTCGGCGCCGGGGCCCGTGGCCTGCAGCACGACATCATCCACCGCATGCACGGCGGTATCGTTCTCGCGCGGCAGGTTGCCGGTGCGCAGCACCGCGCCGGGGACGTCCTTGTAGGCTTCGTTCGCCACATATTTGCCATCCGGCCCCTGGATCGAGGGGACGAACGGGCCATCCATCTTCGGGCCCCAGGTTTCGTAATAATCCGGGAAGTTGGAGGCGAAGATCGCGAGCGGCCGCTTCACGTCGATCCGGTCCGGGTAGCCATCGCCATCGGCATCGGCATAGTCCGGGAAGCCCGCATCGTCATAGACGCCGACCTTCTCGCGCATGTCGTCGCCGGGCTTCTGGGTGTCGATGGTGCCGATCACCGAGACGCCATGGGTATGATCGCCGGTCAGCACGATCAGGGTATCGGGGTTCTTCGCGGCGAAATCGCGCGCCGCCGCCACGACGTGATCGAGCTCGATCGTGTCCATCATCGCGCGGTCCCAGTCCATCGGATGCGACATCTTGTCGATCGAGGCGCCCTCGACCATCAGGAAGAAGCCCTCGGGGTTCTTCGAGAGCCGCTCCAGCGCGACATTGGTCATGTCCACCAGGTCGGGCTGGTCCGGGAATTTGCCCACGGTGCCCTTCTTCAGCTCGTGCCGGTCCACCCAGACATCCATGTTGCCGGTGTGGAACAGGCCGAGCAGGCGCTCGCTGTTGCTGCCGGCCTTGGCCTTCAGCTCGGTCGCGGTGGAGGCCACGTCATAGCCCGCGTCGCGGAACAGCTGGATGTAATCCTTGTCGTCCTTGCGCTTCGAGCCCGGGACGTCGGATTTCAGAAAATAGGCCGAGCCGCCGCCCAGCACCACTTCGGGCTTCGCCGCATAGATCATGCCGACGATATCGGCCTTGTCGCCGCGCTTGCGGGTATGGGAGACGACGGCGGCCGGGGTGGCGTCCTCGATTTCGGCGGTGGAGACGATGCCGATGGATTTCGCCGTGGTGCGGCGCAGCGCCTCGGCCATGGTCTCGACCTTCGGGTCGTCGAGGCTCGCCGGCGTGCGGTCGGCATAGACGCCGAGCGCATTCACCCGCGCCTTGTGCCCGGTCATGTAGGCCGACATCGTATTGGCGGAATCGGTCGCGATCGAATGGGTGGAGGAGGTGCCGATGAAGGCCATGTGGTCGAGGTCGTCCATCGCCAGGCGGCCGTTGGTCTTGCCCGCGCTCATGCCATGCGCCATCAGCCGCGCGGCCGTGCGATGCGCGACCGAGAGGCCGTCGCCGACGATGAAGATGATGTTGCGCGCCTTGGGCGCCGCGCCAGTGCCATAGACTTCCCAGATCGCCGTCTTCGTCTCGTCGCCGGCCTTGACCTCGACCGTGTAGGTGCCGGGCGCCGCCAGTGCCACGTCGCGCAGGATCAGCGCGGAGCCGAGGACCTTGTCTTCCTTGCCCTTTTCCTCCGCCACGAATTGCGCGGGCTTGCCGAAGACTTCGGCATAGGGCTTGCCGTTGATGGTGACAGAGACGTCGCCTTCCGCATGAACGCCGCTCAGCTCCACCTTGAAGTCGAAGGGGGAGCGCTCGAGCAGCGTCGCGCGGTCCATCGGGTAGATGTCGGCGGCGCCGGCAATGCCGGTCATCATCGTGCTGGCCGCAAGGGCGGCGAGGATCGTACGCATGGAAGCCTCATGTGAATGTCGTGGGGCATGCCGCCCCTGCGCCGGACTTCTAGGCGCGTTATGTGACAGCAGGGTGACCTTCCGGTCAGCGGCTGGCCACCCGCCCGTGGCGTGCTATCCTGCGCGCCATACAGTGACCGGGAAGGCCCAGATGATCGTCCGAGAGAAACCAAATGCCCTGCGGCTGTTCTTCATCATCCGCGGCTCGGTGCTGCGGGTGGTCTGGCCGCAGGTGCTGGGCGTGGGGCTCCTCTCCGCGGCGGTGGTGCTGCTGCACCGGCTGAGCCCCGGGCTGGTGCCCGACGTGAATTCCGCGCCCTTCGCGCTGATCGGGATCGCGCTCTCCATCTTCCTGAGCTTTCGCAACAATGCGAGCTATGACCGCTGGTGGGAGGCGCGCAGGCTCTGGGGCCAGATCATCCAGACCGCGCGCGACATCCTGCGCCAGAGCGTGATGCTGGAAGGCGCCCCCGAGCGGCGCGCGCTGGTCCTCCCGGTGGTCGCCTTCGCCCATCGGGCGGAGCGGCAGCTGCGCGGGCTGGGCGTGGAGGCCAGTGCCGATGCGGCGCTGCTCGAGGCCGCGCGGGTGCTGGCGGGGCTGGAGCGGGCCGGGCGGCTGAGCGTTCCCGAAGCCATGGCCCTGCACGACAGCCTGCTGCGGCTCTCGCAGGCGCTGGTCGGCTGCGAGCGGCTCGCCAACACGCCCTTGCCCTTCGCCTATACGCTGTTGCTGCACCGCACGGCCTATCTGTTCTGCTTCGTGCTGCCGTTCGGTTTCGCCGATGTGCTGGGCTGGCTCACGCCGCTGCTCACCGCGCTGGTGTCCTATACGTTCTTCGGGCTGGATGCGCTCGGCGAGGAGCTGGAGGAGCCGTTCGGCCTGCAGGCGAACGACCTGCCCATCGGCGCCTATGCCACAGGGGTGGAAATCACCCTGCGCGGTGCGCTCGGCGATACCGATCTGCCCGCGGCGCCGGTGCCGGTGGCCTATGTCCTGCGCTAGGGGCGCCGCACCCGGCCGGGGCCGGATGCGGCAGGGGGTCATTCGGCCGGGTCTTCCACCAGCTGCGGCGAGACCTTCCAGTCGCGCAGCTTGTACACCGTGCCGGGGCGCGGGCGCGGGGTGTCGGCGCCCTCGCGCATCCGGCGCTTGAACGAGTGGATCGGCGTCGCCCGGTCGTCGATGCGCACTTCCACGACCGAGGGGCCGTCATGGGCGAAGGCCGCGTCGAGCGCGGGGCCGATATCCTCGGGACGCTCCACCGAGAAGCCGCGCAGCCCGAGAGCCTGCGCCGCCGCCGCGAAGCTCGGCTGCACGCTTTCCGTCTCCAGCACGGCCGACTGTACGTTCTTGAAGAAGATCTCCTGCCAGAGCTGGATCCAGCCGAGCTTGCCGTTGTTCAGCACCACGTTCACCACGCGCTGGCTGAACTGCGCCTGGGTCGCAAGCTCGCCCACGGTATAGGAGAAGGCGCCGTCGCCCGCCACGGTGACGATCCGCGTCCCGGGCCGGGTTTCGGCGGCGCCGATCGCGCCCGGCACCGAATAGCCGAGCCCACCCTGGCCGCGCGCGAACAGGAACTGCCGCCCGGGCTGCTTCGCCGGGATGTAGCCCGCGATCCAGCCGGCGGAGAAGGAGGCATCCGAGACCACGATATCCTCGGGCCCGATCCGCTTCGCGAGCTCCGCCATGACCCGCGGCGGCTGGATGGGCGCGGTATCGGCCGCGATTTCCACCGCCTTCTGGCGCTCGCCCTCGGCCTTCACCTCGGCGATGCGCTGCATCCACTCCGGCCGCGCGGGCGCTGTGCCCATGGCGCCGCCAAGCGCGGTGATGATCTCGCGCACATCGCCCAGGAGCGGCACCGTCGGCCGGAAGGTGCGGCCATGTTCCAGCGGGTCGAAGTCGATCGTGATCGTGGCCTGTTCGGGGCGGGGCAGGGTCCAGTTCATGCCGGTGTTCTGGCTGACCTTGGAGCCGCACCAGATCACCAGATCGGCCTCCTGGATCAGCTCGATCGCGGCCCAGGAACCGAGCGGGTTGAGCACGCCCGCGGCATAGGGCCGGGTTTCGGGCACCGATCCCTTGCCGGAGAGGGAGCTGACCACCAGCCCGTTCATCGCATCGGCGAAGGCGGTCACCTCGGCGCAGGCATCGGCGCCATGCACGCCGCCGCCACAGACGAGCGCGGGCCGCTTTGCCCGCCGGATCAGCGCTGCGGCCGCGGCGATATCGGCCGCGGGCGCGGTCGAGCGCAGATAGGGGATGCGGATGGTGCGGTCGTCCACCGTGGGGGGCGGGGTCACGCCGTCCCAGTCGGCATCGAAAATGTCATGCGGGATGATCACCGCCACCGGGCCGGGGCGCGGCGAGGTGGCCACGCGGAAGGCCGTGCGCAGGATATCGGGCAGCGCCGCCGCCGAGGGCACCTGCCAGGCGGCCTTGGTGCAGGTCTTGAAGAAGGAGAGCTGGTCGAAACCCTGGCTCGCGATGCCCTTTTCCTTCAGCGCCAGCCAGTCGAGCGGCAGCTCGCCGATGATGCCCACCATCGGGATCGAGGCATTCAGCGCCTCGAGGAACCCCGCAGGCAGCAGGTTCGCGCCCGGGCCCACCGTCACGTCGCACACGCCGGGCTTGCCGGTCAGCCGCGCATAGGCATCGGCGGCATAGGCGGCGTTTCTCTCGTCGCGCATCAGCACATGCCGGATCCTGTTCGAGCGCCGCGAGATCCCGTCATGCAGGGCGGTCGTCTGCCCTCCGGGCATTCCGAACACCACGTCGACACCGGATTTCGCCAGCATCTCGGCCACCAAATCGCCCATGTGGGGCATAGCTCTCTCCTTTCGTGAGGGGGATGCGCCGGGGCCGGAGCCCCGGCGCGGGTTGCATCAGGGCTTGACCTTGCCCGCCGCCCAGGCGGCCAGCAGGTCCTCATAGGCGACGGTCTCGCCTTGCGGCTTCTCGTCGGCGAGCTTGCGCTGCGGCGCGAGATTGCCGTCCTTCTCGGATTTCGCGAACCAGTACTCGGCCGATTCCTTCTTGTTCAGCTTCGGCCCGCAGACCTTCTGCACATTGGCGCGCTCCAGCCGCTCCATGACCTTGTCCTGTGCCTCGGCGAGGTTGTTCAGCGCCTCCTGCACCGAGGTCTCGCCCGAGATCGCGGTGGAGATATTGGACCACCACAGCTGCGCGAGCTTCGGATAATCGGGCACGTTCACGCCGGTGGGCGTCCAGGCCACGCGGGCGGGCGAGCGGTAGAACTCGATCAGCCCGCCCAGTTCCGGCGCGCGCTTGGTGAAGCTTTCATGGCGCACGGTGCTGTCGCGGATGGGCGATGTTGCGCTCTTCGGGGCGCAGGTCCGTCACGTCGCGCCCGTCGAACAGGATCCGCCCGGCGGTGGGCCGCACCAGCCCGGAGATGATGTTCAGCATGGAGGACTTGCCGCAGCCCGAAGGCCCGAGCAGCGCATAGGCGCCGCCATCGCGCCAGACATGATCGATCCCCTTCAGCGCCAGCCGCGAGCGGTCCGACAGATCGCCATCATAGGAATGGCGCAGGGCGGAAATGGTGATCTCAGCCATGGTGAGCCCCTCCGGTGGCCGCGGGCGCCACCAATGCCCCATCGGGAGCGAAAACATAGAGGTCGCGCGGGTCCACATGGCCTGCGAAGGCAGTGCCGGGGGGCAGGGCGTGGACGCCCTCGATCCGGGCGATCCAGGGGTGCCCCTCGGCTGCGAAATGCGCGAAGGTGGAGGAGCCGTCGACCTCGGCCAGCAGCATTTCCCCATTGAGGCGGATCGCGCCGGGGCTCTCCGCGCACCGGATCCGGTGCGGCTGCAGCCCGATGCGGCAGTCTCCCTGCAGGCCCGCGGGCACATGCGCGGGGCGCGGCACCGAGAGCGCGCCGATGCGCAGCCGGCCATCCTCGATGCGCGCGGGGATCAGGTTCATCGGCGGCTCCGAGAAGATCGCGGCCACCAGGGTGGACTGCGGCTTGCGGTAGATTTCATGCGCCGGGCCCTGCTGCACCACGCGGCCCTCATGCAGCACGATGGTGGTGCCGCCCATCTGCAGCGCCTCCTCAGGCTCGGTCGTGGCATAGACCACCGTCTGGCGGCCCTGGCGGAACAGGCCGCGCAGCTCCTCGCGCAGGCCCTCGCGGAGCTTGTAATCGAGGTTCACCAGAGGCTCGTCGAACAGCATCAGCGAGGCCTCGCGCGCCAGCGCCCGGGCGATGGCCAGGCGCTGCTGCTGCCCGCCCGAGAGCTGACCCGGCAGCCGGTCGAGGAACGGCTCCAGCTGCACCCGGCGCGCCACATCGGCGACCCGGCGGGTGATCTCCTCCGCAGGCAGGCCCTTGCGGCGCAGGGGGGCTGCGATGTTCTCGCGCACCGGGAAGGAGGGGTAGTTCACGAACTGCTGGTAGACGAAGGCAACATTGCGCTTCGGCACCGGCACCGCGCTCAGGTCGGCGCCGTTTTCCGTCATCCGGCCCTCGCTCGGGCGATCGAGCCCGGCCAGGACCCGCAGCAGGCTGGTCTTGCCGGCATGGGTCCGGCCGAACAGCACATAGAGCTGGCCGGGCTCCAGCACCAGGTCGATCCCGGCCAGATGCATGGCCCCGTCGACGCTGCGCCCGACATTTTCCAGGCGGATGGTCATGCCTGCGCCCCCGCGAAACAGGAGGGCGACGGTTCGGGCCCGGCGGGCATCCAGGCATCGGAGAGCTGGCGCGACATCCGCCGGTAGCGGTCGTACTGGCGGTCGATCCGGCTCAGGCGCTCGGTGCGCGGCGTATAGCTGCGCGCGACGCGGGTCATCTGGGCAATGGCGGTGGGAATGTCGGGGGCGGCGCCGGTGGCGACGGCGCCGCAGATGGCGGCCCCCTTGGCGCCGAATTCGGAGCCCTCGGCCACGGTCAGCGGCAGGCCGATCACATCGCAGAACATCTGCGACCAGACATGGCTCTTCGAGGGCCCGCCCGCCAGCAGCACCTGTTTGGGCTGCGCCGAGGAGCCGCCGCCGAGCAGGTAATCGATATCGGTGCGATGGGCGAAGACGATGCCTTCGAACACCGCGCGCAGCACATCGCCGAGGCTCGAGCCGGCGGTGAGCCCGAACAGCGCGCCCGGCGCCCCGTCGGGCCCGCCGAACAGATAGGGCAGGAACATCGCATCGCTCTCGCGCTCCATGCCCTCGGCCACCAGCTCGCTGCAGATGTCATAGATGGAGCGCCCGGCGCGCAGCGCGCGTTCGGCCTCCGCGGCCAGCATGGTGCGGCACAGCCATTCCAGATTCGAGGCCGAGGTCGGGGTGGCGATGGTGGCGATATAATGCCCCGGCGCGCCCGGATAGGGCGATTGCAGCGTCGGCATCGGGTCGAGGCAGGGGATCGGGTGCAGGGTCGAATTGATGCTGAAGGTGCCCGCCACCACGCCCAGCTGATCGGTGCCGGTGAAGCCCGAGGCCAGCGAACAGCCGACCACATCATAGACCCCGCGTGCGACCGGCGTGCCCGTGCGCAGGCCGGTGAGGGCCGCAGCCTCGGGGGTGATCTTGCCCACCAGCTCGCCCGCCGCGCCGATCGGCGAGAGCTTGTCCAGCCAGCGCCGCAGCCCGGCCTCGCGCAGCGCATCGGCCGCATAGCAGCCGCGCTCCAGGTCCAGCACGCCGGCGCAGCCTGCATCCGTCGGGTCTGTCGAAATCGTACCGCTGAGCCGGTAGGTGAGAAAATCCTTGCAGCTCAGCACATGGGCGGTGCGCTCGGCGACCTCGGGTTCATTCTCCTGGAACCAGGCGAGGAGGACGGAGGTCTGTCCGGTCCAGACGCCCTGGCTCACCGCGAAGGGGAGCTCGGTCGCGAGCCCGCTGCGCCGCCAGCGCGCAATCAGATCGGCGGCGCGGCTGTCGGTGGAGCCGAGCGCGGGGCGCACCGGCCGCCCGGCGCGGTCCAGGAGGAAAATCCCCGCGCCATAGCCCGAAGCCGTCACGGCCGCCACATCGGCCGGGTCGATCGCCATCCGCTCCAGCAGGTCGCGTATCGCGGCGGCAGCATTGCGCCACATCGCATCCGGGTCCCGCTCGGTCCAGCCGGGATGTGGAAATGTCATCGGATTGGGGCGATGCTCGCATCCGAGCTCATGCCCCTCGGCGTCGAAGGCCGCGACCTTCACCATGGTGCCACCGGCATCCACGCCGATAAACAGCTTGGCCATTGTTTCTCCTCCCTCGCGGTGTTCGCCGCGCCATCGCCAGGCTGAACGCCCTCCCAAGCGTTGAGCCAACCTGTAATGATATGTTGATGAACACGGAAAGAATTGGCCCTGTCAACCGGTAATATTCTTGGTGCATTCGCATAATAATCGTTCTGCAGCTGCGAAATTTGGCCGTATGGAGTAATCATAACTGCTAACTTGTAATTATAAGTTGGAATGCTTAGCCTGTGCGTGATCCGGGGGAGGATGATCATGAGGCAACGGGACGAACTGATGGCGGCGCTCAGGGCCGGCGCCGGGGACGGCAAGATCCTGATCGTCGGCGGCGGCATCAACGGGGTCGGGCTTTTGCGCGATCTGGCGGCGCAGGGGGTGGAGGCGATTCTGGTCGAGCGTCAGGATTTCGCCGCTGGAACCAGCTCTGCGCCCTCGCGGCTGATCCATGGCGGGCTGCGCTATCTGGAAACCGGGGAATTCTCGCTGGTGCGCGAATCGGTCGAGGAGCGGAACCAGCTGCTGCTGAACGCGGCCCATCAGGTGCGCCCGATCCCGGTCTGGATCCCGGTCTTCAGCTGGACGGGCGGGGCGCTGGCGGCGGGGCTGCGGTTCCTGAAGCTGAAGCGCGATCCGGGGGCGAAGGGGGCGCTGGTCGTTCGCTTCGGGCTCTGGATCTTCGACCGGTTCGGAGACCATCTGCGCAGCATGCCGCGGCACCGGGCGATTGCGATGCCGGAGGCGCGGCGCCGCTTTCCGCTGCTTGCGCCGCGTGTGGCGGCGGTGCTCGAGTATTACGACGCCCGGATTTCCTCGCCGGAGCGGCTGACGATGGAGGTTGCGGCCGATGCCGAGGCCGATTGCCCGGGCAGCATGGCGCTGACCCATATGGAGGTGACCGGCGTCGAGGGCGACCGGGTGCTCCTGTCGGACCGGATCGGCGGCGCCACGCTGGCGCTGCGCCCGCGGCTGGTGGTGAACTGCGCCGGCGCCTGGATCGACGGGGTGGACAATTGCCTCGGCATACCGGAGCGGCTGGTGGGGGGCACGCGGGGCTCGCATCTGGTGCTGGACCGGCCCGACCTGGCGGCGCAGCTCGATGACAGCATGATCTATTTCGAGACCTCGGATTTCCGCGCCTGCCTGATCTACCGGCTGGATGGCGGCAAAGTAATTCTCGGCACCACGGACCTGCGCTGCGATACGGCCGATGGCGCCCGCTGCACCGATGAGGAGATCGACTACCTGTTCAAGGTGCTGGAGGAGGTGCTGCCCGGCGCGGCCCCCCTGCGCAGCGATATCATCTTCACCTTCTGCGGAGTGCGGCCGCTACCGCGCACCGTATCGGGAGCGACCGGCGCGATCAGCCGCGATCACAGCCTGCGGGCGTTCGAACCCGATGCCACCCGCCCGTTTCCCGTGCTCACGCTGGTCGGCGGCAAATGGACGACCTATCGCGCCTGTGCCGCGCAGATCGCGGATGCGGTTCTGTCGCGGATCGGGGTGGCGCGGCGCTGCACCACGCTGCAGATGCAGATCGGCGGCGGCCGCGGCCTGCCGCGCGATACGGAGGGCCGCGGCCGGGTGCTGCGCGATATTTCCCGCCGCTCGGGCCTGCCGGTGGCGGAGGCCGAGGTGCTGCTGGCCCGCTATGGCATGACGGCGCTCGTCATCGCCGATGCGCTGGCCGGTGCGCCGCGCCCGATCCCGGCTCTGCCCGGCTATTGGGAGCAGGAGATCGCCTGGCTGTGCCGCAACGAGCGCGTTGAAAGGCTTGACGATCTTGTGCTGCGCCGTACGCTTGTCGCATTTGAGGGGCTTGCGACGGAGGCGGGAATTGCCGCATTGGGGCGTATCGCGGCGCAGACGCTGGGCTGGTCCGAGGCGCGGCTCTCCGAAGAGCTGGACCATCTGGCGGAGGTGCTCGATAGCCGACATCGCACGCGCATTTGCCTGAAGGAATTGCCACGCCATGACATCCGAGCCACAGCTTCGGGATGATCCCGCCCCGGAAATTTCCGCGCCCGAGGATCCGGCGCAGGAGGCGGGAGTGCCGCTCGACCGCAACGGGCCCCCGCTCTGGGTCCAGCTGCGCGACAGCCTGCTCGCGCGGATTGCCGATGGCGGCATGCCGCCGCACAGCCGCCTGCCCTCGGAGGCCGAGCTCTGCGCCGAATTCGGCGTGTCGCGGACCGTGGTCCGCGAGGCGCTGAACCAGCTCGTGGTGGATGGCCGGGTCTACAAGCTGCAGGGGAAGGGCTCTTTCGTCTCCGACACCCGCGAGGCGCAGGATTTCGTCGGCAGCAACATCTCCTTCAGCCGGGATTTCCTCGGGCGCGACGATGTGATCCTGCGCATCGTCCTGTCGCAGCGGCTGCGCGCGCCCACCGATCACGAGGCCGAGGTGCTGCAGCTCGGCCCGCGCGACAAGGTGGTGGAATTCGACCGGCTGCTAATGGTCGATGGCGTGCCGCGGCTGATGGTCTATACCCAGCTGCGCGCGGCCGATGTGCCGGGCTTCACCGAGCTGCACATGCACGACAAGTCGCTCTATGCCACGCTGAGCCAACGCTATGGGCTCAGTATCCGCGAGGCCGAACGCTGGATCGAGGCGGTGCCCGCCCGCGACGACATTGCCGCGATGCTGCGGGTGGCGGAGGGCACGCCGATCCTGCGGATCGAATCCGTGTCTACGGGTGGGAACGCGGTCCCGGTGGAGCATTACATCGCCTACTACCGCTCGGATCAGGCGCGCCTGCATTTCAAGATCAGCTGAGCGCCGGCCAAATCGGCCGCCTCGGCACAGGCTACCGGCCCGCCTTCGTGGCTGAGGTCGTGGCCCCGCCATGATCATTGCTGCACATAGCGCATAAATATCCTGCGTACGGCGCGTATTGATGTGATGGGCGCAGCTGTGGAGGATTGTCACAGTCGTTTGCCCGGGCGCCGATGCCCGGCCAGGAGGGAGAGTTGCGATGCCTTATGCCATGCGCCTGGATCAGGCCGGTGATCCTGCGGTTCTGCACCGGGTGGAGGTGGCGCGCCTTGCGCCCGGGCCGGGGGAGGTCTGGCTGGAGCAGGAGGCGGTCGGGGTCAATTACCTCGATGTCATGCAGCGGCGCGGGGCGGCGCCGATCCCGCTGCCGGGCGGCCTTGGCTTGGAGGCCGCGGGGCGTGTGGCGGAGATCGGCGCCGGGGTCGATAATGTCGCGGTGGGTGATCGTGTGGTCTATGCGCTCGGCCCGCTCGGCGCCTATGCCAGCGGGCGGATCTATCCTGCCGAACGGCTGGTGAAGCTGCCCTCGGCAATCGACGCCGAGGCGGCGGCTGCGGTGTTCTTCAAGGGGCTGACGGCGCAGTACCTGCTGCGTTCCACCTATCCGGTCGGCCCGGGCAAGGTGGTGCTGATCTATGGCGCGGTGGGCGGCCTCGGGCAGATCCTGGCGCGCTGGTCGCACCATCTCGGCGCGACCGTCATCGGGGTGGTCTCGAAGCCGCAAAGCATCGCGCGCGCCGAAGCGGCCGGGTGCCAGCATGTGCTGGTCTGGGGCGCGGTGGATCTGGCGGCGGAGGTGGCCCGGCTCACCGGCGGCGCGCGGGCCGATGTCGTCTATGATGGCATCGGGCGCGATACATTTGCGGCTTCGCTCGATTGCCTGCGCCCGCGCGGGATGATGGTCTCGATCGGCGCCTCCTCCGGCGCGCCGGATCCGGTGCCGGTCGGGACGCTCAATGCCAAGGGGTCGCTGTTCCTCACGCGCCCGGGCCTTGCCCATCACATCACCGATCTCGGGGAATATCACGCCCGCGCGCAGGAGGTCTTCGCCGCGCTCAGCGCCGGGGTGATCCGCACCGAAATCGCGCAGCGCCTTCCGCTCGGGCAGGCGGCACAGGCGCATCAGGGGCTGGAGGAGGGCCGCGCGGGCGGCACCATCGTTTTGATCCCCTGAGCCTTCAGGGCCCTTGCCATGGCGGGCCGGGCTGGAACAGCTCGGTCATCCAGCGCAGGAAGGCCTCTGTGCGGGGGGCGGGGTAGCGCGCCGAAGGCCGCACCAGATAGATCCCGCCCTCGATATCGAAGGACCATCCGGGCAGCACCCGTACCAGCCGCCCGGCCGCCACGTCTGGCGCGGTCAGCCATTCGCCGGCGCCGAGGATCCCGAGCCCCGCGCGCGCGGCCTCCAGCAGTGCCTGGCTGTCGTTCGAGCGCATCGGCCCATGCGGCGCCACCGTCTCTGTCGCGCGTCCGTCCGACAGCCGCCACACCGGATAGGCGGCGAAGCCGGTGAACTCCAGGCAGGGATGCTGCGCCAGTTCGGCGGGCGCCTGCGGCAGGCCATGCCGCGCGGCATATTCCGGCGCGGCGGTCAGGATCCGGCGGTGATCGGCGAGCTTGCGCGCCGAAAGGCGGCTGTCCTTCAGCGCGCCGATCCGCAACGCGGCATCATAGCCCTCGCCGATCATGTCCACGAAGGTCTCGCTGAAATTCAGCTCGAGGCTCAGCTCCGGATGGCGCGCAAGAAGCCGGGGCAGGGCCGGGGCGATCCACATCCGGCCCATGGCCGCGGGCAGGGCAATGCGCAGCCGCCCGCGGATCTGCGCCGCGCCGCGTGCAGCGGCCTCCTGTGCTGCGGCGATCTGGCCCGTGGCCTGGGCATAGTCCTGCGCGAGGGCCAGGCCGGCCTCGGTCAGGCGCATCTGCCGGGTGGTGCGCTCCACCAGACGAACGCCGATCCGTGCCTCCAGCGCGGCGATCCGCTTGCTGATGATGGAGGAATGGCGCCCGAGCGCGCGCCCCGCAGCGGTGAAGGAGCCTTCCTCCGCCAGCGCGAACAAGGCGGTCAGCTCGTCCAGGTCCTCTCCGCGCGGGTAGTCCATCCTGCTCCCTGCTTCGGCCGATGCGTCTAGTTGCAGATGTCCTGCAGCGAGATCCATTGCGCTTCATCGAGGATCTGCCGCGTGGCGGGGCGGCTGCGCAGCGGATCCCCTTCGATCAGGGCCAAAACGCCCTCGCCGGAGGGATCGAGCGCATAGGCATAGGGGGTGGAGGAAATCCCCGCGGCGGCGAAGGCGCCTAGCAGCGCATCGGTATCGGGCGCCGGATCGGGATGGTCGAGCAATTCCTTGCCATAGCCCTGTTCGCTGCCCTCGGGCAGATCGCCGGTCACCAGCAGCCGCGCCGCCGCCATCGGGCCCGCCCACCGCAGGAACCCGAGCAACGGCTCCGCGCCCTGGCCCGCCAGTTCGGTGGCCAGCACCGCCCCGGCAATCACCTCGGGCGTTTGCGCATCGGCAATCGTGCTGCGGTTCACCGCCACGATCTGCCCCGGCAGCTGCAGCCCCGGTGCGGGCCCCCGCGGCAGGATCAGGATCTGCCGCTGCCCGGGCAGCCGCTCCGAGAGCACCGTGAGCGCGGCATCCCCGGCGGTGGAATGGCAGGGCGTGCCCGTGCTCCGCGCCAGATCGGCCAGAATCGCATGGCCGATCTCGCTGCGCTTCGCCGCCGGGGTCACCCGCGCAGTCTGCTCCACCAGCGCGCCCGGAAGGCCCCAGGCAATCGCCACCAGCACCATCCCCGCGGCCCCCCAGGTCAGCAGCGCCCGCAGCCGCCCCGGATGCGGGCGCCCGGCCTCCAGCGCCGCCTGCAGCTTCTCGATCGCGGCCACCATGTCGCGATCCTCGATCTCGATATCCTCGCCCTGCTCCTCCGAAGGGGCATAGATCGCCGGCTGCTTGCCCGGATTGCGCCGCACCAGCGCCGCAAGCGACCAATGCGCCAGCGGCCGGCTGGATTTGCCATCGAAAATCACCAGCGTGGCATCGCCGAACGAACAGATGACTTCCCGCCGCTGCGCATCCGGGCTTTCCCGCCAGATGCCAAGCGCCTCGAGCCTCTCGTATTGCTTGAGAGCGGTCATCCGGGTCCTGTCTCGGTTCTTCTCGGTCGCAGGATAGCGGAACCGGATGCGGGGTCAATCGTGGCCCTTGGCGCGGACCTCCCCGAATGGGGTCCGGGGCCAGAGCCCCGGCGCGGTGGGGCCGGGCTCGATGCCCGGCTCCGGCGCTTCTCCCTACAGAAGCTTCGCCACCGCGCGCAGCTCGAACTTCTGGATTTTCCCGGTCGAGGTCTTCGGCAAATCCGCGAACACCACCTTCTTCGGCGTCTTGAAGCCCGCCAGACGCTCGCGGCAGAACTTGATGATCTCGTCCTCGCTCGCCTCCGCGCCCGGCTTCAGCTCGACGAAGGCGCAGGGCACCTCGCCCCATTTCTCGTCCGGCTTCGCCACCACCGAGCACAGCGACACCGCCGGATGCGCCGCAATCACCCCCTCGACCTCCACCGAAGACACGTTCTCGCCGCCCGAGATGATGATGTCCTTCGCCCGGTCGGTGATCTTGATATAGCCATCGGGGTGCATGAAGGCGATGTCCCCGGTATGGAACACGCCGCCCGCAAAGGCCTCGCGCGTGGCTTCCGGGTTCTTGAAATAGCCCTTCATCACCGCATTGCCGCGCATCACGATCTCGCCCAGATGCTCGGCATCGCGCGCGACCTCCTGGCCGTGGTCATGGACGGTCACCGTCTCCATCATCGGCATCAACACCCCGGTCCGCGCCTTGATCGTGGCACGCTCGTCGCCGGTGATCCCTTCCCAGGCGGGCTTCCAGGTGCATTCCGTCGCCGGGCCATAGACTTCGGTGAGGCCATAAACCTGGGTCACGTTGAAGCCGAGCGGCTCGATCGCGGCCAGCGTCGCGGCGGGCGGCGGGGCGCCCGCGGTGAACACCTCCACCACATGGTCGAACGCGCGCCGCTCGCCTTCCTTGGCGTTGACGATGGCATTGAGCACGATCGGCGCGCCGCCGAAATGCGTGACGCCCTCATCCGCAATCGCATCATAGATCGCCTTCGCGGTCACGTCGCGGCAGCAGACGGTGGTGCCGCCCAGCATCGGGATCATCCAGGGGTGGGTCCAGCTGTTGCAGTGGAACAGCGGCACGATCGTCAGCAGCACCGGATAGAGCTGCATCCGCCAGGAAATCTGGTTGCCCATCGTCGCCAGATAGGCGCCGCGGTGGTGATAGACCACGCCCTTGGGCTTGCCCGTCGTCCCCGACGTATAGTTGAGCGCGATGCTCTCCCATTCATCCTCGGGCATGATCCAGTCGAACATCGGGTCGCCCTCGGCCACCAGATCCTCATATTCCAGGTAATGCCCACCCGCCGGATGGCCATGCTCGGCATCGCCCACTTCGATGATCTGCGGCGCGGGCCCGTGCATCTTCTTGATCGCATCCTCGGCCAGCTTCAGGAACTGGGTATCGACCAGCGCCATCTTCGCCCCGGAATGCTCGAAGATATAGGCGATCGTATCCACGTCGAGCCGGGTGTTGACCGCGTTCAGGATCGCGCCTGCTGCCGGCACGCCGAAATGGGCCTCCACCTGCGGCGCGGTATTGGGCAGGATCGAGGCCACCACATCGCCGGGCGCAATCCCCCGCGCGATCAGTGCCGAGGCGAGCTGGCTCACCCGGGCGTGGAATTCCACATAGCTGCGCCGGATGGAGCCATAGACCAGCGCCGTGCGCTCCGGGAACACTTCCAGCGCGCGGTTCAGGTGCGACAGGGGCGTGAGCGGCACGAAGTTCGCCGCGCATTTATCGAGCCCCGTTTCATCCGCAAGCCAACCCATGTCGCTCCCCCCTCTGGCCTCATGGTATGCATGTCGCGCATGGCGACGGGCCGATAATTGGCGCCGACCGAGGGAAAGGGAAGGGGGCGGGGCCGCCCCCTGTGTGCTGTTACGCTACGTCATTTCGCGCTTTCGCGGCGCTCAAACGGGCGTTATCGCAACCACTCTGCATGGGCTTCAGGCCGCCTCAGCGGGCTGGCCGCCGCCGAAGCGCGCATAGAACCCGTCGCCCGCAGCGGCGATCTCGCGCAGGAGCTGCGGCGGCGCGAAGCGGGCCCCGTGGCGCGCCGCCAGCCCCTCGCAGATCTCCACCGCCCGCGCGGCTCCGAGGATATCGAGCCAGCTGAACGGCCCGCCCGACCAGGGCGCGAAGCCCCAGCCCAGGATCGCCCCCACATCGCCCTCGCGGATATCGCCCAGCACGCCCTGCTCGAAGGCGCGGACCGCCTCCAGCACCTGCGCCATCAGCAGCCGGTGCTGGATCTCGTGCAGCTCGGGCTGCGCGCCCGGCGGGTATTTCGCCGCGATCCCCTCCCAGATCTCGCCGCGCTTGCCCGCGGCGTCATAGCTGTAGAACCCGGCCTTCGCCTTGCGCCCCATCCGCCCCTGCTCGGCCAGCCAGAAGATCACCTCGTCCACCGCGCCGTCCGGATAGGCATCGCCCATCGCGGCCCGGGTGGCTTTGGCGATCTTCACGCCGAGGTCGATCGAGGTCTCGTCCACCAGCTGCAGCGGCCCGAGCGGCATCCCCACCAGCTTCGCGGCATTCTCGATCAGCACCGGGCTCACACCCTCCGCCACCATCCGGATCCCCTCGTTGATATAGGGGATGATGCAGCGGTTGGCGTAGAAGAAGCGTGCATCGTTGACGACGATCGGTGTCTTGCGGATCTGGCGCACGAAATCGAGCGCCTTCGCCACCGCCACTGCGCCCGTCTGCTTGCCGCGGATGATCTCCACCAGCATCATCTTGTCCACCGGGCTGAAGAAGTGAATGCCGATGAACTGCGCCGGGCGCACCGAGGCCTTCGCCAGCACGGTGATCGGCAGGGTGGAGGTGTTGGTGGCAAAGACCGCATCCGTGGGTATCACCGCCTCGGCGCGCTGCGTCACCTCGGCCTTGACCTTCGGGTCCTCGAACACTGCCTCGACGATGAGGTCGCAGCCCCGCAGCGCATCGTAATCCGTGCTCGGATGGATCCGCGCCAGCACCTCGGCCTTCTTCGCCTCGGTGATCTTGCGCCGCTGCACGCCCTTGTCGAGCAAGCCTTCGGCATGGGCGCGGCCGCGCTCCGCGGCCTCCTGCGCTGCGTCGATCAGCACCACCTCGATGCCCGCATTCGCCGCCACATAGGCGATGCCCGCGCCCATCATCCCGGCGCCAAGGATGCCCACCTTCTTCACGCTCTGATCGGGCACATGCGGCCGGTTCGCGCCCTTTTCCAGCGCCTCCTTGTTGATGAACAGCGAACGGATCATCGCCGTGGAGGAAGGGTTCAGCAGCACATGGGTGAACCAGCGCGCCTCGATCTTCAGCGCTTGGTCGAACGGCACCAGCGCGCCCTCATAGACCGCACTCAGGAGCGCCTTCGCCGCCGGATAGACCCCCATCGTGCGCCCCGAGACCATCGCCGAAGCGCCGACATAGGTCATGAAGCCCTGCGCGCTGTAGGGGGCGCCGCCCGGCATCTTGTAGCCCTTCGCGTCCCAGGGCTTCACGATATCGGCCTCGCCCGCAGCCAGCACCCAGGCCCGCGCCGCCGCGACCGGATCCTCCGCCACCTCGTCGATCAGCCCAGCCGCCTTCGCGGCCTTCGGGCTGCTCAGCTTGCCCTCCAGAAGGAACGGCGCCGCCATCATCGCGCCCATCTTGCGCACCAGCCGGGTGGTGCCGCCACCGCCCGGAAAGATCCCGACCATGATCTCCGGCAGGCCGATCTTCGCCTTTTCGTTCGGCGCGGCGAAAATCCGGTGCGTGGCCAGCGGCAGCTCCAGCCCGATGCCGAGCGCGGTGCCGGGCAGGGCCGTCGCAATCGGCTTGCCGCCCTTCAGTGTCTTCGGGTCCATGCCCGCGCGCTCGATCTTGCGCAGCACCCGGTGCATGCCCATCAGCCCGTCGAAAATCGCCTGCGCGCCGCCCTCGCGCATCTGCGCGATCACGTTCAGGTCCATCCCGCCCGCGAAATCCTTCTTGCCGCTGGTCAACACCACGCCCTTCACGGCAGGATCCGCCAGCGCCCGGTCGATCAGCCCGTCGAGCGTGGCAAAGCCCTCCAGGCTCATCACGTTCATGGATTTGCCCGGCACGTCCCAGGTGATGAGCGCGACGCCGTCGTCGCCCTGTGCATAGGTGAAATCAGCCATTCTCTCCCCCCTTGGATTCCATGGCATCGGTTGGCCCGGCCTTGAGCGCGCGCGGGGCGGCCCAATTGCTGCCGTCGTGATGGATGAAGCGGGGCCTGCCCGCCTGCATCACGATCTTCATGTCCACTTCGGTATAGGTGCAGGTCTCGTCCGGGTCCTTGCCGCCGACGATGAGGAACCGCGCGACCGCCCCCGAGCGGTTCTCGAACCGGTGCCCGACCGGCACGCCCGCCTTCCAGGCGGCGCAATCGCCCGGGCCCATCGGCGTCTCGCCGGTATCCTCGGCCAGCACCAGCGCGCCCTCCAGCACCAGCGCGAATTCATCCTCCCCCGAATGCCAGTGCCGGAGCGACGCCATCGCGCCGGGCTGCAGCGTCACGATATTCACCCCGAACTGGGTGAGCCCGGCCATCTGCCCGAGCCGGATCGAGCTGCGCCCGGCCATCTGGCTGGCATAGGGCTCGGGGTAGACGGAGCCGGTCTTGACCGGGGCCTGCGCGGGATCGAGCTTCGGCATCATACCCTCTCGATGATCGTGGCCGCGCCCATGCCGGAGGCCACGCAGAGCGTGGCGAGCCCGGTTGAGAGGTCGCGCCGTTCCAGTTCGTCGAGCAAGGTGCCGATGATGATCGCGCCCGAGGCCCCCAGCGGATGGCCCATGGCGATGGCGCCGCCGTTCACATTGACCACATCGGGCGAGACCCCGAACGCCTGCATGAAGCGCAACACCACCGCGGCGAAGGCCTCGTTGACCTCGAAGAGGTCGATGTCGCCGATGGCCATGCCGCTGTCGCGCAGGATCTTCTCCGTCACCGGCACCGGGCCGGTGAGCATGATCGTCGGGTCGGTGCCGATCTTCGCCGTGGCCCGGATCCGGGCGCGGGGCTTCAGCCCGTGGGCGCGGCCGAATGCGGCATCCCCCACCAGCACCGCCGCCGCGCCATCCACGATCCCCGAGGAATTCCCGGCGTGGTGGATATGCTCGATGTGGCTCAGGTGGGGGTATTTCAGCATCGCCACCTTGTCGAAGCCGGGCATCACCTCGCCCATGTCCTTGAAGGCGGGCTTGAGCGCGCCGAGCGATTCCTCCGTCGTCTCGGGGCGCATGTATTCGTCGCGCGCGAGGATGGTCAGGCCGTTCTGATCCCGCACCGGCACGATCGCGCGCGCGAAGCGGCCCTCGGCCCAGGCCTGGGCCGCGCGGCGCTGGCTTTCGGCGGCCAGCGCATCGGCCTCGGCGCGGCTGAAGCCGTATTCGGTGGCGATGATATCGGCCGAAATCCCCTGCGGCACGAAGCATGTCTTCATCGCCAGGCTCGGGTCCACCGCGATGGCGGCGCCGTCCGAGCCCATGGCGACGCGGCTCATCATCTCCACCCCGCCCGCGATATAGCCATGGCCCGCGCCGCCGCGGACCTGGTTCGCGGCCAGGTTCACCGCTTCCATGCCGGAGGCGCAGAAGCGGTTGATGGAAAGGCCGGGGATGCGCTCGTCCAGGTCCGACAGCAGCACCGCCGAGCGTGCAAGGCAGCCGCCCTGTTCGCCGACCTGCGTGGCATTGCCCCAGATCACATCCTCGAGCGCATGGCCCTCGAGGCCATTGCGCTCCCGCACCGCGTTCAGCAGCCGCGCCGAGAGCGCGACCGCGCTCACCTCGTGCAGCGCGCCGTCCGCCCGGCCCTTGCCGCGCGGGGTGCGGCAGGCGTCGTAGATGAAGGCTTCAGACATGTCTCCTCCTCATGTCGTCTCAGGCCCGGTCCGAAGGGTTGCCGGGCATCAAATCGTAGGGGTGCTTCCAGCCGGGCAGGGCCGCGATCCGGTCCAGCCAGCGGGAAATGGCGGGGTAGGCCGCGCGCTCGAACCCGAAGGGCTCAGGGTAATACAGGTAGCCGCAGCAGGCGGTATCGGCGAGCGAGGGCGCATCGCCCGCCATCCAGTCGCGCGACGCCAGATGCGCCTCCAGCGTCTTGAGCGCGGCCTGGACCCGCCCCTCCAGCCACTGGATCGCCGCCTGCGGGCGCTTGTCGGCGGGCAGGAAGTTCATCAGGAAGCGCAGCGTGCCGAACTGCGAGGAGCCCTTGTGGTTGTCCCAGAACAGCCAGCGCAGCACCTCGTTGCGGTCTGTGATCAGCTGGCCGGTGCGCTCGGCCACATGCAGCTGGATCACTCCCGATTGCGTGAGCGTCAGATCCCCCTCCACGAAGACCGGCGCCTCGCCCATCTCGTTGATGGCGCGGTAGGCCGGGGTCCGGGTCTCGCCGTTGAAGAAATCCACATAGACCGGCGTCCAGTCATAGCCGGTCAGCGCCATGGTCAGCGCCGCCTTGTAGGCATTTCCGGATTCGCCGAAGCAATAAAGTTTGGCTGTCATGGTCTCTCCCCTTCAGCAGGATAGCGCAGCTTTACGTTCGCGTAAGGTGTTCGGGCCGCAGGTGGCGCGACGTCACTCGGGCGCCTGATGCGAGATGACGTCACGTTCCGTGGTGGGCGCGCCCGGTATGGCGAGCCCCGCGAGCCAGGGCTGCCGCCCCTCCAGCCCCCATTGCCGCACGGGCGTGAAGGCCACGCCGGGGGGCAGAGACCCGGAAGTCAGCTCGATCCAGTCCGATCCCTTCTGCCGGTAGAACAGCGGCGTGCCGCAGGCCGGGCAGAAGCCGCGCTCCGCAAGGCTCGAGGAGGCGAAAACCCCGGGCTCCCCCTCCCAGCGGAGCCGCGCCGCCGCCACCTTCAGCAGTGCGGCGAAGGGCCCGCCGGTCGCGCGCTGGCACATCCGGCAATGGCAGATGGAGGCGAAGGCCGGCCCCGCCGCCACATGATAGCGCAGCGCGCCGCACTGGCAGCCGCCGCTGAAGGCGGGCAGGGTGCACCAGTCCTCGGGCGCCTCGGTTGCAGGATCGGTCATCGTGGCCTCCTTTCGAAGCAGCCTAGAGCCGATCCGCCGCTGGCGCTACCGCGGAGGGGCCTGCAGGCTCCGGCCGCGGATCGGGGGCAGGCATTGCCCCCGTTCGCGCTCAGAACTGCTCGGCCGCCAGCGCCATCACCGGCTCCGCGCCCGACTCGATCCGCGCCAGATGCATCGCGCAGGCCGGCAGCTGCCGCGCCATGTAGTAGCGCCCGGTAGCGATCTTGGTCTCGTAGAAGGTCGGATCCGCCGCGCCTGCATCCAGCGCCGCATGCGCCGCCGCCGCCATCCGGGTCCACATCAGCCCGAGGCAGACATGCCCCATCAGATGCATGAAGTCATAAGACCCGGCCAGCGCGGCATTCGGCGTCTTCATGCCGTTTTGCATGAAGAACATCCCCGCCGCCTGCAGCTGCTTGGAGGCGGCCTTCAGCGCCTCGGTGAAAAGGGCCATGCGCGGGTCGTCATGCGCCTTGCACTCGGCCTTCACCATCTCGAAGAATGCCATCACATGCTTGCCGCCGTCCTGCGCCAGCTTGCGCCCGACCAGATCCAACGCCTGCACGCCATTGGCGCCCTCGTAGATCATGGTGATCCGCGCATCGCGCGCGAATTGCGACATGCCCCATTCCTCGATGTAGCCATGCCCGCCATAGACCTGCTGCGCCAGCACCGCGGTGTCGAAGCCCTTGTCGGTCAGGAAGCCCTTCAGCACCGGGGTGAGGAGCGAAATCAGCCCCTCCGCCGCCGCGTCGCCTGCCCGGTGCGCCCGGTCGATCAGATGCGCGCCCCAGAAGGTGAAGGCCCGCGCCCCCTCGAGGAAGGATTTCTGCTCCATCAGGCTGCGGCGGATATCGGGGTGCACGATCAGCGGATCGGCGGGCCCGGCGGGGTTCTCCGCCCCCGTCACCGCGCGGCCCTGCAGCCGGTCCTTCGCATAGGCCACCGCGTTCTGATAGGCGGCCTCGGCCACGGCATAGCCCTGCAGGCCGACGCCGAGGCGGGCTTCGTTCATCATCGTGAACATCGCCCGCATGCCCTTGTGCAGCTCGCCGAGCAGGAAGCCGGTCGCGCCGTCATAGTTCAGCACGCAGGTGGCATTGCCGTGAATGCCCATCTTCTCCTCGATCTTGCCCACCGAGACCGCATTGCGCGCGCCCGGGCTGCCATCCTCCGCCACCAGAAACTTCGGCACGATGAAGAGCGAGATCCCCTTCGTGCCCTCGCCCCCGCCCGGCGCCTTCGCCAGCACCAGATGGATGATGTTCTCCGCCAGGTCGTGCTCGCCCGCAGAAATGAAGATCTTCTGCCCGGTGATGCGGTAGCTGCCATCGGCCTGCGGCTCGGCCTTGGTGCGCAACAGGCCCAGATCGGTGCCGCAATGCGGCTCGGTCAGGTTCATCGTGCCGGTCCAGTCGCAGCTGACCATCTTCGGCAGATAGGTCCGCTTCTGCGCCTCGGTGCCATGCGCATGGATCGCCGAATAGGCGCCATGCGTCAGGCCCTGATACATGTTGAACGCCATATTGGCCGAGACGAACATCTCGCCCACGGCACAGTTCAGCAGATAGGGCATGCCCTGGCCGCCATAGTCCGGGTCGCAGTCGAGCGCCGTCCAGCCGCCGTCCTTCATCGCGGCAAAGGCCGCCTTGAAGCCCTCGGGCGTGCGCACGACGCCGTTTTCCAGCACGCAGCCCTCGGCGTCGCCCACCCGGTTCAGCGGCGCCAGCACCTCGGAGGCCACCTTGGCCGCCGTGTCCAGAACGGCCTCGGTGAAATCCCGGTCCATCTCCTCATAGCCCGGTATGCCCGTCTCCGAGACCTTCAGCACCTCGTGCAGCACGAATTGCATGTCGCGCGTATTGGCGGTGTAGTTCGGCATTCTCTCCTCCCGATATGCCTTCACATCGCGGCGGCGCGGCCCTCCGGTTCTTCCCCGGCCAGCTCACGCTCGCCCCATTCGATCTGCTCGCCCAGCTCCGCAATGGCCTGGGTCAGCTCATCCCGCTGACGGGTCATTTCGCCCAGCCGCTGGCGTGCGATGCGCAGCGTTTCCGACATCTGCGTGCGCTGCGCGTCGCCCATGTCATAAAGGCCCAGCAATTGCCGGATATCCTCCAGGCTGAACCCGAACCGCTTGCCGCGCAGGATCAGCTTCAGCCGGGCCCTGTCGCGGCGCGTGAACAGCCGCTTCTGCCCCTCGCGGATCGGGAACAGAAGCTCCTTCGCCTCGTAGAACCGCAGCGTCCTCGGCGTCACCTGATAGGCGTCGCACATCTCCCTGATGGTCATGACCTCGTCATCCATGGACATCCTCCCTTGTCCGCTTCGACGGGAAGATTCCCTCCGCTGCCAAGATAGCAGCGAAGTTGACGCGCACGTCACCATGACGTGGCGTCAGTCCTCCCCCTGACGTAATGTCAGGAAAACCGACGCGCGCGTAAAGCGAAATCGAAGGAACAGGTCAGCGCCGCTGAAGCACCCGGGCGACATCGTCGCGCAGCTGGCGCAGGTCCGCGATGGTGGTGGCGAGCTCATCTTGCTGTTTCTGCAGCGTCACCAATTGCCGGTCTGCAAGCTCGACCCAGACACGGTATTGCTCCTCCGTGCCCCTCTTGTCGTAGATTTCCAGCCATTGGCGCAGCTCTTCCAGGCTGAAGCCGAAGCGGCGCCCGCGCAGGATCAGCGTCATCCGCGCCACTTCGCGCGGGCCATAGAACCGGGCGCGGCCCTGCTTTTGCGGCGCCAGCAGCTCGATGTATTCGTAGTAGCGCAGCGTCCGCGGGGTCACCTCGAAGCGGGTGCACATTTCCTTGAAGCTCAGAAGCTCGGACATCGCAGGTCTCCTCGCGCGGCAGGATCGGGCGCCGCAGCCCGCCGGCGCGGCAGGGCCGGACCTTTTCAAACGCCATTGATGTCGCGGCGTCAAGGGCGCAGGGCGGCTTGCGTCAGGGCGCGGGCGGGGGGATAGTCCGGCAAGGACGGGCGATGACGGAGGAGCGCGCATGACCGAAGCCGAGGACGGGGCCGCGCTGAAGGCCCGCGCGCAGCAGTTCATCGCGGCGATTCCGCACAGCCGCGCGCTGAACATGCATCTGGAGGAGCTGGGCGCGGGGCGGGCGGTGATCTCCATGCCCTGGGACGCGAAGCTGGTGGGCGATCCGCGCACCGGGGTGATCCATGGCGGCGCGGTGTCGGCGCTGATGGACACCTGCTGCGGCGCGGCGGTGATGAGCCACCCCGAAGCCGCCGCCGTGACCGCCACCATCGACCTGCGGATCGATTACATGCGCGCGGCCACGCCCCGGCAGCGCATCACCGCGCGCGCCGAGGTCTATCACCTGACCCGCACCGTGGCCTTTCTGCGCGCCACCGCGCATGACGAGGAGGCGGGCCTGCCCGTGGCCACCGCCACCGGCGCCTTCACCGTGGACCGCCGGGAGGCCGAAGCATGAGCCGCCCGAAGCCCGAACCCGTGCAGGTGGTGAAGCAGCGGCGCGATGCGGCGCTGCGTGCGCTGGTGTCCGGGGTGCCCTATATCGGGTTCCTGGGGATCCAGTTCGACCGGCGCGGCGACGAGTTGACCGCGACCATGCCCTTCGATGAAAAGCTGATCGGCAATCCGTTCCTGCCGGCGCTGCACGGCGGCGCGACGGCCGCGTTTCTGGAGGTGACGGCCATCGTGGAGCTGGCCTGGGCCACCTGGTGGGAGGATATCGAGGGTGGCCGGATCGACCCCGAAGCAGGGGCAGGGCAGCTGCGCATGCCGAAAACCATCGATTTCACCGTTGATTACCTGCGCTCCGGCCTGCCGCGCGATGCCTATGCGCGGGCGCGGGTGAACCGCTCCGGGCGGCGCTATGCCTCGGTGCATGTGGAGGGCTGGCAGGACAACCGCACCCGGCTGTTCGCGCAGGCCACCGGCCATTTCCTGATGCCCGAGCGCTGATGATCACGCATCGGCGGGTGCTGCGGATCGCGGCGCCGATCGTGCTGTCGAATGCCACCGTGCCGCTGCTCGGCGCGGTCGATACTGCCGTGGTGGGCCAGATCGGGCAGGCGGCGCCGATCGGGGCGGTGGGCATCGGAGCGGTGGTGCTGGCTGGGCTCTACTGGGTGTTCGGCTTCCTGCGCATGGGCACGACCGGCCTCGTGGCGCAGGCGCAGGGGCGGGGCGATGCGCAGGAGGTCTCGGCCACGCTGATCCGGGCGCTCCTGATCGCGGGCGTGGCCGGGCTGGGCCTCATGGCGCTGCAAGGGCCGCTGGTGTGGGCGGCGTTCCGCATGGCCCCCGCAAGCGCCGAGGTGGAGCTGCTGGCGCGGCACTATCTCGGGATCCGGATCTGGGGCGCGCCGGCGACGATCGGGCTCTATGCGCTCACCGGCTGGCTCATCGCGCTGGAGCGGACGCGGGCGGTGCTGGTGCTGCAGCTGTGCATGAACGGGCTGAATGTGGTGCTGGATCTGGCCTTCGTGCCGGGGCTCGGCTGGGGCGTGCGCGGTGTGGCGGCGGCGACGCTGATCGCGGAATGGAGCGGACTTGCGCTGGCGCTGTGGTATGCGCGGGGCGCGCTGCGGCCGGCCTGGGGGGCGGTGCTGGACCGGGCGCGGCTTGGCGCGATGGCGCGGGTCAATGGCGATATCATGATCCGCTCGGTGCTGCTGCAGGGCTGTTTCACCGGCTTCATGTTCCTCGGCGCGGGGCAGGGCGACGTGGTGCTGGCGGCCAATCAGGTGCTGCTGCAGTTTCTGGAGGTCACGGCCTATGCGCTCGATGGCTTTGCCTTCGCGGCGGAGACGCTGGTCGGCCAGGCGGTGGGGCTGCGCGCGCCGCGGCAGGTGCGCCTGGCGGCCCGGGTGACGGGGCAATGGGCGGCGGGGGGCGCGCTGCTGCTGGCGCTGGCCTTCGGCGCGGCGGGGCCCTGGATCATCGATGCGATGGCGGCGGCACCCGAGGTGCGGGCGGCCGCGCGCGCCTACCTGCCCTGGCTGGTGGCGGCGCCGCTCATCGGGGTGGCGAGCTGGATGTTCGACGGGATCTTCATCGGCGCCACACTGACGCGCGAGATGCGCAATGCGATGGTGGTTTCGGTGGGGGTCTATGCCGGGGCGGCGGCGGTGCTGGTGCCGGCCTTCGGCAACCATGGGCTCTGGGCGGCGCTGATGGCGCTGAACCTGGCCCGGGCGGTGACGATGGCGCGGCTTTATCCGCGGGCCGAGGCGCGGGCGGCCTGAGGGGGGAGGGGCGCCGGTCGGGGGCATCGAGCCCCCTCCCGGCGCGGGCAGGCTGCGCCTGCCCCGGCGGCCTCAGCGGCTGCGCACCATGCCCATCAGGTCGAGGGCCTGTTCGAGGATAGGTTGCGCGATCGCGCGGGCGCGGGCTGCGCCTTCCCCGAGGATGCGGTCGATCTCGGCAGGGTCGGCCATCAGCCGGGCCATTTCGCGCGAGATCGGTTCGAGCTTCGACACGGCCAGATCGGCCAGCGCGGGCTTGAAGACGCCAAAGCCCTTGCCGCCGAATTCGGCGATGACATCGGCCGGGGTGCTGTCGGCGAGCGCGGCATAGATATTGACGAGGTTGCGCGCCTCGGCGCGCGCCTCCAGCCCATCGACGCTTTCGGGCAGGGGCTCGGGGTCGGTCACCGCCTTGCGGAACTTCTTCGCGATCGTGTCGGCGCTGTCGGTCAGGTTGATCCGGCTCGCGTCCGACGGATCCGATTTAGACATCTTCTTCGTGCCGTCCTTCAGGCTCATCACCCGGGTCGCGGCGCCCTCGATCAGCGGCGTCGGGATCGGGAAGAATTCGGTGCCGTAATCGTGGTTGAACTTCGCCGCAATGTCGCGGGTGAGCTCGAGGTGCTGCTTCTGGTCCTCGCCCACCGGCACCATCGTGGCGTGGTAGGTCAGGATGTCGGCCGCCATCAGCGAGGGATAGGCCAGCAGGCCGAGCGAGGAATTCTCGGCATTCTTGCCCTGCGTCTTGTCCTTGAACTGGGTCATCCGGTACATCCAGCCGATCCGGGCGACGCAGTTCAGCAGCCAGGCCATTTCCGCATGGGCAGAGACCTGGCTCTGGTTGAAGAGGATGGATTTCGCCGGATCCACCCCCGAGACGATGAAGGCTGCCGCCGCCTCGCGGGTCTGGCGCTTCAGCGCTTCGGGCTCCTGCCAGACCGTGATCGCATGCAGGTCGACGAGGCAATAGATCGTCTCGATCCCCTCGTCCTGCTTCTGGGCGAAGCGCTTCAGCGCGCCCAGATAGTTCCCGAGCGTGAGGTTCCCCGAAGGCTGGATCCCGGAAAACACGCGCGGCGTGAACTTGGCGTTGGCTTGGTCGGTCATGGTACGGCTCCTCAGCCGGGCTGGAAATCGGCTGTGGGAGGGCTTATCGCTAAAGCGCGCGGGGCGTCAACCGGACCCCGCCTGACAGGGAGGTCCCATGCGCCCGGCTTTCGACGAACATCCCGTGATCAATCCGCTGCCGCCGGTGGTCTGGCTGCTGTGCGGGCCGATCATCGCGGGCGAGATCCTGTTCGGCCTCGGCCAGAGCGGCCTTCTGGGCGATTACGCCATGGGCTGGCGGCTGGATGCGCTGCAGCGCTTCGCCTTCGACCCGGGCATCTTGCGGCAGATGGCGGCGCATGGCCTCTGGCCCTGGAAGCAGGTGGCGCGGATCGTCACCTATCCCTTCGTGCACGGCTCGCTGATGCATGCGGTGATGGTGCTGGTGTTCGTGCTGGCGCTCGGCAAGATGGTGGGCGAGATCTTCCGCGGCTGGGCGGTGGCAGCGGTGTTCTTCGCGGCCACCATCGCGGGCGCGCTCGTCTATACTGCGGTGCCGGTCACGCAGGGCGCGCTCTATGGCGGCTACCCGGGCGCCTATGGGCTGATCGGGGCCTTTACCTGGCTGTTGTGGATGAAGCTCGGCCAGGCCAATGCGAACCGCTCGCGCGCCTTCATGTTCATCGGCTTCCTGATGGCGGTGCGGCTGCTGTTCGGGGTGCTGTTCGGCGGTAGCGCGGACTGGATCGCGGATTTCAGCGGCTTTGCGGCCGGGTTCCTCGCGAGCTTCCTGGTGGCGCCGGGCGGCTGGCGGCGGATGCTGCGGCAGATCCGGCGGCGCTGAGCCGTTAGGGGTTCGTTAACCAGGTTACGCTCTGATCGCGGCATGAGATGCCGTGTCCTCCTCTTGCTGCCTTTCGTCTGCGCTGCGGCTGCCACCGCAGCGCCACCGGATCCGAATGCCCGCCTGCAGAAGCTGATCGCGCAGCGGGCCGAAGCGGCGGTGGCGGAGGGGACACGGCTGATCCTCGGCTATGGCGACGCAGGCGCTCTCGATGCGGCGGGGCTCGCGCAGATGCGCACGGCTTTCGATCAGGCGGATGCGGATGGGGATGGCGCCGCCTCGTCCGCCGAGATTTCCGCCCATGCCGCGCGGGTCGGGCTGGAGAAATTCGACGAGACCGATGCGGCGGACCTGCGCGCCTATCTGGATCTCGATCAGGATGGCGACGGGCGGCTCACGGTGGAAGAGCTGAGCCGCGCCGTGGCGGAGCGGCTGCGTGCCTTGCGCGCGGCGCCGAAGCCCGCAAAGGCGCTCTAGCCGCGCTTGCGGCGCAGCATGCTGCGCAGATCCGCGGGGCGGTAGGCGCCGATAAGCGCACCAAGGACGAAATAGACCGCGATACCGCCGCCGCACAGGATCCCGAGGGCCGCCCAGCGTTTGCCGCGCTCCGCCAGCATCGGCGCGAGCCATTCGGCGCCATACCACAGCGCAATGCCCATCGCCGCCGAGGCGAGCAGGATCCGCCACAGCCGCGCCCAGAACCGCGCATCAGGCCGCGCCGCATCGCCCATGTGCCGCGCCCCCCACCACAGCTGCGCCACCATCACCCAGCCCGATACGGTGGTGGCCAGCGCCGCCGCGAGGAAGCCCATCACCGGCATCATCCCCACCGCGAAGCCCGCATTGGTGACCATCGAGGCCAGCGCATAATAGAACGGCCGCCGGGTATCTTCGCGCGCATAGAACAGCGGCTGCAGCACCTTTTGCAGAACGAAGGCGGGCAGGCCGAGCCCATAGGCCGCCAGCGCCCCCGCCGTGGCCACGGTATCCTCCGTGCGCCAGGCGCCGCGGTCATAGAGCACCGAGATCAGCGGCGTCGCGATCACCACCAGCGCCACCGCTGCAGGCACGGTGAGGAACAGGGCGAATTCCGCCCCGCGCGAAAAACTGTCCCGTGAGGCCGCGTGATCGCCCGCGCGCAGGTGGCGCGACAGCACCGGCAGCAGCACGGTGCCGATGGCGATGCCCACCACGCCCAAAGGCAGCTGATAGAGCCGGTCGGCATAGCTGAGCCAGGCCACCGCGCCTTCGGTGAAGGAGGCGACCTGCCGCCCGACGATCAGGTTCACCTGCACGATCCCGCCCGCCAGCACCGCAGGCCCCGCGATCACCAGCAGGCGCCGCAGCTCGGGCGTCATCCGTGGCCGGCCGGGGAGGAGCGAAAACCCCACCTTGCGCGCGGAAACCCAGGTGAAGGCGAATTGCGCCACGCCGGTGACCGGCACCGTCCAGGCCAGGGTGAGGCCCATGTCCCAGCCGAAAAGATCGGCGAGCCACATCGCCACGATGAACACCAGGTTCATCAGCACCGGCACCAGCGAGGCCTCGGTGAACCGCCCGAAGGTATTGAGCACGCCCGACAGCAGCGCCACCAGTGAGATGAACAGGATATAGCTGAACCCGATCCGGCCATAGAGCACCGCGAGGGTGAAGCGTTCGTCGCCCGCGAAGCCCGAGGCCATCGCCCAGACCAGCCAGGGCATCGCCAGCGTGCCGATGAGCGTGAACAGCATCAGCACCCAGGTCAGGCCCGAAAACGCATCCTGCGCGAAGCGCCTCGGATCCTCGCCCGCCTCCACCCGCTTCGAGAACATCGGCACGAAGGCCATGTTGAACGCGCCCTCGGCGAAGAAGCGGCGGAACATGTTGGGCAGCGAGAACGCCACCAGAAAGGCCTCCGCCACCGGGCCGGAGCCCAGATAGGCCGCCATCATCATGTCGCGCACGAAGCCGAGCAGCCGCGAGCCGAAGGTCCAGGCCCCTACCGTGAGGAAGCCCCGCACAAGTCTGATCGGCTTCATGCCTGCAGTGCCCGTTCCGCCCCGCGCGCGATCGCCTCGCGCAGCTTCTTCTCCAGTGCTTCCTGCTTGGATTTGCCGAGCTTCAGCCCGAACATGTCCTTCACATAGAAGCTGTCGACCACCTGCGCGCCATAGGTCGCGATCACCGCCGAGGCGATATAGGCATGCGAGGAGGCCAGCGCCCGGGTCAGGTCATAAAGCAGGCCGGGCCGGTCGCGGGTATCGACCTCGATGATGGTGTAAAGCTCTGATCCGTCGTTGTCGAAGGTGATATGGGTCGGGAAACGGAACTGGCTTTCGCGCTTCTTGACCTTGTCGCGGTCCTTCAGCGCATCGCGCGCCACCACTTCGCCCTTCAGCGTGCGGTCGATCATCGCGCGCAGCCGCGGCAGGCGCGAGGATTCGTAGGGGTGCCCCTCCGCGTCCTGCACCCAGAAGACCGCGGTGGCATAGCCGTCCTTCGAGGTATAGGTCCGCGCATCCACCACATTCGCGCCCACCAGCGCCAGCGCCCCCGCCAGCCGCGAGAAAATGCCGGGATGATCGCACAGCGCGAAGGCCGCGCGGGTGGCGTCGTGGTCCGGGTCCGGATGCAGGTCGATGCGGATCTCGTCGTCGCCGATCCCGCGCAGCAGCTCGGCGAAGATGATCTGCGTCTCGGTGGTCAGGCCCTGCCAGTAGGGCGGATAATGGCGCGCGGTCTCGGCGCGCAGCTCCTTCGGATCCCAGCCCACCAGCGCCTCGCGCAGCGCCTTCTTGGCCTGATCGGCGCGCTGTTCGCGGTTCAGGTCCTCAAGGCCATGCTCCAGCACCCGCGCGGTCTCGTTGTGCAGCCGGCGCAGCAGCGAGGCCTTCCAGTTGTTCCACACATTCGGCCCGACCCCGCGGATATCGCAGACGGTCAGCACGGTGAGCAGGTCGAGCCGCTTGCGCGTCTTCATGATCTTGGCGAATTCGCGGATCGTACGCGGGTCGCTCAGGTCGCGCTTCTGCGCCATATCCGACATCAGCAGGTGGTGGCGGATCAGCCATTCCACCGTCTCGCATTCCTCCGGGTTCAGCCCCAGCCGCGGCGCCACCTTGCGCGCGATCTGGGCGCCGAGGATCGAATGGTCCTCCGGGCGGCCCTTGCCGATGTCATGGAGCAGCATCGCCACATAGAGCACCCGCCGGTTCAGCCCCTCCTCCAGCAGCGAGGAGGTGAGCGGCAGCTCCTCGACCAGCTCGCCGCGCTCGATCTGGGCGAGGGTGGAGATCACCTGGATCGTGTGTTCGTCGACCGTGTAGCTGTGATACATGTTGAACTGCATCATCGCCACGATCGGCTCGAATTCCGGGATATAGGCCGACAGCACGCCGAGCTCGTTCATCCGGCGCAGCGGGCGTTCGGGGTTGCCGTGGCGCAGCAGCAGGTCGAGGAAGATGCGCGCCGCCTCCCGGTCCGCGCGCATCTCGTCGTTGATCGTGTCGAGGTTCGCCGCGATCACCCGCATCGCATTCGGGTGCAGCAGCAGCCCGGTGCGCAGCGCCTCCTCGAAGATGCGCAGGAAATTCAGCGGATCGGCGAGGAAGGCGCGAGTATCGGTGAAGGTGATCCGGCCGTTGTCCTCGATGAATGGCGCCTTCAGCGGCTTGCGCCGCCGCAGCAGCCGCACCAGCCGCGGCGCGCGCTTCACATGCTGCGCCTCCAGCGCAGTGAGGAAGATCCGCGTGACCTCGCCCACCACGGTGGCATGGCGGAAATAGTCCTGCATGAACACTTCGACGGCGCGGCGCCCGGCAGTATCGGCATAGCCCATGCGCGCGGCCACATCGACCTGCATGTCGAAGGTCAGCTGATCGGCCGCCCGCCCCGCGATCAGATGCATGTGGCAGCGCACGGCCCAGAGGTAATCCTCCGCGGCGCGGAAATTGCGGTATTCCTCGGGGGTGAACACGCCAAGCGGCACCAGCTCCGCCGCCTTGTGCACGCCGTGGATGTATTTCGCGATCCAGTAGAGCGTCTGCAGGTCGCGCAGCCCGCCCTTGCCCTCTTTCACATTGGGCTCGAGGACGTAGCGCTGGCCGCCCTGGCGCTTGTGCCGCTCGGCCCGCTCGGCGAGCTTCGCCTCGATGAACTCCGGCCCGGTCGCGCGGAACAGGTTCTTGCGCAGCGTTTCTTCCAGCCGGTCGGCGAGCGTGGCCGTGCCGGCAATGAAGCGCTGCTCCAGCATGGCGGTGCGGATGGTGATGTCCTCGCGCGCGAGGCGCAGGCAATCCTCCACCGTGCGCGAGGCATGCCCCACCTTCAGCTTCAGATCCCACAGCATGTAGAGCATCGATTCGATGACGCTCTCCGCCCAGGGGGTTATTTTCCAGGGGGTGAGGAACAGCAGGTCGACATCGGAGAAGGGCGCCATTTCGGTGCGGCCATAGCCGCCGACCGCGAGGATGGCGAGCTGCTCGCCGCCGGTAGGGTTGGGCAGCGGGTGCAGCCGGGTCGTCGCCACATGGAACACCGCGCGGATCAGGCTGTCGGTCATGTCCGAGTAATGCGCGATGGTGTCGCGGCCGTTGCGCGGATGGCCGGTCAGGTCGGCGGCGATCCAGGGCCGGGCTTCGGTGCGGGCGGTATTGAGGAATTCGACCACCGCGGCGCGCAGCGTGCGCTCGTCGCCGGCTGCAGGCAGATGCGCCTCCAGCGCAGGGATCACGCGCTCCGGGGTCAGAAGCAACGGCACCCCGGCGCTGGCCGGGGTGGTGGTCGGTTTTCGGGTCAATTCCTGGTCCTGTCCCATCTGGAAGCTGGCCTCGCCTCAGAACCCCGCGCTGCCGAAGGCTTTCGGCGCCGGGTCGATCACCATCGCCTGGCCGTTGCGGATCTCGGCAACGGCGAGCGCGCGCTCGTTGGTGCCATCGGGCAGCAGCCGGAAGATGCCGTTGACGCCGACGAAGCCCGAGGGCTGGGTCAGCGCGGCGCGGCTCAGCGCATCGGGGCGGCCGGATTTCACCAGTGCGCCGATGGCCGCGATCCCGTCATAGGCGAGGCCCGCGATCGGGTGCGGCATGCTGCCATAGGCCGCCTGATAGCGGGAGCGGAACCGCGAAGCGGTGCCCGGATCCGGCATCGCGAACCAGCCGCCCTGCAGCCCGGGCAGCGACAGCGTCGCGGGCGGCACGTCCCAGCGGGTGAGGCCGATGTATTTGGTCTGGTCGGGGCTCATGCCGTTCTCGGCCAGCACCTGCGCGAGCATCGGCAGCGCGCCCGCGCTGTCGGCGGTGAGGAACAGCGCATCGGCATTGCCTGCGCGGGCCTGTTCGGCAATCTGCGGGCCTGCGGCCCGCACGCCGTCTTGCGAGAACGGATAGGTGGCGCGGCCGGCCACGCTGGCCCCCGCCCGCGAGACCGCGGTCTCGATCGCCCGGGCGCCGATGCCGCCTGCGGTCGTCTCCTCGCTGACGATCATGATCCGGCTCTTGCCCTGGCTTGCAGCATAGCTCGCGAGCCGATTCGCAGTGTTCGGGAAGGTCGAGCCGAGCACGAAGACGTTTCCGCCCGCGATGTCGGTATTGTTCGAGAAGGACAGGACGCTGACGCCGCGGTTGGCAACGGCGACGCCTGCCGCATTGGCGGCTTCGGCATAGACCGGTCCGAGAATGATCTTCGCGCCTTCATCGACGGCCTGCGAGGCCGCGGCCGCAGCGCTGGTGCCACCGCCGGTATTGTAGACGCGCAGGTCGATCTTGACGCCCTGCAGATCCGCGACGGCCATCTCGGCGGCCTGACGGAGCGACTGCGCCAGCGTCTCGTCTCCGGTATTGCCCGAGCCGGAGGGCAGCAGCAGCGCCACCGGCACCGCCGTTCCGGCGTCGACCTTGGGGCCGCTGCCGCCGCGCGTTCCCGGCTCGCAGGCGGCGAGCCAGAGCATCGAAAGAGCGGCGACGAGCATCGTCACCGGGTTGCGGGGGCGGCGCATTTTCGCGAACATGGAACATCCTCCGGGACAGGTCGGGGGCGAAGACAGGGCGGACAGTATGCGTTTCGCCGAAAGAAGTAAACTTTTCAGCCAACTCGGGAAGGGTGCAGATGGAGAAGCGCGCCGAAACCGGCGAGAGCCTGCCGGAGACCAAGCGCAGCGGGGCACGAAAGCTCGAGCCCGGGCTGCATTTTGTCGCCACGCCGATCGGGGCGGCACGAGATATCACCCTGCGCGGGCTGGATATCCTGCGCGATGCCGATGTCCTTGCGGCGGAAGATACGCGAACCCTGCGCCACCTGATGGAGATTCACGGCGTGCCACTGAACGGCCGGCCGCTGATTTCCTACCACGATCATAACGGCAGCGCGGCGCGCCCGCGCGTTTTGCGCGCGCTCGAGGAAGGTCTGGCGGTGGCCTATGCATCCGAAGCGGGCACCCCCCTGGTTGCGGATCCGGGCTACCAGCTCGGCCGCGCGGCGATCGAGGCGGGATACAAGGTCCTGGCGGCTCCCGGCCCCTCTGCGGTTCTCGCTGCGCTGACGGTATCGGGCCTGCCGACGGACCGGTTTCTGTTCGCGGGATTTCCGCCGAATACTTCCAGTGCCAGGCGCAGGTGGTTGCGGGAGCTTGCCGGTATCCCGGCGACGGTAGTTTTCTACGAATCTCCGAAGCGGGTAGGTGAAATGTTAAGGGATCTCGCCCAAGAATTCGGAGGAGAGCGGCAGGCGGCAGTGTGCCGGGAACTGACGAAACGGTTCGAGGAGGTGCGCCGGGCTTCGCTGGATGAGCTCGCATCCGAATTCGCGGATCTGAGCGTGAAGGGCGAAATCGTCGTGCTGGTCGATCGGCGTCATGGCAGCGCCTTCGGGCCGGAAGACATGGATCGTGCGCTCCGTGACCGGCTGGGGCGGATGAGTGTGAAAGATGCAGCGGCCGAGGTCGCCGAGGCACTGGGCCTGCCGCGGCGCGATGTCTATCAGGCCGCGTTGGCGATGGAGAAAGACGAATGAGCGGAGCGATGTCGTTTCATGCGGGGCTGTCTGCCGAGGGGCAGGTCGCGGCGTTGTATCAACGCGAGGGGTCCGGTATAGCCGCGCACCGCTGGCGCGGCCAGTATGGAGGCGAAATCGACCTCATCGCGCGGGACGGAGACACGCTGATCTTTATCGAAGTGAAGAAATCGCGCAGCTGTGCAGAAGCGGCAGCGCGGGTTTCCGAACGTCAGATGCGACGGATCTGGATTTCTGCCGAGGAATTTCTGACGTCTGTTCCCGAAGCTGCGAACCTGAACATGCGGTTCGACGTGGCCCTGGTCGATGGTCAGGGGCAGATCCAGATCTTGCAAAACGCCTACTGCTTCTTCTGAGGCGATTGCATCGCCGGTAGTGTCACGGCATCAATGGCGCAACGAAAGGGGGCATGAATGGCCTTGAAAGTTGCGATCCAGATGGATCCGATCGGAGCGATCAACATCGACGCGGACAGCACCTTCCGGCTGGCGCTGGAAGCGCAGAGCCGGGGGCACGAGCTGTTCTACTATACCCCCGATCTGCTCATCTATCGTGAGGGTAGGATCCTTGCGAAGGGTTGGCCGCTTACCGTAAGGCGCGTGAAGGGCGACCATTATACGCTGGGCGAGGAACGCGAAATCGACCTTGCGGATGTCGACGTTGTATGGCTGCGTCAGGATCCGCCATTCGACATGGGCTACATCACGACGACGCATCTGCTGGAGAGAATCCATCCGCGGACGCTGGTCGTGAACGACCCCTTCTGGGTGCGCAATTCGCCAGAAAAACTCCTGGTTCTGAACTTCCCGGATCTGACGCCGCCCACCCTGATTGCGCGGGACCTTGCCACGATCCGGGCGTTCAAGGCGGAGCATGGCGATGTCATCCTCAAGCCGCTGTACGGCAATGGCGGCGCGGGTGTGTTCCGGCTGGATCCGAACGATCGCAATCTCGCGTCACTGCATGAGTTGTTCACCGGGATCAATCGGGAGCCGCTGATCGTGCAGAAGTTCGTGCCCGACGTGGTCAAGGGCGACAAGCGCATCATCCTTGTGGATGGCGAGCCCGTGGGGGCGATCAATCGCGTGCCCGCAGCGGGCGAGACGCGGTCGAACATGCATGTGGGCGGACGCCCCGAAAAAACCGCCCTCACCGAACGCGAGCGGGAGATCTGCGCCGCGATCGGGCCGGTGCTGCGGGAAAAGGGGCAGATCTTTGTTGGCATCGACGTGATTGGCCGCTGGTTGACGGAGATCAACGTGACCTCGCCGACCGGCATTCAGGAGCTTGAGCGCTTCGATGGTACCAATGTCGCCGCTCTGATCTGGGAAGCTATCGAGGCCAATCGACGCTGACCGACTCCCTGGCGGCTCTGCAGGCGTCATCGTTCGTTCAGGGCCGCGCGGATCCCCGACCCGCCACTGCGGTGGGTTGCGAGGCCTATCTCCGCTTTTTGGGGGCGTGGAAATGGCTGACGTGACGCGCGCGAAGCTCCGCAATCTTCGCTGGAGGCCGCGCCCCCACCCTTAGCCGGTTCCGAAAGAACCGGCTAAGGGTGCTGTAGCGCTTAGCAGCCTCGATACTGCATTCGCTGAGCCTTGGGCTAGCTCCCCCAAGGCATTCGGGGCCTAATCGACGGCTCTCTTCGGAGCTCATGTATCGCGCCCGTGGCTTGCTGCTCATGCTGCAATGGAGAAGGTGGCACTGAGTATGACGATGGACGACAGCATCAAACGTTGGACAGCAAAGCGTAAGACGGCGCTGGTGATCGAGCTCATTCAGGGCAGGACGACAGTGGCCGAATTCAGCCGTTCGTTCGACCTGACGCCTTCCGAGATCGAGGGCTGGGTCGAGGACGCGAAGCGGGCATGGAAAACTCCCTGCGCGCGAACCCGCTCGACATTCGCGCGCAATACGAGAGGCAGCTCACGGAGCTCCAGGAAGCCTGCGGCGAGACCATGTTGGAAATCCGCGCAGGAAAAAACGCGCAGGCCCTGCTGGATGCGGCGGACGACAAATGATCCAGAGCATCCAGCAGGGCCTTCTGGCCGATGGCGTCACGGTGTCTATCGCCAGGCTCTGCGCCTGGTTCGGCGTGTCGCGGCGAACGGTCTGCTACACGCCGGTCAAGGCGGCACCGAAGGTCGATCCGCGCTTTGCCGAGCCGATCAAAGCGATGATCGAGGCGGAGCCGTCCTTCGGCTATCGCACGGTGGCCTGGCTGCT
>NZ_JAYRZN010000019.1:0-64836 GCF_041916475.1 Paenirhodobacter sp.
CCTGACAGGCCCGCCGGATCGAGACACCCCAGTCGACCAACATCCCGTCGACAAGCTTGCGCGTCCGGGCAGGCCTTAGAGCTTTCGGCGGATGACGTCCTGCAGCATCTCGCGGTCGAGCGTCAGGTCGGCCACGATCTTCTTCAACCGAGCATTTTCGTCCTCAAGCGCCTGCAACCGCCGCATCTCGTCGGGAAGCAATCCGCCATAGCGCTTTTTCCAGTTGAAGTATGTCGCCTGGCTAATCCCCGCCTTACGGCAGATCTCCGCAACCGGCGTGCCTTCTTCGCCCTGCTTCAGGATGAACGCCTTCTGCGCTTCCGTGAACCTCGATGCCGCTCCTATCCCAGCCAGGGAAAACTAGCCGAAAACTCCAGATTCAAACGATCCAGTTTCTAGGGGGCAGAGCACAGCCGCGAGGCACAGATCCTGAGCGAACAGTGGACGACGCATTACAACACGAAACGACCACACAGCGCATTGCGCTACAGACCACCGGCTCCGGAAGCCATCACCGCGATGGACCACAGGCTGGTCATCCACGAACTCTCAAAACGAACCACTCACGTGGGGCCGGTCAGTTACGAGCAGCAAATTCGCGTTAAGGCCAACCTACTTCTCACCCTTCGGCCGCCGGATGGGGAGACCAATAGCCGGTGTCATGGGGACGGGATCGCGCAAGGATCAGCCAGCAAACGCGGTGCTGCAAATATCCGTGCCATGGCCTGCAGAATTTTGCGCCACGCTACAATGGCGGAGCACACGCGGTCTCATCGAATCCCGGCCATAGCCTGAGGCGGGGCGCTCTTGCATCGGGGAACCGAGAGGTCGTGTCAGATTCCGCGTGGGCATATTCAAGCGCGAGTAAAGCTGGACTGCGGCGGCGCCCGAAAAAACACAATCCTCGGAGCTGTCGAAAATCACACGGCTTTATGCTGATGTGTGGTGCCGGCGAAGGGACTCGAACCCCCGACCCTCGACTTACAAGATCGCCGCTCTACCAACTGAGCTACGCCGGCACATGCCCCTCGATACAGGGCCGGGCGCGCCCGTGCAAGCACCCCGGCATCGGTTTGCCTCCGGTCCGGGCGGAGGGTAAGGTCCGCCCCGTCAAGCGGGGATGGAGCCATGCAGGTCGCCTATAATCTCGGGGCCTTTTCGACGGACGCGGACCGGCTCATCGGCATCTTGCGGCAGAACGGCGCGTTGCTCGCCCGCCGCGGTGTCTGCCTGCCCGAGCCCGCCGTCTTCCGCCAGCCGATGCGCGATACCCTCTCGGCGCTGCAGGGCAGGGCGGCCAGCGCCGCCACCGCCACTGCGCTGTGCGATGCAGTGGCCGGAGAGGCCGCGGATGGCCTGCAGCGGCTGATCTTCAGCCATGCGCATTTCCTCGCGCAGCCGGAGCGGATCCTGACGCCGCGCGGGCCCTATCCCTTCGCGGGCGACCGGCTCGGGCCGCTGGTGAACCTGTTCCCGCAGGCGCAGACGGAGTTCTATTTCGCGCTGATCAACCCGGCGCTGCTGATCGGGGCGCTGGTGGCGCAGCTGCGCGGGCGCAGCTATGCGGAGGTGATGGCGGGCCTGCGGCCCGAGGCGATCCGCTGGGCGCCGGTGGTGGAGGCCATGGTGCGCGGCGCGCGCGGGCGGCCGCTGACGGTCTGGTGCAACGAAGATCTGCCGCTCGTCCTGCCGGAGGTGCTGCGCGCCATTGCAGGCCTGTCTGAGGAGGATCCGCTCGCGGGGGAGGATGGCCTGCTCGCCGCGCTGCTCACCGATGACGGCCTCGCGCGGCTGCACGATTATATCGCGAGCCGCCCGCCACATTCGGTGGCGCAGCGGCGCAAGGTGGTCTCGGCCTTTCTGGAGCAGCATGCCCGGGCCGATGCGCTGGAGCAGGAGCTGCCGCTGCCCGGCTGGACCGAGGATCTGGTCGGCCGCATCACCGAATCCTATGCGGCCGATACCACCCGGGTTGCGGCGCTCCCGGGCGTGCGCTTCATCGCGCCCTGAGGCTCAGCTCATCCCGAGCGCGGCCTTGTAGATATCCAGGATCGCCTCTTCTTCGGCGACGTCGTTCTTGTCGCGCTTGCGGATGGCGATGATCTTCTTGAGCACCTTGGTATCATAGCCGCGGGCCTTGGCTTCGGACATGATGTCCTTCTGCTGCTCGGCGATGTCTTTCTTCTCGGCTTCCAGATGCTCGAACTGTTCGATGAACTGGCGCAGCTCGTCGGCGGCGACGTTATAGGCGGCGTCGTTGGGCATGGGTGGTCTCCCTCCGGAAATGGCCGGGCCTGAGTATCGCGCGCCGCGCCCGGCTTCAAGCCCGCCGCTTGCCATCGGCGGCCATGCGGGCTAGGCGGGGGCGTTCGGGCGCGGGAGGCGATGATGGAATACCTGATCTGGGCGGGCGCGGTGGTGTCCTTGCTGGGCGTCGCGGGCATTCTCGCGAGCGTGCTGACCATCTCGCGCGCCCGCCGCGCAGGGCTGGACGATGCCGGGCTGCGCGCGAAGCTGCGCCGCGCCGTCGCGCTCAACCTCGGTGCGCTTTTCGTGTCGGTGATCGGGCTGATGATGGTCGTGGTCGGGGTGACCCTGCGCTAGGCATCCAGCTCGGCGAAACGCCGGCCATTGCGGATCAGCACGTCGAGCAGCGACGCGGGGGCGGGCGCGCCTTCGGCCGCGAGCGCGCGCAGCCGGTTGCGCAGCGGCAGCAGGCCCATACGGTCGGCCTGGAACATCGGCCCGCCACGGTGCCGCGCCAGCCCCAGGGCCGCGATCGCCACCAGATCCACATCCCCCGCCCGATGCGCCCGCCCCGCCTGCAGCGCCAGCGCCCCGGCCTGCGCCAGCTCCGCCAGCACCCGGGCGGTGATTTCGGCCGCGGGCATCGGCCGCGCTGTGATGCCCGCCTCGGCGCGCAGCGCGGCCAGCTCCTCCGCCTCGCCGGGCCAGGGGGCGGCGTTCGGCCCGTACTGCCGCACGCCCGCGCCCACCTCGGCCCCGAGCCGCCCCTCCAGCAGCAGCAGGTTCAGATAGGCGCCCGCATGCCAGGGCGTGCCCGCGATGCGCGGCAAGATCGCCTCCAGCCCGCGCCGGTCCAGCCGGGCGAAGGGCCCCTCGGCGAAGCCCCAGGCGGTAAGCGCGGCATCCACGGCATCGGGCGTGGCCCCGGCCATCAGCGTGCGCTCCGCGGCCACGATATAGGCCACCTCCAGCCAGTGCCCGAGCCCCTGCGCATGGAGCACCAGATCGCGCCCCGCGCGCAGCGCCGGCGCAAGCAGCGCCAGCACGGCAGGCTCGCCCGAGACCTCCACCAACCCGGGCAGGCGGCTGAAGCGCGCTTCTCCGGGCCGGGCCGGCGCATCCTCCAGCGCCAGGGCGCCCGGATCCTGCTGCCGCAGGGCTTCCGCTTCCTCGGGCCGGGCGGCCACGATCCGCAGGCCGCTTCCGGCAATTTCCGCCAGCGAGAGCGCCGGGGTGAGCCCGGCCCAGTGCTGGGCCGCGGCCTCCGGCGTGATCCGGCCCGCGGCCACCGCCCGCTCCTGCGCCGCCGCCAGATCCCGCACCACGGTTTCCAGCCGCGCGGGATCGCTTTCGCCCAGTGTCACCCGCACGCCCCCGCGCAGAAGGGCGCGCGCGAGCTTTTCGGGCTGGTTCCAGAGCGCCACTTGCTCGGGCAGCTGCTCGGGCTCCGCGATGCCGGCGAGCCGCATTGCGCGCTCCCGCGCCCGCGCCACATGATGCAGCGCGCCCGCGAGCTCGGTCGCGTCCAGATCCTCGCGCGCGACCTCCGAATAGGTGATCGCCTCCTCCACCGGCAGCAGCAGCGCCGCCTCCAGCACATCGGCCAGCCGCTCCCGCACAGCGGCCATCGGCCCCGAGGGGATCTGCCCGCGCAGGGCGGAAATCTCGGCCAGGTAGCGCGCGGCATCCTGCGCCGCCGCAGGCGCGAGCGATTGCGGCAGATCGGGGATCGCGGCCGCCGAAACCAGCTCGCACAGGCCCAGCTGCACCGCGGCCTGCGCCGTCAGCGGCCCGCCGCCCGAGAGGATTTCGGCGGTGACGATCGGGCCCAGCCGGCGCGCCATCCGCACCGCGAGCCCCGCGGGCGGCAGCGTACCGAGACCAAGCTCCGGCAGCACGATCCGCAGCCCGGGCCGCGCCACGCGCATATCGGCGGCCAGCGCGGGGGCCAGCACCGATGCCCCGGCAGGCCCATCCAGCAGCGCGATCACCGGCACGGCCGCCTCGGCGATCTGCGCCGCAAACTGGCGCAGCCGCGCGGGCGCCGTAGCCTCCTCCGGCCAGGCCTCGATCAGGATCGCCTTCAGCCCGGGCTGCCCTGCGGCATCGCTCAGCGCCGCGCAAAGCGCTTCGGCATCGGCCCTGCCAGTGGGCGCGCGGATACGCGCAAAATCGCCCAGACGCTCCAGTTGCGCTCCTTGCCCCATATCCTGCCTCTCGTCTGCCCGACCGTCTTGTGCCGACGGTTCGGGTGCAAGTTTACGGAACCTTTGCCCTATCGCAATGATTTCCAGCCGTTTTCGCGGGCTTGTGCGGCATTGTTGACGCGCTTTTCCGCATGGCGCGCGGGCAGGGGCGGCATTGCCCTCCGTCCGCGATGTGATACATCCTTGCGCTGGCCGCCGCGCAAGTGCTGCGGCCGCAGGCCCGCCAGCGCGCCTCCGGAGCCTTCCGGCAGGGCAGCCAGCCTCCCGAAGACATCAGGGGCCCGACCGCCCCGGCCAGACAGGAGCCCCAGATGACGCAGCCCGCCCCCCTCTCAGACACGGGCCTCGCCGATGCGCTGCGCAGGGCGACCCATGCCGCGCATCAGCGGCTGGATCAGGCGATCATGGCGGCCGATCCGTTCTCCGGCCCTGCGGGCTATGCGCGGCTGCTGGAAATGCAGCATGCGCTCCATGCCGAAGTGGCGCCATTGTACCAGCGGGCCGATCTGGCAGCGCTGGTGCCCGGGCTTGCGGCGCGCTGCCGGCTGGCGGCGGTGCAGCACGATGGCGCGGATCTCGGGCTGAGGCTCACCGCGCCGCCCCCCGCGGCGGAGCTGCCCCGGGCGGAGGCGCTCGGCTGGCTCTATGTCGTCGAGGGCTCCAATCTGGGCGCGGCCTTCCTGCTGAAGGCCGCGCAGAAGATGGGGATGAGCGAGACCCATGGCGCGCGCCACCTCGCGGAGGCGCCGGAGGGGCGCGCGGCGCAGTGGCGCGGCTTTCGCGCAGCACTCGATGCCGCGCCCGCGCAGGGCATCGCGCCCGACGCCGTGATCGCGGGGGCCGAGGCCGCCTTCGCCCGCGCTTACGTCCTCGCGCAGCGCTACATGGGCTGAGCCGATGCCAGAGAACCAGAACGCCATCGCAGCCCTCCTGCCGGAGCTGATCGCAATCCGGCGCGACATTCACCGCCATCCCGAAACCGGCTTCGAGGAGCACCGCACCGCGGCACTCGTGGCCGAGCGGCTGGAGAGCTGGGGCATCGAGGTCACCCGCGGCCTCGCCGGGACCGGGGTCGTGGGCACGATCCGCGGCGCGCGCCCGGGCAACCGCGCGATCGGCCTGCGCGCCGATATGGACGCGCTGCCCATCTCGGAGGCGACGGGCCTGCCCTGGGCCTCCGAAGTGCCGGGCAAGATGCATGCCTGCGGCCATGACGGGCATACGGCGATGCTCCTTGGCGCGGCGCGGATCCTGGCGGCGCGGCGCGATTTCGCGGGTACGGTGCAGGTCATTTTCCAGCCCGCGGAGGAGATCCTGGGCGGCGGGCGGCGGATGGTGGAGGAGGGTCTGTTCGAGCGTTTCCACGTCGATGCCGTCTATGGGATGCACAACGAGCCCGGGCTGCCGCTCGGGCAGTTCGCGCTCCGGCCGGGGCCGATGCTGGCCATCGCCGATGGCTGGCAGGTGGTGCTGCGCGGCAGCGGCGGCCATGGCGCGGTGCCGCACCGGGCCACGGATCCGACGGTGGCGCTCGGGCATCTGATCCTCGGACTGCAGACGATCATCGGGCGCAATGTGCCGGTCACCGAGGCGGGCGTGATCAGCATCGGCCATATCGCGGCAGGCGATCCGCGCGCGGACGCGGTGATCCCGGCGGAAGTCACGCTGCGGGGCACGGCGCGCTGCTATACCCCCGAGGTGCGCGCGGTGCTCGAGGCGCGGCTGCGCGCGCTGGCCGAGAGCTTCGCCGCGGCGCAGGGCTGCCAGGCGGAAGTGGCCTGGATGGCGGGCTATCCGGCCGTGGTCAACGCCCCCGCGCAGACCGAAATCGCCATCGCTGCCGCCGGGCGGGTGGGTGCCGTGGATCCGGCCTTCCCGCCGCTGATGGCGGCCGAGGATTTCGCCTATATGCTGCAGGCGCGGCCCGGCGCGTTCATCCTCTTGGGCAATGGCCGGGCGGAGGATGGCAGCTTTCACCATGTGCATACGCCGATGTTCGATTTCAACGATGCGGCGATCCCCTATGGGGTCGGGTACTGGCTGAGCCTGGTGGCGCAGGAACTGGGCGGCTGACAGCCGCCTGCGCGGGGGGCGCAGGTAACCCGAAGAGATACTCTGGCGCGGCCTCGAATGCCCGCACTGCGCATGAAAAAATCGCGCCGGAAACCGGCGCGATCCAGGTCTTGGGGAGGGGCTTATTCTGCCGGTGCGGCCGGCGCTGCCTTGTCCTTGTGGTGCGGCAGGTGCAGCTCGTGCCCGCCCAGCACCTTGTGCAGCCGCTCGGTATCGAGCTTGCCTTCCCAGCGGCTGACCACCACCGTCGCGACCGCATTGCCGATGAAATTCGTCAGCGAGCGGCATTCCGACATGAACCGGTCCACCCCGAGGATCAGCGCCATGCCCGCGACCGGCACCGAGGGCACCACCGAGAGCGTCGCCGCCAGCGTGATGAAGCCCGCCCCGGTCACGCCGGCCGCGCCCTTGGAGGACAGCATCGCCACCAGCAGGAGCAGGATCTGGTCGCCGAGGCTGAGGTCGGTATTGGTGGCCTGGGCGATGAACAGCGCGGCCAGCGTCATGTAGATGTTGGTGCCGTCGAGGTTGAACGAATAGCCGGTCGGCACGACCAGGCCCACCACCGGACGGGCGCAGCCGGCGTGCTCCATCTTCTCCATCAGCGCGGGCAGCGCCGATTCCGACGAGGACGTGCCCAGCACCAGCAGCAGTTCCGCCTTCAGATAAGCGATCAGCTTGAAGATCGAGAAGCCGTTCAGCGCGCAGACGGCGCCCAGGATCACCACCACGAAGATCGCCGCGGTGAGGTAGAACGTGCCCACCAGCATCGCCAGATTGATGATCGAGCCGATGCCGTATTTGCCGATGGTGAAGGCGAAGGCCCCGAAGGCGCCGATGGGCGCGGCCTTCATCAGGATCGCCACGAACTTGAACAGGATGTTGCTCGCGGATTCGCACAGATCGACGACGGGCTTCGCGCGCTCGCCCACGAGGATCACCGAAATCCCGAACAGGATCGCCACGAACAGCACCTGCAGGATGTTGCCCTGGTTGAAGGCCGAGGTGAGCGTGGTGGGGATGATGTCCATCAGGAAGCCGGTGAGCGTGCTCTCATGCGCCTTTTCGGCATAGGTCGCGACCGCCTTGGCATCGAGCGTGGCCGGGTCGATGTTCATCCCTGCGCCCGGCTGCACCACACTCGCCACGATCAGCCCGACGATGAGCGCGAGCGTGGAGAAGAACAGGAAATAGCCGAAGGCCTTGGTGACGACCGAGCCCACGCCGCGCAGCGTGCCCATGCCCGAAAGCCCGGTGACGATGGTCAGGAAGATCACCGGCGCGATGATCATCTTCACCAGCTTGATGAAGGCATCGCCCAAGGGCTTCATCTGCTCGCCGAGACCGGGGTTGAAATGCCCCAGCAGCGCGCCGATGATGATCGCCACGAGCACCTGAAAATAGAGATGGCGGTAGAACGGGTGCCGGGTATGCGCCTCCTGCGTCACCCGAAGATCGTGCATCTGCATGGCTCTCCTCCTGTCCACGAATGCTATGGCGGCGTAGGATAGGCATCGCGGCAGGCGTGTCGAAAGATTGTTACGCAAAGCATAAGCTGTTGTTTTGCAGTGTTTCGCGGCAAAATCGGCGCTTGAATGTGTTTCGTTTTTCACACATTTTTTAGGTGCAAGTGCGGAATGGCGCACAAATGGGTGAGCGGATGCCTGGTCGGAGGATCTTTGCCGCGCCGCGGCTGCGGGCTGTGGTGGGCGTGGTGGCGGCGCTGCTGCTCGCCGGGGCGGTGGTGGCGGAGACCTGGCACCTTGCCCTTGCGCGCGGCACGGCGCAGCTGGCCGAAGAGGTGGGCGCGACGGCCGAGGCCCGCGCGCTCACACTCGCCTCCGAGCTTGCAAAGCAGCGCGCCGTCGCCGTGATCCTCGCAGAGGACCGCGACGTGATCGAGGGGCTTCTGGCCCCGGATGCCGCCCATACCACGCGGATCTCGCGCAAGTTCGAGACCCTGCGCGGCGAGACCGGCGGCTCCGTCATCTATGCGCTCGATGCCGAGGGCACCGCGCTCGCCGCCTCGAACTGGCAGCTGCCCGACAGTTTCGTGGGCGTGAATTACCGCTTCCGGCGCTATTTCACCGAAGCCGCGCAGAATGGCCGCGGCTCTGAATATGCGCTTGGCAGCGTGAGCCACCGGCCGGGGCTCTATCTCTCCGAGCAGGTCGTGCAGGGCGGGCAGATGCGCGGCGTGATCGTGGTGAAGGTCGAATTCGACGCGATCGAGGCGAGCTGGCGCGGCGCGGGCACCGAGACGGTCGCGGTCGATCCGGCGGGCATGGTCACGCTGACCTCGGCCCCGGCGGGCCGGTTCGGCGCCGCACCCGATTTCGGCCCGGACCGGCTGGTGGTGGAGCGCCCGGTGGCCGCGCTGGACTGGCGGCTGCGGGTGGCGGCACCGCTCGCGCCCGTGCGCAGCGCCGCGGCCGGGCAGGCGCTGATTGCGGCGCTGCTGATGCTGCCGCTCGGGATCGTGGCGCTGGTACTGCGCGCGCGGCGGCGGCGGCAGATCGCGCGTGCGGCGGCGGAGGCGCGCTATCGCAGCGACCTGGAGCATGAGGTCGAGACCCGCACGCGGGCGCTGTCGGACGAGATCCGCGAACGCAAGGAGGCCGAGCGCACGCTGGCCGCGATGCAGGCGCGCCTCGTGCAGGCCAACAAGCTTGCCGCGATGGGGCAGATCACCGCGGGCGTGGCCCATGAGGTGAACCAGCCGCTGGCGACGATCCGGCTTCTGGCGGAGAACGGCCAGGCGATGCTGCGCGCGCAGCCCGAGGTGGGCGGCAATCTCGCGCTCATCGTGCAGATGACGGACCGCATCGCGCGGATCACATCGGAGCTGCGCGGCTTTGCCCGCAAGGCGCGTGGCGCGCGCGAGCCGGTCTCGCTGGCGGAGGCCTGGGAGGCCTCGCTGCTGCTCTCGGCCAGCCGAAGGGAGATCGACCGCGCGCCGGTGATCGCGCCGCCTATCGACCCGGGGCTCAGGGTGATCGGCGAGAAGGTGCGGCTGGAGCAGGTGATGGTGAACCTGATCCAGAATGCGCATGAGGCGCTGATCGGTACCGAGCAGCCGGAAATCCGTGCGGCCCACAGCCAGGGCCTGCGCGCGGACGGCGCCCGCATCGTCACCCTCACCATCGCCGACAACGGGCCCGGCCTCTCCGAAGAGGTGGCGCGCAACCTGTTCACGCCGTTCCTGACCACCAAGACCGAGGGCACCGGCCTCGGGCTGGTGATCTCGCAAGGGATCATGCGCGATTTCGGCGGCCGCCTCTGGGCCGATCCGCCGGTACCGGGGCAGGGCGCGCGCTTTCATCTGGAGCTGTTGGTGGCATGAGCGAAGAGGCGGGGCTGGTTCGGCTGGTGGAGGACGATGCGGCGCTGATGGCGGCGCAGGTACAGGGGCTGCGCCTGCGCGGCTTTGCGGTGGAGCCCTTTGCCGCAGCCGAGCCCGCGCTGGCGGGGCTCGGGCCGGACTGGCCGGGGGTGATCCTCTCCGATGTGCGGATGCCGGGGATGGACGGGCTGGATTTCGCCCGGGCGGTGCGAGCGCTGGATCCGGAGCTGCCGGTGATCCTGCTGACCGGGCATGGCGATGTGGAGATGGCGGTGCAGGCGCTGAAGGGCGGCGCCTATGATTTCCTGACGAAGCCCGTGGGTGGCGATCTGCTGGAGGCCACGCTGCGGCGCGCGCTCGCCACCCGGCGGCTGGTGCTGGAGAACCGCGCCCTGCGCGAGGCGGCACCTTCGGCGGAGCAGGATCTGCCGGGGCACAGCGCGGCGATCCTGCGCCTGCGCGAGGCGGCCGAGCGGGTGGCCGAAGCCAGTCTCGATACGCTGATCACCGGCGGATCGGGAGCAGGCAAGGAGCGGCTCGCGCGCTATCTGCACCGGCTCGGCCCCCGCCGGGCGCGGCCCTTCGTGCATGTGAACTGCGCCGCGATCGCGCCCGAACGCTTCGATGCAGAGCTTCTGGGCGTGGCCGGGGGGCGCGGGCCGCGCAGCATCGGCCGGATCGAGCGCGCGCACCGCGGGCTGCTGTTTCTCGACGAGATCGACGCGCTGCCGCTCGATCTGCAGGCGCGGCTGCTGAACGTGATCGAGACGCGCGAGCTCTGGCCGGTGGGGGCCGAGGCCGCGCGGCCGGTGGATCTGTGGGTGGTGGCCTCCACCCGGGCCGATTTGCCTGCGCTGGTGGCCCAGGGCCGCTTTCGCGCCGATCTGCGCTACCGGCTCGGGGGCGTGGTGCTGCATGTGCCGCCGCTGGCGGAACGGCGCGAGGATGTGGGGCCACTGTTTCGGCATTTCGCGCAGGGGGCGGCCGCGCGGATCGGCCGGCCGGTGCCGCCGCTCACCCCCGCGCTGAAGGCGCATCTGGAGAGTCACGACTGGCCCGGGAACCTGCGCGAGCTGGCGCAGTTCGCCGAGCGCCATGTGATGGAGATCGCGCTGGAGGGCGCGGCGCCCGATGACCTGCGGCCGCTGTCGGAGCTGGTGGCGGATTACGAGGCCGCGCTGATCCGCGATGCGCTGCGCCAGGCCCAGGGCAATGCCACGCTCGCGATGGAGCGGCTGAAGCTGCCGCGCAAGACCTTCTACGACAAGCTTTCCCGCCACGGGATCGTGCCGCGGGACTTCCGCGCGGGCTGAGCCATGCCTTGCCGATGCCCGTGCCGCTGCGGCATCAACGCGCTTTGCCTGTGCGGGTTTCGTCGCTATAGTCCGCCGCGAACGAAGGGTGGCCCGAATGAAGGGTGGAAGGGACAGATGCGGAGATACACCGGGGCGATAACCCTGGGGCTGGCGCTTGCGCTGGCACCCGCCTGGAGCGATGTGTCGAAGGCCGAAGGGCTGTCGCTGTCCGGGGGATCAACGAAATCGCGGGCAAGCCTGTTCCGCAATCAGACACGGTTGATGGATACGCGGCTCGCGACGCAATACAGCGCCTCGGACCGGCTCAAGCCCAAGACCGAGCTGGCCGTGGCTTCGGCCGCGTTGCCGCGCTACAGCGGCAGCTACAAGGGCAAATATCTCGGCTCGGCCCGCGCGGCCGCGACGAAGCATGGCGTGCCGGAGGATCTGTTCCTGCGCCTCGTGCAGCAGGAAAGCGGCTGGAACCCCGGTGCGGTCTCGCCGAAGGGCGCGCTTGGCCTCGCGCAGCTGATGCCGGAGACGGCGGCGCTGCTGGGCGTGGATCCGGGCGACCCGCTGCAGAACCTCGAAGGCGGCGCGCGCTATCTGCGGATGATGTACGAGCGCTATGGCAACTGGCGCCTCGCGCTGGCGGCCTATAACGCCGGGCCGGGCGCGGTGGATCAGCACAATGGCGTTCCGCCCTATGCCGAGACGATGAACTACGTTCAGGTCGTATTCGGCGGCTGAGGCCTTTGCGGGCATTCAAATGAAAACCCCGGGTTGCGGCCCGGGGTTTATGTTTTTCATGAATTTCCGCGCCTAGCGCATTGATTTCACGGGATGATACGCGTGTATTTCGTGCCCGCGAGCGAGGCGCCCGCAATCAGCCCGGCCTGCCCGAACACCAGCGCGATGACCGGGGCGAGCGAGGTGGTGGTATCGGTGCCAAGCGCGCCGCCCCGGTCCGGAAGCGCATAGCGCGCATCCGCGCCGAGCTCCCAGCCATCCGAACGGCGGAATTCCGACAGCGCATCCGGGGTCATGAAGAACAGCGCATGGGCATATTGCTGGGCGCCGATCTGGAAGCCGATCGAGGCGGAGGCGGCCGAATAGAAATCCACGGTGACGCCATTGATCCGCAGCGCGCCGCGCCCGTAGGAGCCGCCCACGCCGAAGCTCGCCTCGGTCATCAGCGGCATATAGAGCACGCCCGAGGACTTGTTGATCAGGTCCTGCGTGCCGGGATATTTGCTGACCAGATAGTCGCGCGTGGCATCCACGCGCGCGTCGATCCGGGCGCCTTCTTCGGATCCGATGCCATTGCCGCAGGCGGCAAGACCCAGGCCCGCGGCGCCAAAGGCGAGAAGGTTGCGTCGGGAAAACTCTGTCATCTGCTCGCTCCGTTCTGTTCGGGGCCACTCTTTTCGGGGCTTCTCGGCGCCCATTTGGGCCATCTGTATAGGATAGATCGGCGGATATGTCACTTTTTCAAGCGCCGCCGGCGGCTTGCCGCCGATCAAGCTTCCGCCAGCAGGCGCGCGGCCTCGGGCGCGAAATAGGTCAGCACGCCATCGCAGCCCGCCCGGCGGAAGGCCAGCAGGCTCTCGAGAATCGTGCCTTCGCGCTTCAGCCAGCCGTTGCCGATGGCGCCCGCCAGCATCGCATATTCGCCCGAGACCTGATAGGCATAGGTCGGCACGCCAAAGGCCTCCTTCACCCGGCGGCAGACATCGAGATAGGGCATCCCCGGCTTCACCATCACCATGTCCGCGCCCTCCGAGAGGTCGCGCGCCACCAGCCGCAGCGCCTCGTCGCTGTTGCCGGGGTTCATCTGATAGGTCTTCTTGTCGCCCTTCAGCGCCCCCGACGCGCCGACCGCATCGCGGAACGGGCCATAGAACACGGAGGCATATTTCGCCGCATAGGACAGGATCGTGACATTCCTGTGCTCGTTCGCCTCCAGTACGCTGCGCAGCGCGCCGATGCGGCCATCCATCATGTCGGAGGGGCCGAGAATATCGGCGCCCGCCTCGGCCTGCGCGAGGCCCATCTTCACCAGCGCCTCCACCGTCTCGTCATTGACAATCTCGCCGTTCACCACCAGCCCGTCATGGCCGTTGATGTTGTAGGGGTCGAGCGCGATATCGGTCATGATCGCGATCTCGGGCACCGCGGCCTTGATCGCGCGGATCACCCGGTTGGTGATGTTGTCGGGGCTCCAGGCGATCTCGCAGCTCTCGGTCTTCACCGCCGGATCGGTATAGGGGAAAAGGCAGATCGCCGGGATGCCGAGGCCTGCGGCCATTTCGGCGGCCCGCACCGCGCCCTCCAGCGTCACCCGGCTCACGCCCGGCATGGAGGGCACCTCCACATCCGCGCCCGGCACATCGGTGATGAAAATCGGCCAGATCAGGTCCTTGACGCTCAGCCGGTGCTCCTGCGCCAGGTCGCGCAGCGCGCCCGAGCTGCGCATCCGGCGCAGGCGCGTGACGGGGAACGGCGGGATGATCGGCTGCATGGGAACCTCCTGTGGCTGTCTTTCGGTGCCACGGATCGGCGCGCTTCTCAACCCTCCGCGGCCGACTTTCGCGCATGTCCGCGATGCGCTACTGTGCCGGCCAAACGGACGGACGGGCATGTTCACGACGATCTTCGCGCTTATCGACACGCGGTCTTTCAGCAATATCTGGTACTGGATCGCGGTGGCGGGGATCTGGAGCCTGGTTTCGCGCCGGGTGCTGGGCGTGCCGCTGGAGCTGGTGGTGCGGGCCCGCCACGAGGCGCTTGCGGCGCAGCAGATGCGGGTGCTGCTGGAGGAGGTGGCGGTGCGGCTGCGGCCGGGGCTCGGGCAGGTGCTGCTGGCCTCTTGCGGGCTCACCGTGCTGGTGGTGCTGGGCTTCGGCCATGGGCTTCAGCTCGCGCAAGCGATCGCGCTCCTGCTGGTGCCGCTGGCGGCGGTGCGGCTGATGAACCTGCGCGCCGCGCGCCGGGTGGCGGCGATATTGCCGGGCGAGACCGAGCCGGTGGTGCGGATGCTGCTGGCCCATCACACGCTGGTGCAGTTCTTCGGCTTTGCGATGATCGGGGCCACGGCGCTCTATGGAATGCTGCGGGTGCTGCGCGCGCATTACCTCGGCTCTTGACAGCGGCGGCGGGGCGGATACCTCGGGCGGATGGACCATTTTCTTCTCTCCGGCGCCCCCGAGGGCTATGACGCGAAACTTCTGGCGAAGGAGCTGGCCCGCGGTCAGCCGGTGATCCATATCGCCCGCGACGACCGGCGGCTGGAGGCGATGCGCGCGGCGCTCGGCTTCTTCGCGCCCGAGGCCGTTGTGCTCAGCTTTCCGGCCTGGGATTGCCTGCCCTATGACCGGGTCTCGCCCAATCCCGAAATCTCCGCCGCGCGGATGGCGACGCTGGCGGCGCTCGCGGCGGGCGTGCCCGGCCCGTTCGTGCTGCTCACCACGCTGAACGCGGCGATGCAGCGGGTGCCGGTGCGCGATCTGGTGGCGGCCTCAAGCTTCACCGCGCGCGTGGGCGGCCAGATCAACGAGAAGAAGCTGCGCGAATTCCTTGTAAGGATGGGGTTTTCGCCCGTGTCCACCGTGGCGGAGCCGGGCGATTATGCGGTCCGCGGCGGCATCATAGACATTTATCCGCCGGGCGAATCCGGGCCGGTGCGGCTCGATCTGTTCGGCGATGTGCTGGACGGGGCGCGCCGGTTCGATCCGGTGAGCCAGCGCACTACTGAAAAGCTGACGGCGGTGGAATTCGCCCCGGTGAGCGAGGTGATCCTCGACGAGGCGGCGATCAGCCGGTTCCGGCAGAATTACCGGGTGGAATTCGGTGCGGGCGGCGCCGAGGACCCGCTGTATGAGGCGGTCTCGGCCGGGCGCAAACACGCGGGGATGGAGCACTGGATGGGCTTCTTCCACGAACGGCTGGAGACGATTTTCGACTATCTGCCGCAAGCCAGCGTGATGATCGACGATCAGATCGAGCCGCAGCGGATCTCCCGCTGGGAGGGGATCGTCGATCAATATGACACCCGGCGCGAGGCCCTGACCCGCAAGGACCGGGTGGATACGGTCTACAAGCCCGCCGCGCCGGACCTGCTCTATCTCGATGAGGCGGGCTGGAAGGCGGCGCTCATGGCGCATCGGGTGCTGCGGCTGCAGGTGCTGCCCGCGCCGCCGGGGCCGGGGATCCTGAATGCCGAAGCCCGGATCGGGCGCAATTTCGCGCCCGAAAGGCAGCTGGAAAATGTAAGCCTTTTCGGCGCCTTGAAGGATCATATTCAGGCAAGACTGAAGCTTGGCCCGGTGGTGGTCGCGAGCTGGTCCGAGGGCGCGCGCGAGCGGCTGAAGGGGCTTTTGGAGGATGAGGGCCTGACCGGGGCGCAGCCCATCCGCGACGCGCGCGAGATCGGCGGGCTCGGCCTCGCGATCTGGGCGCTGGATCATGGCTTCGAGGCCGATGGCCTGACGGTGATATCGGAGCAGGACGTGCTGGGCGACCGGCTCGTCACCCGGCCGAAGAAGAAGCGCAAGGCCGAGAATTTCCTGACCGAGGCGCAGAGCCTGACCCCGGGCGACCTGATCGTGCACGTCGATCATGGCGTTGGCCGCTACAAGGGGCTGGAGACGGTCAATGCGCTTGGCGCGCCGCTCGATTGCGTGCTGCTGGAATATCAGGGCGGCGACCGGCTCTATCTGCCGGTGACGAATATCGAGCTTCTGAGCCGCTACGGCCATGAGGAGGGCATCCTCGACAAGCTCGGCGGCGGCGCCTGGCAGGCGAAGAAGGCGCGGCTGAAGGAGCGCATCCGCCAGATCGCCGACAAGCTGATGCGGATCGCGGCCGAGCGGCACCTGCGCGCGGCCCCGATCCTGGAGGCGCCGCATCACGAATGGGAGGCCTTCGCCGCCCGTTTCCCCTATACCGAGACCGAGGACCAGATGTCTGCGATCGAGGATGTGGTGAACGACCTCGCCTCCGGCACGCCGATGGACCGGCTGGTGGTGGGCGATGTGGGCTTCGGCAAGACCGAGGTCGCGATGCGCGCGGCCTTCGTGGCGGCCGTTTCGGGGATGCAGGTGGCGGTAATCGCGCCGACGACGCTGCTCGCGCGCCAGCATTACAAGACTTTCGCCGAACGCTTCCGCGGCACGGCGCTGACTGTGAAGCCGCTGAGCCGGTTCGTGTCGGCGAAGGATGCGGCCACCACGCGGGCAGGGCTGGCCGATGGCACCGTGGATATCGTGATCGGCACCCATGCGGTGCTGGCCAAGGGCGTGAAATTTCGCAACCTCGGCCTGCTTGTCATTGATGAAGAACAACATTTCGGCGTGAACCACAAGGAGCGCCTGAAGGAGCTGCGCTCCGAGATCCACGTCCTGACCCTCACCGCGACGCCGATCCCGCGGACGCTGCAGCTGAGCCTCACCGGGGTGCGCGACCTTTCGATCATCGGCACGCCGCCGGTGGACCGGCTCGCGATCCGCACCTATGTGAGCGAATTTGACGGCGTGACCCTGCGCGAGGCGCTGCTGCGCGAACGCTACCGCGGCGGGCAGAGCTTCTATGTGGTGCCGCGGATCACCGATCTGGCCGGGATCGAAGACTTCCTGAAGACCGAGGTGCCGGAGGTGAGCTATATCGTCGCCCATGGCCAGATGGCGGCGGGCGAGCTCGACGAGCGGATGAACGCTTTCTATGACGGCAAATATGACGTGCTGCTGGCGACGACCATCGTCGAGAGCGGGCTCGATATTCCCACGGCCAATACCATGATCGTGCACCGCGCCGACATGTTCGGGCTGAGCCAGCTCTATCAGATCCGCGGCCGGGTCGGGCGCTCCAAGGCGCGGGCCTATTGCTACCTGACGACGAAGCCGCGGATGCCGCTGACGCCGCAGGCGGTGAAGCGGCTCCGGCTGCTCGGCAGCCTCGACAACCTCGGGGCGGGCTTCAGCCTGGCCTCGCAGGACCTCGATCTGCGCGGCGCGGGCAACCTGCTCGGCGAGGAGCAATCGGGCCATATCAAGGAAGTGGGCTACGAGCTCTATCAGGCGATGCTGGAGGAGACGATCGCGAAGCTGAAATCCGGCGCGCTGACGGATCTCGAGGAGGATGGCGAATGGTCGCCGCAGATCAACCTCGGCGTGCCGGTGATGATCCCGGAAAGCTACATCCCCGATCTCGATGTGCGGCTGGGCCTCTATCGGCGGCTCTCGGGGCTGACGACGAAGGTGGAGCTGGAGGGCTTCGCGGCGGAGCTGATCGACCGCTTCGGCACGCTGCCGCGCGAGGTGAACACGCTCTTGCTGGTGGTGCGGATCAAGGCGATGTGCAAGCGCGCCCATATCGCGAAGCTGGATGCCGGGCCGAAGGGTGCCAATATCCAGTTCCATCAGGACAAATTCCCGAACCCGGGCGGGCTGGTGGAATTCATCCAGGGCAACCGCGGCACCGCGAAGATCACCGGCAACAAGGTCTTCGTCGCGCGCGACTGGGGCTCGGACGGCGAGCGGATCAAGGGTTCGTTCGAGATCGCCAAGGACCTGGCCGCGAAGGTGATCGCGGCCAAGGCCTGATCAGCTGGCGGGCCGGACCCGGCCCAGCAGCAGCCAGGCGAGGCCCGAGCAGACCAGCGTGGTGAGCACGAGGGGCAGCGGCGAGCCCGAGAACATCTGCCCCACCGGCGCCGCGATCAGCACGGCGCCAATGGTGGAAAACGCGCTCAGCACCGAGGCGGTCATCCCCGCCAGATGGCCCATCTTCTGCATCGCCAGCGCATTGATATTGCCGAAGGTGATCCCCGCGATGAAGAACACTGACACCACCCAGATGAACAGCACCGGCATCGCCTGCGGCCCGAGCGCAAGGCCGCTGAGCACCAGCGCCAGCATCACCGCCGAGGCCCCGATCTGCATCAGGTAGCCGCCCCGGGCGAGCCGCAGCATCCCCAGCCGGATCACGAAGCGGGCATTGAAGAACGAGGCGGTCGCGGCCAGAACCGCGCCCGCGCCGAACCAGTAGGGGAAGGTGTCGGTCACGCCATAGGCCGCGTAAAGCTGCTGCGCCGAGGACAGGATTGCGAACATCTGCCCGAAGCCCAGCGTTATCACCAGCGTATAGATCCGCACCTCGCGGTTACCCATGACCTCGACCGCGCCCGAGATCAGCTCGGCCGGGCGCAAGGCGCGGCGGCGCTCGCGCGGGAGCGTTTCGGGCTGGCGGATCATCATCCAGGCGAAGGCCACGAGGCCAAAGAGGATGAACACGGCAAACACCCCGCGCCAGCCGAATTGCAGCGCGATCAGCCCGCCGACCGTCGGCGCGATCGCGGGGATCAGCATGAAGAACATCATGATGATCGAGGTGATCCGCGCCATCTGCGGGCCGGAATGCAGATCGCGGATCAGCGCCATAGGCACGATCCGGCCGCAGGATGCACCGAGCCCCTGCACGAAGCGGGCAAGGAGCAGGACCTCCAGGCTGTTTGCCCAGAGCGCCGCCGCGGCTCCCAGGATATAGACCGCGAGCCCGCCTGCGAGCGTCGCCTTGCGCCCGGCCGCATCGGAAATCGGCCCGACGAAGAACGTCCCGAGCCCCATGCCCATCATGAAGGCGGTCAGGACCAGCTGCGCGCGGTTCACATTCCCGGGCGAGAGCGCCTGCGCGATATCGGGCAGGGAGGGCAGCATCGCGTCGATCGAGAAGGCGACAAGCGCCATCAGCATCGCCAGCAGGGCCACGAATTCGGGCAGCGGCAGGCTCTTGGCCGCCGGTTGCGGAGCAGGGGTCACGGGATCAGCCTTCAGAGGGAATCGCGCGCGACCTTAGCCCCGTTCGCTCCGCCCTGAAAAGCCCGCCGATCTGTGCGCTGGCGCTCAGCTGGCCAGATCGTCGATCACTTTGAGCCAGAATTCCGTGGTTTGGGCGCCCTCCACCACATATTGGTTCGCGATGATGAAGGTGGGCACCGCCTTGATCCCGCGCTCGCGGGCATGGGCCTCGGCAGCGGCAACGGTATCGCGATCGGCATCCGAGGCCAGCAGCCGCGCCACCAGCGCCCGGTCCATCCCGGCTTCGGCGGCGATGTCGGCGAGCGTCGCCGCATCGCCGACATCGCGCCCCTCGCGCCAATAGGCGCGCATCAGCGCCGACATCACCCGGCTTTGCCGCTCCTCAAGCCCGGCCCAGAACAGCAGCCGCTGCGCATTAAAGGTATTGGGCATGCGCCCGATCGCGGCGAGGTCCAGCGTCACCCCGGCATCGCGCGCGGCCTCCAGAACCGGCACATGCACCCGGTCGGCCTCGGTGCCGAAGCGCGCGCGCAGGAAGGCCTGCCGGTCCATCCCCTCGGGCGGCAGGGTCGGGTTCAGCTGGAACGGCCGCCAGGCGATCACGAAGGCATGGCCGGGCCGGGCCTCCAGCGCGCGGTCGAGCCGGGCCTTGCCGATCAGGCACCAGGGGCAGACGGGGTCGGCGAATATGTCGAGCGGGATCATTTTGTCTCCTGCGGCCAGTCCTGACGCAGGCTGCGCCGGTCGATCTTGCCATTGCGGTTGCGGGGCAGCGCGCTCACCTGGCGGTAGATCCGCGGCTGCTTGTAGCGCGCGAGCGCGGTGGCGGCATGGGCGGCCAGCGCCTCCGCCGTGGCCGGGCCGGTATGGGCAAGCGCAATCACCGTGGCTTCGGCCGAAACCCGGATCTCCACCGCGGCCACTTCGCCCGCCTCCGGGCAGGTGGCCATCGCGGTCTCCACCTCCTGCGGCGCGACGCGGAAGCCGCCGGCGTTCATCATGTCGTCGTCGCGGCCGAGGTAGCGGATCGCGCCCGCCTCCGTCATCTCCACCATGTCGCCGGTGAGGAACCAGGGGCCGGCGAAGCGCGCGGCGGTTTCCTCGGGCTGGCCGCGATAGCCGAGGAACAGGCCCGGATCGCTGCGATGCACGGCCAGAACGCCCGCTTCGCCGCGCGGCACCGGTGCGCCGTCGCGCAGCACGGCCACATGGCGGCCCTCTTGTGGCCAGCCCGCGGTTCCGGGCGGCGCCGGATGGCCCGGCGCGGAGGAGATGAAGGTCGAGCATTCCGACATGCCGAGCGCTTCGTGGATGGGCGTGCCGGTTGCCGCGTGCCAATGCGCGCGGGTCAGCTCCGGCAGCGCCTCTCCGGCGCTCAGGCCATGGCGCAGCTTCGGCAGGCTCAGCTTCGGGTGATGCCTGAGGATTTGCCGGTAAACGCCCGGAGCTGCTGCAAAAATCGTCGCGTCGAACCGGCGCAGGAGCAGTGCCAGCGCCGGTGCCTCCACGCCCGCCGCCGGGATCAGCGCCGTCGCGCCCACGGACCAGGGGTCCATCAGCCCGGTGCCGAGCGTATAGGTCCAGTTGAAGGCCCCCGCATGCAGGAGCCGGTCGGATTCACCGAGCCCATACCAGCCCTGATGCATCATCCGCCGCGCCCAGATCGCCCGGTGCGCATGCTCCACCGCGCGCGGCTTGCCCGAGGTGCCGGAGGTGAAGACGATATAGCCAAGCCGCTCCGGATCGCCCAAGTCATAGGCGCAGGGCGGCAGCGCCTCGAACCCGCGCAGGGTCTCTTCCGAAATGGCAGGAATGCCCTCGGGCAGCGCAATTCCATCGCCCGCAATCACCAGCGCCGGATCCACCTGCGCGGCCATCTTGCCGATCTCTGCCGCGGTCAGCTGCGACGAGGTGGGCACCGGCACCAGCCCCGCGGCAATGGCGCCAAGGTAAGCCACCGGGAATTCGGGCGTATTGCCAAGCCGCAGCAGCACCCGGTCTCCGGGCTGCAGGCCTGCGCGCAGAAGGCCGGTACCGGTGCCGCGCACGGCCGCCTCCAGCCGCGCATAGGACCAGCGCTCGGCCCCGGTGGGGCGCAGGATCTGCATCGCCGATTTGTCGGCGAGCCGGCCGGCATGGGCGAGCACATGGGCTGCCATGTTGAACGGCGCGGGGACGGGGTCTGCGGCGGTGGGGGCATGGACAGAGAGCATGGCTTTTTGCTACGCCGGGCGGGTCTTCGGTGCAAGACGGCGAATGGAGGGCGGGCGATGGCCGAGATCGAACAGGCGAAGATCATCCGGATCGCGCGCGAGGATGGCGCCGAGACGGTGCCTGAGCCGGTGGACCTGGCCGCGCGGGTGCGCGAGCTGCGCAAGGCGCGCGGCTGGACGCTGGAACAGGCCGCGGTGCAGGCGGGGCTCGCGCGCTCCACGCTGTCGAAGATCGAGAACGGGCAGATGTCTCCCACCTATGAGGCGCTGAAGAAGCTCGCCGACGGGCTGGAGATTTCGGTGCCGCAGCTGTTCACGCCGCCCTCCAAGGGGCAGGTGACGGGGCGGATGGCGGTGACGCGCCAGGGCGAGGGGGTGGCGCATCTGACCACAACCTACGAGCACGAGCTGCTCGCCAATCCGCTGCGCAAGAAGCAGATGCTGCCTTACCGGGCGCGGATCCGGGCGCGCAGCTTCGAGGAATTTCACGGCTGGGTGCGCCATGACGGCGAGGAGTTCCTCTATGTGCTGACAGGGATCGTGCGGCTTTATACCGAATTCTACGAGCCGCAGGACCTGCGCCGCGGCGACAGCGCCTATTACGATGCCAGCATGGGCCACAATCTGGTCTCGGTCAGCGAGGAGGATGCGACCGTGCTCTGGGTGACATCTCTGGTCTGAAGCGGCCGGTTCGGGCGGGGCCTCACTCGCCGTCGCCGAACCGGCGGTCGTCGTCATATTCGTCCTCGCCTTCGGCGACGTATTTCTCCGACAGCATGATCGAATGGTTGTCATGCTCCGGGTCCATCACCACGTCCGAGGGCAATTCGCCGGTGAGCCATTCGCGGATCTCGTCGCGGGCGTCGCCCGGCTCCTGATCGGTCAGCCCGGCGATATATTCGACGAAGGCGCGCTGGTCGCCGTCGATCGTGTCCAGTTCGTCCTCATCGGCCTCGGGCCATTTGTCGGTGATCGCGTCATAGAACGCGCTCCAGTTTTCCTGCACGTGTTGCCACTTCATCGCGATCTCCTTCCCGCGCCATAGCGGCGCCCGGCCTCAGTCTGCGCCTTGCGCACGCTCCTGAAAAGCCTTGAAATGGCCTGCGGTTCCACCACCGGCTCCGGTCAGAGCCAGCCCTGAACCGTGCGCGCCCCCCCGGAGATATCGTCGCCGACGCCGGCCACCGTGTTGCATCCGCTCAGTGCCGCCGCGAGGACGGCGAGAATGACAAGTTTCTTCATTGTGCTGCCTCATACCACCAGGTCTCGGGCTGAAAGCCCGGCCAATCTCCGTATAGCGGAAGTTTTTCGGGGAAGTGAAGCGCCCGGGCATGCGCGAGCCGCGACACCGGCGCATACCAGGTCGGGATCACATAGCGCCCGGTCGTGAGCACGCGGTCGAGCGCGCGCACCGCGGCGGTGAAATCGGCGGGGTCTTTCGCGGCCAGCATGGCGCGGATCATCGCCTCGGCGGCGGGCGAGTTCATCCCCATCAGGTTGCGCGAGCCCGGCTCGGTCACGCCGCGTGCGCCCCAGTACAGCATCTGTTCGTTGCCGGGGCTGAGCGAGAGCGCCAGCGTCATCCAGGTCATGCCGAAATCATAGCTGTTGCGGCGCATCTGATATTGCGCATCGTCGACCGAGGTCACCTGCGGGAAGATGCCGAGCCGGTGCAGCGCCTCGGTATAGATATCGACGATGGCGCGGGTTTCGGCGGCGCCCTGCGGCAGCAGGATCTCGAAGCTCAGCGCCGTGCCCTGCGCATCGCGCAGCACGCCCTTGTCATCGACGCGCCAGCCCGCCTCCTCCAGCAGCCGGATCGCCTTGCGGTTGTTTATACGGTTCAGCGCGGTGCCATCTGATACCGGCAGGGCATAGCCGTCCAGCGCGCCGGGCGGCAGCTCCGCCGCATAGGGCCCGAGCAGATCGGCCACCCGCCCCGTGGCCGGGCCCTGCTGCATGGCGAGACCCGAATTGGCGAAATAGGAGGTGATCCGCGGCTCCGCGCCGCCATTCAGCGTGGCATTGATGAATTCGAAGTTGAACGCGTCGATCATCGCCTCGCGCACGCGCCAGTCCTGGAAAACGGGCAGGCGGGTGTTCATCACCAGCCCGGTGATGCCCGAGGGCCGCTGATGCGGGATCTCGGATTTCACCACTCGGCCATCGCGCACCGCGGGGAAATCATAGTCGCGCGCCCATTTCGCGGCATTGGTCTCGCGGAAGGTATCGGTCTCGCCGCCCTTGAACGCCTCGAAGACCACGCCGCCATCGCCGAAATAATCCCACCGCATGCGCTCGAAATTGTAGCGCCCGATGTTGACGGGAAGGTCCTTGCCCCACCAGTCCGGGTTCCGGCGCAGGGTGATGGATTTGCCCATGTCCACCCGCTCCACCACATAGGGCCCGGAGCCCACCGGCACCTCCTGCGTGGCGCGCGCAAACTCCTTGCCCTGCCACTGCGCCTTCTCCAGCACCGGCCGCATGCCCATGATCAGCGCGAGTTCCCGGTCGGGCTCGGTGAAGGTCACCCGCAGGCTGCGCGGCCCGGTCTGCACGATCTTCGCCACCTTGCGCCAGGCGTTGGTATAGCGCGGATGGCCCTCGGTCCCGAGCGTCTCGAAGGACCAGATCACGTCTTCGACCGTCACCGGCGCGCCATCGGAAAAGCGCGCGCCGTCGCGCAGGGTGAATTCCACCCAGCTGCGCGCCGCATCCGTCTCCACGCTCTCGGCCAGCAGGCCATAAAGCGTGAACGGCTCGTCGATCGAGCGCATCATCAGCGGCTCGGCCACGAAGAGCGCGATTCCCTGCGCGGGCCTGCCGGTGAGGATCCAAGGGTTCAGCGAATCGAAGCTCCCCGATTCTCCGAACCGGATCTGCCCGCCCTTCGGCGCCTCAGGGTTCACATAGGGCAATTGCGTGAAGCCTTTCGGCAACGCCGGTTCCCCATACATGGCGATTCCCGGCGCCGGTTCCGCGTTCACGAAAACCGGCGCGAAAGCCAATGCCAGCACGCCGATTCCGTACCATTTGCCCTGCCGCATACGCACCATGTCCCTGGCTTTGTCTGTAATTTCAGGCGGCAAGCTAGTCTGCCGGAGGGGGTTGCGCAAACTTTTCCCTTGGAGGGCGGCAACAAGCGGCTTATAAAGACCTTACTGCTCGATAGGTTTCTTGCCTGTATGAAACCTGCCTCATGACTTGACGCCCGCCTTGTGCGGGCGTCTTTTTCTTTTGACAGGCGTTTTCCGTCACGTTCCCCCCGTCCAGTCGCGAAGATGTTCAGTGGACGCGCCCCGATGCGCGCGGCATGATCGCCCCCGGTTGAACCGTTGGAGGAATGAACCATGAGCTTCACGATCAGTCTGGCCGGCAAGACGGCGGTGGTGACGGGGTCGAACTCGGGCATCGGGCTCGGCGTCGCGCGCGAGCTTGCGAAGGCCGGGGCGGATATCGTGCTCAACTCCTTCACCGACCGCGACGAAGACCACAAGCTGGCCGCGGATCTGGGCGCGGAGTTCGGCGTCAAAGGGCGCTACATCAAGGCCGACATGTCCAAGGGCGCGGAGTGCCGCGCGCTGGTGGAGCAGGCGGGCCAGGTGGATATTCTGGTGAACAATGCCGGGATCCAGCACGTCGCGCCCATAGACCAGTTCCCGGTGGAGAAATGGGATGCGATCATCGCGATCAACCTGTCCTCCGCCTTCCACACCACCGCCGCCGCGCTGCCCCTGATGCGCAAGGCGGGCTGGGGCCGGATCATCAACATCGCCTCGGCGCATGGGCTCACGGCCTCGCCTTTCAAATCGGCCTATGTCGCGGCGAAGCACGGCATCGTCGGCTTCACCAAGGTCACCGCGCTCGAGACCGCCGAGGAGCCGATCACCTGCAATGCGATCTGCCCGGGCTATGTGCTCACGCCGCTGGTCGAGGCGCAGATCCCCGATCAGATGAAAACCCACAACATGTCGCGCGAAGAGGTGATCAAGAAGGTCATGCTGGACCGCCAGCCCTCGAAGGAATTCGCGACGGTGGAGGAGATGGGCGGCACGGCGGTGTTCCTGTGCTCGGCCGCGGCCGCGCAGATCACCGGCACGACGATCTCCGTCGATGGCGGCTGGACGGCGCTCTGACGCCCGATTGCTTTCCCGGCCGCGCCCAGTAGCATATGCGGACGGGCCGGGGGAGGATGCGGATGAAGACACGTCATATCAACCTCGCGTTGCAGGGCGGCGGCGCCCATGGCGCGTTCACCTGGGGCGTGCTGGACCGGCTGCTGGATGAAAGCTGGCTCGAAATCGCGGCGATTTCGGGCACTTCGGCCGGAGCGCTGAACGGCGCCGCGCTGAAGGCGGGGCTGGTACAGGGCGGGCGGGCGCGGGCGCGCGAGAACCTGGACTGGCTCTGGTCGCAGGTCTCCGAGGTCAACGACCTGCGGCTGGACCGCTGGCTCACGGCGCTGTTTCCCTATCCGGATGCGCTCAATCGCTGGATCGAGCTGTTCACGCCCGCGGCCTGGATGGACCAGATCGGGCGGCTGGTTTCGCCCTACGATTCCGGGCCGTTCTATGTGAACCCGCTGGAGCGTATCGTGAAGCGGTTCGATTTCGAGCATGTCTGCGCCCGGAGCGGGCCGGATCTTTTCGTCGCGGCCACCAATGTGCGCACCGGCAAGATCCGGGTCTTCGCCGATGGCGAGATCACGGCGGAGGCGGTGCTGGCCTCGGCCTGCCTGCCCAACGTGTTCCGCGCGGTGGAGATGTACGACCCGCAGACCGGCAAGATCGAGGCGTTCTGGGATGGCGGCTTCACCGGCAACCCGCCGCTGTTCCCGCTCTACGAGACGAAATACCCGCGCGACATCGTGGTGGTGAACATCAACCCCTTGCTGCGCGACAGCGTACCGCAGACCCCGACCGAGATCGAGGAGCGGATCAACGAGATCTCGTTCAACTCCTCGCTGCTGCGCGAATTGCGCGCGGTCAGCTTCGTGCGCCGGCTGATCTCCGAGGGGCGGATCCCGGAGGGCGCGATGAAGGATGTGCTGATCCATATGGTCGCCGATGACAAGACGATGAACGCGCTTTCGGCGGCGACGAAGCTGGTGCCTACGGTCGGTACGCTGGAGCGGCTGAAGACCGCCGGGCAGGCGGCGGCCGAGGCCTTCCTAAGCGCGCATGGCGATGCGATCGGGGTGCGGGCGTCCGTGGATCTGGCGGCGCTGTTCGGCTGAGGGCCGCCGGGCCATGCCCGCGTCTGGAAGAGGTTCTCCGCGCGGTCCATGCGCCATTCGCGGCACGGAAAAAGGCTGGGCGGCCTGGGCCGAGTGCTGAGGCACGAGGCGCGCCCCGGTCTGTTGCCTTGGCGCCGTCCGCTGTGCCCGTGACGCTACGGGCGTCCATCTGCTGCCGAGTGGTCTCCTGACCCTGGGGGGCGCTTCGGCTCGCCGCAGCAGTGCAGGCCCCGGGCTCTCCCGTCAGGTGCCTGAGGGGGCGCGCTCCGGTGGCTGCCCGCGCCGGAGCCCAGACGAAAAAGGCGCCCCGCAGGGCGCCTTGTCTCACTTATAGGTCCGCGCCAGCCACTTTTCCAGCCAGTGGATGGAATAGTCGCCGTTCTGTATGTCGGGCTCGGCCAGCAGCGCGTGGAACAGCGGTACGGTGGTATCCACCCCATCCACGATCAGCTCGCCCAGGGCCCGGCTCAGGCGCGCCAGCGCCTCCTCACGGTCGCGGCCATGCACGATCAGCTTGCCGATCAGGCTGTCGTAATAGGGCGGGATCCGGTAGCCGTCGTAGATCGCGCTGTCGATCCGCACGCCAAGGCCGCCCGGCGCATGGTATTGCGTGATCGTCCCGGGGCAGGGGCTGAAATTCGGCACCTTCTCCGCGTTGATCCGCACCTCGATCGCCGCGCCGCGGATCTTCAGGTCCTTCTGGTGGAATTCCATCGGCAGGCCCGCGGCAACGCGGATCTGCTCGCGCACCAGATCCACGCCATAGATCGCCTCGGTCACCGGATGCTCCACCTGCAGGCGGGTGTTCATCTCGATGAAGTAGAATTCGCCATCCTCGAACAGGAATTCGATCGTCCCGGCGCCGGCGTATTTCAGCTCGGCCATCGCCTTGGAGACGACGGAGCCGATGCGCTCGCGCTGCTCAGGGGTGATGCAGGGGCCGGGGGCCTCCTCGAACACCTTCTGGTGGCGGCGCTGCAGCGAACAGTCGCGCTCGCCCAGATAGACCGCGCGGCCCTTGCCGTCGCCGAACACCTGGATCTCGATATGGCGCGGCTTCTGGAGATATTTCTCCATATAGACTTCGTCGTTGCCGAAGGCGGCCTTGGCTTCGGAGCGGGCGGTGCGGAACGCAATCTCCAGCTCCTCTTCCGTGAGCGCCACCTTCATCCCGCGCCCGCCGCCGCCGGCGGTGGCCTTGATGATGACCGGATAGCCGATCTCGGCCGCCACGCGCCGTGCCTCGTCGAAATCATGCACCCCGCCTGCGGAGCCGGGCACCACCGGAATCCCCAGCGATTTCGCGGTGTCCTTGGCGGTGATCTTGTCGCCCATGATACGGATATGCTCCGCCCGCGGGCCGATGAAGGTGATGCCGTGGTCTTCCAGCGCCTGCACGAAATTCGCGTTCTCGGACAGGAAGCCATAGCCCGGGTGGATGGCCTGGGCGCCGGTGATCTCGCAGGCGGCGACGATCGCGGCCACGTTCAGATAGCTCTCCGACGACGGCGGCGGGCCGATGCACACGCTCTCGTCGGCCATGCGCACATGCATCGCGTCCGAGTCGGCCGTGGAATGCACCGCGACCGAGGCGATCCCCATCTCGCGGCAGGCCCGGACCACGCGCAGCGCGATCTCGCCGCGGTTGGCGATCAGGATCTTGTCGAACATCGTGCCGCCCTCACTCGACGATCATCAGCGGCGCGCCGTATTCCACGGGCGCGCCATCGTCGATCAGGATGCGCTTCACGGTGCCGGCATGCGGCGCGGGGATGTGGTTCATCGTCTTCATCGCCTCGACGATCATCAGCGTCTGGCCCTGCTTGACCACATCGCCGACCTTGACGAAGCTCGCCGCGCCCGGCTCGGGCGAGAGATAGGCGGTGCCGACCATCGGCGAGGTCACCGCGCCCGGCAGCTTCGCCGGATCGGCCTCGGCCGGGGCTGCGGCAGCAGCCGCCACCGGCGCCGCGATGGCCATGGGCGCGGGGGCTGCCACGGCCGCCGCGACCGGAGCGGCCACGACCGTCGCCTGCTTCACGACGCGCACTTCGAGGCTGTCGTCCTCGCCATACTCCCGAACCACCGAAATCTCGGTGAGCTCATTGCTGTTCAGGAGCTCGGCCAGTGCCTGGATGAAGGCCACGTCGTTTTCATGGGATTGTTTGGTCATGCCGTCCTCGAAAGGTGCTGCGGGTCTTGTCGGCCCGGTCGTTTCGCGCCGGGCTGCCGTATCGTCTGGGCCTTATACGCGCTCCAGCCGGGAGAGGAAAGTGCGGAAGGCCGCGCTGCGGACAGTGCCCGGTTTTGCGGCGCTTTTGGCGGCAAAGCCGCAAAGATCGGCAAATCCGCCGGGCTGCTGCGCCGCGGCGTATTTTACCACTTGATAAAAAATTCAGGCGTGGCAGCGTTGGGTCAACGATAAGCCAGGGAGGTCCAGGTGACCAACAGCCAATTCACGCCGGGGGTGGTTCCCGGGCGGCTGCCGCAGGGCAGCTATGGACAGAATTTCTCCGATGTCGCGCCTCCGCTGGATGCGCATGAGGCGCAGGTGGCGGCGGACCGTTGCTATTTCTGCCACGACGCGCCCTGCATGGAGGCCTGCCCGACCTCGATCGACATTCCGCTGTTCATCCGCCAGATCATGACCGGCACGCCGGAGGCGGCAGCGCGCACGATCCTTAGCCAGAATATCCTCGGCGGCATGTGCGCCCGGGTCTGCCCGACGGAGAACCTCTGCGAAGGATCCTGCGTGCGCGAGACGGCGGAGGGCAAGCCGGTGGAGATCGGCGCGCTGCAACGCTTCGCGACCGACACGATGATGGCGAAGCAGAGCCACCCCTTCAGCCGCGGCCCGGCCACGGGCAAATCGGTGGCGGTGGTGGGCGCGGGGCCTGCGGGGCTGTCCTGCGCGCACCGGCTGGCGATGAAGGGCCATGAGGTCACGGTCTATGAGGCGCGCGCGAAGGCGGGCGGGCTCAATGAATACGGCATCGCCTCCTACAAGGCGGTGGATCATTTCGCCTCGAAGGAAGTGGCCTGGCTGCTGCAGATCGGCGGGATCAAGGTGGTGGAGAACTGGCAGCTGGGCCGCGCGGGCGATGGCGGGCTGGAGGAGCTTCTGGCCGATCATGATGCGGTGTTCCTGGGCATGGGGCTTTCGGGCGTGAATGCGCTACGGCTGGCCGGAGAGGACAAGGCCGGCATCGCGCCCGCGACCGATTTCATTGCCGAGCTGCGCCAGGCGCAGGATCTGGCGGCGCTGCCCGTTGGGCGCGATGTGATCGTGATCGGCGGCGGCATGACGGCGGTGGATGCGGCGGTGCAGGCGAAGCTCCTGGGCGCGCTCAACGTGAGCATCGTCTACCGGCGCGCGCGCGCAGAGATGCCCGCGAGCACGCATGAGCAAGAGCATGCGCTGGCGAACGGGGTGCGGATCATCGAGAATGCGGCCCCGGTCGCGATCCATGGCAATGGCGCGGTGCGCGAGGTGGAATTCGCCTATACCCGCGCGGGGGAGAGCGGGCTGGAGCTGACCTCCGACACCTTCCGCCTGCCCGCCGATCAGGTGTTCAAGGCCATCGGCCAGACATTGGGCGCCACGCCAGAGGCGGTGAAGGTCGCGGGCGGCAAGATCTGGGTCGATGGCGCGGGGCGCACCTCTGCCCCCGGGGTCTGGGCGGGCGGCGATTGCGCCGTCGGCGGCGATGACCTGACCGTGACGGCCGTGGCCGAGGGTCGCGATGCCGCCGAAGACATTCACAGCTATCTGATGGGGGCCTGATCATGGCTGACCTGCGTTCCAATTTCATCGGCATCAAATCCCCGAACCCGTTCTGGCTCGCCTCCGCGCCGCCGACGGACAAGGAATACAATGTGCGCCGCGCCTATGAGGCGGGCTGGGGCGGCGTGGTGTGGAAGACGCTCGGCGCCGAAGGGCCGCCGGTGGTGAACGTCTCCGGCCCGCGCTACGGCGTGATCTATGGCGGGGACCGCCGGGTGATGGGGATCAACAACATCGAGCTGATCACCGACCGCCCGCTGGAGGTGAACCTGCGCGAGATCAAATCCGTCAAGCGCGACTACCCGGACCGGGCGCTGGTGATTTCACTGATGGTGCCCTGCGAGGAGGAGAACTGGAAGGCGATCCTGAAACAGATCGAGGATACCGGCGCCGATGGGGTGGAGCTGAACTTCGGCTGCCCGCATGGCATGGCCGAGCGCGGCATGGGCTCCGCCGTGGGCCAGGTGCCGGAATATATCGAGATGGTGACCCGCTGGGTGAAGCAATATTCGCGCATGCCCTGCATCGTGAAGCTGACCCCGAACGTGACCTCGATCCTGCCGCCCGCCATGGCGGCGAAGCGGGGCGGCGCGGATGCGGTGAGCCTGATCAACACCGTGAAATCGGTGACCTCGGTGAACCTCGACGATTTCTGCCCCGAGCCGATGATCGACGGCAAGGGCACCCATGGCGGCTATTGCGGCCCGGCGGTGAAGCCGATCGCGCTCAACATGGTGGGCGAGATCGCGCGCCATATGGAGACCCGCGGCCTGCCGATTTCGGGCATCGGCGGGGTCACCACCTGGCGCGACGCGGCCGAATTCCTGGCGATGGGTGCAGGCAATGTGCAGGTCTGCACCGCGGCGATGACCTATGGCTTCAAGGTCGTGCAGGAGATGATCTCCGGGCTGGGCGAGTACATGGACCGCAAGGGCTTCGCTTCGGTCGATGAGATTATCGGCCGCGCGGTGCCGAATTTCACCGAATGGCAGCATCTGAACCTGAACCATGTCACCAAGGCGGTGATCGACCAGGACGATTGCATCAAATGCGGCCGCTGCTATGCCGCCTGCGAGGATACCTCACACCAGGCGATCGCGGTGGGCGACGGGCGGGTCTATTCGGTCAAGGACGAGGAATGCGTGGCCTGCAACCTCTGTGTCGATGTCTGCCCGGTGGATTGCATCAGCATGAAGACGTTGCCGCTGGGCACGCTGGATCCGCGCACGGGCCGCCCGGTCGCGCCCTATGCGAACTGGACCACCCATCCGAACAACCCGATGGCGGAGGCCGCCGAATAAGGCCCGGCGAAGCGGCTCCGGGGCTCTGGCCCCGGAGTGGCGGATCGGGAGCCGGGCCCGGCGCAACATCGGGAATGCTGGCTCCGGACGACGTATCGGGGCATGGTGGTCCGGGGAGTGATCCCCGGTGCGATATTGGTGGCGCAGGGCCGGGGGCTCAGCCCCCGACCAGCTTCTTCACCTTCGCGAGCGCCCGGCCGAGCGACCAGCCGGCCCCCTCGACCACATCGGGCGTATCGCGCAGCCAGACGGCGGCATTGGGCCCGAGCACCATCTCGAACCCCTCCATCCGCGCGCCGAGGGAGGGCCCGGCGAGGTCGCCGCGCGGGGCGACCATCGTCACCGGCTCCGGCCCGAGGTTAAAGAAGCAGCTCAGCGTCTCGGCGCCGAGCACCCGGCGGAAGGCCAGCACCGGATCGGGCGCGCTCAGCCATTCCGTGCGCCCGAGCCGCAGCGCCGGGCTCGCGCGGCGGAAGGCCAGCACCGCGCGGTAGTGATGGAGCACGGAGGCGGGATCCGCCTCCTGCGCGGCCACGTTGCGCGTAGCCTGCGCCGGCTTCACCGGCAGCCAGGGGCGAGCGGCGCTGAACCCGGCCTCCGGCCCGCTGTCCCAGACCATCGGCGTGCGGCAGCCGTCGCGGCCCTTGTTCTCGGGCCAGAAGCGCAGGCCCGGCGGGTCGGTCAGCTCCTCATAGCTCAGCTCGGTCTCTGTCTGGCCCAGCTCCTCGCCCTGATAGAGCCCGATCGTGCCCTGGAACGAGGCCAGCATCGCAATCGCGAGCTTTGCCACCGCATCGGGGGCGCCATGATCGGCCCAGCGGCTCACATGGCGGTTCACGTCATGGTTGGAGAAGGACCAGCTCGGCCAGCCATCGGGCGCGCCCGCGAAGAAGCCCTCGATGATCCGGCGGTAATGCGCGGGGGTGAATTCCGGGCCCAGCATGTCGAAGCTGTAGGCCATGTGCAGCCGCTCGCTGCCCGCGGTATAGGCCTCCATCAGGCGCAGCGCGCGCTTCGGGCTGTCGCCCACCTCGCCCACGAGGCAGCGGGCGTCATAGGCATCGGTCAGCGCCCGCAGCCGCTTCAGGAAATCCAGGTTCTCGGGGCGGCTCTTGTCGTAGTCATGGGCCTGCATGTCGTAGGTGGAGACCGGCGGCCAGCGGTCCGGATCGGGGACTTCGGGCGGGTTGTCGCGCAGCTCGGCATCGTGGATGTAGTAGTTCACCGTATCCAGCCGGAAGCCATCGACCCCGCGCTCCAGCCAGAAGCGCAGCACCTTCAGCATCTCGTCCTGCACCTCGGGGTTGCGCAGGTTCAGGTCCGGCTGGCCGATCAGGAAATTGTGCAGGTAATATTGCCCGCGCTCCGGCGCCCATTCCCAGGACGAGCCGCCGAACACGGATTGCCAGTTCGTCGGCGGCGAACCGTCGGGCTTCGGATCGGCCCAGACGTACCAGTCCGCCGTGGCGCCGCGCCGCTTCGACTCCACAAACCAAGGGTGCCGGTCCGAGGAATGGCTCAGCACCTGGTCGATGATCACCTTCAGGCCCAGCTCATGCGCCCGCGCCACCAGCGCATCGAAATCGGCCAGCGTGCCGAACAGCGGGTCGATGTCGTAGTAATCCGAGACATCATAGCCCATGTCGGCCATCGGCGAGCGGTTCACCGGAGAAAGCCAGATCGCATCGGCGCCGAGCCGCGCGACATGCTCCAGCCGTGCGGTGATCCCGCGCAGATCGCCGATGCCATCGCCGTCGCTGTCCTGAAAACTGCGGGGGTAGATCTGATAGATCACCGCGCCGCGCCACCAGTCTTGATTCTGTGTCATGTGCTGCCCCTCTGGCGCCGTTGTCGCATCTTCGCGGTGCCGACGAAACGGGCAAAGTGCCGGGCGGTTTCGCACTCGCAGCAATTTGCCCGGTTCTTGCGCTTGACGCCTCCGCCCCGGCAGGCCCATCAAGAGAGGAGCACAGCACCGAAAGGAATGGCCGTGAAAGATGTCGTCGCCCCCTCCGTCGAGACGCTCCGCAGCGAAATCCTCCGCCACCTGACCTATACGATGGGCAAGGACGCCGAGCATGCCTCGGTCTATGACTGGCGCATGGCGCTGAGCTTCGCCATCCGCGACCGGATCGTGACGCCCTGGTTCGCCGCCACCAAGCAGACCTGGGAGCAGGGCCGCAAGCGGGTCTATTACCTGTCGATGGAATATCTGATCGGGCGGATGCTGGAGGATGCGGCGATCAACCTCGGGATGCGCGCGGTCTGCCGCGAGGCGATCGAGAGCCTCGGGCAGGACTGGAGCCGGGTGGTCGAGGACGAGCCGGATGCGGCGCTCGGCAATGGCGGGCTTGGGCGGCTCGCGGCCTGCTACATGGAAAGCATGGCGACGCTCGGCTGCGCGGGCTATGGCTACGGTATCCGCTACGAGCATGGCCTGTTCAAGCAAGGCTTCGATGGCGGGCGCCAGGTGGAATACCCCGAGGACTGGCTGAAGCAGCGCCACCCCTGGGAGTTCGAGCGCCCCGAAGTGGCCTATCAGATCGGCTTCAAGGGCCATGTGGAGAAGCAGGACGGCAAATCCGTCTGGGTGCCCTCGGAGACGGTCATCGCCGAGGCCTTCGACATGCCGATCATCGGCTGGCAGGGCCGCTGGGCCAATACGCTGCGGCTGTGGTCGGCTAAATCCACGCAGATCTTCGATCTGGCGCGGTTCAACCATGGCGACTATGCGGCCGCGGCCGAGCCCGAGACGCTGGCGCGCACGCTCTCGCGCGTGCTCTATCCCGATGACACCACCTATCAGGGCAAGGAGCTGCGGCTGAAGCAGGAGTATTTCCTCACCGCCGCGGCGCTCCACGATATCATGCGCCGCCATCAGGCCGCGGGGCTGCCGATCGCCGATCTGCCCAAACATGTGGCAATCCAGATGAACGATACCCATCCGGCGATTGCGGGGCCGGAGCTGGTGCGGATCCTGATCGACGACCACGGGATGGCGTTCGATCGGGCGATCTCCACCGCGGTGGAGACGCTGGGCTATACCAACCACACGCTGCTGCCCGAGGCGCTGGAGAAATGGGCGAACTACCTGATGAGCGCGGTGCTGCCGCGGCACATGCAGATCATCGAGATGATCGATGCCTGGCACCTGCGCACGAACCCCTCGCGGCCGCATTACGTGGGCATCGTGAAGAACCACGAGGTGCGGATGGGGGAGCTGGCCTTCATCACTTCGCACAAGGTCAACGGGGTCTCGGCGCTGCATACCGAGCTGATCAAGCAGAACCTGTTTCCGGAGCTGCACAAGCTGCACCCGGAGCGGATCGTCAACGAGACCAATGGCGTGACGCCCCGGCGCTGGATCCGGGCCGCGAACAAGCATTTGTCCTACCTCATCTCCGACACGATCGGCGATGTCTGGGAGGCGGATCTGGACCGGCTGCGCGACCTTGAGGGCTATGTCGAGGACAAGGGCTTCCGCGAGGCTTTCGCCCGCGCCAAGCTCACCAACAAGACTGCGCTCGCGAACTGGATCGGCGAGACGCAGGGGATAAAGATCGACCCGACCGCGCTCTTCGACGTGCAGGTGAAGCGCATCCACGAATACAAGCGCCAGCTGCTGAACATCCTTCAAACCATCGCGGACTGGCACGAGATCCGCTCCAATCCGCAGGGCAGCTACCAGCCGCGGGTGAAGATCTTTGGCGGCAAGGCCGCGCCCGGCTATCAGGCCGCGAAGGAGATCATCCGCCTGATCAACGACGTGGCCGAGGTGGTGAACAACGACCCCTATGTCGGCGACCGGCTGAAGATCGTCTATCCGTCGAACTACAACGTTTCGATGGCGGAGCGGCTGATTCCGGCCTCGGACCTGTCGGAGCAGATCTCCACCGCGGGCAAGGAAGCCTCCGGCACCGGCAACATGAAATTCGCGATGAACGGCGCCCTCACCATCGGCACGCTGGACGGCGCCAATGTGGAGATCCGCGAACATGTCGGGCCGGAGAATTTCTTCCTGTTCGGCCTGACCGCGGAGGAGGTGATGGCGCGCCGGCGGGACCCGGAGCATTCGCGCCACGCGATCATGCAAAGCCAGGTGCTGCAGGACATTTTGCAGATGATCGCCGAAGGCCGCTTCAGCCCGGACGAGCCCACGCGCTACCATGGCCTCGTGCACAACATGTGGCATTCGGATTATTTCCTCGTCGCCTCCGATTTCGAGACCTACCGGGCCGCGCAGGCCGAGGTGGACGCCGCCTTCGGCGACCCGGAGCGCTGGTGGCGCATGGCAGCCTTGAACACGGCGCGGATGGGATTCTTTTCCTCCGACCGGGCGATCCGTGGTTACATGGAGGATATCTGGGGAACTGACTCGGCCCTGTGAGGGGCCTGAGGGGGGGAATTGGCGCTGATCGAACGTTCCGAGGCCGAGGCACTGGCCGAAGGCAGGCATACCGACCCGTTCGCGGTGCTGGGATATCACAAGACGGAGCAGGGCGGGCGTATCGTCGCCCTCGTGCCCGATGCGGAGCGGCTCTGGGCGATGGCCGAGACCGAGACCGAGCTTGCGCAGGTGGTGCCGGGGGTATTCTGCGGCGCCTGGGAGGGCGGGCGCTACCGGCTGCGGGCGCGCAATGCGATCTCCACCTGGGATTTCGAGGATCCCTACCGCTTCGGCCCGGTGCTGGGCGCGATCGACGAGTATCTGATTGGCGAAGGTACGCACCGGCGCCTGTGGGAGGTGCTGGGCGCGCATGTGATCACGCATGAGGGCGTGCGCGGGGTGCATTTTGCGGTCTGGGCGCCGATGGCGCGGCGGGTCTCGGTGATCGGCGGCTTCAACAACTGGGACGGGCGGCGCCATCAGATGCGCCGGCGCGGCGCGACCGGGGTCTGGGAGATTTTCGTGCCCGGGCTGCGCGCGGGCGAGGCCTACAAATACGAGATCCTCGGCGCGGGCGGCCAGCTTCTGCCGCTGAAGGCCGACCCGCTGGGCTTTGGCGCCGAGCATCCGCCCGCGACCTCTTCGGTCGTGCGCGAGCTCGGGCTGCATCCCTGGGGCGATGCGGCCTGGCTGCGCGGGCGCGCCGCGCGGCAGGATATCCATGCTCCGGTCTCGATCTACGAGGTGCATCTGGTCTCCTGGCGCCGGGTGCCGGAGGAGAACAACCGGCCGCTGAGCTACTTTGAGCTTTCGGCGCAGCTGATCGACCATGTGGTCGATATGGGCTTCACCCATATCGAGCTGCTGCCCGTTACCGAGCATCCGTTCGAGGGCAGCTGGGGCTATCAGCCGATCGGGCTCTATGCGCCCACCATCCGCCATGGCCGGCCCGAGGAATTCGCGGCGCTCATCGATGCGGCGCACCGGCGCGGCGTGGGCGTGATCCTCGATTGGGTGCCGGGGCATTTCCCGATGGATGCGCATGGGCTGCGCCGCTTCGATGGCACCGCGCTCTATGAGCATGCCGACCCGCGCGAGGGCTTCCACCACGACTGGAACACGCTGATCTACAATTACGGCCGGCGCGAGGTGGCGAATTACCTCGAGGCCAACGCGCTGTTCTGGCTCGATCAGTATCACCTGGACGGGCTGCGGGTGGATGCGGTGGCCTCGATGCTCTACCGCGACTATTCGCGCCCGCAGGGGGAATGGGTGCCGAATGCGAAGGGCGGGCGCGAGAACCTGGAGGCCATCGCCTTCCTGCAGACGGTGAACAAGGTCAGCTACGGCGAAATGCCGGGCATCATGACCATGGCCGAGGAAAGCACCACCTATCCCGGCGTCACCCGGCCCGCCGACAAGAACGGGCTCGGCTTCGGCTACAAGTGGAACATGGGCTGGATGAACGACTGGCTGCGCTATTTCAGCCGCGACCCGATCCACCGCCGCTGGCACCACAACGACCTGACCTTCGCCAGCTCCTATGCCTACAGCGAGAATTTCGTCCTCCCGATCAGCCATGACGAGGTAGTGCACGGCAAATCCTCGATGATCGGCAAGATGCCCGGGCCGGACCCGGACAAATTCGCCAATCTGCGCGCCTTCTATGCGCTGCAATGGGCGCATCCGGGCAAGAAGCTGCTGTTCATGGGCCAGGAATTCGGCCAGTGGCGCGAATGGGACCATAATGGCCAGCTCGACTGGGATCTGCTCGCCTATCCGCGCCATGCCGGGCTGTGCAACCTCGTGCGCGATCTGAACCGGCTCTATCGCAGCACGCCGGCGCTGCACTGGGGCGATGCGGAGCCCTCGGGCTTTGCCTGGATCGAGGCCGATGATGCGGAGCATTCGGTTTATGTGTTCGAGCGCCGCGCGCCGAAGGCGAAGCCGGTGGTGATCGTCGCAAACCTGACACCTGTGGAACGCACCTTGCGCATCGGGCTGCCGGCCGCGGGGGGATGGCGCGAAATGCTGAATACCGATTCTGCCCATTATGGCGGGAACAACTGGGGCAACCTCGGCCTGATCGTGGCCGAGGAGATCGCTCAGTCCCGCCGCGCGTATAGTGCCGAGGTCTACCTGCCGCCGCTGGCGGTGGTCATGTTCACGCCCGCAGGGGCGTAGGGAGGGATATGTGGAGAACTTTGCCAATCAGCGGCTGTCGTCGCAGGCCATGGCCTTTGTTCTGGCGGGCGGGCGCGGCTCGCGGCTAAAGGAGCTGACCGACCGGCGCGCGAAGCCCGCGGTCTATTTCGGCGGCACCACCCGGATCATCGATTTCGCCCTCTCCAACGCGCTGAATTCCGGCATCCGCAAGATGGCGATCGCCACGCAATACAAGGCCCACAGCCTGATCCGCCATGTCCAGCGCGGCTGGAACTTCTTCCGCGCGGAGCGCAACGAATACCTCGACATCCTGCCCGCGAGCCAGCGCGTGGATGAAACGAAATGGTACATGGGTACCGCCGATGCGGTGGCGCAGAACATCGACATCATCGAGGATTACAACGTCAAGTACGTCGTCGTGCTGGCGGGCGACCATATCTACAAGATGGATTACGAGGTGATGCTGCGCCAGCATGTGGACAGCCAGGCCGATGTGACCATCGGCTGCCTGACGGTGCCGCGCGCGGAGGCCTCGGCCTTCGGGGTGATGGCGGTGGACGCCACCGGGCGCATCACCGAATTCCTCGAAAAGCCCGCCGATCCGCCGGGCCTGCCCGGGGATCCAGAGCACAGCCTGTGCTCGATGGGGATCTATGTGTTCGACTGGCAGTTCCTGCGTGAGCTCTTGATCCGCGATACGGAGGATCCGAATTCGAGCCACGATTTCGGCAGTGATCTGATCCCGGAGATCGTGAAATACGGCAAGGCGATGGCGCACCGCTTCGCCGACAGCTGCGTGAAGACGGGCCTCGAAACCGAGCCCTACTGGCGCGACGTGGGCACCATAGATGCCTTCTGGCAGGCCAATATCGACCTGACCGAATTCACCCCGAAGCTCGATCTCTATGACCGGACCTGGCCGATCTGGACCTATGCCGAGCTTGGCCCCCCGGCCAAGTTCATCCACGACGAGAAGGGCCGGCGCGGCTCGGCGGTGTCGTCGCTGGTATCGGGGGATGTGATCGTTTCGGGCTCGGAGGTGCGCAATTCGCTGCTGTTCACCGGCTGCCGCGCGCACAGCTGGTCCAGCCTCGATCATGTGGTGGCGCTGCCGCATGTGGATATCGGGCGCCATGCGCAGCTGAACCGCTGTGTCATCGACCGCGGCGTGCAGATCCCCGAGGGCCTCGTGATCGGCGAGGATCCGGAGGAGGACGCGAAATGGTTCCGCCGCAGCGAAGGGGGCGTGGTGCTGATCACGCAATCCATGCTCGATCGCCGCGCGGCGGCCCTGGACTAGGAGAAACCGATGAAACGCGTGCTGTCCGTGGCCTCCGAGGCCGTGCCGCTGGTGAAAACCGGCGGGCTTGCCGATGTGGTGGGGGCGCTGCCCGGGGCGCTGGCCGGGGCGGGCTGGCATATGCGGGTGATGATCCCGGCCTATCCGGGCGTGCTGGACCGGATCGGGCGCGAGGATGTGGTCTGGGGCGCGCAGGAGTTCTTCGGCGGTGAGGCGCGGCTGTGCCTCGGCACGGTCGATGGCATGGAGGTGCTGGCGCTGGATGCGCCGCATCTGTTCGATCGCGCGGGCGGGCCCTATGCGGATATGTGGGGCGATTACGGCGACAATGCGGAGCGCTTCGCGGCGCTGAGCTGGGCCGCGGCCGTGGTCGCGCGCGACGGGATCGAGGACTGGAAGCCCGAGGTGCTGCATGCGCATGACTGGCAGGCCGGGCTCGCGCCCGCTTTCCTCAAATACTGGGGCGTCGATCTGCCGTCGGTGATCACCATTCACAACATGGCCTTCCAGGGCCGCTTTGGCGCCGCCCGGATGGCCGGGATGCGGCTGCCGCCGCAGTGGTTCCACCGCGACGGCTATGAATTCTGGGGCGATATCTCCACGCTGAAGGCCGGGATCATGGCGGCGGATGCGATCACCACGGTCAGCCCGCGCTATGCCGAGGAGCTGATGCGCGGCGAATTCGGGCTTGGGCTCGAAGGGGCGATGCAGGCGCGGGCGGGCGTGGTGCACGGGATCCTGAACGGGGTCGATGGCGCCGTCTGGGACCCGGAGACCGACCCCGCGATCACGCCCTATGCGGCGGGCAAGCTCTCGGGCAAGGCCAGGAACCGCAAGGCGCTCCTGCAGGAATTCGGGCTGGATCCGAAGCTGCCCGGGCCGCTTGCGATCCTGGTGTCGCGGCTGACATCGCAAAAGGGCATCGACCTGCTGCCGGATGCGGTGGGCGAGTGGGTTGCCGGGGGCGGCGGGCTTGCGGCGCTGGGCTCGGGCGATGCCTGGGCCGAGGGCGCCATGCACGAGATCGCGCGCCGCTACCCGGGCCGGGTCTCGGTGCGGATCGGCTATGACGAAGGGCTGAGCCACCGCATGTTCGCGGGCGGCGATGTGGTCCTGGTGCCCTCGCGGTTCGAGCCCTGCGGGCTGACGCAGCTCTATGGCCTGCGCTATGGCTGCGTGCCGGTGGTGGCGGCGGTGGGCGGGCTCGCGGATACGGTGATCGGCGCCACCCCCGCGACCGAGGCCGCCGCGAGTGCAACGGGCGTCGTGTTCCATCCCGTCGATGCGCTGGCGCTGCGCCAGGCGCTGCGCCGCGTGCTGGGCCTCTATGCCGACCGCGCCGGCTGGACCCAGATGGTGAAGCGCGGCATGCGCATGGACTGGGGCTGGGCGCGCTCCGCCGCGCGCTATGCTGCGCTTTATGAGGCGCTGAGCGCGCGATGATCGGGCTGGGCGATCCGCAGTCTCTGGGCGCCACGCCGCGCCCCGGGGGCGTGAATTTCGCCCTGTTCTCGGCCCATGCCGAGAAGGTCGAGCTGTGCCTCTATCGCAACGGCCGGGAGGAGGCCCATGCGCTGCCCGAACGTTCGGGCGATATATGGCACGGCTTCGTGCCGGGCATCGGGCCGGGGGCCGAATATGGCTACCGGGTGCATGGCCCCTGGGCGCCGGAGCTCGGGCACCGCTTCAATCCGGCGAAGCTGCTCGTCGATCCCTATGCGCGCGCGCTGAGCGGGCCGCTCGTCTGGGATCCGCTGATGCAGGGCAGCGCCATCACCCAGCGGCCGGACCGGCGCGACAGCGCCTCGGCCATCGCGCGTTCCGTCGTATCCGCGGTGGAGCGCCCGCTGTGGAACCGCCCCGCCACCCCCTGGCCGGAGACGGTGCTCTACGAGGCCCATCCGAAGGGCCTGACGATGCTGCATCCGGAGGTGCCGAAGGCGCTGCGGGGCCGGTTCGAGGCGCTGGCCTCGGAGCCGATCCTGGATCACCTGCGCCGCCTGGGCGTGACCGCGCTGGAGCTGCTGCCCTGCGCGGCCTGGCTCGACGACCGCTTCCTGGTCGAGCGCGGCCTGCGCAATTACTGGGGCTATCAGCCGGTGGGCTTCTTCGCGCCCGATCCGCGCTATGGCGGGCGCGAAGCGTTCCGCACCATGGTGCGCGGCCTGCATGCGGCGGGGATCGAGGTGATCGTCGATGTGGTGTTCAACCATTCCGGCGAGGGCGACGCGCAGGGCCCGACCGTCTCGCTGCGCGGCATCGACAATGCGAGCTATTACCGGCTCGCCGAAGGCGGGCGCGCCTATGTGAACGATACCGGCACCGGCAACACGCTGAACACGGCGCATCCGATGGTGCTGCGGCTGGTGACAGATTGCCTGCGGCACTGGGTGGAGGAGCTCGGCGTCGATGGCTTCCGCTTCGATCTTGCGGCCACCATGGCGCGTGGTGCCAGCGGCGGGTTTGAGGGCGAATCGGCGCTGATATCAGCGCTGCGGCAGGATCCGGTGCTGAGCCGGGTGAAGCTGATCGCCGAGCCCTGGGATATCGGGCCGGGCGGCTACCGGCTCGGTGCCTTCCCCTGGCCGTTTTCGGAGTGGAACGACCGCTACCGCGACGGGGTGCGCCGGTTCTGGCGCCGCGATCCGGGGCAGATGGCCGATCTCGCGCGGCGCATCGCCGGATCGGCCGAAATCTTCGATCACGGCGGGCGTACCGCAGCGGCTTCGGTGAATTTTATCACCGCGCACGATGGCTTCACCCTGCGCGACCTCGTCTCCTATGCCGAGAAGCGCAACGAGGCCAATGGCGAGGGCAACCGCGACGGCCATAATGCGAACCATTCCGAAGCCCTGCCGGAGGCGGAAAAGCCCGCGCGAATGCGGGCGCTGCTCGCGACGCTGATGGTCTCGCAAGGCACGCCGATGCTGCTTGCGGGCGACGAGCTCGGCAATTCGCAGCAGGGCAACAACAACGCCTATGCCCAGGACAACCCGATGGGCTGGATCGACTGGCCCGGCGCGGACCGGGAGCTGACGGCCTTCGTCGCGCGGCTCGCGGCGATTCGGCGCGCGCATCCGGTGCTGCGCCAGCGCCGCTTCCTCCATGCCAGGGTCCGCGCCCAGGACGGCATGCGCGACCTGATCTGGCGGCTGCCTTCGGGGGCGGAGCCGCGCGCGCAGGACTGGACGGACGGGCAGGCGCGCTGCCTGTGCATGGAGCTGCGCGGCGCAGCCGAAGGGCCGGAGGGCGAGGCCGCGCGCGAGGCGGTGTTCGTGATCTGCAATGCGGGCGAGAGCGTGGAGGTGCAGCTGCCCGAGGGGGACTGGCGGCAGGTGCTGGACAGTGCGGCCCCCGATCGGCCGGAAGCAGCCCATGATGCGCCGAGCACTTGCGTCGCGCCGCAATCCGTTCAACTGTTCACGCGCCCAATCTCCCTCAGGAGCCAACATGACGATTTTTCAGACGAAACCCTTTGACGGACAGAAGCCCGGCACCTCCGGCCTGCGCAAGAAGACCCCGGTCTTCATGCAGCCGAACTACCTCGAGAACTTCGTGCAATCGACCTTCGATGCGATTGGCGGCGTCTCGGGCAAGGTGCTGGTTCTGGGGGGGGACGGGCGCTACTTCGGGCAGGAGGCCGCGCAGGTGATCCTGAAGATGGCGGCGGCGAATGGCGCTTCGCGGGTGATCGTGGGGCAGGGCGCGTGGCTCTCCACCCCGGCTGCCTCGCATCTGATCCGGCTGCGCGGCACCTTCGGCGGCATCATCCTTTCGGCCAGCCACAACCCCGGCGGCCCCGAGGAGGATTTCGGCGTCAAGTACAACATGGCGAATGGCGGCCCGGCCCCCGAAGCGGTGACCGAGGCGATTTACGCACGCACGAAGGAGATCGGCCAATACCGCAAGCTGGAGGCGGCGGATGTCGATCTCTCCGTGCCCGGGGAGGCCGATCTCGGGGGCATGGTGGTCGAGGTCGTCGATCCGGTTGCGGCCTATGCCGATCTGATGGAGACGCTGTTCGATTTCCCGGCGCTGAAGGCGCTGTTCGCGGGCGGGTTCCGGATGCGGATGGATTCGATGTGCGCCATCACCGGCCCCTATGCGGTAGAGATTTTCGAGCGCCGCCTCGGCGCCGCACCGGGGACAGTGACCCATGCCGTGCCGCTGCCCGATTTCGGCGGCATGCACCCCGACCCGAACCCGACCTGGGCGCATGAGCTGATGGCGGAGATGATGTCGGCGGAGGGGCCCGATTTCGGCGCGGCCTCGGATGGCGATGGCGACCGCAACATGATCGTCGGGCGCGGGATCTATGTCTCGCCCTCCGACAGCCTCGCGGTGATCGCGGCGAATGCGCATCTGGCGCCGGGCTACAAGGCCGGGCTGAAGGGGGTTGCGCGCTCCATGCCCACCTCCGCCGCGGCGGACCGGGTGGCGGCCGCGCTCGGGATCGAGAGCTACGAGACGCCCACCGGCTGGAAATTCTTCGGCAATCTGCTCGATGCGGGGCGTGCTACCGTCTGCGGCGAGGAGAGCTTCGGCACCGGCTCGGACCATGTGCGCGAGAAGGACGGGCTCTGGGCGGTGCTGATGTGGCTCAATATCATCGCGGCGCGGGGCGAGGGCGTGGCCGAGATCATGTCCGGGCATTTCGCGCGCTTCGGGCGCAACTATTATTCGCGCCACGACTATGAGGCGCTGCCGACGGATCTCGCCAATGCGATGCTCGACGATCTGCGCGGCCGGCTTGGCGGGCTGAAGGGCACGCAGACGCAGGGTCTCACCGTGGAGAGCGCCGACGAATTCTCCTACCTCGATCCGGTCGATGGCTCGGTCTCGGCGCATCAGGGCTTCCGGATCCTGTTCGCGGGCGGCTCGCGCGCGGTGCTGCGGCTGTCGGGCACCGGCACCGAGGGCGCGACGCTGCGGGTCTATTACGAGCGCTACGTTCCCGGCCCCGATGGCCTCGGCGAAGATCCGCAGGCAGCACTCGCGCCGATCATCGCGGCGGCGGAAGAGATCGTGGGCATCCGCAGCCGGACCGGCCGCGAAGGCCCGAACGTGATCACCTGAGCGCCCGCAAGGGCGGCACGCAAGGCCCCGGGAGGCAATCGCCCCCCGGGGCCTTGTCGTTTCCGCGCGGCAGCACGGTTTCTGCGGCTGCACCTGTCTCAGGGCTGAGACAGGTGGCCCGCAGCTCCCTGCAAAGCGGCTATGCAAATCGGTTCTGAGGGCGCAGTCTTCTCTCATGGCGGGTTCGTGGAGGAACTCGCGGTTTCAGGGAGGAAGACCATGGCAACCGATATGTCGGCCAGCTTTCAGGGCGTGATGGTGTCGCCGTTCAAGGCGCGCTACGGCAATTTCATCAACGGTGAATTCAAGGCGCCGAACGCTGGCAAGTATTTCGACAACATCACCCCGCTCACTGGCGGCAAGATCTGTGAAGTGGCGCGTTCGGATGCGTCGGATATCGAGGATGCGCTGGATGCGGCCCATGCCGCCAAGGAAGCCTGGGGCCACAAGACCTCGCCCGCACAGCGCGCGCAGGTTCTGTTCAAGATCGCCGATGCGATGGAACAGAACGCCGAGCTGCTGGCCACCTGCGAAACCTGGGACAATGGCAAGCCGATCCGCGAGACCCGCGCCGCCGACGTGCCGCTGGCCATCGACCACTTCCGCTACTTCGCGGGCGTCCTGCGCAGCCAGGAAGGCTCGATGTCGGAAATCGACGAAGACACGATCGCCTATCACTTCCACGAGCCGCTGGGCGTTGTCGGCCAGATCATCCCGTGGAACTTCCCCCTCTTGATGGCGGCGTGGAAGATGGCTCCGGCTCTGGCCGCGGGCAACTGCATCGTGCTGAAACCGGCCGAACAGACCCCGGCGACGATCCTCGTCTTCGCCGAGCTGATCGCCGACATCCTGCCCCCGGGCGTGCTCAATATCGTCAACGGCTTCGGCCTCGAGGCGGGCAAACCGCTCGCATCCTCGAACCGGATCTCGAAGATCGCCTTCACCGGCGAAACCTCGACCGGTCGTCTGATCATGCAATACGCCTCGCAGAACCTGATCCCGGTGACGCTGGAGCTGGGCGGCAAATCGCCGAACATCTTCTTCGGTGACGTGGCCCGCGAAGACGATGCCTTCTTCGACAAGGCGATCGAGGGCTTCGTGCTGTTCGCGCTGAACCAGGGCGAAGTCTGCACCTGCCCGTCGCGCGCGCTGATCCAGGAAGATATCTACGAGAAGTTCATCGAGCGCGCCATTGCCCGCACCAAGGCGATCATCCAGGGCGACCCGCGCGATGCGGCGACCATGATCGGCGCGCAGGCCTCGCTGGAGCAGAAGGAGAAGATCCTGAGCTACCTCGAGATCGGCCGCAAGGAAGGCGCCGAGGTTCTCACCGGCGGCGCTGCGGCCTCGCTCCCGGGCGAGCTCGCGAACGGCTACTACGTCCAGCCAACGATCCTGAAGGGCCACAACAAGATGCGCGTCTTCCAGGAGGAGATCTTCGGGCCGGTCGTGTCCGTGACCACCTTCAAGGATGCCGATCAGGCGCTGGAAATCGCCAATGACACGCTCTACGGCCTCGGCGCCGGCGTGTGGTCGCGCGATGCCAACACCTGCTACCGCTTCGGCCGCAAGATCCAGGCCGGCCGCGTCTGGGTGAACAACTACCACGCCTATCCGGCCCATGCGGCCTTCGGTGGCTACAAGCAATCGGGCATCGGTCGCGAGACCCACAAGATGATGCTCGACCACTATCAGCAGACGAAGAACATGCTCGTCAGCTACAACCCGAACAAGCTGGGCTTCTTCTAATCCTCCCCAGCCCGCTTGGCGTGGCCGCCCCTTCGGGGGCGGCCATTCCGCTTTGCCCACCGGACCAGTTCACGGGAGGATACCATGACCCAGGTCACCGCCACCCCGGCCGCGCTGCAGCTGCTGCAGGAGATCGTTGCCGATCACGGGCCGGTTCTGTTTCACCAGTCGGGCGGCTGCTGCGACGGATCGGCGCCGATGTGCTATCCGCAGGGCGAATTCCTCATCGGCGACCATGATGTGAAACTGGGCGAGATCGGCGGCATGCCGGTCCATATTTCCGGGGCGCAATACGAGGTCTGGAAACACACAGACCTGATCATCGATGCGCTGCCCGGGCTGATGGGCGGCCAGTTCAGCCTCGACAATGGCCGCCCGATGCGGTTCCTGACCCGCTCTGAGGTCTGCGATATCGGCTAGATCTTCGCCTTCGCGGCCTTCTTGGTGGCTTTTGCCTGATTGGCGATCCAGTCCATCGCCGCAAGGAACACGCCCGAGACGACGAAGACGAGGTGGATCGTCACCATCCAGCGGATCTTGTCGTCCGTATAGTTCTGCACATCCATGAACACCTTCAGCAGGTGGATCCCCGAAATCGCCACGATCGAGGCGATCAGCTTCAGCTTCAGCGTGGAGAAATCCACCTCGCCCTGCCAGTCGGGGCGGTCCTCGTGGTCGCCGGTATCCATCCGGCTGACGAAATTCTCGTAGCCCGAGAAGATCACGATGATCACCAGATTGGCCGCGAGCGTCAGGTCGATCAGGGCCAGCACCCCCATCACCGCGTCATCGACCTGCAGCGAGGGCAGCGCCATCAGCACATGCAGCAGTTCCTGCAGGAATGACCAAAGCAGAATCAGCAGCGCCCCCACCAGCCCAAGATACATCGGCGCCATCAGCCAGCGGCTGGCGAAAAGCACCCGTTCGATTGCCTTTTCCATGCAGTCTCCCTCGTTTGTCGAGGGTAGATAGGGATCAATGTTGCGCTTGCAAAGGGGCTATCCGGCCTTGCGGAATTCCGATGGGGTCTTGCCGGTGCGCGCGTGGAAGGCGCGGGTGAAATAGGCCGGACTGGTGAAGCCGAGGCCGTCTGAAATGTCCTTCACCGGGGCTGCGGTATCGGCAAGCAGGCGGCGCGCCTCATAGAGCCTGCGGTCCTGCAGGAGGTCGTGGGCGGAGCGCGCGCAGGTCTGGCGGCAGACGCGGGTCAGGTGGGTTGCGGTCACGCCGAGGGCAGCGGCGAAATCGGCCACGCCGAAGCCCTGCCGGAAATCGCGCTCCAGCAGCTCCGCATAGCGCGAGACCAGCCGCCGCGCGGCATCCGAGGGCTGCGCCTCGTTCGGCACCAGCACCGCCTGCCGCTCGAGCCAGACCCCGATCAGCCCGAGATACATCTGCGCCGCCCGCGCGGCACCGGGCTTCGGGCTGTCGATCTCGCGCGCGACGGAATCGATCAGCCCGGAGAGCTCCACCTGCGGGCCACTGTCGCGGATGCGCAGGTGCTGCGCGCTGCGCGGCAGGGCGCTGTCGGACTCATGGCCGAAGAACACCGCCGCGCCCTGGGTCTGACTGCCGACTTCGAAGCCATGCATCACGCCCGCGGGGATGAAGATCGCGTTGTGCGCGCCATAGCCGCGCGTCAGCCCGCCGAGCGTGATCCGCCCCTGACCGCGGGTGAACCACAGCAGGCAGGGCTCGGTGAGGGCGCGCATCGCCTCCACGCGCCAGCGCCCGCCCTGCGCCAGCCGCGTCACCGGCACCACGCGCGGCGCCGAGGGCGCAGGCGCAGAATCAGGGGCATAGAGCGACAGCGGAGGGGTGCTGAACAGTTTCACGAGATCGCTTCCCGGGGCCAATGTTGCGCCGCAGGATAGGAGCGAAGCCGCTGTCTTCCAAACGTTTTTTCGGGGGCCTGTGAAGCGGGCTCAGGGCCGCTGGATATTGTGCCAGCCGCGCATGCGGGCACGAAACCAGGTGCGCTGGCGCTTCGCATATTGGCGGGAGGCGGCCTGGGCCGCGGCCACCGCTTCGGGGAGCGTCAGCTCTCCGCGCAGATGGGCGATGAGCTCCGGCGCGCCGATTGCCTTCGCCCAGAGCGCCTCGGGCTCCCACAGCGGCAGCATGGCGCGCGCCTCCTCCAGCGCGCCCTCGGCCATCATCTGCGCGAAGCGCAGGTCGATGCGGGCGGCGAGCCAGTCGCGCTCGGCCTGCAGCACCAGGGGCACCGCCTGCGCCCGGGGCAGGAGCGGCGGCGGCGTCTCGTCCTGCCAGGCGGCGAGGCCGCGCCCGGTCGTGCGCAGCACCTCCCAGGCGCGCTGGATCCGGGCCGGGTTCAGCCGGTCGATCCGCGCGGCGGTGGCCGCGTCGAGCTCGGCCAGAAGCGCGCCGGGCCCTTCGGAGGCCATCCGGGCATTGGCCTCGGCGCGCAGGGCGGGCGGGGTATCGGGAACTTCGGCCAGGCCCTCCGTCAGCGCAGTGAGATAGAGCCCGGTGCCGCCCACGATCACCGGCCGCGGCCCGCCGGCCCGATGTGCCGCGAGGATCGGCGCCAGCTCGCGCAGCCAGTGGCCCACAGAATAGGCCTCCCCGGGGGCGCGGTGGCCGTAAAGCAGATGCGGCACCCCGCCCATCTCCTCGGGGCCCGGGCGCGCCGACAGCAGCCGCCAGCAGGACCAGACCTGCAGCGCATCGGCATTCACCACGACGCCGCCCCGTGCCTGCGCGATCTCCAGCGCCAGCGCCGATTTGCCACTGGCCGTGGGGCCTGCAATCAGCACCGGAAATTCATCAGGAATATCAGGCAGATCGGTCACGGATCGGCTCCTTATTGCAGGTATGGCCAAAGCCGATATTGAACCCGGGCGTCATTTGCGACATTTTGCGGCGCGATGACAACCGAAAATGGGACCCCAGGGATGAGTGCAGAGGCCGAGCCGACTGTGAAGTACAAGCGTGTGCTGTTGAAGATCTCTGGCGAGGCCCTGATGGGGGACCAGGGCTATGGCCTGCATCCGCCGACCGTCGCGCGCATCGCCCGCGAGGTGCAGGCGGTGCATGCGCTTGGCGTGGAGATCTGCATGGTCATTGGCGGGGGCAATATTTTCCGCGGCCTCGCGGGCGCGGCCCAGGGCATGGAGCGGACCACCGCCGATTACATGGGCATGCTCGCCACGGTGATGAACGCGCTTGGCATGCAGGCCGCGCTGGAGGATCTGGGCCTGCATACGCGGGTGATCTCGGCCATTCCGATGGATCAGGTCTGCGAGCCCTATATCCGCCGCCGCGCCGTGCGCCACCTGGAGAAGCAGCGGATCTGCATTTTCGCCGCAGGCACGGGGAACCCCTATTTCACCACCGATACCGCGGCCACCCTGCGCGCCAATGAAATGAACTGCGAGGCGATCTTCAAGGGCACCAAGGTCGATGGCGTCTATGACAAGGATCCGAAGAAGCACACGGATGCGAAGCGCTACGACACCGTGAGCTACGATGAGTGCCTGCAGAAAAACCTCGGCGTGATGGATGCCTCGGCCATCGCGCTCGCGCGCGACAACGACCTGCCGATCATCGTGTTCTCGCTCGACGAGCCGGGCGGCTTCCGCGGCATTCTGGCCGGGCAGGGCACCTATACCACCGTGCGGCAGTAGCCCCGGCAGCGGGGCGCGCATGTCCCGCTTTTCCCTATTCATCCGCCGCCAAGGCGGTTAGAAGTAATTGACTTGCAAGACCCGGGGGAGAACCCATGGCAGACGAAATCGAAATCGACATCGACGACCTGGAGCGCCGCATGGAAGGCGCGATGGCGTCGCTCAAGCACGAGTTCAGCTCGCTGCGCACCGGCCGCGCCTCGGCGACGATGGTGGAGCCGGTGATGGTCGACGCCTATGGCGCGATGACGCCCATCAACCAGGTGGGCACCGTGAACGTGCCCGAGCCGCGGATGGTGACGATCAACGTCTGGGACAAGGGCCTTGTGAACAAGGTCGAGAAGGCGATCCGGGAATCGGGCCTCGGGATCAACCCGCAGACCAACGGCACCATCATCATGCTGCCGATCCCGGAGCTGAACGAGGAGCGCCGCCGCGAGCTGACCAAGGTCGCGGCCCAGTATTCCGAGAGCGCCCGCGTGGCGATCCGCAATGTGCGCCGCGACGGCATGGACCAGATCAAGAAGGCCAAGGGCTCCGGCATGTCCGAGGACGATGTGAAGTTCTGGGAGACCGAGGTCCAGGAGCTGACCAACCGGCAGATCGCCGCGGTGGACAAGGCGCTGGAAGCGAAACAGGCGGAGATCATGCAGGTCTGAGGACCTGCGGAAGAGGCGTCGATGGCCGTGACCCAGACCCCGGAAGCGACTGGCGGCGTCGATTACGGCGTGAACCATGTCGCCATCATCATGGATGGCAACGGCCGCTGGGCGAAGAACCGCGGCTGGCCGCGGCTCGTCGGCCACCGGCGCGGGGCCGAGCGCGTGAAGGAAATCGTGCGTGCCTGCCCCGAGCTCGGCATCCGCTGGCTGACGGTCTATGCCTTCTCCACCGAGAACTGGAAGCGCTCCACCGAGGAAGTGCTTGGCCTGATGGGCATTTTCGCGCGCTATATCGAGAAGGAGGCCGACGGCATGTCGGCCGAGGGGGTGCGGCTGCGCTTCATCGGCGCGCGGGAGCGGCTGGATCCGCGGCTGCAGGCGCTGATGGCCGGGATCGAGGAGCGCACCGCGCCGAACACCCGGCTGAACTTCAACGTCGCCATCAACTATGGCGGGCGCGACGAGCTGCGCCGTGCCTTCGCCCGCTGCGCGCGCGATGTGGCGGAGGGGCGGCTCGACCCGGAGGCGGTGAACGATGCCGCGATCTCTGCGCGGCTCGATACGGCCGGAATGCCGGACCCGGATCTGGTGATCCGCACCTCGGGCGAAACCCGCACCTCGAACTTCCTGCCCTGGCAGGCGGCCTATGCCGAATATGAGTTCAGCCCGACGCTCTGGCCGGATTTCACGCCTGAGGAACTGGGCCGGATCCTGGCGAATTTCGGCTGCCGGGAGCGCCGCTTCGGCGGGGCCAAGCCGTGAGCGGCAGCTCTGGCAGGTGGGGGGACCTGAAGGCGCGTCTGCTTTCGGGGATCGCGATGGCCGCCGCGGGTGCTGTGGCAGTCTGGCTGGGCGGCGGGGTTTTCACGGCGCTTGCGCTGGTGGTCACCGGGTTGCTGGTGCAGGAGCTGGCCGCGATGACCACGCCCGGGCGGCCGCTGCGGGCCTGGGGGCTCGGGCTCTTTGCGGTGGCGATGCTGGCGCTGGTGTTCTGGCTGCACAATCCGTTCATGCTGGTGCTGCTGGGGCTGCCATCGCTCGTCGGGCTGTGGCGGATCGGGCGCGAGCGGCTGGTCTGGCTGGTCTATGCGCTGGCGATGATGCTCACAGGCTATGGGCTGGTTGCGATCCGCGCGGGGCTCAATCCGCCGGCGGGCATGCTGGCGCTGATGTGGATCATCGCGCTGGTGGTCGCCTCCGATGTGATGGGCTATTTCGCCGGGCGCCTGATCGGCGGGCCGAAATTCTGGCCGAAGGTGAGCCCGAAGAAGACCTGGTCCGGCACGATCGCGGGCTGGATCGGGGCGGTCGTCGTGGGCGGCCTGTTCATGGCCTTTGCCGGTGCCGCGCCGCAGATCCTGTGGCTCTCGCCGCTGCTCGCCTTTGCAGGCCAGCTCGGCGATATCGCCGAAAGCTGGATCAAGCGCCGCGCCGGGGTGAAGGACAGCTCGAACCTCATCCCCGGCCATGGCGGCGTGATGGACCGTTTCGACGCGCTGATCGGGGCCGTGCTGATGGTCTTGCTGATCGCGCAGTTCGGGGCATTGCCGCTGGTCGGAGAATAAGATGCGCAGGGTTTCGGTTTTCGGCGCCACCGGCTCCATCGGTGTGAATACGCTCGACCTGATCGGCCGCGCGCCGCAGGCTTACCGCGTGGTGGCGCTCACCGGCGGGCGCAACATCGCGCTGCTGGCGCACCAGGCACGGAGCCTGCGCGCCGAAGTGGCGGTGACCGCGCATGAGGACTGCCTGGCCGAGCTGCGCGCGGCGCTCCAAGGCTCGGGCGTGGAAGCTGCAGCCGGGGCGAAGGCGCTGATCGAGGCGGCGCATCGCCCGGCCGATTGGGTGATGAGCGCGATCGTGGGGGCGGCGGGGCTCGCGCCGGGCTTTGCCGCACTGCGCCACGGCAGCACGCTCGCGCTCGCGAACAAGGAAAGCCTGGTCGCCGCCGGGGCGCTGCTGCTTGCCGAGGCGAAGGCCCATGGCGCGCGGATCCTGCCGGTGGACAGCGAGCATTCCGCGGTGTTCCAGGCGCTTGCCGGCGAGCGGATCGAGGAGGTCGAGCGGGTGATCATCACCGCCTCGGGGGGCGCCTTCCGAGACTGGCCGCTGGAGCGGCTGCAGGCCGCGACGGTGGCCGAAGCCTCCACCCATCCGAACTGGGCGATGGGCCAGCGCATCACCATCGACAGCGCCTCCATGTTCAACAAGGCGCTCGAACTCATTGAAACACGCGAATATTTCGGCATCGCGCCGGAGAAGATAGACACCGTGGTGCATCCGGAAAGCCTGGTGCATGCGCTGGTGGGCTTCCGCGACGGGGCGCTGATGGCGCATCTGGGCGCGCCCGACATGCGCCATGCCATCGGCTATGCGCTGCACTGGCCGGAGCGGGCGGATCTGCCCGTCGCGCGGCTGGACCTTGCGCAGATCGGCCAGCTGAGCTTCCGCGCGCCTGATCCGGAGCGCTTCCCGGCGCTGCGTCTTGCGCGCGAGGTGATGGCCATCGGCGGCACGGCGGGGGCTGCGTTCAACGCCGCCAAAGAGGTCGCGCTCGATGGCTTCATCGCCGGGCGGATCGGCTTCATGGACATGGCGCGGCTGGTGGAATCGGTGCTCTCGGACATGTCATCCCGGCAGGGTCTTGGAAATGCCGCCCGGAGCCTCGATAACGTGATGGCAACCGATGCCGAGGCCCGTGCCCTCGGCCGCGAACGGATTTCGACCGGAAGGATCTGAGCCTTGGATTTCCTGCCTGATTTCGGCAATGCGCTGCACACGATCGCGGCCTTCGTCCTGGCGCTCTCGATCATCGTGACGGTGCACGAATACGGGCACTATATCATCGGGCGGATTTCTGGGATCAAGGCCGAGGCCTTCTCCATCGGCTTCGGGCCGCGGGTGTTCTCGCGGGTGGACCGGCATGGCACGCGCTGGCAGGTCTCGCTGCTGCCGCTCGGGGGCTATGTGAAATTCCTGGGCGATGCCAATGCGGCCTCCGCCGGCACCGCGCCGGAGGCGCGCAGCCTCAGCCCCGAAGAGCGGCGCCACACGATGATGGGCGCGCCGCTCTGGGCGCGGGCGGCCACGGTGGCGGCGGGGCCGGTGTTCAATTTCATCCTCTCCATCCTGATCTTCGCCGGGATCTTCCTGTGGCAGGGCAAGGCCACCGAAGCGCCGGTGATCGGCACGCTGCATGCGCTGCCGGGGGGGCCGGGCGGGCTGCAGGCCGGAGACCGGATCCTGGCCCTCGGCGGCATCGACACGCCCGATTACACCGCGCTGAACAAGGCGGTGCAGGAGCTGCCCGCGGGGCCTTCGGTCTCCTGGCGGGTGGCGCGCGAAGGCAGCACGCTGGAGATTTCCGGGCCGCAGCCGATGCCGCCGCGCCTCAGCGGGGTGATGCCGCAATCGGCGGCCTATGATGCGGGGCTGCAGCCGGGCGATGTGATCACGGCGATAGATGGCACGCCGGTGTACCGCTTCGCCGATCTGCGCGCGGCCACCACGGAGGGCAAGGGCAGCGCGATGGCGCTCTCGATCTGGCGCCCGGTCGCGGGCGGCGGCGAGGAAAAGCAGCTCACGCTCACCCCGCGCAGCACCGACATTCCCACCGCGACCGGCTTCGAGACCCGCTACATGATCGGGGCCACGGGCGATCTCGTTTTCGCGCCGCTGACGGAGCGGGTCGGGCCGGTGGATGCGCTTACGGGCGGAGCACGGCAGGTCTGGGTGGTGGTGTCTTCCTCGGTCTCGGCGCTCGGGCACATGATCGCAGGGCAGATTTCTTCGTGCAACCTGCGCGGCGCGATCGGCATCGCAGAGGGCTCGGCTGCGGCGGCGAAGGCGGGGCTGATGGATTTCATCTGGTTCATCGCGGTGCTTTCCACCGCCGTGGGTTTCATGAACCTGTTCCCGATTCCCGTCCTCGATGGCGGCCATCTGGTGTTCCACCTCTATGAGGCGATCACCGGCAAGCCGCCCTCGGACAGGGTGATGAACGGGCTCACCGCGCTCGGCCTCGCGCTGGTGCTGACGCTGATGCTGTTCGGCCTGTGGAATGATATCACCTGCCCCTGAAGCGGCGCTTGGGCTTTTGACAAGGGGGCGCTTTCGGGCTACCTGTGGACCAAGAACAAGGGGCAGTCTCGGGGTAAGATAATGTCGAACAGGCGGCAACACGCAGTCTTTGCGCGGTGGGGGTTTGCGCTCCGCTTGACGACGGCGGTCCTTGCGGGGACGACGGCGCTCGCGCTGCCGATGGTGGCACAGGCGCAGGAATACCGTTTCTCGCAGGTGCGGGTCGAAGGGCTGGACCGGATCGAACCGGCCACGGTCGTCTCGCTGAGCCGGATCCCGCGCGGCAGCGCCGTCTCGGCGGGCGAGCTCAACGACGCCTATCAGCGCATCCAGGGCTCGGGCCTGTTCGAGAAGGTCGAGCTGGTGCCGCAGGGCGGCACGCTGGTGATCCGCGTGCAGGAATATCCGACGGTCAATACCGTCGCCTTCGAGGGCAACAAGATCCTGAAGGACGACAAGATCCAGGCCCTGATCAAGACCCAGTCGCGCAAAGTATTCTCGCCCGCGACGGTGGAGGCCGACGCCGACCTCATCGCACAGGGCTATGCCGAAACCGGCCGCTATGCCGCGCGCGTTACCCCGAAGGTGATCCGGCGCGAGGGCAACCGCGTCGACGTGGTCTTCGAGGTGATCGAGGGCAAGGTCTCCGAGGTGCAGCGCATCACCTTCACCGGCAACCGCTCCTATTCGGACCGGCGCCTGCGCGACGTGCTGCTGACCAAGCAATCCGGCCTGCTGCACTGGATCATCTCCTCCGACAGCTACCTGCCCGACCGGGTCGAGGCCGACCGCCAGAAGCTGATGGATTTCTACCGCTCGCGCGGCTACCCGGATGTGGACGTGACCGGCGTCTCCTCGGAAATGACGGCCGACCGCGAAGGCTTCTTCATGACCTTCAACATCCGTGAAGGCCAGCAATACAGCTTCGGGCAGATTTCCACCGTCTCCGAAGTCACCGAGCTGAATGCCGCCGATTTCGAAGGGCTGGCGAAGATCAGCGCCGGGTCGCTCTATACCCCCGTCGCGATCGATTATGCCGTGACCCGGATGGAGGAGCTGGCGCTGCGCAAGGGCGCCAATTTCGTGCGCGTCGATCCGCGCATCACCCGCGACCCGCGCACCCAGACGCTGAACGTGCAATTCGCGCTCGTGCGCGGCCCGCGCCTGTTCGTGGAGCGCATCGATGTGCAGGGCAACAATACCACGCAGGATCAGGTTGTCCGGCGCGAGTTCCGCACGGTGGAGGGCGACCCCTTCAACGCGCGCGAGATCAAGAATTCCGCCGACAGGATCAAGGCGCTCGGCTTCTTCAAGACCGCCGAGGTCAACACCCGCCAGGGCACCGGGCCGGATCAGGTCATCGTCGACGTGAACGTCGAGGAGCAGCCCACGGGTTCGCTCACCTTCGGCGCGAGCTATGGCGCTTCTTCCGGCTTCGGGATCAATGCGGGGCTACAGGAATCGAACTTCCTCGGCCGCGGGCAGTATCTGGGCATCCAGATTGGCACCACCTCCGACAACCAGCAAAGCTCCATCGACTTCGTCGAGCCCTATTTCATGGGGCGCGACCTGAAGGCGCGGATGCACCTGTGGTACAACACCTCGGACCGCGACAACGCCGAATATGCGACGCGGCGGATGGGGATCTCGCCCTCGCTCGAATTCCCGATCGCGGAGAACTCGCGGCTCGAGCTGCGCTACACCTATGCGCGCGACAAGCTGTTCAACGTCACCTCCGAAGCCGAGGCTGTGGCCGAAGGCAGCACCGACTGGTCCTCGCCGATTCTCGTCGAAGAAGAGGGGCTTGGCGAACGCGCGACCTCCTCGGTCGGCTATACCTACACTTGGGACACGCGCCGCACCGGCATCGACCCGCGCTACGGCTTCACCCTGCGCTTCGGGCAGGATCTGGCGGGCGTTGGCGGCGATGTCGAGGCGCTGAAGACCACCGCGCTGATGCGCGCCGAACGCAAGGTCTGGCATGAGGAAGTCACCGTGCGGGCCGAGCTCGAAGGCGGCGCGATCCACAAGCGCGGCGATACCGAGCTGACCCTGCTCGACCGCTTCACCGGCTTCGGCAAGGTGCGCGGCTTCGAGCCCAACGGCTTCGGCCCGCGCGACCTCGGCGCACCGAACGAGGACGCGCTCGGCGGCAAATACTACTGGGCGCTGCGGCTGGAAACCGAATTCCCGCTGGGCTTCCCGGAGGAATACGGCATCACCGGCGGCCTGTTCTGGGATACCGGCTCGCTCTGGGGCCTCGACAATCGCAATGGCGATGCCGAGGTGGACGACAGCATGAAGGTCCGCTCCGCCGTCGGCTTCTCGGTCTTCTGGCGCTCCGCGATCGGCCCGCTGCGGCTGAACTTCTCGCGCGCGATCAAGAAGGAAGACTACGACAAGGAACAGAACTTCGACCTGACGATCTCGACGACGTTCTGATGCGGATCCGGGGCGCCCTTCTGGCCCTGGCTCTGGCCTGCGCGCCGGGGCTGGGGGCCGCGCAGCAGCTCGGGCCGCAGGGCGAGCCGGTGATCCGGCTCCCCAACCCGGTGCTGACCCTGGATTGGGAGAAGCTGTTCGATCAGGCACTCTGGGGCAAGAAGATCCGCGCGGATCTGGAGGCGCAATCCAAGGACCTGCAGCAGGAGAACAACCGCATTGCGGATGACCTGATCGCGGAGGAAAAGGCGCTGACGGACCGCCGCGCGGGTATGGAGCCCACGGAATTCCGCAATCAGGCCAATGCGTTTGATGAGCGCGCGACCGGGATCCGCGCCGCGCAGAAGCAAAAGGCGCAGGCGCTGAGCCAGCATTTCGACGATGCCCGGCAGGCGTTTTTCGAGGCGGTGGCGCCGCTGCTCGATGATATTCTGGCCAAGCGCGGGGCGGTGGTGGTGCTCGATCGCCGCGCGATCGTGCGCGGGGCGGCCAATGCCGATGTGACCGACGATCTGATCCGGCTCGTGGACGAGCGGTTCGGCGCGGGCGCGTCGCAGCCCTGAGGCGCGCTTGCCAAGCGGCGCCCGCGTTGCTAGCAAGTCCACGAAACGTCCCAGACAAGGACAGGAAATGACCGAACCCGCTCCCTATACCTCGGCCGATCTGACGCTGATCAAGCAGATCATCCCGCATCGCTACCCGTTCCTGATGATCGACAAGGTGCGCGACATCGTGCCCTTCGAAGGCGCGGTGGGCATCAAGATGGTGACGGCGAACGAGCCGCATTTCATGGGCCATTTCCCGGAGGAGCCGGTGATGCCGGGCGTGCTCCTGGTGGAGGCGCTGGCGCAGACGGCCGCGATCGTGGTGGGCATCTCCACCAATATCATCGGCGGCGACATGCTGACCTATTTCATGGGTATCGACTCGTGCAAATTCCGCCGCAAGGTGGTTCCGGGCGATGTGGTCGAGCTGCAGGTGAAATGCATCCGCCCCGGTGGCAAGGTGTGGAAATTCCGCGGTGAGGCGAAAGTTGACGGTGAGCTGGCGGCCGAAGCCGAGTTCATGGCGATGATGGCGCCGAAGCCCAAGGCCTGAGGAGGGCAACGCATGGCGATTGATCCGGGTGCCGTGACCCATCCTTCGGCGGTGATCGAGCCGGGCGCGACCATTGCGGCCGGCGCGAGCGTCGGGCCGTTTTGCCATATCGGGCCGGAGGTGGTGCTGCGGGCGGGCGTTCAGCTGCAATCGCATGTCGTGGTCACCGGCCAGACCGAGATCGGCGAGGACACGGTGGTGTTCCCCTTCGCCTCGCTCGGGCAGATCCCGCAGGACCTGAAGTTCAAGGGCGAAAAGACCCGGCTGATCATCGGCAAGCGCAACCGGATCCGCGAATATGTGACGATGAACACCGGCACCGAGGGCGGCGGCGGCGTCACCCGGGTGGGCGACGACGGGCTGTTCATGTCCTCGTGCCATGTGGCCCATGATGTCATCATCGGCGACCGGGTGATCCTGGTCAATTCGGTGGCGATCGCGGGGCATTGCCATATCGAGGACGATGTTATCGTCGGGGGCCTGTCGGGCGTGCATCAATGGGTGCGCATCGGCCAGGGCGCGATCATCGGCGCGCTGTCGATGGTGACATCGGATGTGATCCCGCATGCGCTGGTCGCGGGGCCGCGCGCCGAGATCGAGGGGCTGAACCTCGTCGGGCTGAAGCGCCACGGCGTCGCCCGCGCCGAGATCAGCGCGCTGCGCGAGCTGTATCAGGCGCTCTCGGAGGGGAATTTCCGCGAAACCGCGCGCGGTCTGCATGCGCAGGGCTCCGACAGCGTCTATGTGAACAGGGTGCTCGATTTCATCCTCGGCCCCTCGGATCGCAGCTTCCTGACGCCCCGGGCGCATAAATGACCCAGACCGCGCTCATCGCCGGCACGGGGGCCTTGCCCGCCCTGCTGGCGGCCGAGCGGCCCGATATGCTGATCTGCGAGCTGGAGGGCTTCCCCTCGGCGGTGCCGGGGGTGGAGCCGCTGCGGTTCCGGGTGGAACGGCTGGTTCCGTTCCTCAATGATCTGGTGAAGCGCGGCATCCGCCAGGTCTGCTTTGCCGGCGCGATCCAGCGCCCGAAGCTCGAGCCCACGAAATTCGATTTCCGCACCCTGACCATGGTGCCGCGGATCATGGCGGCAATCCAGCAGGGCGATGACGCGACGCTGCGCGCGGTGATTGCGCTCTTCGAGGAGCGGGGCATCGCCGTGATCGGCGCAGACCGGATCGCGCCCGCCCTGGTCGCGGGGGCGGGCGTTCTGAGCGGCACGCCCGCCGAGCAGGACCGGCTGGATGCGGCGCGGGCGGGCGATATCGTCGCGGCGCTCGGGGCGGTGGATGTGGGCCAGGGGGCGGTGGTGGCGCGCGGCCTGTGCCTCGCCGTGGAGGCGCTCCCCGGGACCGATGCGATGCTGGAATTCGTCGCGCGCACCCGCAAGGCCGATCACCGGGGCGGCGTGCTGTTCAAGGCGCCGAAGCCGGGGCAGGATCTGCGCATCGACATGCCCGCGATCGGGCCGCAGACGGTCGCGCGCGCGGCCGAGGCGCGGCTGTCGTGCATCTGCTGGCAGGCAGGCGGGGCGCTCCTGCTCGATCGTGCGGCGGTGATTGCGGCGGCCGAAGCGGCGGGGATTGCGCTCTGGGGGATCGGGCGATGAAACTGTTCCTGGTGGCGGGCGAGGCTTCGGGCGACAAGCTGGGTGCGGCGCTGATGGCCGGGCTGCGCCAGCTGGTGCCGGATGTGGCCTTTGCGGGCGTCGGCGGCGCGCAGATGGAGGAGCAGGGCCTGCACAGCCTGTTCCCGATGGAGGAGCTTTCGGTGATGGGCATCGCCGAGGTGCTGCCGAAATACCGCCAGCTGAAGCGCCGCATCGCCGAGACCGCGCAGGCGGTGCTGGACGGCGGCGTGGATGCGCTGATCACCATCGACAGCCCGGATTTCTGCCTGCGGGTGGCGCGGATCGTGAAGGCCGCGCGGCCCGGGCTGCGCACGATCCATTATGTGGCGCCCTCGGTCTGGGCCTGGCGGCCGGGGCGGGCGGCGAAGATGGCGCAGGTGGTGGATCATGTGCTGGCGCTTTTGCCTTTTGAGCCGCCCTATATGCAGGCGGCGGGGATGAGCTGCGATTTCGTCGGCCATCCGGTGGTGGCGGAGGCGCACGCCAGCGCCGAAGAGGCGGCCGAGTTCCGTGAAACGCTGATGATCGGGCCGGATCAACCATTGGTTCTGTGTCTGCCCGGCTCGCGGCGCGGCGAGGTGAAGCGGCTCGGGCCGCGCTTCGACGAGGCGCTGATGCGGCTGCGCGACCGGGAGCCGGGGCTGCGCGTGGTGCTGCCCACCGTGCGCGGCGTGGCGCCGATGGTGCGGGAAATGACTGCGCGCTGGCCGGTGGCGCCAATCGTGGTGGAAACGCCCGCCGACAAGCGCGCGGCCTTTGCCGCCGCCGATCTTGCGCTCGCGGCCTCGGGGACGGTGAGCCTGGAGCTGGCGGCGAACCGGGTGCCGATGGTGATCGCCTATGATGCCAATCCGATCAGCTGGCACATCATCTGGAACATGCTCCGGATCGATACGGTGACGCTGGTGAACCTGGTCTCCGAGACCCGCGCGGTGCCGGAATTCCTCGGGCCGAATTGCCGCCCCGGCCCGATCAGCGCGAGCCTCGCGCGGCTGCTCGACAGCCCGGGCGCGCGCGCGGAGCAACTGGCCGCAATGGACGAAACCATGCGCCGGCTGGGCGAAGGCGGCGAGCCGCCGGGGCTGCGGGCGGCGCGCTCGGTTCTGGCGGCGCTCTAGGCGGAGCCGATACGGGAGCTCTCGCGGCATCATATGGCCTGCGGTCGCGTGGTGGTGCCGTAATGACAAAGAATGCGCGCCTTCGGGCGGAAACGCCGGACAGGGAGCCGCGTTTCTGCGCCCTGGCGTGCTTCCCGGCGGAGCCGATCCGATACCGGCTTGCGCGTCGGGACGGATCAGGCGGGCTGCTCTTCCAGCGGGATCACATCCACCGCCTGACGGCTTTCGTGCCCGCCCGAGGAGCGCAGAACGCCGCGCACCGGCGCCACATCGGAATAATCGCGGCCATGGGCCACGGTGACGTAATCCAGCCCCGCGAACTGATCGTTGGTCGGGTCGAATTCGATCCAGCCGAGATCATGCCCGGCCCAGGCCCGCACCCAGGCATGCATCGCATCCGCGCCCTCCAGCCGCGGCTGGCCGGGGGGCGGGAAGGTGCGCAGGAAGCCCGAGACATAGCCCGCCGGGATGCCGACGCCGCGCAGGGCCGCGATCATGATCTGGGTGAAATCCTGGCAGACCCCGCGGCGCTTGGCGAAGGCCTCGGCGGGTGAGGTATCGACCGTGGTGGCCTTTGCATCGAACCGCATCAGCCGGTGCAGCGCGCGGCCAACCGCCTCCACCGCCTGGCGCACGGTCATATCGGGGGTAAGGGCCGCGCGGGCGAAGGCGGTGGTCTCGGCCATCGGCGCCACGCGCGGGCTCGCGCCCAGGAAATGATGCGGGGCATCGGGCAGCAGGCTCTGCTGCGCCGTGATCTCCGCGGGCAGGGCGCGCAGCGGCGGCGACAGGTCGAGCCCCTGCGGCGGCACATTCCGGGCCACACGCGCCGAAAGCTGCAGCGAGACGGAATCGATCGGCGCATGCCAGGCCACGACCGTCGTCGCATTGCCGAAGAAATCCAGCGAATCGTGGCGCTCGTCGGGCGCGGGCTCCAGCACCAGCATCCGCGACAGCACCCGCTGCGTGCCCTCGATATCGGAGGGCAGCAGGCGGATCAGGTTGCGGGTATGATCCGAGGGCGCACCGTAGCTGTAATCGATCACCAGACGGATGTCGTAGAGCATCACCGCCTCCTAGCGCAGATAGCCGGTGCCAAGCAGATCCGAGACATGCGCCAGATCGGCACGCAGCTGGATCAGCCGCTTCGTGGTGATTTCGGACGGATTGGCCACCGACAGCTCCGCCTCGATCGGGACGATCGCGCGCGACAGAAGCGCCAGGCGGCCGTTGATCTTGGCATTCGGCAGCTCAGCCGTGAGGTAGCGCATCCGCTGCACCTGAAACAGGATCGCGCGCGGGTTGTCGCTGTCGAGCGCGAGCAGATCGACGACGGTATTGCGCGAGGTCTCCACCCGGTAGCGCCGCTGATGGGTGATGACGCTGTCAGCGACTTCGACCGCCATGTCGAGCGAGCCTTCCGGGGCGAGCTGATCGGCGAATTCGGCCAGCAGTGCCGCGAGGGAATCCGCGCGTTCGAGGGCGCGGCCGAGGCTCAGGAACCGCCAGCCGGAGAAGCGGTACATGTTCTCGTGCACCAGCCCGGAAAAGCCGGTGATCTTGCGTACCAGCACCGACATGGCGCGCGCCGCATCATCGCCGGGCTTCGCCGTGACCGTCATCCGCCGCGCGGTCTTGGCGAGGTCGTTCAGCGCCGCCCAGCCATCGGTGGAGAAGCGGTCGCGCACCTTTGAGGCGCAGCCGCGGGCCCATTCGATCCGGTCGATCAGGGCCGCGGGTACCGGCTGCGAGAGGTCGTAGCCATAGCCCTCCATGAACTCCTCGAGCCGGCGCAGGCGGGGATCGGCCGGGTTGTCGGTCTGCGCGAGGCGCAGGTTGTAGGCGCGGATGATCCGGATCGCATCCTCGGTCCGCTCCACATAGCGGCCGAGCCAGTAGAGGTTGTCGGCCGCGCGCGCGGGCAGGATGCCGGGCGTGGCGCGGCGGAAATTCTGATCGTCCTCCGGGGGGGCCAGGGTCTCTTGCGGCACCGGCCGGTCGGAGACCACCCAGACATCCGCGACCGAGCCCCCGCGCTGCATCGCGAGCGCGGTGGCATCGCCCGATTTGCCGATCCGGGCATAGCCGCCCTTCATGAAGCGCCAGCCCTGCGGCGTGCGCGCCGCGAAGACCCGCACCGTCATCGGGCGCGGCTCGACCCGGCCGCCCTCTGCCGTATCCACCCAGACCGGCGTGGTGGAGAGCGAGACCGCCTCCTGCCCGACCAGCCCCTTGCCCTCGGCCTCGATCCATTCGGAGATGGAACGGCTTTCCTTGCCGAGGAACGCGCCGCCAAGCGCCGTCGTCGCGCCGATGTCGAAGGGGATGTCCACCGCATAGGCGGAGCCTATCATCATCCGCCCGGCATTGCCGCGCACATAGGCGCGCTCGGCATCGCCGCCGCACCACCAGGTGGCAATATTGGGCAGCATCAGCGGCTGATCCAGCATCACCTGCGCGATCCGCGGCAGGAACGCCATCATCGCCCGGATTTCGAGGATGCCGGAGCCGAGCGCATTCACCAGCGCGAGGTTGCGCTCGCGCACCGCCTCCATCAGCCCCGGCGTGCCGATATGGCTCGAGGGGTCGAGCTCCAGCGGGTCGGCGAAGGCCGCGTCGATGCGGCGCCACAGCAGGCCCACCGGCTGCGGGCCCTGAATGGTGCGCACCATCGCCTGGCCGTTTTCCACCAGCAGGTCCTCGCCCTCGAGGAGCATCATGCCGAGGTAGCGCGCGATATAGGTATGTTCGTAATAGGTGTCGTTCGAGGGGCCGGGCGTCAGGATCGCGGCATAGCGCTCGCGCCCGCCGGGGCCGCGGGCGAGGGTCTCCATCGCCTGGCGGAAGGCGCCGAAGAACCCGGCCAGCCGGTGGATATGCGCGCGCGGGAAACGCTCGGGGAAGATCCGGCCGGTGGCCATGCGGTTTTCCAGCGCGAACCCCGCCCCGGACGGCGCCTGCGTGCGGTCCCCCAGCACGAACCAGGAGCCATCGGGCGAGCGGCCGATCTCGAAGGCCAGATAATGCAGATAATGGCCGCCGCGCGGCGGCACCCCCACCATCGGGCGCAGCCATTGCCGCGAACCCGCCACCAGCTCGGCCGGCAGATGCCCGTCCTGCACCAGCGTGCCGGGGCCATATAGATCGGCCATCACCCGCTCGAGCAGGTCGGCGCGCTGCGCGAGCCCGGCGCAGATACTGGCCCATTCCTCCTCGTGCAGGATCACCGGGATATGGCTCAGCGGCCATTCGCGCTCCTGCAGAGGGTCGTTGGAATACTGCCGGTAGAACACGCCGGCATCGCGCAGGTACAGATTGCCGCGCTCGAACCGCGCGGCAATCTCTTCGGGGGTCAGGCGCGAGAAACGGTCGACAAAGCGGCGCCACACCGGCCGCATCTGCCCCTGCGCATCGAACAGCTCATCGGCGACGCCCGGGCTGAGCCGGTAGTCGGAGAAGAAATCCGGGGCAGGCGGTTTCGATGCGGCTTCGCTCATCCTGACTCACAGGTCAAATATCCGCTCACATCAGCCCGATCGGCCTGCGAAGGTCAAGCGTGAAGGGGAATTCCGGATGCGGAACCTCCGTTTGCGGCGTGTAGGAGCCGGGGCTATGGCCATAGGGCTCGAACCGCGCCAGCCGCCGCGCCTCTGCCTCATAGGCATTGACCGGGAACACGTCGTAGTTGCGCCCGCCCGGATGCGCCACATGATAGGTGCAACCCGCCAGCGCATGGCCCGTCCAGCGATCGTAGATATCGAAGATCAGCGGCGCGTTCACCGGCAGCGTCGGGTGCAGCGCCTCGGGCGGCTGCCAGGCCTTGAAGCGCACACCGCCCACCGAGACGCCCGATGTCTGCGTCTGCCCGAGCGGGACGGGGCGGCGGTTGCACATCACCTGATAGCGGTCCTGATGCAGGCTGGTCAGCTTCACCTGCAGCCGCTCGACAGAGCTGTCGGTGTAGCGC
>NZ_JAYRZN010000020.1:0-64835 GCF_041916475.1 Paenirhodobacter sp.
CTCAGCCGCGAGGGGCTGCTGCGGGCGGGGCTGGTGGGCTGCAAGGTCACGGCGGCGGCGCTTTTGCTGATGGCGCTCCTTGGCCGGGTGGAGATGGCGCGGCTCGGTGCGGCGCTCCATGCGCTGCGGCTGCCGGAGCCGCTGGTGCGGGTCTTCGTGCTGGCGCCGCGCTATCTGGAGGTGATCCGGGCCGAAGCCGCCCGGCTGCGCCTCGCGATGCGCGCGCGCGGCTTCCGGCCCGGCACCGGCCGCCACACCTGGCGCAGCTATGGCAACCTCACGGGCATGCTGCTCGTGCGCGCGCTGGAGCGCGCCCGGCGGGTCGAAGAGGCGATGCGGATGCGCGGCTTCAGCGGCCGCTTCGCCCATGCGGCCTTCGCCCGGCCGCGGGCGGCGGATTGGGCGGGCTTTGTGGCGCTGTGCCTCTGCGGGGCGCTGGCTGTGGCGGTGGACCGGCTGTGATCCCGTTGATTTCCCTCGGCGATGTGTCGGTCTCGCGCGATGGGGCGGCGGTGCTGCGGGGGGCTTCGCTGCGTCTTTTGCCGCGCGAGCGGCTGGCCATCGTCGGGCCGAATGGCGCGGGCAAGACCACGCTCCTGCGCGCCATCGCCGGGCTCGAGCCTGCCGAAGGGGCGGTGCGCCTCTTCGGGACGGACTGCCGCCGCGAGCGCGATTTCCGGCCCCTGCGCCCGCGACTGGGCTTCCTGTTCCAGGACAGCGACGATCAGCTTTTCTGCCCGACAGTGCTGGAGGATGTGGCCTTCGGCCCGGCGAATATCGGCCTGAGTGATCCGGAGGCCGCGGCGCGGGAGGTGCTGGCCGAACTCGGGATCGGCCATCTGGCGGAGCGGGTCACGCACCGGCTCTCGGGCGGAGAGAAGCGGCTCGTGTGCCTCGCGGGGCTGCTGGCGATGCGGCCCGATGTGCTGCTGCTCGATGAGCCGACGAATGGTGTCGATGCGGCAAACATGGCGCGGCTGCGCGCGGCGCTCGCGGCCTTCGAGGGCGCGATGATCCTCGTGTCGCATGATGCGGGCTTCGTGGCCGAGCTGGCGAGCCGGGCGATGCTGATCGAGGAGGGCCGGCTGATCCCGGCGGAGATCCATTCGCATCCGCATCTGCACAGCCATCCGCACCTGCATCCGCACGGGTGACGGGCGCATGGGTAACGGGTTCTGACCCTTTACAACATTGGCATTTCCGGCGCGCGCGCGTAAGAGGGCGCAAGACCGCCACTCGGGCGGAGCGACCCGGAGGAGCCAGATGCCTTACTACCGTTCCCGCAAATCCACCCACGGCCGCAACATGGCGGGCGCACGCGGCCTGTGGCGCGCGACCGGCATGACGGACAGCGATTTCGGCAAACCGATCATCGCGGTGGTGAACTCCTTCACGCAATTCGTCCCCGGGCACGTGCACCTCAAGGACCTGGGCCAGATGGTCGCGCGCGAGATCGAGAAGGCGGGCGGCGTGGCGAAGGAATTCAACACGATCGCGATCGACGACGGCATCGCGATGGGCCATGACGGGATGCTCTATTCGCTGCCCTCGCGCGAGGTGATCGCCGACAGTGTGGAATACATGGTGAATGCGCATTGCGCCGATGCGATGGTCTGCATCTCCAACTGCGACAAGATCACCCCCGGGATGATGATGGCGGCGATGCGGCTCAACATCCCGGTGATCTTCGTATCGGGCGGGCCGATGGAGGCGGGCAAGATCTCGCCCGACATCATCGCGCATGACCTCGACCTGGTCGATGCGATGGTCGTGGCGGCCGATGACAAATACACCGACGAACAGGTCGAGGCGATCGAGAAGGCCGCCTGCCCGACCTGCGGATCGTGCTCGGGGATGTTCACCGCGAATTCGATGAACTGCCTTGCGGAGGCGCTTGGCCTCGCGCTGCCGGGCAATGGCTCGATGCTGGCCACGCATGCGGACCGCAAGGAGCTGTTCCTGGAGGCCGGGCGCCGGATCGTCGATATCACCAAGCGCCATTACGAGGGCGAGGAGGCCGGCCTGCTGCCGCGCGATATCGCCACGTTTGATGCGTTCGAGAATGCGATGAGCCTCGATATCGCGATGGGCGGCTCCACCAACACGGTGCTGCACCTGCTTGCCATCGCCTATGAAGGCGCGGTCGATTTCACCATGGACGACATCGACCGGCTGAGCCGCAAGGTGCCGGTGCTGTGCAAGGTGGCGCCCGCGAAGCAGGACGTGCACATGGAGGACGTTCACCGCGCGGGCGGCATCATGGGGATCCTCGGCGAGATGAACCGCGCCGGGCTGATCCATGCGGGCGTGCGCACCGTGCATGCGCCGACGCTGGGCGAGGCGATTGCGAAATGGGATGTGATCACGGCGAATGACCCGGCGGTGGAGGAATTCTACCGCGCGGCGCCCGGCGGCGTGCGCACCACCCAGGCCTTCTCCACCGGCAACCGCTACAAGGAACTGGACCGCGACCGCGCCAAGGGCGTGATCCGCGCGGCCGAGCATGCGTTTTCCAAGGACGGCGGCCTCGCGGTGCTGTTTGGCAATATCGCCGAGCACGGCTGCATCGTGAAAACCGCGGGCGTAGACGATTCCATCCTGAAATTCTCGGGCTCTGCCAAGGTGTTCGAGAGCCAGGACGATGCCGTTTCGGGTATCCTCACCGGCAAGGTGAAGGAAGGCGAGGTGGTGGTGATCCGCTTCGAGGGGCCGCGCGGCGGGCCGGGGATGCAGGAAATGCTGTACCCGACGAGCTACCTGAAATCGAAGGGGCTGGGCGCGAAATGCGCGTTGCTCACGGATGGCCGGTTCTCGGGCGGTACCTCGGGTCTCTCGATCGGGCACGTTTCGCCGGAGGCGGAGGAGGGCGGCCTGATCGGGCTGGTGGAAACCGGCGACCGGATCGAGATCGACATTCCGAACCGGACGATCAACCTCGCGGTGGCTGCGGATGTGCTCGAGGCGCGCCGCGCCGCGAAGGGCCCGCTGCCCTGGACCCCGAGCGCGCCGCGCAGCCGGCAGGTCTCCACCGCACTGAAGGCCTATGCGATGCTGGCCTCCTCGGCAGCCAAGGGGGGCGTGCGTATACTGCCCTGAGGGCAGGGTTGCCCGGCCGTCTCGCGCGAGGCCCGCGGGGGCTGCCGGAGTGCTGATCTCGCCCCTTGCGCCGAAGGGTTCGGCTGCAAGGGGCCGATTTCCTCCCCGGGGCGCCGCGGGTGGCGTTTGCCCTGAGGCGCAATCGGTGCAGAGCGGCCGTGAGGGATTGGCGCATCGCTCAGCGCCCTGGCCCGGTCATGCGGCGGAAATTTCTCGCCCGGGAGGCCCGGCCGTAACTTCAGGGACGGGCCCTGCCTCTATGGCGATGCCTGTAGGCGCGTCCTTTGCGGGTGTCGGCAGCGCGGAGGAGCGCTTTTCAGAACGTGCCAGTTTCCGCCCCTGATAAGGGGGCTGGACTGCGCGGCGCGCGGGCGCCGAACGGGGCGGCTCAAGTCTTTGCGGGGGCGCCGGCAGGACCTTCCGAGCGCCCCTGTCAGCCTCCCGCCGGGCCGCTCTCCGCTGGCAATCCGGACTGCCACTGAGCTTACATCCAACGACGACCTGAGCCCTTCGGTCGTTTCTCTGCGCCGCGCCTTTGGATGGCCCGATTGCAGAATTTTCAGCGCCCGCTCGGGGTGACCGGCTGCCGACTGCTCCCCAGACCGAGACAGCCATCCCAAGAGCGCGATCAGGCGGGAGAGCAGTCGGGCAGGGCGCGACGCGTAAGAACGGATCGCGCGCAGGAAGCCGCTCTGGGAAAAGCTATTGAGGCCCGCTGCCCGGAGTGGACAGTTCCGCCTCGCCCCGCGTGGTCTCATCGACGATTGCACCCCGGCCGTATCGTCGATGCCCCCTCGTGGCCTCAGGAATACCATCGCCACTGCGCCAAGGGGAGACGAGGCGGCGGAGGGTCGCGCTCATCTATACGGCGCATAGGTACGCTGACCCATCGAGGGGCGGCGGAGTGATTGCCATGAAATCGCTGTGCGGCGGCCTGTGATTTGACGACAGAGGGTGTGCCAGGCGCGCGGAAAGCCCATCGGCCCGACGCGGCAGCAGACTCCTTTGCCAAGGCCCGACTCGCGCTTCGGCTGGCCTCTCGTGCCGGGGCCCACGCCCGCGGTGGGGGGCTGCCATCGGCGTGAACTCCTGATCCACATGTGGATATTAGTCCGCAGCACGCACAGCGCGCTGCGGAACGGCTTAGTGAAAACCCTTGCGGATCCGCCGGATCATCAGCCAGACACCAAGGATGACCAGCGGTGTCAGGCCGGCAATCGCCATCTCTTTCGACAGGCCGAAATGCTTCGCGAGGGGATAGCTCAAATAGCCCGCAAGGCTCACCGCATAATAGCTGATCGCCACGACCGACAGCCCTTCGACCGTGTGCTGCAGCCGCAGCTGCAGATCGGCCCGGCGGTCCATACTCTCGAGCACTTTCTGGTTCTGCGACTGGCGGGCAACCTCCACCTGGGTGCGCAGAGATTCCGCGGCGCGGGAGGCGCGTTCCACCATGGCCTGAAGCCGGGCTTCTGCGGAAATCACCGTGCGCATCGCCGGTTCGTAGCGGCGCAGCATGAATTCCCCGAATTTCTGACGCCCCTGCACACGGCTTTCGCGCAGCACATCGACCCTTTCGCGCACGATGGCGGCATAGGCGCCGGTCGCGCCAAAGCGGAACGAATGGCCGACGGCCAGAGCCTCCAGTTCGGCCGAAATCGTGAGCAGCCGCTGCAGCGTGTCTTCGGCCACGCCTCCGCCCATACCGTTGACGACCTCTGAAAGGCGCGGCTCGAGTTCGTTCAGACGGCGGGTCAGCCCGCGCGCGCGGCCCAGCCCAAGCATTGACATGGCCCGATAGGTTTCCATTTCGCACAGCCACTGCACGATGCGGCCGATCCGGCCCGGGCCGGTGCCGCGGTGCGGGAACAGGGCGAAGCGCATCTGACCGTTGGCGTCGATGCGAAAATCGGTGGCGACGATCGCAGCCCCGTCCAGAACCCAGGCGCAGACCAGGCTTTCGGCGACGAACCAGTCTTCGATCATGGGGATGATCGCATCCGGGTCTTCCGGCAGGGGCTCGATACGGACCTGCACTGCGGCAATGCGCTTTCCGGGGGCGGCGGCGAGCCAGTCCGCCGGGAAGACTTCGGTTTCGGCCGGGTCGAAGGCGCGCGCGGAAACTCCCTGCGCATGGGCCAGATAGGTCACGAATTCGGTGTGGCTCTCCCAGGCCAGATGCGACCGGCCAAGCGGCGCTGCGTGATGGGTCGCGTCCAGCGTCGGCAGGAAGCTCCCGTTCCTCTCGAGCAGGTCGCACAGATGCGCGTGATCGCGCGCGCGGTTCCGGTTTGCGGCATCAACCGGGTCCTTGATCGCCACATAGGCGACCTGTGCCGGCGCCTGAATCGCAGGGAAAGGGCGGGCGTGAAGCTCGTTAACCAGCGCGTGGCGAAGGGGATGATCTTCGATCAGGGGCATGCCGGAACTCCTGCAGGATAATTCTCCTTAGCCGATGCTTTCCTGAAGGCAATCTAAAAAATTGTGTAATGCCAGATATTTGCGGAATACAACTGTATGCCGCGAGAGGGCTGCGCCCAGTCCATAGCCGACGAAACCGAATGGCATGCTGGTGCTCAAGGGCTGGCGGCAAAGCTCTGGCTTCCGGTGGTCCGCTTGGGGGGATTCGCATTCATGGCGCCGCAAATAGAATGAGGCCCGCCGGGTGGCGGGCCTCTGTGGTCGTTTGCCGTGTCACCCGGCGGGCAGGAGGCGCGGTTTCGTGCGCGTCAGCCGAGGCTTGCCGTGCTCGGAAATGTCGAGCTGGATCGTGCCGTCCTTCACCGTCACGCGCACGACGCCACCCTTCGTCAGCCGCCCGAATAGCAGCTCATCGGCCAGCGGCTTCTTCAGTTGCTCCTGAATCACGCGGCCCAGCGGACGCGCGCCCATCTTGTCGTCGTAGCCTTTCTCGGCGAGCCAGTCGGCCGCCTCCGGGCTCAGCTCGATATGGACATTACGGTCGATCAGCTGGGCTTCCAGCTGCAGAACGAACTTGTCCACCACCTGCAGGATCACCTCACGCGGCAGCGGCGCGAAGGACACGACAGCATCCAGACGGTTGCGGAATTCGGGCGTGAAGGTGCGCTCGATCGCGGCCTTATCTTCGCCCTCGCGCTTGTCGCGCCCGAAGCCGATCGCGGCCTTCTGCATGTCCGATGCACCCGCATTCGAGGTCATGATCAGGATCACGTTGCGGAAATCCACCTGCCGGCCATTGTGGTCGGTCAGCTTGCCGTGGTCCATCACCTGCAGCAGGATGTTATACACATCCGGGTGCGCCTTCTCGATTTCGTCGAGCAACAGCACGCAATGCGGATGCTGGTCCACGCCATCGGTCAGCATCCCGCCCTGATCGAAGCCGACGTAGCCCGGAGGCGCGCCGATCAGCCGGCTGACCGCATGCTTCTCCATGTATTCCGACATGTCGAAGCGCAGCAGTTCCACACCGAGGATCTTCGCCAGCTGGCTCGCGACTTCGGTCTTGCCGACGCCGGTGGGGCCTGCAAACAGGTAGTTGCCGATCGGCTTTTCGGGCTCGCGCAGACCTGCGCGCGCCAGCTTGATCGCCGAAGACAGCGCCTCGATCGCCTTGTCCTGCCCGAAGACCACGCGCTTGAGCGTTTTCTCCAGGTCGCGCAGCACCTCGGCATCGTCCTTCGACACGTTCTTCGGGGGGATCCGGGCGATCTTGGCAACCACCGCCTCGATCTCCTTCTCGCCCAGCGTCTTGCGCCGCTTCGAAGCCGAGAGCAGATGCTGCGCAGCACCCGCTTCGTCGATCACGTCGATCGCCTTGTCAGGCAGCTTGCGGTCGTTGATGTAGCGCGCCGACAGCTCCACCGCCGCCTTGATCGCGTCATTGGTATAGCGCAGGTCGTGGTGCTTCTCGAAATAGGGCTTCAGCCCCATCAAAATCTTGATCGAATCCGCCACCGAGGGCTCGTTCACGTCGATCTTCTGGAACCGGCGGCTCAGGGCGCGGTCCTTCTCGAAATGCTGGCGGTATTCCTTGTAGGTGGTCGAGCCCATGCAGCGCAGCTTGCCGCCCGCGAGCGCTGGCTTCAACAGGTTCGATGCATCCATCGCCCCGCCCGAGGTCGCCCCCGCGCCGATCACGGTGTGGATTTCGTCGATGAACAGGATCGCGTTCGGATGATCCTCCAGCTCCTTCACCACCGCCTTCAGCCGCTCTTCGAAATCGCCGCGATACCGCGTCCCGGCCAGCAGCGCGCCCATGTCGAGCGAGAAGATCATGGCCTTGGCCAGGATCTCCGGCGTCTCGCCGCGCACGATCTTCAGCGCCAGGCCCTCGGCGATGGCGGTCTTGCCCACGCCCGGGTCGCCCACCAGCAGCGGGTTGTTCTTGCGCCGGCGGCACAGCACCTGGATCGCGCGCTCCACCTCTTCCTCGCGCCCGATCAGCGGGTCGATATCGCCCTTCTGCGACTTGACGTTGAGGTTGACGCAATATTTGCCGAGCGCGGATTCCTTGTTCTCCGCGTGGGTCGCCTGAGCTTCCTGCTTGGGTTCCTCGTCGGAGCCGACGACCGGGCGCGGCTCGCCGAAGGACGGGTCCTTCGCCACGCCATGCGCGATGAAGTTGACCGCGTCATAGCGGGTCATGTCCTGCTCCTGCAGGAAGAAGGCGGCATTGCTCTCGCGTTCGGCAAAGATCGCGACGAGCACATTGGCCCCGGTGACTTCGGTGCGCCCCGAGCTCTGGACGTGGATCGCTGCGCGCTGGATCACGCGCTGGAAGGCGGCAGTCGGCACGGCCTCGGATCCTTCGACCTCGGTGATCAGGGTCGAGAGATCGTCGTCGATGAATTCGGTCAGCGTCTGTCGCAGCTCGTCGAGGTTCACGCCGCAGGCGCGCATCACGCGGCCGGCGTCGGGCTCGTCGATCAGGGCGAGCAACAGGTGTTCGAGCGTGGCCAGCTCATGCTTGCGCGCATTGGCAAGTGCCAGCGCCCCATGAATGGCTTGTTCGAGCGTGGTCGAGAACGACGGCATCTGATGCTCCTTTCTTCGGCGGGGGTGTCCTGCCGACATTGGCCTCATGAGGTTAAAGTTCGGTGGATTTCGCCACTCTTCAAGCCCCATCTGCGCAAAAATCGTTCAAACTTTGCGTTGCGCCCAAAAAATGATCATGCCGCATGGGCAAAATCACCGGGCAGGGCAGCTCAGTTAGGAACGCTCTGCACTTGCAACAAGGGATAGCGCAGTCCATGGGAAAGAAAAGCGCAGAGCGGGGCAAAAGATGGGGTCCTTGAGGATTCGGCGGATGGCGATGCTGCGCCGGTCGCGTGCCATGGTGACGCGCCGGCACATCGCGGCCCGGCTGGTCTTCTGGAGCGGGGCGCTGGCCATCGGGCTGGTCAGCGTCGGCTTCGCGATTGCCGCCGATCATGCGCAGGAGCTGTTTCTGGCCGCCACGCGCGATGGCTGGCGGCGCTGGCTGCCGCTGCTGATCACGCCTGCGGGCTTCGTGCTCAGCGCCTGGGCTGCGGCGCGGCTGTTTCCGGGCACGCAGGGCTCGGGCATTCCGCAGGCCATCGCCGCGCGCGAGCTGTGCCACCTTCCGGGGCGCGGCGGGGTGCTGTCGCTGCGCATCGCCTTCGGCAAGGTCCTGCTGACGGTCGCGGGGCTGGCCTGCGGCGCCTCCATCGGGCGCGAGGGCCCGACGGTCCAGATCGGCGCCTCGATCATGATGGCCGCGGGGCGCTACGGCAACATGGTGCGGATGCGCGGGCTGATCCTCGCGGGCTCTGCGGCCGGGATCGCCGCGGCCTTCAACACGCCGATCGCGGGCATCGTCTTCGCCATCGAGGAAATGGGCCGCTCGTTCCAGGCGCGCACCAATGGCGTGGTGCTGACGACGGTGATCATCTCGGGGATCGCCTCGCTCTGGCTCCTCGGCAGCTATACCTATTTCGGCGTGTCGCATGCCACCTTCGGCACGCTGAAGGACTGGCTCCTCGTCGGCGCCTGCGGCATCTGCGGCGGGCTGATGGGCGCGGCCTTTTCCCGCGCCGTGATCTGGATCACGCGGCGCCTGCGCCGGGTCCGGGCCATGCCCGCGCTGCAGCGCACGCTGATCGTGGCGCTGGTGGCGGGGCTGATTACGGCCGTGGTCGGCATCCTCACCGGCGGCGAGACCTGGGGCACCGGCTACGAACAGGCCCGCGCGGCGATCGAGGGCGAAGCCCCCGAGGCGCATTTCTTCGTGGCGAAGCTGCTGGTCACGCTGGCGGCCACGGTATCGGGTATTCCGGGCGGGCTGTTTGCGCCGTCGCTTTCGGTGGGCGCGGGGCTTGGAGCGATGCTCGCCGGGCTGATCGGGGGGCAGGTGGGGCTCGCGGCCATTCTCGGAATGGCGGGCTATTTTGCCGGGGTCACCCAGGCGCCGCTGACCGCGATCGTGATCATCGTCGAGATGACCGGAAACCACGGCAATATCGTGCCGGTGATGGCCTCGGCCATGCTGGGCTATGGCACCGCGCGGGTGATCTCGCCCGAGACGCTGTATCATGCGCTCTCGCGGCTGTTCATCGCCGATGCGCTCCGGCGCTACCGCTCGGAGGATCGTGGGGCTTAGCGCGCCGGAAGGCATAAACCGTCAGTGCAGGCCATGCGGCCTCTAGGCCCCGCCCGCAGCGCTGCGCAGGCCAGAGAGGACCCGCAGCCTTCCGCCGCAGGCCATAGGGGATCGGGCCCGATCGTCCGCCGCGCCGCCTGTGTCACAGGCGGCGGGTATTCACCGGCCCGCGCGGAGGGAGCTGGCGCCCGGAAGACCCATGTTCCACGATGCATCCCGGGCTTCGGGGCCGCCCCCGCGCGTGTCGCCCGGCCATCGCTATCACCCCCGGCCTGGCTTATGCCCCAGCGGCCGCTCCGGGGGCAGGCCGGCGCTAGAAGCGGTCCTTGCGTGCCCGGGCCTCGGTGAAAAGCTCGAGTGCGCTCGCGCCTTCCGGCAGGCCGAGCGCCCGCCGCAGCCCGTCGTCGGCGCGCAGGAACGGGTTCGTGGCCAGCTCCTGCGCCAGCGTCGGCGGAAGGCTTGGCTTTCCCTCGGCCCGCAGCGCCCGAACCTCCGCCATCCGCGCCACAAGCGCCGGGCTCCCGGGTTCCAGCGCCAGCGCAAAGCGGCCGTTCGCCTCGGTATATTCGTGCCCGGAGCAGATCCGCGTTTCGGGTGGCAGCGCGGCCAGACGGCGCAGCGTGGCATGCATCTGCGCGGGCGTCCCCTCGAACAGCCGCCCGCAGCCCCAGCTCATCAGACTGTCGCCCGAGAACAGCAGCCCCGCCTCCGCCAGGTAATAGGCCACATGGCCCAGCGTATGGCCCGGCGCGTCGATCACCTCCACAGTCTGGATCCCGAGCGGAAACCGGTCTCCGGGCGCTACGGCATCGCTCAGCGCGGGCAGCCGCGCGGCATCCTGCGCCGCGCCGATCACCCGCGCGCCGGTCATCTGCGCCAGCGCCTCCACCCCGGCGATATGGTCGTCGTGATGGTGGGTGATCAGGATATGGTTGAGCCGCCAGCCACGAGCCTTCAGCACGTCGAGGATCGGCGCCGCATCGGGCACGTCGATCACGGCGGTGGTATCCGTCGCCTGCTCATGGATGATCCAGGCGTAATTGTCGGACAGGCAGGGAACGATCGTCAGTTCAAGGGTCATGGCGTTTCGCTCGCGTTGCTCTATGCTCGGGTCTGATACGGGGGCCAGATACTGGTTAAGCTACTGGCGCCAGAGCATCGCCGAAGGAGACCTGTGACGCAATGCACCTCGACGTGCTCGACCTGCGCAACTTCTACTACCGCACGCAGCTGGGCCGCGCCGCACAGAAGGCGATCCGCGACAGGCTGACGGAGCTGTGGCCCGCCACCCCGGGCGAGATGGCGGGGCAGACGGTGGTGGGCTATGGCTTCGCCGTGCCGCTCCTGCGCCCCTACCTTGCAACGGCGCGCCGGGTGATCGGGCTGATGCCCTCCGATCAGGGCGTGATGCCCTGGCCTGCGGGCATGCCCAATGTCTCGGTGCTGTGCGAGGAGGCGCGCTGGCCGCTCGAAACCGGCATGGCGGACCGGCTGGTGTTGCTGCACGGGCTCGAAGTCTCGGACAACCCCGATCTGCTGCTCGAGGAATGCTGGCGCGTGCTGGGGCCGGGCGGGCGGGCGATGCTCATCGTGCCGAACCGCTCGGGCCTCTGGGCGCCGCGCGAGACCACGCCCTTCGGCTTCGGCCGGCCCTATACGCTCGGCCAGCTCGACATGCAGTGCCGCCGCGCGGGCTTCGTGCCCGAACGCCATGCCGCCGCGCTCTATATCCCGCCCTCGCACCGCCGCTTCTGGCTGCGCTCGGCCTCGATGTGGGAGCGCTTCGGCGGGCGCCTGACCGGCCTCATTGCCGCGGGCGTGCTGATGCTCGAATTGTCCAAGCAGGTGCATGCGCCCCGCCGCCCCGGGCTCGGCGCCACCGTGCGCCGGCCGATGTCGGTGCTGGAGGGGGTGGGGCAGGCCGCGGCCGGCCCCGTCTGAGCGGGCACGCTGCGGCGCGCGTATAGAATCACCGCCGCCGCCCGCGCCGCCCGGCAGATGGATTTACTCGGGTTTTCCGGGCCCTGATCGCAAAGCGAAATCCACAGTTCTGTGATGTTAGCGGGTGAACTCGGCGGGCATGGGCAGGACAGGGCAAAATAGGTGCCCGTCTATCACATTCTGTTGTCCAAGACGGTTGCGAGGGGGGGGGCGCTCTGCTACACGCAACGCCGAATATGGTGCAAGGGCCGGCGGGCCGCTGCACCGATAACGGGGGACCTCCGCCCGGTCCGACAGGGCCGCCGGCAGGGGGCAGAACATCGGAAGGGTGGACGTGTCCGAACCAGCTTCGATTTCCGCAGCCATTGCCGGGCGCTACGCCTCGGCTATTTTCGAACTGGCGCAGGAGGCGAAAGCCGTCCCCGCGCTCGAGGCGGACGTGGAGGCGGTCGGCGCGGCCCTCTCGGCCTCGGCCGAGCTGCGCGACGTGATCGCATCGCCGATCTATGGCCGCGAGGAAGCCACGCGCGCGGTTGCCGCGCTGGCCAAGACGATGAAGCTCTCCGCGCCGCTGGCCAATGGCCTGACGCTGATGGCGGAGAAGCGCCGTCTGTTCGCGCTGCCGCAGCTCCTGAGCGCGCTGTCCGCCCTGATCGCCGAGGCGAAGGGCGAGATGACGGCCGATGTCACCTCCGCGGCCGCGCTGACCAAGGCGCAGACCACGGATCTGGCGGCCGCGCTCAGCGAAAAGACCGGCAAGACCGTCAAACTCAATGTCACCGTCGATGAAAGCCTGATCGGCGGCATGATTGTCAGGCTGGGGTCGCAGATGATCGACACGTCGATCCGCGCGAAACTCGCCTCCCTGCAAAATACCATGAAAGAGGTCGGATAATGGGCATCCAAGCAGCTGAGATCTCTGCGATCCTCAAGGAGCAGATCAAGAATTTCGGGCAGGACGCCCAGGTGGCCGAAATCGGCCGCGTGCTGTCGGTTGGCGATGGCATCGCCCGCGTCTACGGTCTGGACAACGTCCAGGCCGGTGAAATGGTCGAATTCCCCGGCGGCATCCGCGGCATGGCGCTGAACCTCGAGACCGACAACGTCGGTATCGTTATCTTCGGCTCCGACCGGGACATCAAGGAAGGCGACACCGTCAAGCGCACCAACGCGATCGTGGACGTCCCGGTGGGCCCGGCGCTCCTCGGCCGCGTGGTCGACGCGCTCGGCAACCCGATCGACGGCAAGGGCCCGATCGCCGCGACCGAACGCCGCGTCGCCGACGTGAAGGCCCCGGGCATCATCCCGCGGAAATCGGTGCACGAGCCGATGTCGACCGGTCTGAAATCGGTCGACGCGATGATCCCGATCGGCCGCGGACAGCGCGAGCTGATCATCGGGGACCGTCAGACCGGCAAGACCGCGATTGCGCTCGACACCATCCTGAACCAGAAGTCGTACAACGCCGCCAACCCGGAGAAGAAGCTGCACTGCTTCTACGTCGCCGTCGGCCAGAAGCGTTCGACCGTGGCCCAGCTGGTGAAGAAGCTCGAAGAAACCGGCGCGATGGAATACACCACCGTCATCGCCGCGACCGCTTCGGACCCGGCGCCGATGCAATATCTCGCGCCCTATACCGCGACCGCGATGGCGGAATACTTCCGCGACAACGGCATGCACGGCCTGATGATCTACGATGACCTGTCGAAGCAGGCCGTGGCCTACCGTCAGATGTCGCTGCTGCTGCGCCGTCCGCCGGGGCGTGAAGCCTATCCGGGCGACGTGTTCTACCTCCATTCGCGCCTGCTGGAGCGTTCGGCGAAGCTGAACGAGGACTTCGGCTCGGGCTCGCTGACCGCGCTGCCGATCATCGAAACCCAGGCGGGCGACGTGTCGGCCTATATCCCGACCAACGTGATCTCGATCACCGACGGCCAGATCTTCCTCGAAACCGAACTGTTCTATCAGGGCATCCGCCCGGCCGTGAACACCGGTCTGTCGGTGTCGCGCGTGGGCTCCTCGGCGCAGACCAACTCGATGAAGTCGGTCGCAGGCCCGGTGAAGCTGGAGCTGGCGCAGTACCGCGAAATGGCGGCCTTCGCGCAGTTCGGCTCGGACCTCGACGCCGCGACGCAGAAGCTGCTGAACCGCGGCGCGCGCCTGACCGAGCTGATGAAGCAGCCGCAATATTCGCCGCTCACCAACGCGGAAATCGTTGCGGTCATCTATGCCGGCACCGCAGGCTTCCTCGATGCCGTTCCGGTGAAGGATGTCGGCCGCTGGGAAGCGGGCCTGCTGGCCTATCTGCGCGGCACCCGCAAGGACATACTCGAGTGGCTCACCAAGGACGATCCGAAGATCAAGGGTGACTCCGAAGCGAAACTGAAGGCCGCGATCGAAGAATTCGCCAAGACCTTCGCTTGATCGGCCTGAAAGGACAGGGACATGCCCAGCCTTAAGGACCTCAAGAACCGGATCACGAGTGTCAAGAACACCCGTAAGATCACGAAGGCCATGCAGATGGTCGCGGCGGCCAAGCTCCGTCGCGCCCAGGAGGCTGCCGAAGCCGCCCGGCCCTATGCCGAGCGGATGACGGCGGTCATGTCGAGCCTCGCGGCAGGTGTGGGCGGCTCGGCCTCCGCGCCCCGGCTTCTGGCCGGGACGGGGGCTGACAAGACCCATCTGCTGGTGGTGATGACCGGCGAGCGCGGCCTCTGCGGCGGCTTCAACGCCAACATCGCCAAGCTCGCCCGCGCGCGGGCCCAGGAACTGCTGGCAAACGGCAAGACGGTGAAGATCCTCACCGTCGGCAAGAAGGGCCGCGACGCATTGCGCCGCGACCTGGGCCAGTATTTCATCGGCCATATCGACCTGAGCGACGTGAAGAAGCTCGGCTATTCGAACGCCCAGGCGATCGCGAAGGACATCCTGTCGCGCTTCGCCGCCGGTGAATACGATGTCGCCACGCTCTTCTTCTCCCGCTTCGAGAGCGTGATCAGCCAGATCCCGACCGCGAAGCAGCTCATCCCGGCAGTGTTCGAGGATGCTGCGGGCCATGGCGCCACGGCCGATTTCGACTATGAGCCGAGCGAGGAGGCGATCCTGGCGGATCTGCTTCCGCGCGGTGTGGCCACGGCGATCTTCGCGGCGCTTCTGGAGAACAACGCCTCCTTCAACGGGGCGCAGATGTCGGCGATGGACAACGCGACGCGCAATGCGGGCGACATGATCGACAAGCTGACGATCGAGTATAACCGCTCGCGTCAGGCTGCGATCACCAAAGAGCTCATCGAAATCATTTCGGGCGCCGAGGCGCTCTGACGGAACCGGAGACAGATAATGGCTAGCAAAGGCAAAGTGACCCAGATCATCGGCGCCGTCGTCGACGTGCAGTTCGAAGACGGCCTGCCCTCGATCCTCAACGCCCTTGAAACCACCAACAACGGCAAGCCGCTGGTCCTCGAAGTGGCCCAGCACCTCGGCGAGAACAGCGTGCGCACCATCGCCATGGACGCGACCGAAGGCCTCGTGCGCGGTGCCGTCGTGACCGATACCGGCGCGCCGATCACCGTGCCGGTGGGCAACGCGACGCTGGGCCGCATCCTGAACGTCATCGGCGAGCCGGTGGACGAGAAGGGCCCGGTCATCAGGACCGAAGCCCGCGCGATCCACCAGCCGGCGCCCGAGTTCGACGAACAGGCGACGGAAACCGCGATCCTCGTGACCGGCATCAAGGTCATCGACCTGCTGGCGCCTTATTCCAAGGGCGGCAAGATCGGCCTGTTCGGCGGCGCCGGCGTGGGCAAGACGGTTCTGATCATGGAACTGATCAACAACATCGCCAAGGTGCACTCGGGCTTCTCCGTGTTCGCCGGTGTGGGCGAGCGGACCCGTGAAGGCAACGACCTCTATCACGAAATGATCGAGTCGGGCGTTATCAACACCGAGAAGCTCGACGAGTCGAAAGTGGCGCTGGTCTATGGCCAGATGAACGAGCCTCCGGGGGCGCGTGCGCGCGTCGCGCTGACCGGCCTGACGCTGGCCGAGCAGTTCCGCGACCAGTCGGGCACCGACGTTCTGTTCTTCGTCGACAACATCTTCCGCTTCACGCAAGCCGGTTCGGAAGTGTCGGCGCTGCTCGGCCGGATCCCTTCGGCCGTGGGCTACCAGCCGACGCTCGCGACCGACATGGGCGCGCTGCAAGAGCGCATCACCTCGACCAAGGCGGGCTCGATCACCTCGGTGCAGGCGATCTACGTTCCGGCCGACGACCTTACCGACCCGGCGCCGGCGACCTCCTTCGCCCACCTCGACGCGACCACCGTTCTCAGCCGCGCGATCTCGGAACTCGGGATCTACCCGGCCGTGGACCCGCTCGACTCCTCCTCGCGGATCCTCGATCCGCAAGTGGTCGGCCAGGAGCACTATGACACCGCCCGTGCGGTTCAGGGGATCCTGCAACGCTACAAGTCGCTCCAGGACATCATCGCCATCCTCGGGATGGACGAACTGTCCGAAGAGGACAAGCTGACGGTGACCCGCGCGCGCAAGATCCAGCGCTTCCTGAGCCAGCCGTTCGACGTGGCGAAGGTCTTCACCGGCTCGGATGGCGTCCAGGTTCCGCTGGAAGACACGATCAAGTCGTTCAAGGCTGTCGTGGCCGGCGAATACGACCACCTGCCGGAAGCCGCCTTCTACATGGTTGGCGGGATCGACGACGTGATCGCGAAGGCCGCCAAGCTCGCCGCTGCGGCGTAAGGGGGCAGAGATGGCCGATACGATGCAGTTCGACCTCGTGACGCCGGAACGGAAGCTGTCTTCCGTCCCGGTCCGCGAGGTGCGGATTCCGGGCACCGAGGGTGACCTGACCGCGATGCCCGGCCATGCGCCGCTGATCACCACGCTGCGTCCGGGGATCGTCACGGTCGTCGGCGCCGATGGGTCGAGCTACGAGTTCGGGGTGACCGGCGGTTTCGCCGAGATCACCGGCGAGAGCGTGAACCTGCTGGCCGAACGCGGCGTGCCGAAGGCGGAGCTGACTGCGGCGCTGGTCGCGGAATATGTCGCCGAGGCGAAGAAGGCCGTGGACGAGGCCGTGCCGGATGCGGTCGATGCGGCGGTGAAGCTGCTGGCCGATATGGAAGCCCTGGGCGACCACATCAACGCCTGATCGCAGGATCTACAGCAAAGGCCCCGGAGGGAAACCTCTGGGGCCTTTCGCTTGACGCCGGACCACGAATGCAAACAGCCGCCCCGAAGGGCGGCTGCGTAATCATATTCCGGGGCGGGTTACTTGCCTTCGCGGCTTGCTTCCAGCGAGTCCTCAAACGTGCGCAGCCCGGTGCGCGGCGCCTGCACCAGAACCGCCATGTTACCCGGCTTGTGCTGGTTCTTCAGCATCTTGGTATGCGCGAGCGGGATTTCCGCCCAGGGGAAGACCTCCGACATGCAGGGGTCGATCCGGCGCTCGATCATCAGCTTGTTCGCGGCCGATGCCTGCTTCAGGTGGGCGAAGTGGCTGCCCTGCAGGCGCTTCTGGTGCATCCACATGTAGCGCACGTCGAAGGTGCAGTTGAAGCCCGAGGTGCCGGCGCAGATCACGACCATGCCGCCCTTCTTCACCACCAGGGTGGAGACGGGGAAGGTGGCCTCGCCCGGGTGCTCGAACACCATATCGACGTTCACGCCCTTGCCGGTGATGTCCCAGATCGCCTTGCCGAACTTGCGCGCTTCCTTCAGCCAGTCGTTGTATTCGGTGCTGTTCACCTTGGGCAGCTGGCCCCAGCACTTGAATTCGTTGCGGTTGATCACGCCCTTGGCGCCGAGGCTCATCACGAAGTCGCGCTTCGATTCATCGGAGATCACCCCGATCGCTGAAGCCCCCGCCGCATTCACCAGCTGGATCGCGAAGCTGCCGAGGCCGCCCGAGGCGCCCCAGACCAGCACGTTCTGGCCGGGCTTCAGGTCATGCGGCTCGTGGCCGAACAGCATCCGGTAGGCGGTGGCCAGCGTCAGCGTGTAGCAGGCGGCTTCCTCCCAGGTCAGGTGCCGCGGCCGCGGCATCAGCTGCTGCGCCTGCACACGGGTGAACTGCGCGAAGGAGCCGTCGGGGGTCTCATAGCCCCAGATCCGCTGGCTCGGCGAGAACATCGGATCGCCGCCGTTGCATTCCTCGTCGTCGCCATCGTCCTGGTTGCAGTGGATCACGACCTCGTCGCCCACCTTCCAGCGGGTGACCTTCTCGCCCACCTTCCAGACGATGCCAGAGGCATCGGAGCCTGCAATGTGATAGGGCTGCTTGTGGCCGTCGAAGGGGCTGATCGGCACGCCGAGCCCGGCCCAGACGCCGTTGTAGTTCACGCCCGCGGCCATCACCAGCACGAGCACCTCGTTCGAGTCGATCTCCCAGGTATCGACAACCTCGACCTGGAACGACTTCTCGGGCTCGCCATGCCGCTCGCGGCGGATCGACCATGCGTACATCTTCTTAGGCACATAGCCGAGGGGCGGCATTTCGCCGATTTCGTACAGATCCTTTTCCGGCGCTTCGTAAGGTGCGATGCCGGTGTTCACGTCGAGGGCCATCCTACTCTCCTGTTGCCTCGCCGCGCCGCAGAATCGGGCGGGTCTCCGGGATTGAAATAATCTTGCGCGCGCAACTTTGCAATGACTGTCGTCACAAAATTGAAATTTTCTGTCGCGACGCGTGGCGCCGTTTACCTGAACTGTCGGTGCCCCGTTGGCGGCAGGGCAGGGCGGCCGCTATAAGGCTGGAAAGACGTATCTTTGTTCCGGAGTGTCCCGTGAAGGCCCTGCTTCTCTCCGCCATCCTCTGCACCGCCGCCAGCCTGGCATCGGCGGCGCATTACAGCATCGGCTTTGACGATGCGGCGCTGTCCTCTAGCCTGACCGGCGTGGATCTCGGCGGTGCGGTCTTCGACAGCGGCGCCTTCGTGCATATCGGCCCCGAGGGCAGCCGGGCGCTCCTGTCCTCGAACGACGGCAGCTATACGGCCCCGTTCCGCGCGCGCTTTACCCTGCGCGGAGTGACGGCCGTCTCCGTCGATCTCGGGGATTGGGGCATGGACGAGGATCACCTGTTCCTGCGGGCCTATGATGCCGCGGGCAGCCTGCTCGCCCAGACCACGAGCTATCTGCCCTGGTACACCGCGGGCATGCGGCGCCTGAGCCTGAGCACCGAGGCCGAGATCGCCTCGGTCGTGTTCTATGGCGCGGGCTGGCAGGGGCAGAACAACGTCTATGCCGACAATCTGAGCTTCGACACCCGAGACCTGCCCACCGTGGTGCCGCTGCCGGCGGCAGCGGTGCTGCTGGCCTCTGGCATGGCCGCCTTCGCCTGGGCGCGGCGCCGCAGCGGCAGAACCGGCGCGTGCCGCAATGCAGAGAATTGACAGGCGCATATTATTGCCAATATTAGGTCTCGACGGCAACAATCTTGCCAATCCGTAGCCCGCCCCGGAGAGAGACCATGAACGAGACCATCCGCCCCGTGAAGGAGAAACCCTGGCTGTTCCGGACCTATGCGGGCCATTCCACGGCGGAAAAATCGAACGCGCTCTACCGGATGAACCTGTCCAAGGGGCAGACCGGTCTGTCGGTGGCCTTCGATCTGCCGACCCAGACCGGCTATGATTCGGATCATGTGCTGGCGCGGGGCGAGGTCGGCAAGGTCGGCGTGCCGATCTGCCATCTGGGCGATATGCGGGCCCTGTTCGATCAGATCCCGCTCGAACAGATGAACACCTCGATGACGATCAACGCGACGGCGCCCTGGCTGCTGTCGCTCTATATCGCCGTGGCGGAGGAGCAGGGCGCCGATGTCTCGCTGCTGCAGGGCACGGTGCAGAACGATCTGGTGAAGGAATACCTGAGCCGCGGCACCTATATCTGCCCGCCCAAACCCAGCCTTGCGATGATCACCGACGTTGCCGCCTATACGCGCGAGCACCTGCCGAAATGGAACCCGATGAACGTGTGTTCCTATCACCTGCAGGAAGCGGGCGCGACGCCGGAGCAGGAGCTGGCCTTCGCTCTGGCCACGGGCATCGCCGTGCTGGACGATCTGAAGACCAAGGTGCCGCCGGAGGGCTTCCCGGCGATGGTGGGGCGGATTTCGTTCTTCGTGAATGCGGGGATCCGCTTCGTGACCGAGCTGTGCAAGATGCGCGCCTTCACCGAGCTCTGGGACGAGATCTGCCTGGAGCGCTACGGCATCACCGACGAGCGCTACCGCCGCTTCCGCTATGGCGTGCAGGTGAACAGCCTCGGGCTCACCGAACAGCAGCCGGAGAACAACGTCTACCGCATCCTGATCGAGATGCTGGCGGTGACGCTTTCCAAGAACGCGCGGGCGCGGGCGGTGCAGCTGCCAGCCTGGAACGAGGCGCTCGGCCTGCCGCGGCCCTGGGATCAGCAATGGTCGCTGCGGATGCAGCAGATCATGGCCTACGAGACCGACCTGCTGGAATATGAGGACCTGTTCGACGGCAATCCGGCGATCACGCGCAAGGTCGAGGCGCTGAAGGCGGGCGCGCGGGCGGAGCTGGAAACGCTTGATGCCATGGGCGGGGCGATCGCCGCGATCGACTATATGAAGGCGCGGCTGGTCGAATCCAATGCGGAGCGCATCAACCGCATCGAATCGAACGAGACCATCGTCGTCGGCGTGAACCGCTGGCAGCAGGGCGAGCCTTCGCCGCTGACCGCGGGCGATGGCGGGATCATGGTGGTGGATCCGGCGGTGGAGCTGGATCAGGTGTCGCGGCTGCAGCAATGGCGCGCGGCGCGCGACGAAGCGGCGGTGAAGCGGGCGCTGGAGGCGCTCTCTGCCGATGCCCGCGCCGGGCGCAACATCATGCCTGCCTCCATCGCAGCCGCGAAGGCCGGGGCCACCACCGGCGAATGGGCCGGCGTGATGCGGGCGGTCCATGGCGAATACCGCGGCCCGACCGGGGTCAGCCGTTCGCCCTCGAACCGGACGGAGGGGCTCGAGGAAATCCGCGAGGCGGTGGATGCGGCCTCGGCGCAGCTGGGCCGCCGGCTCACCTTCGTGGTCGGCAAGCCTGGGCTGGACGGCCATTCCAACGGCGCCGAGCAGATCGCCTTCCGCGCCCGCGACTGCGGCATGGACATCACCTATGAGGGCATCCGGATGACGCCGGAGCAGATCGTGGCTCAGGCGCTGGAGACCGAGGCGCATGTGGTGGGCGTGTCGATCCTGTCGGGCTCGCATCTGCCGCTGATCGAGGAACTGATGGAGCGGATGCGGGCGGCCGGGCTTGGCCATATCCCGGTGGTCGCGGGCGGGATCATCCCCGACGATGACGCCGCGCGCCTCGTGGGCTTCGGGGTCGCGCGGGTCTATACGCCGAAGGACTTCGAGCTGAACCGGATCATGATGGATATCGTCGCGCTGGCCGCGCCGAAACCGGCGGCCGCCTGAGCCCTTCCCCCCGTCATGCGCGCCCTGTATGGTCGCGCGCATGACGACCCCTGCGATCACTTTTTCCGAGGATCAGGCCGAGGCCTGGGATGCTGTGGCAGCGGCGCTGGAGGCGGCCGGGGTCGATATCCTGGATGGCTCGCTCGCGCCCGATGGCGGCGGCAACCGGGTGCTGTCGGTCATCGGCAAGGCGGGCTCGGGCAAGACCATGCTGCTTGCTGCGCTCTACCGGGCGCTGGAGGAGGCCGGGGTCGATATCGTCTCGAGCGATTTCGAGAGCCGCAAGCGCCGCGAACGCCGCACGCTCGCGATCCTTGCGCCCACCAACAAGGCGGCCTCGGTGCTGCGCTCGCGCGGGGTGCCCGCGACCACGATCCACCGCATCCTCTATACCCCCGTCTACGACCCGGAATATGAGCGCATCGCCGAATGGCTGGCCGGGCAGGGTGAGCGCCCGAAGCCCGACCTTCTGGGCGAAATGGGCCTGACGGAGGAGGTCCTCGATCGCGCCAAGGCCTTCTACGACCTGCATAAATCCATTCCCGGCGCGCTGGCCTCGGCGGGGCTGCGCGGCTCGGATTTCATCCAGGGCTGGAAGCGGCGCGAAGACCCGCTCGATATCGGCTTCGTCGACGAAGCCTCCATGCTCGACGAGCGCCAGTTCGACGACCTGCGCGAGATTTTCCCGACGCTGGTGTTGTTTGGCGATCCGGCGCAGCTCGCCCCGGTGAACCAGTCGGGCGAGATGTGCTTCGAGCGCCTGCCTGCGGCCTCCAAACATGTGCTGCACCGGATCCATCGCCAGACCGAGGACAACCCGATCCTCGACCTCGCTCATGCCCTGGCCGATGACAGCCTGACCTTCGAGGCCTTCGAGCGCATGATCCAGGACCGCGCCAGAGCCGACAGCCGCGTGGTCTGGGCGGAGCGGGTGGAGAGCGACCTGATGGCGCGCAGCCCGGTGCTGGTCTGGCGCAATGCCACCCGGATCCGGCTGATCCAGGCGTTCCGCGCCGCACATGGGGCGCCGGCCGATGCGCTCCTGCCCGGCGAGCCGCTGATCTGCGACGGGATCGAGCTGCCGCTCAAGCACCGCAAGAAACGCATCGACCTGGAGGCCCGCGGCCTGATCAAGGGCGCGCAGGTGATCTATCTCGGCCCCGGCCGCAAGCCCGGCTTTTCGCGCCTGCATGTGATGGGGGCGGAGGATCCGCGGCTTTCGGCCGCCTCGATCATCAAGATCGAGCTGCCAGACGAGGAGGAGCCCTTCATTCCCTATGCGGCGCGGATGGGCGCGGCCTTCCTGCATGGCGCCGCGGTCACGATCCACAAGGCGCAGGGCAGCCAGTGGCCCGATGTGCAGGTCTTCGCCCCCGATATCTATGCGGCCTCCCGCGCCGGGCGCACCGAAGCGGGGATCCCGCTCTGGAAGCGGCTGGCCTATGTGGCGATCACCCGCGCCGAACACCGCCTGCTGTGGGTGACGCGGGCGCGGCTGGCGCGGCCCTCGGAGCCCTTGTCCATCGAGGATCTTCCGGCCGGTCCGGCGGCGCTGAAGCTCGAGGTGGAGGAGGAGTGAGGGGCTTCCCCTCCGCCGCGGCAGGGCCTAGTCTGGCGCCAAACAGGAGGCCCTGATGCGCTGCGTATTCGTCCAGTTCCGTTGCACCCCCGGCAAGACCTATGAGGTCGCCGATGCCATCTACGAGCGCGAACTGGTCAGCGAGCTCTATTCCACCTCCGGCGAATACGACCTGATCGCCAAGGTCTATGTGCCGGAGGAGACCGACATCGGCCATTACCTGAGCGAGAACCTGTTCGACATTCCGGGCATCGCGCGCACCCTCACCACGATGACCTTCAAGGCCTTCTAGCGCCGGATCAGCCGGAACCCGGCCGCTGCCGCCCAGCCCGCGAGCACCGCCATTGCCAGCGCCATCACGCCATAAATGGCCGAATGCTCGCGCGACATCATGAACAGCCACCGCTCCAGCCCGACCCGGCGCACCTGGATCGCGGCCGTATGGCTGTCGATCACCTCGCCGCCGCGCAAAAGGAAGATCCGGGTCTTGTAATCGCCCTCGACGAGGTTGGCCGGCAGGCTGAAATCGGCGCGGAAAAGCGTGTCCTCCACGATCCGCACGGCGCCTTCGCGCAGCGAATAGGTGCCGTCCTGCTCGCGCAGGCGCATCATCGCGCCGGTGAAGGGGCGCGCATCCTCCACCTCCAGCGGCCCCTCGAAGGCGCGCATCGCGGTTGGCACCGAAATCCGGTGGGTCAGGTCCGCCTTCTGGCTCAGGACGGATTCGATCGGGCCGCTGGTGGCCACCGAATAATAGCTCGGCGCCGCCGCCACCCGGACTTTGGACGTGTTGATCCAGATCCCCCATTCGCGGGACTTGTGGCGGATGACCAGCGGCTGCGAGGGCCCCTCCAGCGTGACGATCACCGACATTGGCGGCCCTGCGGGCTCCGGCGCCTCCCGCCGTACCGCGCCATAGATCAGGACTTCGGAGCCGGTGAAGGCGGCGGTGATGCCGATATTGTCGTGGCTGAGCCCGGCGACGACCGTCTCCTCCGCCGCGCGCGCGGGCAGGGCAAGGGTGAGCGCAAGGGCGAGGACGGCGGCAAGGCGCATCAGTTGCTCCCCGCAAATACGCTGAAAAGCTCCCGCGGCTCGATCAGCAGGTCGAGCGCCAGCTTCAGCGCCACCGCCACCACTAGGAGCGCGAGCAAAATGCGCAGCTGCTCGGCCTTCAGCCGCCCGCCGAGCTGCGCCCCGATCTGCGCGCCGATCACCCCGCCCAGTATGAGCAGAAGCGCCAGCACGATATCCACCGACTGGTTCGTGATCGCATGCATCAGCGTGGTGAAGGCCGATACCGTGATCACCTGAAACAGCGAAGTGCCGATGACGACCTTGGTCGGCATGCCGAGCAGATAGATCATCGCGGGCACCATGATGAAGCCACCACCCACGCCCATGATCGCGCCGAGGATGCCGATGCCCATCCCGATCAGAACCGGCGGGATCACCGAAATATAGAGGCCGGAGGCGCGGAACTTCATCTTGAACGGCAGCTTCTGCACCCAGCCATGCTGGTGGCGCTTCACCTTCGGCGGGGCGCCGCGGCGCGACTTGTGCATCGCGCGCACCGATTCCTGCAGCATCAGCAGCCCGACCGAGCCCAGGAACACCACATAGGACAGCTGCACCGCCACGTCGATCTGCCCGATCGCGGTGAGCCGGTTGAAGATCCAGATGCCGATCCCCGATCCCATCAGCCCGCCCGCCTGCAGCACCAGCCCCATCGGTACATCGACCGCCTTGCGCTTGAACTGCGCCAGAACCCCGGAGATGGAGGAGGCCACGACCTGGTTCGCCCCGGTGGCAACCGCGATGCCCGGCGGAATGCCGATGAAGAACAGCAGCGGCGTGATCAGGAAGCCGCCTCCCACCCCGAACAGCCCCGACAGGAGCCCCACGATCCCCCCGAGCCCCAGCAGGATGAAGGCGTTGACCGAAACCTCGGCGATGGGGAGATAGATCTGCATCGGCGATCCGAAGGTAAGGGGCTGTCAGGGCTGGCCTTTCGCACTGTTGCCCGGCGCGTGGCCCGTGTCAAATAACGCTTCCGCGGCGTTACAGTCCGCGCAGGTATCGTCGGAGGATGCGCTCGAATTTCGCCGCGCCCAGCGGGGCCATCGCCTTGGTATGCGCGTGGCTGATCGCCTCCGAGGAGAGGCCCGCGCCCATGTTGGTGATCACCGAGACCGCCGCCACCCGCAGCCCGAGAAAGCGCGCGAGGATCACCTCCGGCACGGTGGACATGCCCACCGCATCGGCGCCGAGGATGCGCGCCGCGCGGATCTCGGCCGGGGTCTCGAAGGAGGGCCCCGAGAACCAGCAATAGACCCCTTCGGGCAGGGCGATGTCCTCGGCCGCTGCGGCAGCGCGCAGGCCCGCCCGCATCGCGGCGTCATGCGCCGCGGTCATCGGCACGAAACGCGCCTCGGTGGGCTCGCCGATCAGCGGGTTGCTGCCCGCGAAGGCGATATGGTCCTCCAGAAGCATCAGCCCGCCCGGCGGCATCTCCGCGCGCAGCGAGCCCGCCGCATTGGTCAGGAGCAGCGCCTCGCAGCCCAGGCCCCGCAGCACCTCCAGCGGCAGCCGCATCCCGGCCGGGTTGCCGCGCTCGTAGTAATGCGCGCGGCCGCCGAAAATGGCGACCCGCACCCCCTCCAGATCGCCGATCACCAGCTGCGGATTGTGCCCCGAAACCCCGGCATGCGGAAACCCCGGCAGATCCGCATAGGGGATCGCCACGCCGTCCACCGCGCCCGCCAGATGCCCGAGCCCGGAGCCGAGCACCAGCCCGAGCCGCGGGGCCGCATCGCCCGCCCGCGCCCGGATCCGCCGGACCAGATCGTCAGCGTTCCTTGACATAGGGCTCTCCTCCGGCGCGGGGCGGGATTGCCTTGCCGACAAACCCTGCCAGCACGATGACCGTCAGGATATAGGGCAGCGCGTCCAGAACCGGCACCGGGATCGACACATGCGCCACACCGGAGATCACATCGGGGCGCAGCGCCAGCGCCTGCAGGAAGCCGAAGAGCATCGTGGCCCAGAGCGCATGCCAGGGCCGCCATTTCGCGAAGATCAGCGCGGCGAGCGCGATATAGCCGCGCCCCGCCGTCATGTCGCGCCCGAAGCCCGCCTGCAGCGAGGTGGCCATATAGGTGCCAGCCAGCCCGCACAGAATGCCGGTGATGGCCACCGCCGCGAAGCGCAGCCGCACCACCGAAATCCCCGCCGTATCGACCGATTCCGGATTTTCGCCCACCGCCCGCAGCCTGAGCCCGAAGCGCGTGCGATGCAGCACCCACCAGGTTACCGGCACGCACCACAGCGCGATATAGACGAGCATCGACTGCCCCGAGAGCACATCGCGATAGAACGGCCCGATCAGCGGCACCCCATGCAGCACATCGGCGAAGGGCAGATGGATGGCGCCGAAGCGCGCGCCGCCATCGAGCGCGGGCGTGCGGCCGCCCTGTTTGAACAGGGTCTGCGCGATCAGCACCGTGGCGCCGGCGGCGATGAAATTCAGCGCCACCCCCGAGATCAACTGGTTGCCGCGGAAGGTGATGGAGGCGAGCCCGTGCACCACCGCAAGCACCAGCGCGGCCAGGATCCCCGCGCCGAGCCCGGCCCAGGCCGAGCCCGTGGCCCAGGCCACCGCGCCCGAGGCCATTGCCGCCATCAGCATCTTGCCCTCGAGCCCGATGTCGAAGATCCCCGCGCGCTCGGAATAGAGCCCGGCCAGACAGGCCAGCAGCAGCGGCGTGCCGAGCCGCAGCGTGGAGGCCAGGATCTGCATCAGCATGTCGATGTCCATCAGCGCGCTCCTTTGCGGAAGAACGGCGCGAGCATCATCCGCACCATCGTGTCGAGCGCCCCGGTGAACAGGATCACCAGGCCCTGCATCAGCAGCCGCAGCTCGATCGGGATCGAGGTCCAGAGCCCCATTTCCGCCCCGCCCTGATACAGGAAGCCGAACAGGAGCGCCGCGAGGAATACGCCCACCGGATGGTTGCGCCCCATCAGCGCCACAGCAATGCCGATGAAGCCCGCGCCCTCCGAGGAGTTCTGCAAGAGCCGCCCGGCCTCGCCCATCACATTGTTGATGGACATCATCCCGGCGAGCCCGCCCGAGATCAGCATCGACAGCATGATCACCTTCACCGCCGAAATGCCGGCATAGCGCGCGGCGCTCTGGGATTTGCCGAAGGCGCGGATCTCGTAGCCAAGGCGCGTGTGCCACAGCAGCACCCAGACCCCCACACAGGCCGCGAGCGCGATGAGGAAGGTCACATTCGCCGGCACCTTCTTGGTGAAGATCAGGTTCAGCCCCGGGATCTGGCTGAAATTCGGCAGCGCCACCGCCGGCCCGAACCGCGCCGATTCCGGCGAGATCTGGCCCACCGGGCGCAGCACCTCGACCAGCAGATACACGATCAGCGCCGCGGCGATATAGTTGAACATGATCGTGGTGATGACGATATGGCTGCCGCGCTTCGCCTGCAGCCAGGCCGGAATCGCGGCCCAGGCCGCACCGAAGAGCGCCGCCGCGATGGCGGCCGCGGGCAGCGCCAGCGCCCAGTGCGGCCATGGCAGCGCCAGGCACACCAGCGCCACGCCCAAGCCGCCAAGCTGCGCCTGGCCCTCGCCGCCGATGTTGAACTGCCCGGCATGATAGGCCACCGTCACCGCGAGCCCGGTGAACATGAACGAGGTCGCGTAATAGAGCGTGTAGCCCCAGCCGTAGGGCGAGCCGAGCGCCCCATCGACCATGACCTTGACCGCCTCGGCCGGGTCACCGCCGATCAGTAGGATGACGATCGCCGAGATCGCGGCCGCCAGCAGCAGCGAGATCACCGGCACGAGGACCAGATCGGCCCATTTCGGAAGGCGGGTCATTTTCTTCGTCCGTAGAAGGTCTGCGGCCGGGCGGTCATGCCGCGGCTCCGCTCATGCCGGCCATCATCAGGCCAAGCTCGCGTTCGTTGGTATCCGCAGCGCGGCGCTCGCCCATGATCCGGCCATCGAACATGACCGCGATCCGGTCCGAGAGCGACATGATCTCGTCGAGCTCCACCGAGACCAGCAGCACCGCCTTGCCCGCGTCGCGCAGCTCCACGATGCGCTTGTGGATGAATTCGATCGCGCCGATATCCACCCCCCGCGTCGGCTGCCCGATCAGGAGCACATCGGGGTTGCGCTCGATCTCGCGCGCCAGCACGATCTTTTGCTGGTTGCCGCCGGAAAAGCCGCGCGCGGGCAGCATCGCATTCGGCGGGCGCACGTCGAAGCGGGCGATCTTGCCCTCGGTGTCCTGCACGATCGCGGCATTGTCCATCAGCGGGCCGCGCCGGTAGGCCGGGTCGGCATGATAGCCGAGCGCCACGTTCTCCCAGGCGGCGAAATCCAGGATCAGCCCGAGGTGGTGGCGGTCCTCCGGCACATGGGCGATGCCTGCGCGGCGGCGGCTCTGGCCATCGGCGCGGGGGCCGAGATCGAGCGGCTGGCCATTCATCGTCACGCTGCCCGTGGCCGCGGCGAACCCGCCCAGAACCTCCAGAAGCTCGGACTGGCCATTGCCTGCCACCCCGGCGATACCGACGATCTCCCCCGCCCGCAGCGCCAGGTCGATGCCCTTCAGGCGTTCAACCCCCGTCTCATCTTTGACCTTCAGGCCCTTGATTTCCATGATGATCCGGCCCGGCCGCGCCGGTGCCTTGTCGACCCGCAGCAGCACCTTGCGCCCGACCATCAGCTCCGCCAGCTGCTCGGGCGTCGTCTCCGCCGTCTGCACCGTCGCGGTCATCTCGCCGCGGCGCATGACGCTCACCGTATCGGTGATCTCCATGATCTCGCGCAGCTTGTGGGTGATCAGGATCACGGTCTTGCCCTGGCTGCGCAGATTGGCAAGGATCCGGAACAGGTGGTCGGCCTCCGCGGGCGTCAGCACCCCGGTCGGCTCGTCCAGGATCAGGATATCGGCCGCGCGATACAGCGCCTTCAGGATCTCCACCCGCTGCTGATGGCCGACGGAAAGCTCTTCCACCACCGCATCCGGGTCCACCTCCAGCTCATATTCCTTCGCGAGCCGTTTCAGCTCCTTGCGCGCCTTCGAGAGCGATGGCCGGAGCAGCGCGCCATCCTCGGCCCCGAGCACGATATTCTCCAGCACGGTGAAATTCTGCACCAGCTTGAAATGCTGGAACACCATCCCGATCCCGGCGCGGATCGCGGCCTGGCTGTCGGGGATGGTGGTCTCCCGGCCGTGGATCAGGATCTCGCCCGCGTCCGACCGGTAGAAGCCGTAGAGGATCGACATCAGCGTGGATTTCCCCGCGCCATTCTCGCCGATGATGCCGTGGATCGTGCCCGGCATCACCCGGATCGAGATGTCGCGATTGGCTTTCACCGGGCCGAAGGCCTTGGAAATGCCGCGCAGTTCGATCGCCGGAGCGGCAGTCGCCTGCCGCCCCTCCGTCCGCGTCGTCATCATTCCACCGGGCAGGTATTGTCGGCCATGTAATCGTGGACCTTGATCTCGCCGGATTTGATCTTCTCCGCTGCCGCATCCACCGCAGCCTTCATCTCGGGGGTGATCAGATCCTTGTTGTTCTCGTCGAGCGCATAGCCCACGCCCTCATGCGCCAGATCCAGCACCTGGACGCCAGTCGCGAGCTCGCCGCCATCCTTGAACGCATCATAGACCGCATTGTCCACGCGCTTGATCATCGAGGTCAGGACCTGGCCCAGATGCAGGTGGTTCTGGTTCGAATCGACGCCGATCGACAGGATCCCCTCGTCGGCCGCCGCCTGCAGCACGCCGATGCCGGTCGCGCCCGCGGCGGCATAGATCACGTCTGCGCCCTGCGATTTCTGCGCCTTCGCGAGCTCGCCGCCCTTGACCGGGTCGTTCCAGGCCGAGGGGGTTGTGCCGGTGAAGGAGGTCAGTACCTTGGCGCCCGGATTCGCAGCCTTCACGCCCTGGGCATAGCCGCAGCCGAACTTGCGGATCAGCGGAATGTCCATGCCGCCGATGAAGCCGACGGTGCCGCTCTTGGAGGCCATCGCCGCCAGCATCCCGGTCAGGTAGGAGCCCTGTTCCTCGGTGAAGACCACCGAGCGCACGTTCGGCTGTTCGGTCACCGCGTCGATGATGACGAATTTCGTCGTCGGATATTCCGGGGCCACCGCGTTCAGCACGTCGCCGAAGGCGAAGCCGGTCATCACGATCGGGTTGGCGCCGGATTCGGCCAGCCGGCGGAGCGCCTGTTCGCGCTGCGCCTCGGACTGCATCTCCAGCTCCTTGTAGGTGCCGCCGGTTTCCTTGGCCCAGCGTTCGGCGCCGGCATAGGCCGCTTCGTTGAACGATTTGTCGAATTTGCCGCCCAGGTCGAAGATCAGGGCCGGTTCGGCGCAGGCCGCACCCGCTGCGAGTGCCAGCGCCGCGGCGCCGAGGAACAGTTTCGTCAGGGTCATTGGTCACTCCCGGTCAGTGTTGCGCATCCGTCGTCGGATTGCTTTTGGCGGGCCGGTCTGGCCCGCGGACCGCCCCGATTAGCGCCGAGAGTCCGCCGCCGGTCAAGCGGGATTCCGGTAAGGAGTGGCTGGGCTTGCCGGTTTCCGGCCAGCCGGTCACATCACGGGCAGAGCGGCGCCGGGCGCATCGGCAGCGTCAGGATCAGCGCATCGACGGCGCGCCCGCCCGGGGCGTGGTAGTAGCCCCGGCGCCGCCCCGCCTCGGCCCAGCCCGCCGCCCGGTAGAGCGCGCGGGCGGGCGCATTGTCCTCGGCCACCTCCAGGAAGGCGGTGTCTGCGGCGCGCGCGCGGGCGGCCTCGGAAAATGCCTGCAGCAGCGCGCGCCCGGTGCCCCTGCGGCGGCTTTCGGGCGCCACGGCCACGGTCAGAAGCTCCGCTTCGCCCGCGATCACGCGCCCCAGCAGAAAGCCCCCGGGCGCGGTGACCAGGAACGCATGCGGGCTTTCCAGAAGCTCCGCGAATTCGGCCTCCGACCACGGCCGGGGCGTGGTGAAGCAGTGGGCATGGAGCGCGGCGAGGGCTGCGGGGCGCATCAGTCCAAAATCACCGGCGGCGGGTCCGAAGGCGGCGCGGCATCGGCCCCGCGCAGATAGAGCGGCGCCGGGCGCGGCTGCGGCAGATCGGCGCGGCGCGCGGCGATGCGGCCGATGGCCGTGGCCAGGGGCAGGGCGGGCGCAAGCCCCCCGCGCGCGGCCGAGCCGATTTCCGGCCCCGTGACTGGCAAGTCCGCGAGTGTGCGCAGCTCCGGCGCGCCCTCCGGGAAATGCTGGCAATAGGCCTCGCCGCGGCGCGCGTCCTCCAGCACGGTGAGCGGCCGCGGCCCCCCTTCGGCCAGCGCCTCCAGAGTACTTACCCCGATCGCCGGGATCCCGAGCGCCAGCGCCAGCCCCCGCGCGGCCGAGACCGCAATCCGCACCCCGGTGAAATTCCCGGGGCCAATCCCCACCCCGATCGCGCTGAGGTCGCTCCAGCCGAGCCCCGCGGCGCGCAAGACCTCCTCCAAGAGCGGCATCAGCCGCTCGGCCTGGCCCTTCGCCATGTCCTCGCGGCATTCGGCCAGCACCTCCGCCCCCCGCAGCAAAGCGGCCGCGCAATGCGCGGCCGATGTGTCGAAGGCCAGAACGTATCCCTCAGAGCGAGACAGGGCGCACCTCGGTCACTTCCGGGATATAGTGGCGCAGCAGGTTCTCGATCCCCATCTTCAGCGTGAGGGTCGAGGAGGGGCAGCCCGCGCAGGCGCCCTTCATGTTCAGATAGACGACGCCGCGCTCGAAGCCGTGGAAGGTGATGTCGCCGCCGTCCTGGGCCACGGCCGGGCGCACGCGGGTATCGAGCAGCTCCTTGATCTGGCTGACGATGGCGCCATCCTCGCCGTCATGCTCGGCATGCGCCGGGCCGCCGTCGCCCTCCAGCACCGGCGCGCCGGACTGGAAATGCTCCATGATCGCGCCGAGGATCGCAGGCTTCGCATGGGCCCAGTCGGTTTCGGCATCCTTGGTCACGGTGATGAAATCCGAGCCGAAGAACACGCCGCTCACCCCGGGCACGCCGAACAGCCGCTTCGCCAGCGGCGATTTCGCCGCCGCGTCCACGGAGGGGAAATCCGCGGTCCCAAGCTCCAGCACGGCCTGGCCGGGCAGGAATTTCAGCGTCGCGGGGTTCGGCGTGGTTTCGGTCTGGATGAACATCGGCGCCTCCTTCGGGGGCTGCATACGGGCAGTTGGGCCTGATATGGCGCCGCGATCCCGGCGCGTCAAGCCGGGCTCAGGTAATCGATTCCAGCCGCTCCTTGGACATGTCCCCCGGCACCACCGTGAGCGGGCAGGGCAACGAGCCCGAATTGCGGCTCATCTGCGTGACGAGCGGCCCGGGCCCGGATTTCTCCGTGCCCGCGCCCAGCACCAGCACGCCGATCTCCGGGTCGCTGTGGATCACGTCGAGGATCTCGGTCGCGGGTTCGCCCTCGCGGATCACCAGCTCCGGGTTCACCCCCTGCCGGTCGCGCATCCATTTCGCAAACACCTCGAAATGCGCCTCGATGCGCTCGCGGGCCTCGGCGCGCATGATCTCCGACACGCCGATCCAGTGCTGGAACTCCTCCGGCGGAATGACCGAGACGATGGTCACGCCGCCCCCGGTATGGGCGGCGCGCATCGCGGCATAGCGCATCGCGTTCAGGCATTCGCGGGTGTCGTCCAGGACGACCAGGAACTTGCGCATCGGTTCTCCTTTGCCGCAGCGGTCTTGGCGCAGTGTTGGCGCGAAAGGTGCTTTCGGGCAAGCCTCAGAGCGGGCTCGAGAGCGCCCAGTCCATATAGATCTCGCGCGCCTTGCGGGTGAGCGGACGCGCGCAATAGGCCACGTCGTCGAATTGGGCGACCGGGGTCACCTTGGCGAAATTGCCGGTCAGGAACACTTCATCCGCGGCGCGGAAGTCGTCAAGGGTCAGTACGGCTTCGGTCACGCTGTAGCCCGCCGCGCGCAGGTTCTGCATGTGCCGCCGCCGGGTCAGGCCGGCGAGGAAGGTGCCGTTGGCGATGGGGGTGAAGAATTCGCCGTCCTTCACCATCCACACATTGGCCGTGGCGGTTTCGGCCACATTGCCCATCGCATCCTGCACCAGCGCATTGCCGAAGCCCTTGCGCTGCGCCTCTACCAGCATCCGCGCATTGTTCGGATAGAGGCAGCCCGCCTTGGCATTGCACACGTTGTCGGCCAGCACGGGGCGGCGGAAGGAGGTGGTGGTCAGCGTGGTCGCGGCGTCCGGATCGGGCATCGGCACCTCCTCCAGGCAGAGCGCGAAGCCGGTCACGCCCGGCGCCGGCGCCACGCCCAGCTCGGAGCCGTTGATCGCCCAGTACATCGGGCGCACATAGACCGCAGCCCCCTGCGCATATTTGCGCAGCCCCTCGCGGGCAATCTCCACCATCGCGCCGGTCTCGATGCTGGGCGTGATCATCAGCGCCTCGGCCGAACGGTTCACCCGCGCGCAATGCGCCTCCAGGTCGGGCACCAGCCCGTCGAACAGCCGGGCCCCATCGAAGACCGAAGACCCCTGCCAGATGCCATGGTCGGCGGCGCGCATGACGGGAATGTCCCCCTCGTGCCACTGGCCTTCGAAGTAGGTGCGGATGTTCTTGCCGAACGACATTTTGGCCTCCTTTACCGAGGCGCGCAGGTTAAGCACGCCGCCCCGGAAAGGTCCAGAAGCGCGATTGTATCGGTGTCAGGCCGAGCGGGCGTCAGTTGCCGATGTCGTTCGCGGTGTTGACGATGCCGAACATCGTGCCAACCAGTCCGAGGATCGTACGGGTATCGTTGACGGCGCTTTCCGTCGCCAGCACCACGTCGTCGGGCTGGATCCTGAAGTTCTGCGCCGAGAACAGCCCGTCCGTCGTGGTCAGGTTGATCGAGAATACCACCCGGCGCTGGCTCGGCCCGCCGATGCCGTCGGGGCGCACCGCGGAGGCGGGGTATTCGCGCAGCACCAGCACGCCCTTCGGGTTTGCCCGCCCCGCATTCACGCCGCCGACCATGGTCAGCGCCTCGAGCGCATTCAGCTCGTCCTTCGGGAAGGCGACCATGGTCTGCTTGCCCGCCGCGCCCAGCGACAGGAAATGCCGCCGGTCGCGGTCGACCGAGACCTTGTCGCCCGGCCGCAGCGCGGTATCGAGGGTGGGCTCGTCCAGCAGCCGCTGCATGGACATGCCATAGGCCTTGCCGCCGCGCATCAGCCGGATCTGCGGGTTCTCGATATCGGGCCGCGGCCCGCCGCCCTGCGAGATCAGCCCGAGCACGGTCATCGAGCGGTCCATCAGCGGCACCCGGCCGGGATTGGCCACGCCGCCCACCAGATCCACCGAATTCTCGCTGCCGGGGCGCGCGTCCAGCTGCACCTGCGCCGAGGGCACCAGCGCCGAAACCTGCAGCTGCACCTTCTCGCGCGCGGCCTCGGGCGAGAGCCCCGCGACCTTCACCGGCCCGACATAGGGCACGAACAGGTTCCCCGCGGGCGAGATCTGCGTCGGCTGGATCTGCGTATTGGGCGCGCCCGGGTTGGTCAGGAGTTTCGATTCTCCGCTTTCCCAGACCGCCAGCTGCACCACGTCGCCGCGCGCCAGAACCTGCCCCGGGGCGCCGCCGCCGCCCTTGGGCCAGCCCCGCGGCGCCGGCGTGCCGCGTGCCGCGGGCCAGCTCTGCACGGCAGGAAGCAGCTGCGCGTCGATCGGGTAATGCGCGAAGCCGGGGTTCTGCACGTCCTGCTGCGTCAGGATCTCGCTCTGCAAGGCAGCGCCGCGCGGCAGGGTACAGCCCGCGACCGTCGTTGCCAAAAGCGCTGCGACCGAAAGGCGGCGCATCGTTCTCATTCACACATCCCCCGTTTCGCGCCTGTGCGCCTGATGCTAAGGCTTGCGGTGGCAGCCCGAGTCACCCTCAGCATCTTCTTCCCTCCGTCTATGATGAGAAACCAATCAATTCTCAAGCCGAAGAATCCCCGCATTCTCGTGATCGGCGGATCCGGGCGGCTCGGAACGCTGCTCCGGCGCGCGGCGGTGGCGGAGGATGCGGCCTCGGGCTGGGTCTGGCAGGCGCGGCGCGACAGTGATTTCCCCGGGCAGGGCGGGCCGGATCTGGTCTTCGATCCGCTGGCCGAACCTGCCGCGCTGCGGGCGGCGGCGCGGGCCGCGGATGTGGTTTTGTGCCTCGCCGGGGCGACCTCCGGCCCGCCCGAGGTGCTGGCCTGCAACCGTATCCTCGCCGAGGCGGTGCTCGATGCGGCGCCGGGCCCGGTGCTGATCGCCTCTTCGGCGGCCGTCTATGGCGCAGGCCCGAGCCATGAGGACGACACGCCCGCCCCGATGGCGCCCTATGGGCAGGCGAAGCTGGAGATGGAGCAGGCGGTGCAGGCGCGCGGCCGGGCCGATGCGGTCTTGCTGCGCATCGGCAATGTGGCGGGGGCGGATTCGCTTCTCGGGCAGCGGTGCGCGCCCGGCGCGCGCGTCCTCGCTATTCTGCCGGGGGGCCAGGCGCCGCGGCGCAGCTTCATCGGGCCGCGCGCGCTGTTCCTTGCGCTGGCCAGGCTCGCGCGGCTCGCGGCGGCGGGGGCGGCGCTGCCGGGGCGGATCAATCTCGCGCTGCCCGGCGCGGTGGGCATGGATGCGCTGCTTCTGGCCGCGGGCGAGGGCTGGGCTCCGCGCCCCGCGCCCGAAGGCGTGATCCCGGTCGTCGCGCTCGATGTGCGCCGGGCGGTGGCGCTCGGGCTGGTGCCCGAGGCCCCGGCGCGGGCCGCAGTGATCGTGGCCGATCTGGCCTCGCTGCGCGGGGCCGCGCCATGACCCCGTCCAAGCGCCTGTTCGATATCCTCTTCGCGCTCCTGATCCTGCCGCTCGTCGGGCCGCTGTTCCTCGGCGTGCTGGTGCTGCTGGCGCTCACCCAGGGCCGGCCCCTGTTCTACGGCGCCGAGCGGATGCAGACCCCGAGCCGCGCCTTCCGGCTGTGGAAATTCCGCACGATGACGGTGGTCGCGGCCGATCAGGGCGTTTCGGGGGCGAACAAGGCCGCGCGCATCACCCCGGCCGGGCGGGTGCTGCGCCGCACCAGGCTCGATGAGCTGCCGCAGCTGTGGAACATCCTGAAGGGCGATATCAGCTTCGTCGGTCCGCGCCCGCCGCTGCGCGAATATGTCGAGCGCTTCCCGGAAATCTATCTCGAGGTGCTGCGGATGCGCCCCGGCGTCACCGGCCTCGCCTCGATCCACTATCACCGGCACGAGGAATGGCTGCTGGCGCGCTGCACCACGGCGGAGCAGACGGATGCCGTCTACTGCGCCCGCTGCATTCCCGCGAAGGCGCGGCTGGACCGGCTTTATGCAGCCCAGGCGAGTGTCTGCTTTGATCTGGTGTTGATTTTTCGCACCATTCGGAAGGTAATTCGCTAGATACGGCGGATTAATGCCGTGCTACTCCTATTTCTGGGATCAAATGCTGCGGGCGCAGTTGCCTGGGGGGGGAACCCGCAGGTATCACTGAAAAGACCCACCTGATATGGGGCCGACGGACAGTTACATGCTCAAGACGATCATCTCGCTCAGTCGGATGCAGAAGGTTTTCATCCTTCTCCTTCTCGATGTGGCGTTGGTTCCTCTTGCGCTCGGGGCCTCGCTGCTGCTGCTCGGGATGCAGCCCGAGATGATCCACGCGCTGATGATGCGGCATGGGGCGCTGGTCGTGGCGCTCATGGGCGTCGCGGCGTTCAGCGTCTGGGCCAGCGGCATCAACCGGCAGAAGCTGAAGGATTTCCAGGGCGACGCCATCACCCGCTCGATGCTGGTCGCGGCCTTGCTGGGGATCGTGGCGGCAGCGCTGTCGCGGCTGTTCCAGACCGGGCTGCCGACGGGCTTCCACATCATCTTCGCCCTGGTCTATTTCGCGGGCTTCTTCGTCGGGCGGCGGATGCTGGTGCGGGTGCTGACGGAAATGTACCGCCGCTCGCCGGTGTTCACCCGGGTCGCGATCTATGGCGCCGGACGCACCGGGATGGCGCTCGCGCGGGAGTTGCGCAAGGCCAATGATCTGGTCGTCTATGCCTTCCTCGACGACAACGCGACGCTCTCGGGCATGAATGTGAACGGCCTGCCGATCTATTCGGGCGTCCATGCGGCGCGGGTGAAGGAGCAGTACAAGATCAACCGCGTGATCCTGGCGATGCCCTCGCTCTCGGTCGACAAGCAGACCTTCATCTCGCGCAAGCTCGAAAAGCTGGGGATGGAGGTGCAGACGCTGCCGGCCTTCACGCAGTTCTATGGCGGCGCCGAGCTGATGGGCCGGCTGACGCCCGCGCGGCCCGCGATGCTGCTGCACCGCGATCCGCTCAACGACACGATGGTGGCGGGCTGCACGGCCTATGAGGGCGCGAATGTGCTCATCTCGGGGGCGGGCGGCTCGATCGGGCTCGAGCTCTGCCGCCAGGTCATCGCCTGCGCGCCGGCGCGGCTGGTGCTGCTCGAGCATTCCGAATTCGCGCTCTACAATGCCGATGCCGAAATGCGCGTTCTGGCCGAGACCTGCGGCGCCGAAATCGTCCCGGTTCTCGGCTCCATCTGCGATGCAGTGCATGTGGCGCAGGTGCTCGCGGCGCAGAAGATCGATGTGGTCCTGCATGCTGCCGCCTACAAGCATGTGCCGCTCGTGGAAACCAACCCGCGCGTGGGCATGGCGAACAATGTGCTCGGCACAGCGGTGCTGGCGCGGGCTGCGCGCGAGGCCGGGGTGCGGCGCTTCGTTCTGGTCTCCTCCGACAAGGCCGTGCGGCCCGGCAACCTGATGGGCGCCTCGAAGCGCATGGCCGAGCTGATCGTGCAGGACCTGGCCACCCGTTCGCCCGAGACGAGCTTCTCCATCGTGCGCTTCGGCAATGTCATGGGCTCCTCGGGCTCGGTCATCCCGCGCTTTCAGGAGCAGATCGCCCGGGGCGGCCCGGTCACGGTGACCGACGACCGGGTGACGCGCTATTTCATGACCATCGAGGAGGCCTCGCGGCTGGTGCTGCTGGCAGGCTCCTTCGCGGGCGGCGGCGAAGTCTATGTGCTCGATATGGGCACGCCGCAGAAGATCGTCGATCTCGCGCGGCGCATGATCGAGGCTGCGGGCCACACCGTGCGCGACGCCGAGAACCCCGCGGGCGATATCGAGATCGTCATCACCGGCCTGCGCCCCGGCGAGAAGCTCCATGAGGAGCTGATGGTGCGCAAGGGCGCGCAGGCGACGGCGCACCCCAAGATCATCCGCGTCCGTGAAGACCACCTCTCGGAGCTGATGATGGCGGCCGCGCTGCGCGATCTGCGCGATGCGGTGGAGCTGGGCGACGAGGAAGGCGTAGTCGCGGTCGTCGCGCGGGCGGTGCGCGAATATGCGCCGCAGAGCCTGCCGGAGACGGCGATGCAGTGCCGCATCGTGCAGGAGCGCCGCGCCGCCGAACGCCCGGCGGAATAGGCGCCTCAGATGCCCCGCCCAGGGGCATGCGGAGCAGGAAAGCATGGCTCAATAGACGCTGCGATGGAACAAAACCTTATGCGAAAGCGCCGTACGGCGCTGTCCTCCTGCGCGGCCTGCTCAGAATAGCGCGCGAAGTCTCACGCGACATGCAGGAGCGCGCCCCCGATGCCGCCCTTCGGAACGCTCCGCCTCAGACTGCGGCGCGATGGCTTCCGCGCAACCGCCCCGCTCAGAACGGCGGCTGCGGGTAGCCCACCCCGGTGAGATACAGCCCCTGCGGCGGGCAGACCGGCCCGCAGGCGGCGCGGTCGCGTGCCTCCAGCGCGGCGCGCACGTCCTCTGGCGCCCAGGAGCCCGCGCCCACGCGCTCCAGCGTGCCCACGATCGAGCGCACCTGATTGTGCAGGAAGCTGCGCGCGCGCAGGTGGAAGCGGTACTCGCGCCCGCCCGGCGTCGCGAACTCCGTGATCCGGATTTCATCGAGCGTTTTTACCGGGCTGGCGGACTGGCACATGCTGGAACGGAAGGTGGTGAAATCATGGTGCCCGATCAGATGTGCCGCGCCCGCCCGCATCGCCTCGGCATCGAGCGGGTTCTGCACCTGCCACACCAGCCCGCGGTCGTGTACCACCGGCGCGCGTCGCGCGACCAGCCGGAACGTATAGCGCCGCTCCTGCGCGGAGAACCGGGCGTGGAATTCCCCGGGCACCCGGGCGCAGGCGGTGATCGCCACCGGCGCAGGCTTCAGGTGATGGTTCAGCGCCTCCGAGAGACGGAACGGGTCCCAGTCGCGCGCCAGATCGGCATGCGCCACCTGGCCGGTGGCATGCACCCCGGCATCGGTGCGCCCGGCCGCGGCGATGGTATGGGCCCGCGGCTCCAGCCGCGCCAGCGCAGCCTCCACCGCGCCCTGCACCGAAGCCTGCCCGGCCTGGCGCTGCCAGCCCGCGAAGGGGCCGCCGTCATATTCGATCCTGAACGCAAATCTCGGCATGCTCCGGGCCTACGCGGACGCGCGCCGCTTGGCAATCCCGGGAAGCGCACTATGCGCGGTACGCGGCGCATCCGGGCGGGTTCCTCGGTCTCCACAGCGGGGGGCTGCGGGTGCGGGCGAATGCGCGTCGCGTCAGGGGCGAGGGAGCGGCGGACGGCTGATCCTCGCGCCCCGGGTCAGGGCGGCCCGCAGCGGACGGCGCCTCCGGCCCCCCCGCGTAGCCTCCCGGTCCGCCCTCCCGCGCGGGGGGCCTTACTCCCGGCGCTCACTCCCGAGGCTCGGGCGGGCGTCCCGCCGTGCGGCCTCCCGGGCGGGCTGCATCCGGCGCCGCGGGAGCGGGCCGCCGGCCCATTACGGCCAGAGGTGCTGCGGATCGTGCCGAATACCCTCTGTGAAAGCCCGCCCGCAGGTCCTATCTTCGGAAAGATAAGAGGGAGCAGTGTCTTGGGGATCTCCGACATCGCCGACGGCCTCGGCCGCAGCATCGAATCCTTGGGCGCCTCGGTGAACGGGGCGCTGTTCGAACCGGTGATCCGGCTTGGGGTCACGGGCCTGTCACGGGCGGGCAAGACCGTGTTCATCACCTCGCTGGTCGCGAACCTGCTCGACCGCGGGCGGATGCCGGCGCTGGCGGGCGCGGCCAATATCCGCTCCGCCTTCCTGCAGCCGCAGCCCGACGATACCGTGCCGCGCTTCGACTACGAGGGCCATCTGGCCGCGCTCACCGGCCCCGCGCCGCATTGGCCCGAGGGTACCCGCGCGGTCTCGGAGCTGCGGCTGAGCTTCCGGGTCGCGCCGCGCGGGGTTCTGGGCGGCCTGCGCGGGCTGAAAACCGTGCACCTCGATATCGTGGATTACCCCGGCGAATGGCTGCTGGACCTCGGGCTGATCGACCGCAGCTTCGCGCAATGGTCCGAAGGCGTGCTGGCGCGGATGCCCGCGCGGCCGGGCGGGGCGGAGTATCTGCGCCTGCTGGCCGCCACGGATCTGACAGCCCGGCTGGAGGAGCCCGCCGCGAAGGCGCTGGCCGATGCTTTCACCCGCCATCTGCGCGCGGCGCGGGCGGCGGGATGGTCCGATTGCTCGCCGGGGCGGTTTCTGCTGCCGGGCGAAATGGAGGGCTCGCCGGTCCTTACCTTCGCGCCGGTGCCGTCCGCCGAATACGCTCGCGGCACGCTCGGGCGCGAAATGGCGCGCCGCTACGGTGCCTACAAGGCGCAGGTGGTGAAGCCCTTCTTCCGCGATCATTTCGCCCGGATCGACCGGCAGGTGGTGCTGGTGGATGTGCTGGGCGCGATCCATTCCGGCCCGGCGGCGCTTGAGGATCTGCGCCAGTCAATGGCGCAGATCCTGATGGCGTTCCGCCCCGGGACGGCGGGTTTCCTCGCCTCGCTCTTGGGTACGAAGCGGGTGGAGCGGATCCTGTTTGCCGCGACCAAGGCCGATTACCTGCATCATAGCTCCCATGCCCGGCTCACCGCGATCACCGGCGCGCTCCTGCGCGAGGCGAAGGACCGGGCGGATTTCTCCGGGGCGCGGACGCTCGCGCTCTCGCTTGCGGCCCTGCGCACCACCACCGAGGACATGCTGGCCCAGGAGAGCGGCGCATTGCCCGCCGTGCGCGGGCGGCTGGCCGATGGCCGCTCCGTGGCCTTCTACCCGGGCGAACTGCCCGAGGACCCGGCGCAGCTTCTGGCGCCCGCGCGGGGCGGCGCCGAAAAATGGCTCGATGGCGATTTCGCGGTGATGGATTTCGCGCCCGCGCCCGTCACCCTGCGCCCGGGCGAGGGGCCGCCGCATATCCGGATGGACCGCGCCGCCGAATTCCTGATCGGAGACAAGCTGTGAAGAAGCCGCTGATCATAGAGCTGGACGATGCCCCTTCGCCTGCGGAGGCGCCCCCGGTGCTGGATGCGCCACCGCCCGAGGCGCCCGAGGGCCGCGCGATGCAGATCGCGGCGCGGCTGGCGGCGCGGCCGCGTTCGCGGCTGGGGCGGTTCTTCTGGTGGGCGGCGGGCGCGCTGCTGAGCTTCATCGCCTCGGTCGCGGCCTGGCGCTTCGTGGAGGGGCTGTTTGCGGCCAATCCGCTGCTGGGCTGGGTGGCGGCGGTGCTGTTCGGGCTGTTCCTGCTCGCGGCGCTGCTGATCGCGGCGCGCGAGCTGTCGGCCTTCGCGCGGCTGGCGCGGCTCGACCATGTGCACCGCGAGGTGCTGGAGGCCGCGCAGGCCGACGATCTCGCCCGGGCGCGCAAGGTGGTGGTTCATGTCGCGGGGCTCTATGCCGGGCGCGCCGAAATGGCTTGGTCGCTCGACCGGCTGAAGGCGCAGGCGCCCGATCAGCTCGATACCCAGACCCTGCTCACGCTGGCCGAGACCGAGCTGATGACGCCCCTCGATGCTGCGGCCCGGCTCGAGGTGGAGGCCGCGGTGCGCACAGTTGCCACCGTCACCGCGCTGGTGCCGCTTGCGCTCGCGGATGTGGCCGCGGCGCTCACGGCGAATGTGCGGATGATCCGGCGCGTGGCCGAGGTCTATGGCGGGCGCGCGGGCACGCTGGGCTCGATGCGGCTCGCGCGCACAGTGCTGACCCATCTCGTCGCGACCGGCGCGGTCGCCGCGGGCGACGATCTGGTCGAAACCGTCACCGGCGGGCATATCTTCGCCAAACTCTCGCGCCGGTTCGGCGAGGGGGTGGTGAACGGCGCGCTGACCGCGCGGGTGGGCATCGCGGCGATGGAGGTCTGCCGGCCGATGCCGTTCCGGGCGCTGCCGAAGCCGCGGGTGACGCGGCTTACCGGGCGCGCGCTTGCGGGCGTGTTCGACCGCAAAACGCCCGAGGAGGCCTAGCGCAGCCCCCGGCGCGCGCGGGCTAGCGCAGGCTCGGGATGGTGCCGGGCGCCTGGCCCATATCGGCCACCCCCATGCGCAGCCCGGCCCCGATCCGGTGCGCAAGCGCCGACCAGCCCGCCGCAGTGTCGGGCGGCAGCATTTCATGCAGCGTCGCATCGAAGGTCGCAAGCCAGGCCGGGAAATGCCCCGGCGCCACATCGCCCGCGCGGCGATGCGCCATCATCGGCGAGCCCTCATAGCCCGGCTGGAACAGGATCGCCCCCTTCCAGAACCGCCCGATCTTCGCCTCATGCGCGGGCCAGTCCTGCACATGGCCTGCAAATACCGGCCCCAGCACCGGATGAACCCGCACGCGGGCATAGAACCGCGCGACGACGGCGTCGATCTCGGCTTCGGTGATGGCGAAACGGGGCGGGGGCAGGGTGCTCATGCCCCTCAGATAAGCCCAGGCGGCGCGTAGGGCAAGCGGGCTGCGGCCATGGCCCCGCGACACGACAGCGCTGCACGCAACGCGGAGAAGCCGCCGGAGGGCCATCTTTCGGGGGTGTGCCGGACGCCTCAATCGTCTCAGCCGTCGAACAGCTCCCCCTGCGGCGGGGTGGCGCGTGGCGCCTCCAGCCCCAGATGCCGCCAGGCGCGCTGCCCGAGCATCCGCCCGCGCGGCGTACGCTGGATCAGGCCCTGCTGCAGCAGATAGGGCTCGATCACCTCCTCGATCGCATCGCGGCTCTCCGAGAGCGCGGCCGAGAGCGTTTCGACGCCCACCGGGCCGCCGCCGTAATGCTCGGCCATCAGCATCATGTAGCGCCGGTCCGCGCCGTCGAGGCCGAGGTCATCCACCCCGAGCCGCGTCAGCGCCCGGTCCGCGAGCGCGCGGGTGATCCGCCCGTCGCCCTCCACCAGCGCGAAATCCACCACCCGGCGCAGGAGCCGCCCGGCGATCCGCGGGGTGCCGCGCGCCCGCCGGGCGATCTCGCGCGTGCCCGCGGGCTCCGCCGGCAGGCCAAGGAGCCGCGCGCCGCGCGACACGATCAGCTCGAGCTCGTCCTCTGTATAGAATTGCAGCCGCGTCGGGATCCCGAAGCGGTCGCGCAGGGGCGTCGTCAGCAGCCCGAGCCGCGTGGTGGCGCCGACCAGCGTGAACGGCTGCAGCTCGATGCGCACGGTGCGCGCGGCCGGGCCCTCGCCAATCACCAGGTCGAGCTCGAAATCCTCCATCGCCGGATAGAGCACCTCCTCCACCGCCGGATTGAGCCGGTGGATCTCGTCGATGAACAGGACGTCGCGCGCCTCCAGATTGGTCAGGATCGCGGCCAGATCGCCGGCCTTGGCCAACACCGGGCCGGAGGTCATCTTGAAATTCACCCCGAGCTCGCGCGCCATGATCTGCGCGAGCGTGGTCTTGCCCAGCCCCGGCGGCCCGTGGAACAGGGTGTGGTCCATCGCCTGGCCGCGCATTTTCGCGCTTTCGATGAACACCCGCAGGTTCGCGCGCGCCTCGGCCTGGCCCACGAAATCCTCGAGGCTCTGCGGCCGCAGGGCGCGGTCGGCATCCTCGGGCAGGCGGTCGGGGCGCAGCGTGGGATCGGGTTCCATCTCAGTCCTTCGGCGCCAGCAGCCGCAGCGCGGTGCGGATCAGTTTGGCGGTATCGGTGGCCTCCGGGCTCTCGGCCGCCTGCGCCACCGCCTGCGCGGCCTCCGCGCTGCCATAGCCGAGGTTCGTCAGCGCGCTCAGCGCCTCGGCAGTGAAATTCGCTTTCGGCGCGGCAGCGGGGCGGGGCGCCTCGATCACCTCATCGCCGGGCGCTGCATCCACCGTGAGCGCGCCGCCCATTGCCATCACCGTCGGCGCCTTGTCCTTGAGCTCCATCACCACCCGCTGCGCGAGCTTCGGGCCCACGCCCGGCGCGCGCCGCACCGCGTTCCAGTCTCCGAGCGCGATCGCCCGGCCGACGCCATCGGCCCCGAGCGTGCCCAGGATCGCGAGCGAGGCCTTCGCCCCGATCCCTTGCACCGAGGTCAGCAGCCGGTGCCATTCCTTCTCCAGCAGCGTCGGGAAGCCGAACAGCTGCAGCAGGTCCTCGCGCACAAGAAGATCGGTATAAAGCGCGCAGGCCTGGCCCACCGGCGGCAGCGCCTGCGCCGTGCGCGCCGAGACATGGACGATATAGCCCACGCCGCGCACGTCGATCAGCACATGATCCATCGCCCGGTGCAGGATCGTGCCGGCGATGCGCCCGATCATGGCCGCGCCCCCCGGCCCGCAGGCGCGGCCTTGCTTTTGCCCGCCGCCGCAGCCCCCATGGCCAACGCATCGCGCCCGAGCATGGCGGCATTGGCCCGATGCGCGGATTGCAGGTGATGGGCGTGGCAGATGGCGATCGCCAGCGCATCGGCGGCATCGGCCCCCTCGAAGACCACGCCGGGCAGCTGATGGCGCACCATATGCTGCACCTGGCCCTTGTCGGCATGGCCGACGCCCACGACTGCCTTCTTGACCGCATTGGGCGCATATTCCCCCACCGCCAGCCCCGCCTGCGCCGGCACCAGCAGCGCGATCCCCCGCGCCTGGCCGAGCTTCAGCGTGGCCACCGCGTCCTTGTTCACGAAGGTCTGCTCCACCGCGGCGGCATCGGGCGCATGGCAGGCGATCACCTCGGTCAGGCCGCGATGCAGCACCACCAGCCGGAGCGCCAGATCGTCGCCCGAGGAATGGATGATCCCATTCGCGACATGGCGCAGCCGGGAGCCCTCCATCTCGATCACCCCCCATCCGAGGTTGCGAAGCCCCGGGTCGATTCCGATCACGCGCATGCTGCTCGCCTTGTTGTGGCATTTTTTCCACGGTTAGCACGAAAAGAGAACATCGCAAACAGGAAAGGCCCTGCAGGGGGTGCGGCGCCCGCACCGGCGAAACTGTCACGCGAACCGTCGGTTTCGCTGCATTTTGACCGATTGGTCAAGCGATTTGGAGCCTGTTTGTGAAGGCCCGGTAAAACTCTGGCAAGACATGCGAAAACTGCATGGCGGGACTGCTTGGGCGGCTGTTGTTTTCACAAACTGCCCGATCTATGTGCGCTCCAGAGGGCAGAGAGCCCACCGGAAATGCACCAAGTAAACGCAAACAGAACGCAAGAATAAAGGATATCATCATGGCCGCCTTTGACACGAACCGCATGATCGCCGCCTCGGACCGCTCGGGTCTGTTCGGCCGCTTCTTTGATGCGCTCGCCGCCTGGAACGAGCTGCGCGTGACGCGCAACGCCCTCGCCAAGCTGAGCGACCGCGAACTGGCCGACATCGGCCTGAGCCGCTACGAAGCGGACCATCTGGGCCGGTAATCCCTCCTCTACCGGCTTGCAAGGGCCGCGCGGGTGCATCCCGCGCGGCCCTTTGCGTTTCGGGGCGGAGTGCGCCGGAAGCGGGCAGAGGCGCGCGTAAGGCGCCCTAAAGCCGGGCGCCTTCGGATTAGCTGCGCTTCATCACCAGCGTGGTCCAGTCTCCGAACGCATCGCGCGAAACCAGAGTGAAGCCCTGCGCCAGGTAGGCCGCGATCACCTCGTCGGCCTGCTCGTGCAGGATGCCCGAGAGGATCACATGGCCGCCCGGGGCGCAGTGGCGGCCCATGTCGGGTGCGAGCGCGATCAGCGGCGCTTTCAGGATATTGGCAAAGATCAGGTCGAAGGGCGCGGCGGCGAGGAGATCCGGATGGCCGAAGCCCGCGGCCTCGAGGCAGGTCACCCGGCCTGCGAGGCCATTCGCGCGCACATTGGCCGCAGCGGTTTCGACCGCCACCGGGTCGATGTCGGAGGCGAGGACGGGCTCGGGCCAGAGCTTCGCCGCGGCCATGCCGAGAACGGCGGTGCCGCAGCCGATATCCACCACCCGCTGTGCGCGCAGGCCCGCGCGCTCCAGCCGGTCGAGCGCGCTCAGGCAGCCGAGCGTGGTGCCGTGATGGCCGGTGCCGAAGGCCATCGCGGCCTCGATCAGGAGCGGCACGCTCCCGGCCGGGACCTTGTCGGCATCGTGGCTGCCATAGACGAAGAAGCGCCCCGCCACCACCGGGGTGAGCTCGCGGCGCACATGCGCGACCCAGTCGGTCTCGGGCAGCTCGGAGATCACGAAGGCGGTGGCGCCATGCGCGGCCGCCAGCAGATCCAGCACCACGTCATTGGGGCGTTCGAGGAAATAGGCGCCGATCTCCCAGCGTTCGGAGCCGTCCTCGATCTCGAACACGCCGACGCCATAGGGCGCGGGGTCCAGATCCTCGATCAGCTCGGCCAGCGCATCGGCGCGGTCGCGGTCGTCGAGCGTGGCGAAGGCGGTGAAAGTGGGCATGCGGGATCCTCTCGGTTGCGCCCCCGGCATGGCGCGAAGGCGGGGCTGCGTCAAGGTCGGGCGGCGACCAAGACGGTTGACTTGCGCGCCCGGGCGCGCTACCCGCGGCTCATGATCGCACGGAACGCCCATATCGCGCCCATCCGACGTCGCCGCAACCGCGCCTGACGACCGATCCCGCATGGCTGTGACACAGCCACGCAAAATCCCAAAGCTACTGTTGACACCTGTCCGGGCCTCGGGCACCCCTTGGCCTTCCATTGCTGGAGTTCGACCATGATCACCTCTGTCCTGCCGACCTACAACCGCGCGCCGCTGGCCTTTGTCCGCGGCCAGGGCTCCTGGCTGGAGACCGCGGACGGGACGCGATATCTGGACCTGGGGGCGGGGATTGCGGTGAATGCGCTCGGCCATGCCGCGCCCGAGCTGGTGGAGACGCTGAGCGCGCAGGCGCAAAAGCTGTGGCATGTCTCGAATCTGTATCAGATCCCGGAGCAGCAGGCGCTGGCCGACCTGCTGGTGGAGCGTACCTTCGCCGATACGGTGTTCTTCACCAATTCGGGCACCGAGGCTTGCGAGCTGGCGGTGAAGATGGCGCGCAAGTACCATTACGAGAAGGGCGATGAGCGCGCCGAGATTATCACCTTCGCGGGCGCCTTCCATGGCCGCTCTTCGGCGGCTATCGCGGCGGCGGGGAGCGAGAAGATGGTGAAGGGCTTCGGCCCGCTGCTGCCGGGCTTCACCCATCTGCCCTGGGACGACATTGCGGCGCTGCGCGCGGCGGTGAGCGAGAAGACCTGCGCGATCCTGATCGAGCCGGTGCAGGGCGAGGGCGGCATCCGCCCGGCCTCCAACGCCTTCCTGCGCGAGCTGCGCGCGCTTGCCGATACCCATGGCGCGCTGGTGATTTTCGACGAGGTGCAATGCGGCATCGGCCGGACGGGGCGGCTTTTCGCCCATGAATGGCCCGGCGTTGCGCCCGATATCATGATGGTGGCGAAGGGCATCGGCGGCGGCTTCCCGCTGGGCGCGGTGCTGGCCACGGAGGCCGCGGCCTCGGGCATGACGCTGGGCACGCATGGCTCCACCTATGGCGGCAACCCGCTGGGCTGCGCGGTGGGCGCGCGGGTGATGCAGGTGGTGACGGCGCCGGGCTTCCTGGAGGCGGTGGCCGCGAAGGGCGCCTTCCTGCGGCAGAAGCTGGAGGGGCTGGTCGCGGCGCATCCCGACGTGTTCGAGGGGGTGCGCGGCGAGGGGCTGATGCTCGGGCTGCGCTGCAAGGTGGCGCCGGGCGATGTGGTGCAGGCGGGCTATGCGCAGAACGTGCTGACCGTGGGCGCGGCCGACAACGTGGTGCGGATCCTGCCCGCGCTGAACATTTCCGAGGCCGACATGGCCGAAGCCGTGGCGCGGCTGGATGCGGCCGCCGCCACGCTGAACCCGGCGGCATGAGGGGCATGATGACGAGCTTTCTGGATATTGCGGCAACCACGCCCGAGGACCTGCGGCGGATGATCGACGGCGCGCGGGCGATGAAGGACGCGCGCATGGGCCGGCCGAAGGGCGCGGCGGATGACGAGCAGCCGCTGGCGGGGATGATGGTGGCGCTGATCTTCGAGAAGCCCTCGACCCGGACCCGGGTGAGCTTCGACGTGGGTGTGCGGCAGATGGGCGGGCAGACGATGGTGCTCTCCGGCAAGGAGATGCAGCTCGGCCATGGCGAGACCATTGCCGATACCGCCCGCGTGCTGAGCCGCTATGTGGACCTGATCATGATCCGCACGTTTGAGGAGGCGACGCTGCTGGAGATGGCGGAGCATGCTTCGGTGCCGGTGATCAACGGGCTCACGAACCGCACCCACCCGTGCCAGATCATGGCCGACATCATGACCTATGAGGAGCATCGCGGCCCGATCCGTGGGCGCAAGGTGGTGTGGTCGGGCGATGGCAACAATGTCTGCGCCTCGTTCCTGCAGGCGGCGGGGCAGTTCGGGTTCGATCTGACCTTCACCGGGCCGCAGCCGCTGGACCCGGAGCGCGAATGGATCGACTTTGCCCGCGCCAAGGGGGTGAATGTGGAGATCGAGCGCGATCCGGCGAAGGCGGTGGCGGGGGCGGATCTGGTCGTCACCGATACCTGGGTTTCGATGCATGATCCGGAATCCGCGAAGGAGCGGCGGCACAACCAGCTGCGGCCCTATCAGGTGAACGAGGAGCTGATGGCGAAGGCCAAAGCCGACGCGCTGTTCATGCATTGCCTGCCCGCGCATCGCAACGACGAGGCGACGAGCGCGGTGATGGATGGCCCGCATTCGGTGATTTTCGACGAGGCCGAAAACCGGCTGCATGCGCAAAAGGCGATCATGCGCTGGTGCCTGGGCAAGTGAGGAAGCGCCTTCGGGCGCTTCATTCATTTTCTGAGCTTTGGCTTTCAGTGATTTGATATTTATTATTTTCCAGTGAAGATGACCCCGGCGCCGGTGGCGATCAGGACGAAGCCGAGGGCGGTGCGCCAGGTGAGCGCTTCGCCCAGCCAGAAGGCCGAGAACCCGACGAAGACGGTGAGCGAGATCACCTCCTGGATGGTTTTGAGCTGCGCCGCGCTGAGCGTGCCATAGCCGATCCGGTTCGCGGGCACCTGCAGCAGGTATTCGAAGAAGGCGATGCCCCAGCTGACCAGGATCACCACGATCAGCGGCGCGGAGCGGAACTTCAGGTGGCCATACCAGGCCATGGTCATGAACAGGTTCGAGGCGGTCAGCAGCAGAATGGTAAGGACGGGGGCTGGGAGGGTCATGGGCAGGCCTGTATGGTTGGGCCTCCCAGATCTAGTCCGGACGGATGCGCAGCGCCAGTCAGACGCATTTGTGCGCCGGCAGATCGCCGCGCGGCGGCGATTTGGTTTTCGCCATGGATTCGGGCTGTTACTCTGGATCCTCAGATGCGCGGTTTTGCGCACCGAGGCGGCTTTCCCTCTCGCCCCCTCCGGGAAAGCCGCTATAAGTTGGGCAAAGACGTGGAGGGAACAGTGACGGCTTCGCTCAAGCTCAAGCGCCGCAAGCGCAGGGCCCGGATTTCCGGGGCATTCGGGGCCTTTTCGGCGGCGGTGATGGCGGTCCCGGCGGGGCACGCGGAAACCCTGATCGGGCAGGGGCGCAACACCTATGGCATGCCCGGCCTGATCGACATGCCGACGGCCGAAGTCAGCCGCGATGGCGATTTCGGCGTGGCCATGACCCGGATCGGGCCCGGCACGCAGCGCAACAACCTGACCTTCCAGATTGCGCCGCGGGTGACGGGCGCGTTCCGCTATTCGCGGGTGCCGGAGCTGATGCCCTCGCGCGAGAACCCCGGCGAATACGGGCCGCTCTATGACCGCTCGTTCGATATTCACTGGCAGATGGTGGGCGAGAGCGCCTGGGTGCCGGCGATTGCGGTGGGCCTGCGCGATTTCATCGGCACAGGGATCTATTCGGGCGAATACATCGTGGCGACCAAGAGCTTCGGCAAGCTGCGGGCGACTGCGGGCCTTGGCTGGGGGCGGCTCGGCTCTTCGGGCAGCATCGGCGCCACCGGGGAGCGGCCGGCCTATGACTATGGCTCGAACGGCGGCACGTTCAACGACAACAGCTGGTTCCGCGGCGATGTGGCGCCCTTTGCCGGGGTTTCCTATCAATACAGCGACGCGCTGGTGCTGAAGGCGGAATATTCGTCGGACGGCTATGACCAGGAGGTCCTGCGCGATCATTACGAGCTCAAGAGCCACCTGAACTTCGGCGCGAGCTACAAGTTCAGCGAGAATTTCGCGCTGGAGGCCTATTACCTGAACGGCAGCACCGTGGGCTTCCAGTTCGCGCTGACCGTGAACCCGAAGGATCCGCCGTTCCCCTCGGGGGTGGAGAAGGCGCCGCTGCCGGTGCGGCCGCGGCCGAGCCCGTCGCAGGATCCGGAGGGCTGGTCCGGGGCCTGGGCGTCGGACCCGGAAGTGCAGCCCGCGATCCAGAAGGTGCTGGCGGATGCGCTGCACAAGGACGGGCAGGTGCTCGAATCGATGTCGCTGAGCGCGACGCGGGCGGAGCTGCGGGTGCGCAACCAGACCTATGGCTCGCAGGCGCAGGCGACGGGGCATGTGGTGCGGATGGCGACGCGGGCGCTGCCGCCTTCGGTGGAGACCATCGTGGTGACGCCGGTGCGCAACGGCATCCCGCTCTCGTCGATGACCTTCCGCCGCGCCGATGTGGAGCGGATGGAGAACACCAATTCCTATGACATGATCGACCGCGTCGCGATCGCGCCGGCCGAACCCGATCCGCGGCTGGTGCGCACGCCGGGGTTCTATCCGCGCTATCAATGGGCGCTGACGCCCTATACGGCGGTGTCGCTGTTCGACCCGGACGAGCCGTTCATGATCGACGTGGGCGCCCAGTTCGCGGCGCGCTACGAGCTGACGCCGGGGCTCATCCTCTCGGGCGTGGTGCAGCAGAAGATCGCGGGCAACCGCGACCAGAGCGACCGGTCCTCGAATTCGCAGGTGCCGCATGTGCGCTCGGACCTGACCGAATACAACCAGAACGGCGATCTGACCATTCAGCGGCTGCAGGGCGCCTGGTACGCGCATCCGATGGACGACATCTATACGCGGGTCACGGCCGGTCTGCTCGAGCGGATGTATGGCGGGGTGTCGGGCGAGGTGCTGTGGAAGCCGGTGGACAGCCGCTGGGGCTTCGGGGTCGAGGCGGCCTGGGTGCAGCAGCGCGAGTTCGAGCAGCGCTTCGCCTTCCGCGACTATCAGACGGTGACCGGCCACGCCTCGATCTATTATGACATGGGGCTGGGCTATACTGCCGAAGTCGCCATGGGACGCTACCTGGCCAAGGACTGGGGCACGACGATCACCATCGACCGCGTGTTCGAGAACGGCTGGAAGGTCGGCGCTTTCGCCACGGTCACCGACATGTCGGCGAAGGATTACGGCGAGGGCTCGTTCGACAAGGGCATCACCCTCGAGATCCCGATCGCCTGGGCGACGGGCAAGCCCTCGATCAGCAATGTGTCCGCGATCGTGCGGCCGCTGCAACGCGATGGCGGCGCGCGGCTGGATATCGACGGGCGGCTTTATGACACCGTCCGGAGCGCCCATGCCGGCGATCTCTATGACGGCTGGGGGAGGTTCTGGAGATGATGTCCCTGCGCAGGACGGGGCTGTGGCTGGCTGCGGCGGCCCTGATGGGGTGCGGATCTCAGAACGAGGAGCTCGCGACGTCGAACCTGATGAAGGAAACCGCCTCGGCGGTGGCCGAGATGGCGATGTTCTGGAAGCCGAAGCCGGTGCCGGGCACGGTGGATGGCGAGGCGATGGCGAAGAGCGCGCTGGAGCTGAACAAGGGGCCGCTGATCCTGGCGAGCTTCGAGACCGGCTATACCGATATTTTCGGCATGGTCGGCGAGAACGGCACCATGCGGACCTACAATTCGCCGGGCCAGCGCGCGATCATCCTGCGCGACGGGCTGCTCGCGGGGACGCGGGGCTTCGGCTATGACGTGATGTCGACCGAGGTGGGCGAGGTCGGGCGGCTCATTCACGGGCGCAAGGCGGGGACGGCGCAGAAGGTGGCGCGGTATCTCGACGGGCTCGGGCTGGAGCGGCCGCTGCCGCTGAGCTGCACGGTGACGCCGGGGCCGATGACCAGCTATCCGTTCATCGGCAAGACCTGGTCCGGGCAGCAGGTGGTGGAGCGCTGCGAAGGCCATGGCGTGAGCTATGCCAACAGCTATGTGGTCTCGGCGCAGGGCGCGATTCTCGCGTCGCGGCAGTATCTGATGCCGCAGGTGGGCTATCTGACGATCCAGACCGTCCGGCCCTGAGCGGGCCGCAGGCTTATGATTGGGGGCGGGCTTCGGCCCGCCTTTTTTCATGCCGCTGCGGGGCGTGGGGGATAAGAGGGGGCATGAAAAAGGTCTGCCGCCCGAAGGGGCGGCAGACCGGAAATATCATGGCCGGGTGGCGATGGGGCCGGATCGGCCCCAGACCCGATCAGTTGGTCGACGAGGACGAGGAGTCCGACGACGAGTCCGAAGCGGCGACGGCCAGAGCGACCAGCAGCAGCGCCGGGATCACGATCGCCGGGGTCGACGACGAGGCCGACTTCACGACAACCGGCTCGGCTTCCACGACCGGAGCGGTGTAGCCACCAGCGAAAGCGGTCGAAGCCGACAGGCCGAGGGCCAGGGCGATAGTAGCGAGTTTCTTCATGATGATCTCCGTCATTTGCTTAGACAGCCGCCATGCCAGCAGCATCAGGGAGAGGGTTGCACAGAGAGCGGTAAAATCAAAGAGAGAATTTGGCCCTGCGGCCTTGGGGCGCGGCTGACTGTTGCAGAATAGCACGATTGGCCCGGGAAAATGCCGCATTACCGGCACGGATCCGCCAAAGTTCTGTTTTCAGGCGATTTACCGGCGCGCGCTGCGCTAACCGCTTGCTGGGATTGCTCTGTCAGGATCGGCGCCGTCACCGGATCGAAGGGCCTGGGCCCGGGGGGAGTCGCGATGTTCCTGAACACGATTGCACGCGCCGCCGCGGGGGCGCTGGTTTTCCTGATGTCGCTCGTGGCGGCATGGGGGCTCGGGCGGCGCGACGGGGACCGGGCGGCCAGCGCCCGGATCAGCGAGGAGGACCGACGCAATGCACGCAAGATCGAGGTTCGGGCGGATGCTGCCCGCGCTGCTCCTGCCGCTCCTGTGGAGCGGCTGCGCGAGGCCGGACGGCTCCGCGACTGAGCATACCATCTGCCGCGAGCTGCGCGCGGATCTGCCGAGCTGGTCGCGCCGGGATACGGCGCAGACGCTGGCCTCCGGCGCGCGGTTCATCGCCGTGTTCGAGGCGGTGTGCCCGGCGCCCTAGGGCAGGATCGCGATCCAGGCCCAGATCGTGAGCAGCGAGACGGCCGTGGCGATCAGGACAGAGGAGGCGGCCACGCGCTTGGCCGCGCCGTACATATCGGCGAAGAGATAGGCATTCACCCCGGGCGCCATCGAGGCGGTGAGCACGGCCGAGCGCAGCCCGGCGCTGTCGAGCCCTGCGCCCCAGCGGCCGAGGACATAGGCCGTGCCCGGATGCACGATCAGCGAGCAGATCACGACCATGGCGATGGCGCGGCCGTCGCCCTCGGGCTTGTACTTGTGCAGGACGCCGCCGAGGCCGAAGAGCGCCGCCGGCACACCCGCGCCGCCGATCATCTTCATCGCGGCCCAGATCGGCTCCGGCAGGTCGTGGCCGGTGAGGGAGATGCCGGCATTGAGCACGAAGCCGCACAGGATGCCGATGACCATGGGCGTATGGAACACGCCCTTGATCGCGTTCAGCGCGACCGCACCGATGCCGCCGCCGCGGTTGCGCGCGATTTCCATCATCAGGATGCCCACGGTGAACAGCAGCGGCGAGTGGATCGCGATGATGGCGATATTGCCATCGAGCGAGCCCGGGCCATAGGCGCGCTCCATGATCGGGATGCCGAGGAGGAGCGAGTTCGAGAACAGGCAGCAAAAGCCGATCGCTGCGGCATCGGCGGGCGAGCGCTTCAGCCAGAGCCGCGCCAGCACCATCCCGATCGCATAGGACAGGAAGGCACCGGTATAGAAGGCCAGCAGCGGCCCCGGATGAAAGCTCGCGAGCACGTCGATCCGGGCCATCTGCATGCACAGCAGCACCGGAATCGCGAAGGCCTGGGCGAATTTCATCAGCCCGGCAATGGCGCCTTCGTTGAACAGCCCCCGCCATGCCGCCAGATAGCCGAACCCCATCACGAGGAAGACCGGCAGCAGGACGTTGAAGAGCGTGTTCATGGGGCCGGGAATTCCAGGGTCAGGCCATCGTAGGCGGGGCGGATATGATCGGGGGTTTCGGCATCGACGGCGTCGTAGTCGAGGTCGATGTGCATGTTGGTGAGGATCGCCGAGGCGGGCTCTGCCCGCGCGATCCATTCCAGCGCGAGGGCCAGATGCGCATGGGTCGGGTGCGGGGTGCGGCGCAGCGCGTCCAGCACCCAGCAATCCAGCCCCTGCAGATGCGCCCAGACCGGCTCGGGGATCTCGTTCACATCGGGCAGATAGGCCAGCCCGCCGATGCGGAAGCCGAGCGCGTCGATATTGCCATGCACCACGCGGAACGGGGTGAAGCCGATGGTGCCGCCCGCGCCGGTGATCTCGAACGGGCCATGGATGCCGCGCAGGTCGCAGATCGGGTGGTAGTTGCTGTCGGGGGGCTGCACGAAGGCATAGCCGAAGCGGGAGATCAGCGATTCCTGGGTATCGGCATCGGCCCAGACCGGCAGGCGGCGGCGCGTATTGAAGGTGATCTGGCGCAGGTCGTCGAGGCCGTGGGTATGGTCGGCGTGGCTGTGGGTATAGACCACGGCATCGAGCTCGCCCACGCCTGCGCGCAGCAGCTGCTCGCGCATGTCGGGGGTGGTGTCGATCAGCACCCGGGTGGTGCCGCTGCGGGTGATGCGCTCGACCAGCATCGAGCAGCGCAGCCGCCGGTTCTTCGGGTTCGCGGGGTCGCAATCGCCCCACATGTTGCCGATGCGCGGCACGCCGCCCGAGGAGCCGCAGCCGAGGATGGTGAAACGCAGCCGGCTCATGGCTTGGCCTTCCAGAACAGGCGGTCGAAATTCGCGCGGGTATGGGCGGCGAAATCGGCGTAGTCGAGGCCATAGACCTGGGCGCCGATGCGGGCGGTCAAGGCGGTATAGGCGGGCTCGTTGCGCCGGCCGCGATGGGGCGGCGGGGCGAGGTAGGGGCTGTCGGTCTCCACCAGGATCCGGTCCAGGGGGGCGGCGGCGAAGATGTCGCGCAGCTCCTGCGATTTTGGGAAGGTGGCGATGCCCGACATCGACAGATAGAAGCCGAGATCGAGCGCCGCACGCGCGAGCGCCGCGCCCGAGGAGAAGCAGTGCATGACGCAGCCGTAGGGCTTCGCCTTCATGCCTTCGGTGAGGATCCGGGCGGTGTCTTCATCCGCGCCGCGGGTATGGATGATGAGCGGCAGGCCGGTTTCCTGCGCGGCCTCGATATGGAGGCGCAGCGAGACCTGCTGGATCTCCTTGCTTTCGGCCGTGTAGTGGTAGTCGAGGCCGGTTTCGCCGATGCCCACGAATTTCGGATGCGCGGCGAGCGCCACCAGATCTTCGGTGCGGATCAGCGGCTCTTCATGCGCGCTCATCGGATGGGTGCCGGCGGCGTAATAGACGCCCTCGAACCGCTCCGCGATGGCGCGCACCGAGGGCTCCGCGCGCAGGCGGGTGCAGATGGTGACCATCCGCGTGACCCCGGCCGCGCGGGCGCGCGCGATCACATCGGGGAGTTCATCGGCAAAATCGGGGAAGTCGAGGTGGCAGTGGCTGTCAACGATTTCCGGCGGGGTGGTTTCGGCCACGGGGCACTTCCTTTCCGCGCGGCCCTCACGCGGCGGCCGCGGTCATCTCAAGCACCATATCCATGACCAGAGCGGCAGGGTCAAGGTTGACTGCCCGCCCATGGCGCGCGCGGGCGCCCAGTGTCTGCGCGAGTGTCGCCCATTTCAGCGCAGCCGCGCCATCGGGGGCGAGGCGGGCCATCACTTCGGCTTCGCCCGGGGCGGCCTCGGGCACCGGCGGGCCCTGCAGCCCGGCGCGGGCGAGCCGGGCGAGGAACAGATCCAGGAGCCCGAGGGTGAGATCGAGCCGGGTTTCGTTCTGCTTGCCCGCGAGCCTCTCGGCCAGGGCCACGGCCTGCGCGCGGTCGAGCCGGGGCAGGGTCGCGAACAGCGCCACCAGCCGGGCATAGGCCTCCATGCCCTCGAGGTTCACCAGCCGCACCGCTTCGCCCACGGAGCCGCCCGCAAGCGCGGTGAGCCCGGCCGCGTCTTCGTCTTCCAGCATCACGCCCGCCGCCTCCAGCGCCTGCGCCATGTCGGCCGGGCCGAGGGTTGCCAGCCGCAATTCGCGGCAGCGCGAGCGGATCGTCGGCAAAAGCCGCGCGGGCTGATGCGTGACGAGGAGGAAGGTCACCCGCTCAGGCGGCTCCTCGAGGAGCTTCAGCAGCGCATTGGCGGCCTGGGTGTTCATCTCGTCGGCCGCATCCACGATCACCACGCGCCGCCCGCCTTCGGCCGCGCTCAGGTGCAGGAAGCTTTTCGCGCGGCGCACCTCATCGACGCGGATATCCTGCGACAGGCCGGTCTCGGTGGCATTGGCGCCGCGTTTCAGCACGAAAACGCCGGGCTCGGCCCCGGCGCGGATCCGGTGCGCGAGCGCGCTGTCGGGATCGGTATCGAGGCTTTCGGGGGCGAACATTCCGCCCGGATCCGAGAGCAGGAACCGCGCGATCCGCCAGGCCAGCGTCGCCTTGCCCACCCCGCGCGGGCCGGTGAGCATCCAGCCGTGGTGCAGCCGCCCGGTGTTGAACGCATCGCGGAAATCCGCCTCGGCCCGCGCCTGGCCGCGCAGCCGCTCGGTCTCGCGCGGGTGCGGCGCGCCCTCGACGCGGGTGGGGTCGGGCAGGTCCTCGGCGCTCATGCCCGCGCGTCCAGCGCGCGCGCGCTGAGCGCGAGGATTTCGGCGGCGATCTCGGCGCTCGGGCGCATGCCGTCGATGATGCGGAACCGCTTCGGGAATTCGGCCGCGAGCGCGAGGAAGCCTGCGCGCATCTCCTGCTGCAGCGAGAGGCCGAAATCCTCGAACCGCTCCTCGGCGCCCTTGCGCCCGCGCGCGCGGGCAAGGCCGGTCTCGGCGTCGATGTCGATCAGGAAGGTGAGGTCCGGCTCGCGCCCGATCATCAGCCGGTGCAGCGCATCGACCTCGGCCCGGAGCCCGCCGCGCAGGCCCTGATACATCCGGGTCGAATCGGCGAAGCGGTCGCAGACCACGATGCGGCCCGCGCTGAGCGCCGGGGCGATGGTGCGCTCCAGATGGTCGCGCCGGGCGGCGGTGAACAGCAGCAGCTCCGTCTGCGCCGACCAGCGCTCGGGCTCGCCTTGCAGCACCAGCGCGCGGATCTCCTCGGCGCCCGGGCTGCCGCCCGGTTCGCGGGTCAGGATGGCATCGCGCCCCTCCGCGCGCAGCGCATCGGCCAGCTGCCGCGCCTGCGTGGATTTGCCCGATCCGTCGATGCCCTCGAAGGTGATGAACATCAGCTGCCGGCGGCGTCCGTGGCCGATTTCGCGGCGCGCGAGAACAGCTGCGCGGCCGCGGTGCGCATCCGAACCAGGAAGCCGCCCTCAGTCACGTCATGCTCGGCCACGAGCGGCACGGTGGTGGGCTCGTCGATGCCCGGGATATGGATCACCAGCTGGCCAAGCGCATCGCCCGCCTTGAAGGGGGCGCGCGCGGGGCCGTCGAACACGGCCTCGGCCCTGATCCCCTCGATCGCGCCCGCGGGCAGGAGGAGCTGCACATCCTCCGAGGGCACCAGCCCCACGGTGGAGGACGAGCCCATCCAGACCGGCGCTTCGGCGAGGCGCGTGCCCTTGCCGGCCACGGTCTTCAGCACGAACTGGCGGAAGGCCCAGTTCGCGATCGCCTCCGATTCCTGCGCGCGTTCGGTATCGCTGCCGAGCCCGGTGATCACGAAGACGATGCGCCGCTCGCCCATCACCGCCGAGCCCACCAGCCCGAAGCCCGATTCCTCGGTATGGCCGGTCTTCAGCCCGTCCGCCTGCCAGTCCGCGGCCTTGATCTTCAGCAGCGGGTTGCGGTTATGCGCATTGGCGGGGGCGCGATCCTTGTAGTTGTACTGGGTCTCGGCAAAGAGCGGGTAATATTCGGGGAATTCGGTGATCAGCCGGGTGGCGATCAGCCCGAGGTCGTGCATCGACATGCGCTGGCTCGGATCGGGCCAGCCGGAGGCATTGGCAAAGCTCGAATCGTTCATGCCGAGGGCGCGGGCGCGTTCGGTCATCTGGACGGCGAAATTCTCCTCCGAGCCCGCCAGCCCCTCGGCCACCACCACGCAGGCATCGTTGCCCGAATTGATCGCGATGCCCTGCATCAGCTCGCGCACGGTGGGCCGGTCCATCTCGTTGAGGAACATGGTCGAGCCGCCCATCTTGCGCGCCCGGGTGGAGACGGCGAAGGTCGTGTCCATCGTCACCCGGCCGTCGCGCAGCGCCTCGAACAGCATGTTCAGCGTCATCAGCTTCGACATCGAGGCGGGCGGCAGCGCCACATCCGCCTCCTTTTCCATCAGCACGGTGTGGGTCGTCATGTCATAGACCCAGGCGGCGCGGGCGCGGGTCTCGAAGGCCGCCGCGGGCAGGGCCGTGGAGAGCGCGAGGGCGGCGATGAGGGCGGTACGGGAAAGGCGCATCGGGGATCCTATTTCTTCACGGCATAGGCGTCGGCATAGCCGAGGGCCTTGGCCTCTTTGAGCAGGGTGTCGCGGTCGCCGGGGCCGGCAAGCACGCTCCAGAAGGCCTTGCCCTGGCTCTTCTCGCTGCGGACGGTGGCGGGCTGGCCGCCTTTGCGCAGGCGCGCGGCGGCGCGCTCCGCATTCGCCTCGACGCTGAAGATGCCGATCTGGACATAGCTCGTGCCGGTGGCATTGGGCTTGGCCACGGAAGGCTTGGCAGAAGGCTGGGCGGCGGGCTGGGGCGCCGGTTTCGCGGGGCTGGCGGCCGGAGCCGCGGCGGCGGCGGCCTGCGGCGCGGGCGCCTCGGCGCGGCGCAGCGCCACGACCGAGAGCTTCGCCGGCGCGCCGGGCAGCATGCCGAGCTCGGCTGCGGCCTCGGAGGAGACCTGCAGCTTCGGGCCCGGATTGTCGCGCTCGCGCCGGAACAGCGCGCCCACCACGGATTTGCCGGTGTCGAGGTTGCGGATCATCACCCGTTCGGGGGTTTTGACGCCGGGATAGGCGAGCCAGATGCCGCCGAGCGAGGGGCGCCCGTCCCACAGGCCCGCTTCGGTGGTGGAGAAGACCTTTGGCGCCTCGGCCTCCTGGCCCTCCGTGGCGCCCTCTGCGACTGCATCAGCCGGGGCCGGGCCTTCGCCCCCCGGCATCTTCATCCCGCAGCCCGCCGCGGCCAGAGCCGCTGCCAGCACCAGACCATGACGCGTGATCCCGCCGATGCCCATATCGCCCCTCATCTTGCGCGGTCTGCGCGCGCCTTCTGCCCCGCCGCGCGGGTTTGCCCCGCCTGTTTCGCGCAAACATTAGCCGCTACGGCGCGCCAAGAAAAGCGCATGTCCGCCGTCTGGGCGGCTTTCACCGCCCCCCGGTTTCAGAATTCCGTGAGGCTCAGCCCCACAGGGCGGTGAATTCGCGCCATTCGCCCTTGGACATGCCCGAGCTCTCCTGAGAGACATCCTCGCCCGCGAGGCGCCGCTTCAGCACCGCGACCGCGCGCCCCGAGAGCGTGACCCCGCCGAGGCGATAATCCTCGAAGGCGGCATAGGCCAGCGGCACCCAGTCCTTCACGATCGCGCACATGGTCTCGGCATAGGCGCGGATCTCGTATTGCGCATGGGCATCGGCGCGCAGGCGCAGGAAGTGGAACAGGTTGTGCAGGTCGATCTTCCAGTACCATTGCGTATAGACATTGGCGGGCAGGTTCATCCGCGCCAGCTCCCGCGCGAGGCCGATCTTGCCGCTGGCCTCGTCGGGGGTGAGCATGTCCTCGTAATGGTCGTAGGAGCGCATCGCATCCTCGCGCAAAAGGTCGAGCACGCGCGCGGCCTCCGCGCCCTGCAGCACCTCGCCCCGGCCCTGATTGTTGATCTTGGACTGCGCCGCCAGATGCTCCGGCGCCGGGATGTAGAATTCGCGGTCCAGGATCGAATAGCGCGCGGAATATTCGTTCACATTGGCGGTGCGGTGGCGGATCCACTGCCGCGCGACGAAGACCGGCAGCTTGACGTGGAATTTGACTTCGCACATTTCGAAAGGCGTCGAATGCCAGTGCCGCATCAGGTAGCGGATCAGGCCCTTGTCGTCGCTCACCGCCTTGGTGCCGCGGCCATAGCTCACGCGGGCGGCCTGGGTGATGGCGGCATCGTCGCCCATATAGTCGATCACCCGCACGAGGCCATGGTCCAGCACCGGATGCGCCGAATAGAGATGCGCTTCCATCCCCGGCGCGGTCGCGCGCAGCGTCGGCTCCGATTGGGCGCGTTGGGCGGCGATCTCGGCTTCCTGATCGGGGGTGAGGGTCATCTGGGTCCTCCGGATTGGCCGCTCGGGCACTGACTGCTGGGCTTCGCCCCTTGGTGGAGGTGGTAGCCTCGCGAGGGGCCGCTGACAACCGCTTCGTTGGGCGGGGCGCGAACAGAATCGCGCGGCGGATCTGTGCGGGCCGCGTGCGCCGCTTCGTCAGGCGGCAAAAACAGCGCTGCGGGGCCGCGTGGGGCTGGACGGGCGGCGGATGCGCCCTAAACTGGCAGGAGATCTGAAGTGGGAGATGAAGATCCATGAAAATCAAATACCTGCATACGATGGTCCGGGTGCTGGACCTGGAGAAGAGCATGGCGTTTTATGCGCTGCTGGGGCTGAAGGAGACCCGGCGGATCGAGAACGAGCAGGGCCGTTTCACGCTGGTGTTCATGGCGCCGGAGGGGCAGGCGGAATGCCCGGTCGAGCTGACCTGGAACTGGGACGGAGATACCGGCCTGCCCTCCGACAGCCGCCATTTCGGCCATCTGGCCTATGAGGTGGAGGATATCTACGCAATGTGCCAGCACCTGATGGACAATGGTGTGACTATCAATCGGCCTCCGCGCGACGGGCGCATGGCCTTCGTGCGCTCGCCCGACAATGTCTCGGTCGAGCTGTTGCAGGCCGGTGCGGCGCTGGCGCCGGCGGAGCCTTGGGTCTCCATGGGGAATACGGGCCACTGGTAGGTTTGGCCCGCGTGCGGGGAGGCATTTTGCCGCCCGCGTGACGCTGGTGGATGGAGCTGGAGCTGACACTTGGCTCTCACCACGGCTTGCGCGGTGCGTGCGGGGCGGGCGTCAGCCCGGATCGGTCGGCGCATCGTGCCTGTGTTCGGGTGGCGGGAAGGCGGCCGGGCGCAGGCCGGGCTCTTTATCGCAGGCGTTTCTGGGGCAGTTGCCCCCCCGGCGCAGCCTTCGCGGCCGGGCAGGCACAGCGCTGCCTTTCCCCGGGGCGGCGATGACATGGCCGGATTTGCAAGGCAGCGGCCGGGATCCCGGCTGGGTCATGCGGTTGGCCCGGTCGCGACTGTTTGGGCCGATGATCGCGCTCCCGCTGCCCAGTGGCAGGCGCGTGGATGCGGCGCCCATTGCGGGGCATGTCGTCGCCACGGGCCATGATCGGGCGGGCGGTACCGGCAGGCGTCAGCGGCGGAAGCGGTCGGCGAGTTTTTCGATCGGGGTGCGGGTGTCTTCGGGCGTGGCGGCGGGCGCTGGTTCGGGGCTCTTGCCGGGGGCGGCGGCCGGCCCCGCGGAGGGCACCTCTGGGCGCGTGCCCGCGGAGGAGCGCGGCGGCGCGATGCGCAGCGAGACGATGTTCAGGAACTTCTGATGCTCGCCTGCGGCCAGCGCGGAGGCGCCCTCCGAGAGCCCGCGCATGAGGTCGTCGAGCCAGTCCTGATCGGCCTTGAAGAAATCTGACAGCACATAGGCCGCCACGCGGTCTTTGTGCCCCGGATGGCCGATGCCGAGGCGCACCCGGGCATAGGCCTCGCCCATATGCTGGTGAATGGAGCGCAGGCCATTATGCCCGGCATGGCCGCCGCCGGTTTTGACCCGCATCTTGCCAGGGGCAAGATCGAGCTCGTCGTGAAAGACTATGATGTCTTCGACAGGGATCTTGTAGAAATCCGCGGCCGCCCGCACCGCCTGGCCTGAAAGGTTCATGAAGGTGTCGGGCTTCAGCAGGATCACCCTGTCGGAGCCGAACCGGCCCTCGGAGACCTGGCCCTGAAACCGCGCCTTCCAGGGGCCGAAGCCGTGATCGGCCGCGATCCGGTCCAGCGCCATGAAGCCGATGTTGTGCCGGTTCGCGGCGTATTTCGCGCCCGGATTGCCGAGGCCCACCCAGAGTTGCATCGCTGTCTCCTTTGCGCCGGTTCTAGTGCGCGGGGGCGGGCCGCGCAATGACGGGGTGGCCGGTGTGGCAGAGGGGGCTGCGCGGCAGGGCATCGCCTTTGCGGTGCGGGCGTGCACTGGCTGGTGGCGCGATACCGCTGCCTGCGCCCGGCCCAGCGTTGGCCTGTCAGGGACGGATGCCGGGGGCCTATCGTGCACAGGGCTGGCGGAAAAGCGGGATGCGTCAGGCGCGCAGGGCGGCGGCGATGCGGGCGATGCCTTCGGGGATGCGTTCGGCGGGAATCGAGGAATAGGCCAGGCGGTAGAAGCCCGCGCCGTCCTCGGGGCGGGCGAAGAAGGGGGCGCCCGGCTCGATCAGCACGTCGTGCAGGCGCAGCTCCTGGGCGAGCGGCGCGGAGGCGCGGCCCGCAGGCATGGCCATCCAGAAGCTCGATCCGCCGCCCTGGCCCGCGGGGGTGAGGCCAAGGGCGGCAATGGCCGCCTCCATCGCGGCGCGGCGTTCGGCATAGGCTGCGCGCATGCGGTTCATCTGCGCATCGTAATGGCCAAGAGAGAGGTAATGCGCGAGCGTGCGCTGCAGCATCCCGGGCGGGTGGCGCAGCACCAGCGTGCGCAGCGCGCGGGCCTCGCGGATCACGCGGGGGTCGGCCACCATGTAGCCGAGCCGCAACCCCGGGAATACCGATTTGGAGAAGGAGCCGACATGGATCACGGCGCCATCCGCATCGCGCGCCTTCAGCGCCGGGGAGGCCGCACCCGCGAAGGACATTTCGAATTCGTAGTCGTCCTCGACGATGGCGAAGCCTTCGGCGGCAGCGCGGGCGAGCAGGGCGCGGCGGCGCGGCTCCGGCATGGCGGTATTGGTGGGGCTGTGGTGGCTTGCGGTGGTGAAGACGGCGGTGAGCCCGCGTGGAAGCGTGCCGGGGGCAAGGCCTTCGGCATCGACGGGCTGGGGCAAAAGCAGCGCCCCGGTGGCGGCGAGGATCGGGCGCAGGCCGGGGTAGCAGGGATCCTCCACCGCGACGCGGCGGCCGGGCCCGAGCAGGACCTGGGCCGCGAGCCAGAGCCCGTTCTGTGCGCCGAGGGTGAGCAGGATTTCATCGCTGCGGGCGCGGATGCCGCGGCGGGGCAGGATATGGCGGGCGATATAATCGACGAGCTCGGGATCGTCCTCGCTGTAAAGATCGCCGGTGAGGGGGATGAATTCGCGCCGGCCGAGCGCGCGCACGGCGCAGTCGCGCCAGGCGGCATGGTCGACGAGGGCGGGGTCGGCCTGACCATAGACGAAGGGGAAGCGGAAGCGGCGCCAGTCCGGCACGCGGTCGGTGCGCTCGGTTTGGGAGAAGCGGGCGCCGAGGAGGCGGGGCCAGTCGAAGCCGCCCGGGGGGGCGGGGGTGGGCGTGGGCAGGGGCAGGGGGGCGATGCCGTCCGAGATGAAATGCCCGGCGCGGTCGCGGCTGACGAGGTAATCGGTGGCGACGAGTTCGGCGAAGGCCTGGGCCACGGTAACGCGGGCGACGCCCAGATGCTGGGCGAGGCGGCGCGAGGAGGGCAGCTTTTCGCCCGCGCGGAAGCGGCCTTCGAGCACGCCTGCGATGATCTGGCGGCGGAGCTGCGCCTGGAGCGGCGTGTCGGAGCTGCGGTCGAGGAAGAAGGCTTCGGCGGGAATCGTCATGCGCCGATCTGGCCCGAGCCATGCTGCCCCGGCAACCAAAATGCGAACGCCCGCCGGGGCCGGGCGTTCAGACCTGTGCGCACGCGCCGGAGGCGCGCGCCGTTCAGCCGAAGACGCGGGTGAGCGCGCCGTCGACCGCCGCCGTGATACGGTCGATGTCGTCGGTGCCGGCGATCAGCGCGGGGCTGAAGGTCAGGGTGTTGTTGTGGCCGGGGATCGAGCGGTTGGTCATGCCGATGATCACGCCCTGGGCCATGCAATCGGCCACCACGGCCGCGACCTTCTTCTCATCCGCGGGTTCGCGGGTGGCGCGGTCGGCCACCAGTTCGGCGCCGCAGAACAGGCCCTTGCCGCGGATGTCGCCGATGGCGGCGTGGCGGTCCATCAGGGAGGCGAGGTTGTCCATCATCCGGCTGCCCATGGCGAGGGTGTTCTCCAGGAGCTGCTCATCCTCGATGATGCGCATGTTCTCCATCGCCGCCGCCGGGCCCGCGGTGCAGCCGCCGAAGGTGGAGATGTCGCGGAAGTGCGACATGGTATCTTCGGGTGCATCCTTGAACATGTCGAACACGCGCTCGGTGGTCACGGTGCAGGAGATGGCGGCATAGCCGGAGGCCACGCCCTTCGCCATGGTCACGAAATCGGGCTCGATGCCATAGTTCTGATAGCCGAACCAGGTGCCGGTCCGGCCGAGCCCGCAGACGACCTCGTCGATATGCAGCAGGATTTCG
>NZ_JAYRZN010000021.1:0-63717 GCF_041916475.1 Paenirhodobacter sp.
CTCGGGCCCGAGGAGATCGCGCGCCTCTTCCAGCTCCTCCGCCTCCTCGACGATCTTGGCCAGCACTTCGCGCGAGGAGGGCCAGTCGAAGCCCACCCGCGCCGCGCGCTTTTGCAGCTTCAGCGCCCGGGTGAGCGCAGGCAGCCCCATCGCCACCCCGTCGAGCACGCCCTTTTCGGCCCGGCCCGCGCGCTCGGCCGCCTTGATCCGCTCCCAGTCTGCCACCTGCTCGGCGGCGCTCTTGTCGCGGCTCTCGGTGCCGAACACATGCGGATGCCGCGCGATCATCTTGGCGCAGATCCCGCGCAGCACGTCGGTCAGGTCGAACAGCCCGCCCTCCGCCGCCATCTGCGCGTGATAGACCACCTGCAGCGCCAGATCTCCCAGCTCACCGGGCAGCTCGCCCCAGGCCTGCCGTTCGATCGCATCGGCGACCTCATGCGCCTCCTCGATCGTATAGGGCGCGATGGTCGCGAAATCCTGCTCGATATCCCAGGGGCAGCCGCACGCCGGATTGCGCAGGCAGGCCATGATCGCGGCGAGCCTGCGCATCTGCGCCCCCGCATCGCCCGTGTCGTCGAACAGTCCCGGATCGGTCGGATCGGCCATCTGTGCCTCCATATCTGCTCTTGTGCCCGCGCGCATTTCGGGGGCAAGAGTGTCTAACCCCTCCTGAACCGCAGAGTCCACCATGCCCGTCCTGAACCGCATTGCCGCCTTCGCCCCCGAAATGGCCGAATGGCGCCGCTGGCTGCACCGGCATCCGGAGCTGGAGTTCGATCTGCCGCAAACGGCGGCTTTCGTGGCCGAACGGCTGCGCAGCTTCGGCGTCGATGAGCTGCATGAGGGGATTGCCACCTCGGGCATCGTCGCGCTGATCCGGGGCAATGCGCCCGGCCCGGTGATCGGGCTGCGCTCCGACATGGACGCGCTGCCGATCACGGAGCTGACCGGCAAGGACTATGCTTCGGAAACCCCTGGGCGGATGCATGCCTGCGGCCATGACGGGCACATGACCATGCTGCTCGGCGCCGCGAAATACCTGGCCGAGACGCGCAATTTCGCGGGCACGGTGGCGCTGATCTTCCAGCCCGCGGAGGAAGAGGGCGGCGGCGGCGAGGCGATGGTGAAGGCCGGCATCATGGAGCGCTTCGGCATCAGCCAGGTCTATGGCATGCACAATGCGCCGAACCTGCCGCTCGGCGCCTTCCAGACGGCGCCGGGGCCCCTGATGGCGGCGGTGGATACCGCCTGGGTCACCGTCACCGGCAAGGGTGGCCATGGCGCCACGCCGCAGGCTTGCACCGATCCGGTGGTGGCGATCGTGGGCATGGTGCAGGCGCTGCAGACGATCGTGAGCCGCAATGTCTCGGCGCTGGATCAGCTGGTGGTCTCGGTCACGGAAATCCACGTGGGCACCGCGAACAACATCATCCCCGAGAGCGGCTGGTTCGCCGCCACCATCCGCACCTTCGATCCGGAGATCCGCGATCTGGCCGAGGCGCGGTTCCGCGCCATTGTCGCCGGGCAGGCGGCGGCCTTCGGGGTGCAGGCGGAGGTGACCTATGAGCGCGGCTACCCGCCCACGGTGAACAACCCCGCCCGCGCCGCCTTCGCGGCCGAAGTCGCGCGCGAGATCGCCGGGCCCGCCGCAGTGGAGGATGATGTCGAGCGCGACATGGGCGCGGAGGATTTCTCCTACATGCTGCAGGCCCGCCCCGGCGCCTTCCTGTTCATCGGCATCGGGCCGGGCGAGGGGCTGCATCACCCGGCCTATGATTTCAACGACGAGGCGGCCCCGATCGGGGCCAGTTTCTTCGCCCGGCTGGTGGAGCGCGCGCTGCCGCTGTGAACCCTGCGTGAGGCGGGCCATCGCGCCTTGCCATCACCTGGGGGCGCGGATAGGGTGCGCGCCGATAATCGGGGGTATCCCCCAAAGGCCCCAACGAGAGGACCAGACGATGTTCGTGACCCCCGCCTTCGCCCAGGATGCCGGTGCCGCCGCCGGTGGCATGGCCGCCTTCGGCCAGTTCCTGCCGCTGATCCTGATCTTCGTGATCATGTATTTCCTGCTGATCCGTCCGCAGCAGAAGAAGGTGAAGGAGCATCGCTCCATGGTCGAGGCGCTGCGCCGGGGCGATCAGGTCGTCACCCAGGGCGGCATCATCGGCAAGGTGACGAACGTGAAGGAAGGCGGCGAGGTCGAGGTCGAGATCGCGGCGGGCGTGAAGGTCCGGGTGGTGAAATCCTCGATCACCACCGTCATGTCCAAGACCGAGCCGGCGGCTTCGGCCGAATAAGAAGGCGCCCCCGCCATGCAGCATTTTCCGCTCTGGAAGCGCATCCTCGTCATCGGGCTGTGCCTTGCGGGCTTCGCCCTCGGCGTGCCCAACCTGTTCTACAATCGTGTCGAGGCGCATAATGACGCGGTCACGGTGCTGGAACGCGATGGCGCGGTGACGGACGCGCAATCTGCTGCCATGGCGGGCTGGCCCGCCTGGATGCCCTCGGGGCTGGTGAACCTCGGGCTCGACGTGCGGGGCGGCGCGCATCTGCTCGCCGAAGTGCATCTGGCCGAAGTATACAAGGCGCGGATGGATGGCCTCTGGCCGGAGCTGCGCAAGGCGCTGGCCGATGAGCGCCAGGTGATCGGTTCGATCCGCCGCGTGCCCTCCACCCCCGACGTGCTGAAGATCCAGATCGGCAATGCCGATCAGATCGCCCGCGCGGTCGAGGTGGCCCGGGCGCTGGCGCGCCCCGTGGTCTCCATGACCGGGGTGGGCTCGAGCGACATCGAGGTCACCGGCACCGGCGATACCCTCACCGTGAAGCTCAGCGCGGCCGAACAGACCGCGACCGACGACCGCACCATGCAGCAATCGCTGGAGATCGTGCGCCGCCGGGTCGATGCGGCCGGTACCCGCGAACCCACGATCATGCGCCAGGGCGCGGACCGGATCCTGATCGAAGTGCCGGGCATCGGCTCGGCGGCGGAGCTGAAGGGCCTGATCGGCACCACGGCGAAGCTGACCTTCCATCAGGTGGTGGGCCGCGCGGCCTCGGCCGAGCAGCGCCCCGGCCCCGGGCAGGAAATCCTGCCCGACGCGAACGACAAGACCGCGTTCTACATCCTCGACAGCCTGCCGGTCGTGACCGGCGACGAGCTGACCGACGCCCGCCCCGACAGCGACCAGAACGGCATGCCCGCCGTTGCCTTCCGTTTCAATGCGACCGGCGCGCGCGCCTTCGGCGACTATACCGCGAACCATATCGGCGAGCCCTTCGCCATCGTGCTCGATGGCAAGGTGATCTCCGCCCCGGTGATCCAGACCCATATCGCCGGCGGCTCGGGCGTCATCACCGGCCGCTTCTCGGTGCAGCAGGCGACGGATCTCGCGCTCCTGCTGCGCGCGGGCGCGCTGCCTGCGGGCATGACCTTCCTCGAAGAACGCACCATCGGCCCGGAGCTCGGCGCGGATTCGATCCAGGCCGGCATGATCGCCTCGGCGATCGGCTTTGCTGCCGTGGTGGTGTTCATGATCGCCTCCTATGGGCTTTTCGGCTTCTTCGCCTCGGTGGCGCTGGCGATCAACGTCATCTTCATCATCGCCTTCATGTCGCTCATCGGCGCCACGCTGACGATGCCAGGCATCGCCGGGATCGTGCTCACCATGGGCACCGCGGTCGATGCCAACGTGCTGATCTTCGAGCGCGTGCGCGAGGAACTCCGCCGCGGGATCGCCCCGGTGCGGGCCTTCGATATCGGCTATGACAAGGCGATGTCGGCGATCGTCGATGCGAACGTCACCCATTTCATGGTCGGCATGATCCTGTTCGTGCTGGGGGCGGGGCCGGTGCGCGGCTTCGCCGTGACGCTGCTGATCGGGATCGTCGCCTCGATCTTCACCGCGCTCTGGCTGGTGCGGCTGATCATCGCCGAATGGTACGCCTGGCGGCGACCGAAGACGATCGTGGTGTGAGGAGCGCAACCCATGGCTTTCCGTCTCAAACTCGTTCCGACCCATACCGAATGGGACTTCTTCAAGCATCAGTGGCTGACCTTCTGGGCCGCCATTGTCCTCACCGTGATTTCGGTGGGCGCGCTGTTCTGGCCGGGGCTGAGCTTCGGCATCGACTTCAAGGGCGGCACCACGATCCGCACCGAAACCACGCAGCCACTGCGCATTGATGCTTATCGCGCCGCGCTGGACGGGCTGCATCTGGGCGACGTGCTGATCTCCGAGGTCTTCGATCCCTCGTTCCGCGCGGATCAGCATGTGGCCTCGATCCGGATCCAGGCCCAGGGAGAAGGCCCGGCCGCGATGGACGAAACCGGCATTTCCAAGGTCGGTGAGGCGCTGAAGGCGATCGACCCGGCGGTGAAGATCGTCTCCACGGAATCGGTCGGGCCGAAGGTCTCGGGCGAGCTGATCTGGACGGCGGTCTGGTCCGCGCTGGCGACCATCGTCGGCATCATGATCTATATCTGGGTCCGGTTCGAATGGCAGTTCGCGCTCGGTACCGTCGTGGGCCTTCTGCATGACCTGTTCCTGACGGTGGGCCTGTTCGTGGCCTTCCAGATCAAGTTCGACCTTTCCATCGTGGCGGCGCTGCTCACGATACTCGGCTATTCGGTCAACGACAAGGTTGTGGTGTTCGACCGCCTCCGCGAGAACCTCGCGAAATTCAAGACCATGCCCCTGCGCGAGGTGATGAACCTCTCCGTCAACGAGACGCTCTCGCGCACCATCGCCACCAGCATGACCACGCTGCTTGCGCTCATTCCGCTCCTCATCTGGGGTGGCGATGTGATCCGCGGCTTCGTCTTTGCCATGGTCTGGGGTGTGTTCGTGGGTACCTATTCGTCGATCTTCATCTCCAAGAACATCGTGCTGATGCTGGGGCTGGACCGCAACAAGAAGAAGGTCGATCCTTCGGCCAAGCTGTTCGGAGACAAGGTCGAGGTGGCCGATGCCGATCAACGCGGCTGAATTCGGCGCCACCCTGCCGGTAGATGGCTACGGCCCGGGGTTCTTCCGGGTCGGAGGCGCGGTGTATCAGGGCGGGATCGTGGTCCATGCCGAGGCCGTCGCTCCCTGGGCGGGCTATGAGGATCCGGCGCCGCTCCTCGCGCTCGCGGGGCGGGTGGATATCCTCTTCGTCGGCACCGGCGCCCAGATCGCCTATCTGCCGAAACCCTTCGTGCAGCTCCTGGAAGCCGCGGGGGTGATGGTGGAGGCGATGTCCACCCCCTCCGCCGCGCGCACCTACAACGTGCTCCTGAGCGAGGGCCGCCGGGTGGCGGCGGCGCTCCTTCCGATACCCGCCGCCGCGTGAGGCTTCCGTGCGGGCGCGGGATCGGCTAAGGCTCGCTCCATGACCTTGCTGGCCGTTCATGATCTGACCGTGACGCGCGGGGGCCTGCCCGTGCTGGAAGGGGTGAGCTTCGCGCTCGCGCCCGGCGCGGCGCTTGTGCTGCGCGGCCCGAATGGCATTGGCAAGACGACACTGCTGCGCACGCTCGCGGGGCTGCAGCCCCCGGCCGCGGGCCGGCTGGAGGCCGCGCCCGACCAGATCGCCTATGCCGCCCATGCCGATGGGCTGAAGGGCGCGCTCAGCGTGGCCGAGAACCTGCGGTTCTGGGCCGCGATGCATGGCCGCAGCATCGGCGATGCCATGGCGCGGATGAACCTCACGGCACTGGCTGGCCGCCCGGCGTCGAGCCTTTCCGCCGGGCAGAAGCGGCGCCTCGGCCTCGCGCGGCTTCTCGTCACCGGGCGCCCGGTCTGGGTGCTGGATGAGCCGACCGTTTCGCTCGATGTGGACTCGGTCGCGCTCTTTGGCGAGGTGGTGCGCGCGCACCTGGCCGCGGGCGGGGCGGCCGTGATCGCCACGCATATCGACCTCGGCCTGCCCGAGGCGCAGGTGCTGGATCTCGCGCCCTTCCGCGCCCGCCCACCGCAGGACGCGCTGTCGGGCGGGTTCGATGCGGGCTTCGGGGAGGCCTTCTCATGATCGCGCTCCTCCTGCGCGACCTTCGGCTCGCGGTGCGGGCGGGGGGCGGCTTCGGCCTCGGGCTTGCCTTCTTCCTGATCGTGGTGACGCTGGTGCCCTTCGGCGTCGGCCCGGAGGGGGGCGTGCTCGCGCGTATCGCGCCTGGGATCCTCTGGCTCGGGGCGCTGCTTGCCTGCCTGCTGTCGCTCGACCGCATCTTCGCGCTGGATTTCGAGGACGGCTCGCTCGACCTTCTCGCCACCGCGCCGGTGCCGATGGAGGGGGTGGTGGCGGTGAAGGCGCTGGCGCATTGGATCACCACCGGCCTGCCGCTGGTGCTCGCCGCGCCCGTGCTGGCGAACTTGCTGCATCTGCCCACGGCGGCCTATGGCTGGCTGGTGCTGTCGCTCCTGCTGGGCACGCCCGCGCTTTCGGTGATGGGCGCTTTCGGCGCGGCGCTGACGGTGGGGCTGCGCCGCGGCGGGCTCCTGCTTTCGCTCCTCGTGCTGCCGCTCTATGTGCCGACGCTGATCTTCGGCGCCGAACTCGTGCGACGCGGTGCGGCCGGGATGGCCACGCAGGTGCCGCTGATGATGCTGGGCGGCATTACCGCCGCCACCATCGCGCTCGTGCCCTTCGCTTCGGCCGCCGCGATCCGCGTGAACCTGAGGCAGTCATGAGCAGCCCGCGCGCGCATGCGACCTTCAGCCATCTTGAGCCAAACGCCCCCGAAAGGTAGCCAGAAGCCATGTCGATCTGGGAATATGCCAACCCCGTCAAGTTCATGCAGACCTCGGGCCGGATCCTGCCCTGGGCCAGCGCGCTTGCGGGCCTGAGCCTTGTGGGCGGCCTCTTCTGGGGCTTTTTCCTGACCCCGGAGGCCGAGAATTTCGGCTCTTCGGTGAAGGTGATCTATGTCCATGTGCCCTCGGCGATGATGGCGATCAACATCTGGGTGATGATGCTTGTCACCTCGCTGATCTGGCTGATCCGGCGCCATCATGTCAGTGCGCTGGCAGCGAAGGCAGCCGCGCCCATCGGCGCGGTGATGACGCTGATCGCGCTCATCACCGGCGCGGTCTGGGGCCAGCCGATGTGGGGCACCTGGTGGGAATGGGATCCGCGGCTGACCTCGTTCCTGATCCTGTTCCTGTTCTACCTGGGCTATATGGCGCTGTGGTCGGCGATCGAGAATGCCGATACGGCGGCAGATCTGACTTCGGTGCTGTGCCTGGTGGGTTCGGTCTTCGCGCTGCTCAGCCGCTATGCGGTGAATTTCTGGAACCAGGGCCTGCATCAGGGCGCCACGCTGAGCATGGACAAGGCCGAACATATCGCAGATGTGTACTGGTTCCCGTTGCTCCTGTGCATGGCCGGGTTCATCCTGTTCTTCATCGCGCTGGTGCTGCTGCGTACCCGGACGGAAATCCGGCTGCGGCGGCTGAAGGCGCTGGAGCAGAGGGAGCGGATGGCATGATGCCGGAGCTGGGAAAACACGCGCTCACGGTGCTGGCCTCCTTCGGGGCGACGATCGCGCTTCTGGCGGGGCTGGTGGCGGTGTCGCTCTGGCGCGGGGCCGAGGTGAAACGCGCGCTGAAGGCGCAAGAAGAGCGGATGAGGAAGAATGGTTAAGCCCTTGGTTCTGTTGCCGCCGCTGGCATTCGCGGGGATGGCTGCGCTGTTCTGGTGGGGGATGCAGCGGCAAGACCCGGAGCAGCTGCCCTCGGCCTTCGTCGGCAAGGAGGCGCCGCAGGTGGCGCTGGCGCAGCTGGGCGACAATGCGCCCTTCACCCAGGCCGATCTGCGCGACGGCCAGATCAAGCTGGTGAATTTCTGGGCCTCCTGGTGCGCGCCCTGCCGGGTGGAGCATCCGCAGCTGGAATCCTTGGCCGATGACGGCATCGAGATTTTCGGGGTGAACTACAAGGACAACCCGGAAAAGGCCCTGGGATTCCTGGCCGAGATGGGCAATCCCTTCGCCAAGGCGGGCGCCGATGCCCAGGGCAAGATGGCGACGGATTGGGGCGTCTATGGCGTGCCCGAGACCTTCGTGGTGGATGGCGACGGGCGGGTGCTTCTGCGCTTTGCCGGGCCGCTGACGGAAGAGGTCGTGGCCAATCAGATCGAGCCGCTGCTCGCGGGCGAGGGCGAGTGATCAGCGCCTGACGCGCTCCACCCGCGCCCAGTCGGGCCAGAGCCCGGCCTTCTCCACCGCCACCACAGCGAGCGCCGCCCCCAGCACCACCGCGCCGATCAGCACCGTGCGGCGCGAGGGCGGGTGGCGCAGCCATTGCGCCATCCGCAGGAGCCACAGCGGGCTCATTCGCCGAAGGCGACCGTACCGATGAAGGGCAGGTTGCGGTGGTTCTGCGCGAAATCCAGCCCGTAGCCCACGACGAACTTGTCGGGGATCTCGAATCCGGTCCAGGTCGCCTGCACCGGCACCTCGCGGCGCGAGGGTTTGTCGAGCATGGCGCAGCATTCGATCCGGCGCGGCCCGCGCTGGCCGAGCAGCTCCATCACCTTGGAAATCGTGTGGCCGGTATCGACGATATCCTCCACCACCAGCACATCGCGCCCGCCGATATTGCCGCGCAGGTCCTTCAGGATCCGCACCTCGCGCGAGGAATTCACCTCGTTGCCATAGCTGGAGGCTTCGAGGAAATCCACCTCGCAGGGCACGTTGATCTCGCGGATCAGGTCGGCGATGAACACGAAGGAGCCGCGCAGCAGCCCGATCACCACCAGCCGGTCGGTGCCCGCAAAGCTCTCCGAAATTTCGGCGCCGAGCTGCTCCACCCGCGCCGCGATGCGCTTGGCCGAGATCATCTGGCTGATTTCATAGGAACGTCCGTCTGTGGTGCACGGCATCTTCTTCTCCCGCGGGTTCGGCCCTTGCATTCCCCCGATGCTTTAGCGCAACAAGGGGGGGATGCAAACCGGGCAGACCACGGGGGACCGATGCCGACCCACACCGAAAAGCGGGTGATGCCCTATTCCGCCCGGCAGATGTTCGAGCTGGTGGCGGATGTGGCGAAATATCCGCAGTTCCTGCCCTGGAATTCGGCCGCCCGGATTCGCGCGCGCCGCCCCGGGCCGGAGCCGGACTCGGAGATCCTGGAGGCGGATCTGGTGATTTCTTTCAAGGTGTTCCGCGAGCGGTTCGGCTCGCGCGTGACGCTGTTTCCGGCGATCAACCGGGTGGATACCGAATACCTCGACGGGCCGTTCAAGTACCTGCGCAGCTGGTGGCAGTTCCGCGACCGCCCCGAGGGCGGCTGCGATGTGGATTTCTTCGTGGATTTCGAATTCAAGAACGCGATCCTGCAAGGCGTGATCGGGGTGGTGTTCGATCAGGCGATGAAGCGGATCGTTAAGGCCTTCGAGGACCGCGCGCAGACGCTCTACGGCTGAAGCGCGCGGGCCAGAAGCGCCAGCGCATGGTCGCGGGCGGCAATGCGCACCCGTTCGCGCCCGAGCGCGCCGAATTCCACCGTTTCGGTGAAGGTCGGGCGGCCCTGAATCGCGAGGCCGAAGCAGACCCGGCCTTCGGGTTTGAACTCCGATCCACCCGGGCCTGCGATGCCCGTGACCGAGACCGCGAGATGCGTATCCGAGGCCACGAGCGCGCCTTCGGCCATCTCGCGCGCGACCTCCTCGGATACCGCGCCAAAGTCGGTCAGGCTCGCGGTGCGCACGCCGATCATCTGCCGTTTGGCGAGGTTCGAATAGGTGATGAAGCCGCGCTCGAACACGTCCGAGCTGCCCGCAATATCGGTCAGTGCGGCCGCGACCATGCCGCCGGTGCAGCTTTCGGCGGTGGCGATGCGCCAGCCGCGGGCGCGGGCCGCGGCAAGGATCTGTGTCACCGTCATCGCGCCAGCACTCCGTGATAGAGCCCCGCCAGCGCCACCGAAACGATGGCTGCGAACAGGCCCGCGAACAGATCGTCGAGCATCACCCAGGCCGGGCCATCGTGGCGGTCGGCCCAGCCGACGAGCCAGGGCTTCCAGATATCAAACAGACGAAACAGCACGAAGGGCACGAGCCAGGCGGGCCAGGGCAGGCTGGTGACACCCGCATGCCAGAGCCCGTACGAGGTGGCGCAGAAGGCCAGCAGCTGCCCCGCGACCTCGTCGATCACCACCTCCGAAGGGTCGTGATCGGCAAGCCCGCGCAGCATGTCGGCGCAGGCCCAGAAGCCGAGTGCGGTCGCCAGCACGGTGGCCAGCGCGACCAGCGGGAAGCCGCCCAGCAGATGCAGCCCGGAGGCCAGGGCGATGGTTGCGGCGGAGGCCCAGGTGCCCGAGGCCGGGCGCAGATAGCCCAGGCCGAAGACGGTGGCGATGGCCTTGCCGGCGGTCAGGGTATCCAGGGCGCTCATGGGGCTACTCCGCAATCAGGGTGACGGTGGCGAGCGCTGCGATGCCTTCCTCGCGGCCGGTGAAGCCCAGCCGCTCGGACGTGGTCGCTTTGACCGAGACCCGGTCCGCCGCCAGCCCCATGATGCGCGCAAGCTCCCCCCCCATGTCAAGCGCATGCGGCCCGATCTTCGGCTGTTCGCACACCAGCGTGACATCGCAGTTGGAAATGCGGTAGCCCTTCGCCTGCGCGAGCTTCACCGCATGATCGAGGAAGATCCACGAGGCCGCGCCCTTCCACTGCGGGTCCGAGGGCGGGAAATGCCGCCCGATATCGCCCTCGGCCAGCGCGCCATAGATCGCATCGGTGAGCGCATGCATGCCCACATCGGCATCGGAATGGCCCAGCAGCCCGCGCTCATGCGGCACTTTCACGCCGCACAGCACCACATGGTCGCCCTCGGTGAAGGCATGCACGTCATAGCCGTTGCCGGTCCGGATATCCATTTTCGTCCTCTCTCGGGCGATCGCTCCGGCCCGGGCGAAATCCTCGGGCCAGGTGATCTTCAGGTTGTCCTCATGGCCGGGCACGATCCGCACCGGCAGGCCCGCCGCGCGCGCCACCTCCACATCATCGGCCGCGCCGCCCGGATGGGCGCGGTGCGCGGCCAGAATCGCCGGGAAGTGGAAGCCCTGCGGGGTCTGGGCGCGGTAGAGGCCGCTGCGGTCGCGGGTGCCGCTCACCAGACCATCGGCCCCGGTCCAGAGCGCATCCGTCACCGCAAGGGCAGGGGCTGCGGCCGGGCCCTCCTCCAGCGCCGCCAGCACGGCCTGAATGACGCCGGCCGGCACCAGCGGGCGCGCGCCGTCGTGGATCAGCACCCGGGTCACGTCGGAGCCCTCCAGGCAGTCGAGCGCCGCGCGCACCGAGGCCGCGCGATCCGCGCCGCCCGCAACGAGCGTGACCGTACCGCCCAGGAGCGCCATACCGCGGGCCATGTCCTCGGGATGCAGCACCACGAGAATACGCCCGACGCCCGCGAAGGCCGCCACCGTATGCAGCAGCACCGCCTGCCCGTTCAGCAGGCGCCATTGCTTCGGCGCGCCGTCCCCCGCCCGGGTGCCGCGCCCCGCCGCCACGATGATCACCGCGACCGACATGTTCCCTCCATGTTTCCGGGGCAAGGACTATGGCATGCCCGGCCCGGGCGCAATCCGCGAGGCGGGGTGCCGCGCGGGCGGTGAACAGGAAATAAGCGCTGAAAGTTTGTGCATGTGCCGATTTTTGCTGCCATCAATGTCGGGCTGCAATTGAGATTCTCGTAACGAATGGCTAGCTGAGGGGAAACAAGATCGGAAGTGCCGGTGACAATCAGTCTGGATTCATTGCGCCTTGCCCCGCCGGTGCTGCTGGCGCCCATGGCGGGAATCACCGATCTGCCGTTCCGGCGGATCGTGGCGCGCTTCGGCGCGGGCCTTGTCGTGTCTGAAATGGTGGCCTCGGGCGAGATGCTCACGGCGAAACCCTCGGTCCGGGCGAAGGCGCGTACGGAGCTGGGCCTCGATCTGCCCTGTTCGGTGCAGCTCGCCGGGCGCGAGGCCGCGCCGATGGGGGAGGCCGCGAAGATCGTGGCCGATATGGGCGCCCGCATCATCGACATCAACATGGGCTGTCCCGCGAAAAAGGTCACCGGCGGCTATTCGGGCGCGGCGCTGATGCGCGACCCGGATCATGCGCTGCGGCTGATCGCGGCGGTGACGGCGGCGGTCGATGTGCCGGTGACGCTGAAGATGCGGCTCGGCTGGGATACGGAGTGCCTGAACGCGCCCGAGATCGCGCGCCGGGCCGAGGCTGCGGGCGTGCAGATGATCGTGATCCACGGCCGCACGCGGATGCAGTTCTATACCGGCCGCGCCGATTGGGCCGCGATCCGCGCCGTGCGCGACGCGGTCTCGGTGCCGGTGGTGGTCAATGGCGATATCGTCGATGCCGCCTGCGCGCGCCAGGCCCTGGCCGAAAGCGGCGCCGCGGGGGTGATGCTCGGGCGCGGGGCGCAGGGTGCGCCCTGGCGGCTCGCGGAAATCGCGCATGCGCTCTATGGCACGCCCGCGCCGCAGCGCGGCCCGCTCGCCGATCTGGTGGCGGAGCATTACGAGGCGATCCTGTCTTTCTACGGCGCCGAGCTGGGCCTGCGCCTCGCGCGCAAGCATCTCGGCTGGTACGCCGATGCGGCCAGCGCCCCCCTGCGCGCCGAGATGATGACCTCGACCACGCCTCAGGCCACGCTCGGTCTGATCCGTGCCGCCTTTTCCGAAAGGATGGCCGCATGAACCTGCCGCCCCCCGGTATCATCTGGAGTTCGCTGCCCACGCCCGCGCTGCTGATCGGGGGCGACGACCGGGTGATCGAGATCAACCCGGCGGCGGAGGCGTTTCTCAACCTGTCCTCCAAGATGATCAAGGGGCAGTCCGTGCTGGAGCGGCTGGTGATTTCCGCGCCGCTGGAAGAGATTTTCGCCCGGGTGCGCAGCAACCGCTCGGCGCTGTTCGTGAACGATGTCGATGTGACCACCGGCGAGAAGGCCCCGGTGCAGTGCAACCTGCAGGCGGCGCCCTTGGGCGACGACCCGATGACGGTGCTGTTCCTGATCTTGCCGCGCGAGCTCGCGGACCGCTTGGGCAGGGCGAGCATGGTGAAATCGGCGGCGCGCTCGGCGATCGGCATGGCGGAGATGCTGGCCCATGAGATCAAGAACCCGCTCGCGGGGATCGCGGGGGCGGCGCAGCTGCTGAGCATGAACCTTTCGGGCGAGGATCTGGAGCTGACCGACCTGATCGTCGATGAGACCCGGCGGATCGTGAAGCTGCTCGAGCAGGTGGAGCAGTTCGGCAATGTGCGCCCGCCGGAAAAGCGGCCGGTGAACATTCACGACGTGCTGGACCGGGCGCGCAAATCCGCGATGTTCGGCTATGGCTCGCATATGGTGATCATCGAGGATTACGACCCCTCGCTGCCCTCGACGCTGGGCGATGCCGATCAGCTGACGCAGGTGTTCCTGAACCTGCTGAAGAATGCCTCGGAGGCCACCAAGGGCGCCGAGGGCACGATCCGGCTGCGCACTTTCTACGATTATTCGCTGCGCCTGCGCCGCGCCGATGGCAAGGGCCAGGCGCTGCCGCTGCAGGTGGAGGTGATCGACGACGGCCCGGGCATTCCGCCCGATATCGCCGGCGCGATCTTCGAACCCTTCGTTTCCGGCCGCGAGAACGGGACCGGCCTCGGCCTCGCCCTCGTGTCCAAGATCATCTCGGACCATGACGGCTGGATCAGCGTGGATTCCGTGCCTGGCCGCACCGTGTTCCGCATATCCCTGCCTGTCGCCCCCAAGGAGAAATGACCGATGGACGGCACCGTACTTGTCGCCGATGACGACCGCACGATCCGCACCGTGCTCACCCAGGCGCTGACCCGCGCGGGCTGCAAGGTGCATGCCACGGCCTCGCTGATGACGCTGATGCGGTGGGTGGAGGAGGGCAAGGGAGACCTGGTCATTTCCGACGTGATCATGCCCGATGGCAACGGGCTGGAGGCGCTGCCGCGCATCGCGCAGGAGCGCCCGGGCCTGCCGGTGATCGTGATTTCGGCGCAGAACACGATCATGACCGCGATCCAGGCCGCGGAGGCCGATGCCTTCGACTATCTGCCCAAGCCCTTCGACCTGCCCGACCTGATGAAGCGCGCCGCGCGCGCGCTGGAGCAGAAGCGCAAGGCGCAGGTGACGCCGAAGGTGGTGGAGCCGCGCACCGAGGGCACCGATCTGCCGCTCGTGGGGCGCACGGCGGCGATGCAGGCGCTGTACAGGCTGGTGGCCCGGGTGATGAACGCCGATCTGCCGGTGCTGATCCTGGGCGAGAGCGGCACCGGCAAATCGCTGATCGCGCGGGCGATCCACGATTTCTCGGACCGCCGGACGCTGCCGTTCGTGGTGGCTCAGGCGGCCGATCTGCAGGGCGCGGAGGGGCCATCGGCGCTGCTCACCAAGGCCAAGGGCGGCTCGCTGGTGTTCGACGAGGTCGGCGATTACGACGACGAGACCCAGGGCCGGATCGTGCGGATGCTCGATGCGCTGCCAGACCCCGCGCCGCGGATCATGGCCGCCACCCAGGTCGATCTCTCGAGCCTGATGGAGGCCGGCAAATTCCGCCAGGACCTGTTCTACCGCCTCGGCGGGGTGACGCTGGCCGTACCCGCATTGCGCGAGCGTGTGGAGGACATTCCGCTCCTGTCGGACCATTTCCTCACCCGCGCGGAGCGCGATGGCCTCGGCGTGCGGCGCTTCTCCTCGGAGGCGCTGGCGCTGGTGCGGGCCTATGCCTGGCCGGGCAATGTGCGCCAGCTGGAGAACACCGTGCGCCGCCTGGTGGTGACCTCCTCCGAGGAAGAGATCACCCGCGGCGAGGTGGAATTCGTGCTTGGCAACCAGCCCGCGATCGAGCCCCTGCGCTCGGGTGGCGAGGGCGAGAAACTCTCCGCCTCGATCGCGCGGCACCTGCGGCGCTACTTCGATCTGCATGGCGGCAACCTTCCGGCCCCCGGCCTTTATGACCGGATCCTGAAGGAAATGGAGGCGCCGCTGATCGAAATCGCGCTGGATGCCACCGGCGGCAATCAGGCAAAATGTGCCGATCTGCTCGGGATCAACCGCAATACCTTGCGCAAGAAGATCACCGATCTGGATATTCACGTGACACGGCGCCGCAAGCTGATGTAAAACGGCCACAGGGCGTTGCGGATCCGTCGCATCGGATTCGGCGCAGTGACCGGGGGAAGGCTTGACGACAGCGGTTCATCGCACGGCCGTGGACAAATGGGCCCGGCTTCGGCGTCAGCGCCAGGTGCAGAACACCCTGACCATCGGTCTGACGGTGCTGGGGCCGGTCTTGGCGCTCGCCACGTTCATCGTGATGGGGCCGCTGGCGCAGGGCGGCAATTCGCATGCGCTGCGGCTCGTGCTGCTGGCCGATTTCATCTATTTCCTGCTGCTCGCGGGCCTGATCCTGATGCGGCTGATGCAGATGCTGGCGGCGCGGCGGGCGCGGGCCTCGGGCTCGCGGCTCGCGCTCCGGTTGACGGGCGTGTTTGCCGGGATCGCGCTGGTGCCCACGGTTCTGGTGGCGCTCTTTGCCGGGCTCACGGTGAATATCGGGATGGAGGGCTGGTTTTCCGACCGGGTGCGCTCCGTGCTGGAAACCTCGCTGCGGGCGGCGGAGGCCTATCAGGAGGAGCACAAGCGCGACCTCGTGCAGGATGCCGAGGCGCTCGGCGCCTTCCTGAACCTGCAGCGGCAGGCGGCCACCTTCATGTCGGATGGCGATGTGCGCGAGCTGCTGGCCGCGGGCCAGGCGCGGATCCAGCGCGGGCTGAAGGAAGCCTATGTGATCGACGGCACCGGCCAGATCGTCGCGCGCGGCGAGCGCAGCTACCTGTTCGACTATGAAAAACCCGCCCCCGAGCAGATCGTGCAGTCGCAGAAGGGCGGCACCATCCTGATCGAGGACTGGCCGAATTCGGAGCTGCGCGCGCTGGTGCGGCTCGATGCCTTCGTGGACCGCTATCTCTATGTGTCGCGCAAGGTCGACGGGCAGATTCTGTCGCTGCTGGACGATACCCGCGAGACGGTGAACCTGTATCAGCAGCTGGAGCGCACGCGCGGGCGGGTGCTGTTCGAATTCGGGCTGATCTATGTGGGCTTCGCGCTGATCCTGATTCTGGCGGCGGTCTGGGTCGGGCTGTGGTTCGCGGAGCGGCTCGCGCGCCCGATCGGGCGGCTGGCATCGGCGGCGGAGCGGGTCGGCGCGGGCGATCTGGATGTGCAGGTCATCGAGGAAACGGGCGAGGATGAAATCGCCACGATGGGATCGGTGTTCAACCGCATGACCCGCCAGCTCAAGGGCCAGCGCGAGGCGCTGGTCTCCGTCCACCACACCACCGAGGAGCGGCGGCGGCTGTTCGATTCCGTGCTCTCCTCCGTCACCTCCGGGGTGATCGGGCTCGATGCGGAAGGCCGGATCGATTTCCTGAACCGCTCCGCGGTGCGGCTGCTGGACCTTGCGGGTACCGAGAGCCAGGGCCGCCCGCTTCTCGAGAGTGTTCCGGAATTTTCGTCTCTTTTCCGGAAATTGCAGGACGGTCTTAATCCTGTGGTTCAAGAAGAGGTGCGGATATCGCGCGGTGGGCGGCTGGAGAGCCTGTTGGTGCGGATGACGGAACGGCGCACGGATGAGGGCGCGCGTGAGGGCTATGTGGTTGCCTTCGACGATGTGACGGAGCTCGTCTCGGCGCAGCGGATGGCGGCCTGGGGCGATGTGGCCCGCCGGATCGCGCATGAGATCAAGAACCCGCTGACGCCGATCCAGCTTTCGGCCGAGCGGATCAAGCGCAAATATGCGCGGATGGTGAGCGGCGAGGATCTGGAGACGCTGGAGCAGCTGACCGGCGTGATCGTGCGCCAGACCAACGACCTGCGCCGCATCGTCGATGAATTCTCGCGCTTTGCCCGGATGCCGGAGCCCGACCGGCGCGACCACGATCTGGTGCGGCTCACCCGCGATGCGGTGCTGCTGCAGGAAGGATCGCTGCACGGCGCGCGGCTGGTGGCGAGCCTGCCGGAGGGTCCGCTGGTGGTGGAGCTGGATGCGACGATGATTTCGCAGGCGCTCACCAACCTGATCAAGAATGCCGGAGAGGCGATTGAATCGCTTCAGGAAAAGGGCGCGCCGGAAGGCTGGGTGCCGGAGGTGCGGGTGGCGATGGAGATCGCGGCCGATGCCGTGACCATCCGCATCGCCGACAATGGCATCGGCCTGCCCGAAGACCGGGCGCGGCTGTTTGAGCCCTATGTGACGACGCGGGCGAAGGGCACCGGCCTCGGCCTGCCCATCGTGAAGAAGATCATCGAGGAGCATGGCGGCACGCTCATTCTGACCGACGCGCCCGCCTTCTCCGATACCGGGGGGGGCGCCCATCGCGGGGCGCTCGCCGAAATCCGACTGCCGCGGGCCCGGGCGGCCCAGCGGGCCATCAAGGACAGTGCGAACCATGAGTGACATTCTGATCGTCGACGACGAAAAGGACATCCGCGAGCTGATCGCCGACATCCTCAAGGACGAAGGCTATGCGACCCGCCTCGCGGCCAATTCCGATGCCTGCATGGAGCAGATCAATGCCGCGGCGCCGGCACTGATGATCCTCGATATCTGGCTGAAGGACAGCCGGATGGACGGCATCGACATCCTGAAGACCGTGAAGCGCGACAACCCCGACATTCCGATCATCATCATTTCGGGCCATGGCAACATCGAGATCGCGGTCGCCGCGATCAAGCAGGGCGCCTATGATTTCATCGAGAAGCCGTTCAACATCGACCAGCTGATGGTGGTGATCAGCCGGGCGATGGAGACGGCGCGGCTGCGGCGCGAGAACAGCAGCCTGCGTCGGCGCGACCTGCAGACCGGCGACATGCTGGGCGCCTCGGGGGCGTTCCGCAGGCTGAAGGACCAGCTCGACAAGGTGACCAAATCCAACGGCCGGGTGATGCTCTCGGGCGAGCCGGGCTCGGGCAAGGAGACTGCGGCGCGCTATATCCACCTGCATTCCAACCGCGCCTCCGCCCCCTTCGTGACGGTGAATTCGGCCTCGATCGCGCCCGAGCGGATGGAGGAGGTGCTGTTTGGCCGCGAAAGCGCGGAGCGCGGCGCCGAAAAGGGCCTGCTGGAGCAGGCCCATGGCGGGGTGATCTATTTCGACGAAGTGGCGGAGATGCCGCTGGGCACCCAGTCCAAGATCCTGCGGGTGCTGACGGAGCAGCAGTTCAGCCGCGTCGGCGGCAACGACAAGGTGCGGGTCGATCTGCGGGTGATTTCCTCCACCACACGCGACCTGGCGGCCGAAATCGCCGCGGGCCGGTTCCGTCAGGAGCTGTTCGACCGGCTGAACGTGGTGCCGATCACCGTGCCCACGCTGGCCGACCGGCGCGAGGATGTGCCGCTGCTGGCCGAGCATTTCATCGGCATCTTCAACCGCACCCAGGGTCTGCCGCTGCGCCCGCTGAGCGAGGAGGCCAATGCCGCGCTGCAGACGATGGACTGGCCCGGCAACATCCGGCAGCTGCGCAATGTGGTGGAGAGGATCCTGATCCTCGGTGAAGGCACCGGCGAGATCGAGGCGCGGGAGCTGCCGGGTGAGGGCGCGCCGGGCGAGGAGGGGCGGATCGTGCTCGGCGGGCAGCTGGCGACGCTGCCGCTGCGCGAGGCGCGCGAGCTGTTCGAGCGCGAATATCTGCTGACGCAGATCAACCGTTTCGGTGGCAATATCTCACGCACGGCGAATTTCGTGGGGATGGAGCGCTCGGCGCTGCATCGCAAGCTGAAATCGCTCGGTGTGGTGACCTCGGCCAAGTCGGGTGGGCGGATCGCCCATCTGGAGGATGAGGACGAGGACGAAGAGGTCTGAGATGAAGGTCATCATCTGCGGTGCGGGTCAGGTCGGCTGGCAGATCGCGCGCCATCTGGCGGGCGAGAGGAACGATGTCACCGTCGTCGATTCGAATCCCGAGCTGGTGCGGCGGGCCTCGGATACGCTCGATGTGCAGGGGATCGTGGGCTATGCCTCGCATCCCGATGTGCTGGAGCGCGCCGGCGCGAAGGACTGCGACCTGATCATTGCCGCGACCTATTCCGACGAGGTGAACATGGTCACCTGCCAGGTCGCGCATTCGGTGTTCAACATCCCGCGCAAGATCGCCCGGCTGCGCGCGCAGAGCTACCTCGCGCCGCAGTACAACGCGCTCTACCGCCGCGACCATCTGCCGATCGACGTGATCATCAGCCCCGAGCGCGAAGTGGCAGAGGCGGCGCTGCAGCGGCTGGCGGCGCCCGCGACCTTCGACACCGAGAGTTTCCTCGGCGGCAGGGTGCAGCTCCTCGGGATTGCGCTGGAGGAGGATTGCCCGGTCCTGAACACGCCTTTGCGGCAGCTGACGGATCTGTTTTCCACATTGCGCGCGATGGTGGTGGGCGTGCGCCGCGAAGGGCGGCTGTTTGCCCCGGAGCCGGGCGATCAGCTGTTCACGGGCGATCAGATCTATGTCTTCTCCTTCACCGAAGATGTGAACAGGACGCTCGAACTCTTTGGCAAGACGACGAAAAAGCAGGAGCGCATCGTCATCATCGGTGGCGGGAGCGTGGGGCTGGGCGTGGCCCGGGCGCTGGAGGCGCGCAGCGACAAGGTCCGCGCCAAGATCATCGAGAAGGACCGCGCCATTGCCGAGCGGGCGGCCGATGCGCTGCAGCGCACGATCGTGCTCCATGGCGACGGGATGAGCGCGGAGCTGCTTGAGGAGGCCAATATCTCCCGCGCCGATGCGGTTCTGGCGGTGACGGATGACGACAAGACCAACATCCTGGTCGCGGTGCGGGCGAAGCAGGCGGGCTGCCCGATGGCGATCACGCTGGTGAACGACCCGACGATGGTACCCCTGATGGCGGCGCTCGACATCGACGCCTACATCAACCCGCGGGCGACGACCGTGTCCTCGATCCTGCGCCACATACGCCACGGCCGGGTGCGCGAGATCTACTCCATCGGCGATGCCGAGGGCGAGGTGATCGAGGCGCAGGTGCTGGGCACCTCGCCGATGGCGGGCAAGCTCCTGCGTGAGATCGAACTGCCCGAGGGCGTGCTGATGGGGGCGGTGCTGAAGGGGGAGAAGGTGGTGAAACCCGGCGGCGACACCCGGATCGACGAAGGCGATGTGATCCTGCTCTTCGCGCTGTCTCCGGATGTGCCGGAGGTCGAGCGCCTGCTGCAGGTCTCGGTCGATTTCTTCTGATGCTGCGTGCGCTCCGGGAGACCCCGCTGATCCTGCAGATCGCCGCCGTGGGCGCGGCGGCGATGCTGGTGCCCGCGCTGCATGCGGTGAGCACGTCGGAGTACCGGCTGGCGCGGATCTTTCTCTATAGTGGGCTTCTGTTCCTGTTCCTGACGCTGCTGGCGGGGCTGGCTTCGGCTGCCAACCCGCGCGGCAATTCGGGGCGGGTGCAGCTCCTGACCATGCTCGCGACCTTCCTTCTGGTGCCCGCGATGCTCGCGGTGCCGTTCAACGAAGCGGTGGCCGATACCGGCTTCACCAGCAGCTGGTGGGAGATGGTCTCGGCCATGACCACCACCGGCGCGACCCTCTACGACCCGGAGCGGCTGGCGCCGAGCCTGCATCTGTGGCGGGCGCTGGTGGGCTGGATGGGCGGGCTGTTCATGCTGGTGATGGCAATTGCGGTGCTGGCGCCGCTGCGGCTTGGCGGGTTCGAGATCTTCGCCACCGGCGGCGCCACTGCGGGCGAGGCGCCGACCTTCTTCGAGGAGGACACCGCCGAGCCCGAGGAGCGGATCCGCTATTATCTGCTGCGGATCCTGCCGCCCTATGCCGGGCTGACGGCGGCGCTGTGGCTCGGCCTCGTGCTGCTGGGGGAGCGCAGCCTGGTCGCGCTCTGCCATGCGATGTCCACGCTCTCCACCTCCGGGATCACGCCGCTGCGCAGCCTGGAGGGCAGCGCGAGCGGCATTCCGGGCGAGATGCTGATCTTCCTGCTGCTGATCCCGGCCCTGTCGCGCAGGCTCTGGCCGGGGGGCGGCGAGCTGCGCGCCTCCTCCAGCCTGCGCAACGACCCGGAGCTGTGGCTGGCCGGGGTGCTGGTGGCGGTGCTGACGCTGGGGCTGTTCCTGCGGCACTGGATCGCGGCCTTCGACATCGACATGCCGCTCTCGCCGCTGGCGATCCTGCGCTCGCTCTGGGGCAGCGCCTTCACCGCGCTCTCGTTCCTCACCACGACGGGCTTCGCCTCGGCGAGCTGGGACGAGGCGCGGGCCTGGTCGGGGCTCGGCACGCCGGGGCTGGTGCTGGCGGGGCTCGCGATCGTGGGCGGGGGCGTGGCCACCACGGCGGGTGGCGTCCGGCTGTTGCGGGTCTATGCGCTGGTGCGCCATGGCGAGCGCGAGATGATCCGCCTTGTGCATCCGGCGGCGGTGCTGGGCGGGGGCGCCACGGCGCGCTGGCTTCGCCGGCAGGGCGCCTACCGGGCCTGGATCTTCTTCATGCTGTTCGCGATCACGGTCGCTTTGGTCATGGCCGCGGCGGCGCTCACCGGCCTCGGCTTCGAGCCCGCGATGATCATGTCGATCGCGGCACTCTCGAATACCGGGCCACTGGCCGCGATTGCGGGCGATACGGCGCTGCACTGGGCCGAGCTGAACGGGCCTGCGCAATTCGTGTTCGCGCTTGCGATGGTGCTTGGCCGGCTGGAGACACTGGCGATCATTGCGCTGTTCAACCCCGAACTTTGGCGCGCCTAGGCCACGGCCACACAACGGTTTGATTTTGGGGGTGGAAACTCCTCGGCTCTTGCGCATACTCTGCAAGGACGGGAGCCCGAGTGGCCGACGCGCGACACCACAAAACACAAAAACAATAGGCATAAAATAATGGCTGCCGACAAACAGAACCTCCAGGACGCTTTCCTGAACCACGTCCGCAAGACGAAGGTGCCGGTGACGATCTTCCTGATCAACGGGGTGAAACTTCAGGGTGTGATCACCTGGTTCGATAATTTCTGTGTCCTGCTGCGCCGTGATGGCCAGTCGCAGCTTGTGTACAAGCATGCGATCTCGACCATCATGCCCGGTCAGCCGATCTCGCTGTACGAGGGCGAAGACTGAGCGATCCTGTCCTCTCCGCGGAGCGGCCCACCCGGGCCTATGTCCTTCATCCCGATCTGAAGGATGCCGATGCGCGCCGCGAGCCCGAACTGCGGCTCGCGGAAGCGGTATCCCTTGCGGCGGCGCTGCCGAACCTGACGCTCGTCGGGCAGGAGGTCGTGCGCCTGCCGAAGCCGCATGCGGGGCATCTGTTCGGCACCGGCAAGGTGGAGGAGCTGAAGGCCCGGCTGGAGGCGGCGGAGGTCGATCTGGTTCTGGTCGATGGCCCGGTGAGCCCGGTGCAGCAGCGCAACCTGGAAAAGCTCTGGGGGGTGAAGCTGCTGGACCGGACCGGGCTGATCCTCGAAATCTTCGCCGATCGCGCCCGGACCCGTGAGGGCGTGCTGCAGGTGGAACTGGCGGCGCTGAACTATCAGCGCACCCGGCTCGTGCGCGCCTGGACCCACCTGGAGCGCCAGCGCGGCGGCTTCGGCTTCGTGGGCGGGCCCGGCGAAACCCAGATCGAGGCCGACCGCCGCGCCATCGACGAACAGGTGATCCGGATCCGCCGGCAGCTGGCCAAGGTGGTGAAAACGCGCGAGCTGCACCGTGCCGCGCGGCGCAAGGTCCCGTTCCCGATCGTCGCGCTGGTGGGCTATACCAACGCCGGAAAATCCACGCTGTTCAACCGTATGACCGGCGCCGAGGTGCTGGCGAAGGACATGCTCTTCGCCACGCTGGACCCGACCATGCGCGGGATCACGCTGCCCTCCGGGCGCAAGGTGATCCTGTCGGATACGGTGGGGTTCATCTCCGATCTGCCGCATGAGCTGGTCGCGGCCTTCCGCGCCACGCTCGAAGAGGTGCTGGAGGCGGATCTGATCTTGCATGTGCGCGACATCGCCCATCCCGAGACCGAGGAGCAGGCGGCTGACGTGGGCGAGATCCTGGAATCGCTCGGGGTGGCGGAGGATGTGCCGCTGATCGATGTCTGGAACAAGATCGACGCGCTCTCGGAGGCGCTGCGCGCGGCGCTGTTGGTGCAGGATGCGCGGCGGGCGGATGTGCAGGCCGTCTCCGCGCTCACCGGCGAGGGGCTGGAGGCGCTGCTCGCCGCCATCGAGACCCGCCGCGGCGAGGAGCGCCACGACGACACCCTGCTTCTCGGCTTCGATGCGGGCCGGGCCCGGGCCTGGCTGCACGAACAGAACGTGGTCCGCGCCGAAACCGAAACCAAAGAGGGCTGGGAAATCCGGGTGAACTGGTCCGGCAGCCAGCGCCACCGCTTCCGCGCGCTGACAGGCGCGCCCTCCGCAGAGGCGTGAACGCGCCCTTGGGGCGCGTTCTCCGCTGGATTACGGGCTATCGGCCGCGGGCGCGGGTTCCAGCCGGGTGATCCCGGTCGCCGCCGCCCGCGCCAGCGCCGGATCGAGCGACATCGGGATATATTCGCCCCGCCGCCACAGGTCCGAGAGGTCGTCGTAATGGCGGCTCAGCGGATGGCCCGATTGCCCCGTCGCGATCACGAACACGGAGCTGTCCGGATCGGCGAAATCATAGACCCCGCGATAGCCCGCGCCCGCCACATTGGCGAAGGGGTTCGCGCCCGACCCCGAGGTCTGGCCGCGGTTCAGCGTGAAATCCCCGCCCGAGGTCGATTGCCGGATATTGACGAACCAGCGCAGCAGCGGCGTGCGGCCGAGCACGGCATGGTCATGGCGCGCCTCATGCGCATCGCCCCACCGCCAGCTGTCGATATTGCCGCCGTATTTCGCCTTCAGCGCCATCAGGGCATCGTCGAGCGCCATCCGCGCCATGTCGGTACAGGTTTCCACCGGCGCGGATTGGATGATGTCGCACCAGCGCGCGGCGCCCTCGGTATTGCGGAACACGCGCTCGATGAACAGCGGCTCCAGCTGCGAGAATTCACCGGCGAGCGGCCCGAGCTCGTCGCGGATTAGCCGGTTCTGCAGATGCCGCATCCAGGCCGCATAAATCAGCGGTTCGGGCATGTGCTCGTTCATCTCGCCGTCCCAGGCCGCGAGCAGCTCCAGCGCGCGCTGGCGCATCCGCTCGGGCGTGCCTTCGGGGGCGGGCGCGCCGGTGAACCACAGGTCCTTGCCCACCAGCGGCAGCAGGCCGCGCGCGGCGGGCGAGACGGTATCGAGCTGCGCCGCGATGAAGCTCTCGCGCGAATGCACCTCGCGCTCCCCCATCAGCCGGGTCAGGCGCTGCACGCGCTGGCTGTCGCCCCAGTGGTAGCTGATTTGATAGGGGAAGGGCTGGTCCACGGTCTTGTTGTTGGTGTTGATCACGATGCCGCCGGCCGGGTCGAGGAAGCGCGGGTTCTGCTCATAGGGCACGAAGCCCAGCCAGCGGTTGCGTTCCTCCCAGCCGGGCGAGGGCATCCGCCCCTCGGTCACGTTGCGCGGATCGCGCAGCGGGATCCGGCCCACGGTGACCATGCCGACGCCTTTCTGATCCGCCAGGATCAGGTTCTGCGCCGGGGCAACGAAGCGCGCCCCCGCCGCCGCCGCCTCCGCAACGGAGCCCGCCTTCATCAGCTGTAACCCGGCGCTCATGGAGGTGTCGTCGCGCGCCAGCGCCGTCCAGGAGAGCGACATGACATGGCCCTGCGGGGTGATCGTGGCCAGGTTGAACTGGCCCGAGGGCATCACCGGGCCGTTTTCCGTCCAGCGCAGGGTCAGGGTGACGGGCTGCGCATCCTTGATGTTGATGATCGCGCGGCGGGTCTCGAAGCTCTTCCAGCCATCGGGGGTACGGTAGCGGGTCGGGTCCTCCGGGTTCAGCTCCTCCACATGCAGGTCCTGATCGTCGACATAGGCCGAGGTGATGCCCCAGCCGAGCCGCGCGTTGCGCCCCGTGAGCACGAGGGGGATGCCCGGGATCGTGGCGCCGATCACGCCGCCGGAGGCGAGCTCTACCCGCGCCAGATACCACCAGCTCGGGGCGGTGAAATCGAGATGCGGGTCATTGGCCAGCAGCGATCCGCCCGCGGCGGAGCGCCGGGGCGCCGCGGCGAACGCATTGGAGGCACCCGCAAAGTTGCGCCCCGGGAACGGCCAGAACGATGGCTCGGAGGCGCCCGCCACCCGGGATTCGCGCGGCACATCGGGGAACAGGCTCGCGTAATCGGGCAGGGCGGCGGTGCCGGCGCCCGGAATATCGGGCATGATGTCTTTCACCCAGCCCTGGCCCAGCAGCGAGACCCGCGCGCGCAGCACTTCATCCTGCATCTGGCCGGAAAGGCGCGCGGCCAGGAGCTTCATGATCGCGATCGAATCCGCAGGCGTCCAATAGGCGATCGGCGCGTCGAAAAGGAAGAATTCCGGCGCGCCACGGCCGAGCGCGCCCTTGTTCACCTGCTCAATCCAGGCATTCACGCCGCGGGCATAGGCCTCGAGCGCCGCGGTCGTCTCGGGATCCTGCGCCGCGACGGAGGCGACGGCCGCGCCGTAAAGGTCGAACCGGCGCATGATTTCATCGGTCTTCAGCGTCTCGGTGCCGAACACCTCGCTGAGCCGGCCCTGCACGGTGCGGCGCAGCACCGTCATCTGCCACAGCCGGTCCTGCGCATGGGCGAGGCCGAGGGCGAAGAACACATCCGTATCGGAGGCGCCGAAAATATGCGGCACGTCTTCGGTGGAGCGCACGATCTCCACCGGGGCCGCGATCCCCTGCACCTCGTAGGTGGCGTTGTAATCGGGCAGCGAGCGGGTGGCGAAGAACCACACCCCGAGCCCGCCCAGCACCAAAAGGGCCAGCACCAGGGTCACGACGCGCACCATCCAGCGGAACAGGGTGTACATGGGCAGGCTCTGGGCTGAGGTTGACGGGACGGTCCGGGGCGTTACTAAGTCACGGGCAGCCGATGATCAACGCGCGTTTCGCGCACGAATGCGGGAGAGTGAGATGGCGAAGGTGGCGTTCCTGGGGCTGGGCGTGATGGGCTACCCGATGGCGGGGCATCTGGCGGCGAAGGGGCATGAGGTGCGCGTCTATAACCGGACCGCCGCCAAAGCCGCGGCCTGGAGCGCGCAGCATGGCGGCGCCACCGGCGCGACCCCGGCCGAAGCCGCGCGCGATTGCGACCTGGTGATGGCCTGTGTCGGCAATGACGACGACCTGCGCGGCGTGTGCACCGGGGCGGAGGGCGCCTTTGCCGGGATGAAGCCGGGGGCGGTCTTCGTGGACCATACCACGGTTTCGGCGCTGGTCTCGCGCGAGATGGCCGAAGCCGCGCGGGAGCAGGGCCTCGGTTATGTGGATGCGCCGGTCTCGGGCGGCCAGGCGGGGGCGGAAAACGGCGTGCTCACGGTGATGTGCGGCGGCACCGAGGCGGATTATGCGGCGGCGGAGCCGGTGATTGCGGCCTATGCCAAGGCCTGCCGGCGGATGGGCGATGTCGGCGCGGGGCAGCTGACCAAGATGTGCAACCAGATCGCCATCGCCGGGGTCGTGCAGGGGCTGTCGGAAGCGCTGCATTTCGCCGAGAAGGCCGGGCTGCCGATCTCGGATGTGGTCGATGCGATTTCGCAGGGCGCGGCCGGGTCGTGGCAGATGGCCAACCGCTACAAGACGATGGAGGCCGGGACCTATGATTTCGGCTTCGCGGTGGACTGGATGCGCAAGGATCTGGGGATCTGCCTGACCACGGCGAACGAGACCGGGGCGAGCCTGCCGCTGACGGCGCTGGTCGATCAGTTCTACAAGGAAGTGCAGGGCATGGGCGGCGGCCGCTGGGATACCTCGTCGCTCATCGCCCGGCTGCGCCGCTAGCGCGGAGGGCAGGCCGGGACCACGGGCGGGGCACCTGGGGGGGGGGTGATGACGGTCTGGGCCTGATGGTCGCCGTCAGCGATGCGCGCGGTGCTCCAGCGGGCGCTGGCTCCCGGAAGAATGCGACGGAGCGCAGGCGCTTTGAGGGCCGCCACCCTTGCGCGGCGGGCGGCTTCTGTGTTGCGCCCGTATTGGTAAACCCGGGTGAATTGGGATCCGCCTGCGGGCAGATTGTCAGGCATCGGGCGCCGCAGGAGATTCGCTGCATTCTTCGCCCGGTTCTTCTCGGATCGGGCATCGGCGAAGACATCACCTTGTCCTGATTCTGCGCGCCCGATTCATCGGTGGCAGCCGACGCTGAAGGGGGGCTCGTGCATTTACCGGTTTGAGCCTGGCGCGCTGGCCCTGCCATGCGGCGGTGCCGGGAAAGGAGCCACTTCGGCACGGAAAGATCATCTGCATTCGCGAGCCGGGACCCGACGCAGCCTGCAGCTGCCCGCGGCAGGATCTGGCCGTCGATGCCGCTGAAAGGCGCCGGAATTCGCAGTCATCCATGCCAGAGAAGCTGGCGCTCCGTCATTTGATGCACCAAGCCTCGTAAGCGTCCAATGCAGCCTTCTCCTGATGCGTGGCAGGCGCGCGTCCGCTTGCGGCAATGTCGGCGCCGAGGCGGATTTCCGCATCGATGGTGTCCATCCGGCGAAACAGGCGTTCGAGCGTGCGTCTCGTAAAGGAAATTGGGGAGAATGCGGCGAGTGCGTGCAATGGGGCCGCCTGCCGGCGAAATTTTCACCGATAGGCATGCCGTGAACTGGGTAAGAAACGTTTACGGTGTGTTGCTGAAATAAATATAATTTTCAGGAAATGAACCGGCCGCCCCCCCGATCCCGATCCGGGAAGGCCGCCTTCGTCGTGCCGGGAACGCGCGGGCGCCAGCTGAGGGCACGCCAAAAACAAAACCCCGGCCACATTCAAGTGACCGGGGTTTGCGAATTCTGGTGGGCGATAACGGATTTGAACCGCTGACATCTTCGATGTGAACGAAGCGCTCTACCGCTGAGCTAATCGCCCGATGGGGGGCTTCTAGCGTCAGCGTTCGGGCTCTGCAAGAGGGGCTGTTCGATTCTTTGCATTTTTCGAACATGCATCGTTCTGTGGGGCCCATTCGTCTGCTGGCGCCTAACGAGCCGGGTTTGTGGGGCGGCGGAAACGTACCGCGCGCATCAGAGCATTGGGCTGGCGCTATCGCCGCCTTTTGAGCAGACGAACGGGCGGCAAACCCGGCGCAGCGGTGCCAGAGCATTGCGCCTGCGCTTCATGAAGGACGTCCGTTGCCTGATTCCAAAATGCATGAGAGCCGGCGCGGGCCGGCTCTCATGCATTCGGGAATGCGGTGATGGTGCGGTCCGGGTGGCTCACTTCGTGAGGATCAGCTTGCCTGCCTTGGTGATGCGCAGCGTATAGATCTGGCCGTCGAGCGCGATATGCGCGAGCGAGCCACCGTCCGTCAGGTTGCGCGCGTCATGGGCGGGCAGGGCCGGGGCATAGCTTTGCATGGCGAAGTTCATCGGTGCGGTCATTTCAGTCCCTCCAGGCGATCAAGCATCATTTCAAGTCCTTGCGCCGGGGCCATCCCGGTGCAGATGGCTTCGACCAGGTCGCGCAGGGTCAGCGAAGCTTCGGAACGTCGGGCGCTCTGCGCAGCGGGGCCGGAGTGTGAAAGCGTCGGCATGTCCGGTTCTCCTCTTCGTGCCGTTTCGATGCCTCTAACCTGACTGAAACAATAGGTTTTGTAAAGGTGATTCTTTTACTCGGATAATAATCCGCGCCCAAATGCAAAAGGGCCGCCCGAAGGCGGCCCTTTGCGGCGCGGTGGCGCGGATCACTCCGGATCCACATCCCCCGAAAGCCTGCGGTCGTTCTGCAGCTCGAGCCACATCGCATTGGCAACGGCCAGCAGCGCGGCGAGGGGAAGGCCCAGAAGCCAGGCGAAATACCACATGTCCGTCTCCTTCAGTAATAGGTGTGGTTGTGTTCGGTGACGTCCTTCGCCGTGACCTTGCCCCAGAGAACCTTGTAGACCCAGGAGGTATAGGCAAGGATCAGCGGCACGAAGACCACCGCGGCGCAGAGCATCACGAACAGCGTCAGATGCGAGGACGACGCGTTCCAGACGGTGAGCGCGGCGTTCGGCTGCACCGAGGAGGGCAGGATGAACGGGAACATCGTCAGCCCGACCGAGGAGATCACGCCGAGGATCCCGAGCTTCGAGAAGGCCATGGTCGAGAGCTCGCGCCCCGCGCGCAGCCCCAGCACCGCCAGTGCCATCCCCGCGACGCCCAGCACCGGCGCGACCCAGATCCAGGGCCGCAGCGCATAGGCCTGCATCCAGGAGCCCTCGCGCACGACCTGGGTGAGCAGCGGGTTCGACGGGCCATCCGCCAGATGCGGCGAGACGATCCGGTAGCCCTCGATCCCATAGGCCAGCCAGACGCCGCCGAGCACATAGCCGAGGATCGCGACAAGCCCGGCGATCGCGCCGTAGCGCCGCGCCCGCGCCTGTACCGCGCCCTCGGTCTTCAGCGAGAGCCAGGCGGCGCCGTGCAGGATCAGCATCGACAGCGACACCACCCCGGCGAGCAGACCGTAAGGGTTGAGCAGGGCCGCGAATTTCCACCAGAACGGCCCCGGATACATCGGCATCTGGAATTCGTTGAGCTGGAACGGCACGCCTTGTAGCACATTGCCGACCGCCACGCCGAAGATCAGCGCCGGCACCGCGCCGCCTACGAACAGCGCCCAGTCCCAGTTCCGCCGCCAGGCGATGCCCTCGCGCTTCGAGCGGTATTTGAAGCCGACAGGGCGCAGGATCAGCGCGGCGAGGATGACGAACATGGCCAGGTAGAAGCCCGAAAAGCTCACCGCATAGAGCGGGGGCCAGGCGGCGAAAATGGCCCCGCCGCCGAGGATGAACCAGACCTGGTTGCCCTCCCAGACCGGGCCGATAGTGTTGATGACGATGCGGCGCTCGGCATCGGTGCGGCCGACGAAGGGCAGGAGCGCGGCCGTGCCCATATCGAAGCCGTCGGTCAGCGCAAAGCCGATCAGCAGCACGCCCAAGAGCACCCACCAGATGAGCCGGAGCATGTCCAGGCTGAGAAGATCGTGAAGGATCATGATATCACTCCGCTGGCTGATAGGTCTTGGCGCTCAGGCGCGCATCGTGGCGGCGCATCCAGGCTTCGGTTTCGGCCACATCCTGCACCGGGCCCTTGCGGATGTATTTCAGCATCAGGCCCATCTCGATGACGAAGAGCACGGTATAGAGGATGACGAAGCCCGCGAGCGTGATCACCAGATCGCCCACCGACAGATGCGAGACCGACAGCGCGGTGGGCAGCACCCCGTCCACCGTCCAGGGCTGGCGCCCGTATTCGGCCACGAGCCAGCCCATTTCCGCCGCGATCCAGGGCGCCGGGATGATGGCCACCGCGAGCCGCAGCGCCCACCGCGGATAGGTCATGCCGCGGAAATTTGTCTGTACGAAGAAATAGGCCAGCACCCCCAGGAACAGGAAGCCGAGGCCGACCATAATCCGGAAGCCCCAGAAGATCGGCCAGACATGGGGCACGGTATCGTTCGCGGCCATCTGGATCTGCTCGGGCGTGGCTAGGCGCGGATCCTCGATGTAGCGCTTCAGCAGGAAGGCGTAGCCCAGGTCGCGCGAATGGCTTTCGAATTGCGCGCTGAGCTCAGGCGTTTCCGCCTGCGCCGCGCGGATCTGCATCAGCGCGTCATAGGCAATCAGGCCGGAACGGATCCGCTCGGCATTATGAGCGACGAGCTCGTTGATGCCGGTGATTTCCTCGGTGAGCGAGCGGGTCCCGATCAGGCCCATCACATAGGGCACCTGGATCGCGTAATGGGTCTCGCGCGCGGCCTGGTCGGGGAAGCCAAAGGCGGTGAAGGCCGCGGGGGCGGGCTCCGTCTCCCACATCGCCTCGATCGCGGCGAGCTTCATCTTCTGGTTTTCCGAGGCCTCGTAGCCCGATTCGTCGCCGAGTACGATCACCGAGAGCGCCGAGGCCAGCACGAAGACGGCGGCCGTCACAGAGCCCGCCGATACGGTATGGACGAATTTCGCCTGCGCGACCGGGTTGAACAGCACGTCGAAGAACGAGGTCATCTCCATGCGCATGGTCATCGGGTTGAACTTCGCGCCGACCGGGTTCTGCATCCAGCCATTGGCGATCAGGATCCACAGCGCCGAGAAGTTCGACCCGATCGCCACCAGCCAGGTCACCATCAGGTGCTTCACCCGGCTCAGCTTGTCCCAGCCGAAGAACATCAGCCCGACGAAGGTCGCCTCCAGGAAGAAGGCCATCAGCCCCTCGATCGCCAGCGGCGCGCCGAAAATATCGCCCACATAATGGCTGTAGTAGCTCCAGTTCATGCCGAACTGGAACTCCATGGTGATGCCCGTGGCCACGCCGAGCACGAAATTGATGCCGAACAGGCTGGCCCAGAACTTGGTCATCTGGCGCCAGACGGGCCGGTTGGTCATCACATAGACCGTCTCCATGATCGCCACGATGATCGACAGACCGAGCGTGAGCGGCACGAAGAGGAAGTGGTACATCGCGGTCATGGCGAATTGCAGCCGTGACAGCTCGACGATCCCGAAGTCCATTCTCGTCTCCAATATCGGTACCCTCGCGGCGAGAGGTCGCGAGAGGTGCTTCCGTCATATTCATTTTTCAAGGATGCACCTTAACGGCGATCAGTGGACCCGAAATTGATACGGATCAAACGGACGTATTGTCGCATATCGGATTTTCGGGAAAAAATTCCTGACCTGTGCGTCAGGAGGCCGCAGCCTGAAGGCGGATATGGCGGTGCGCCAGGGCCTGATCGGCCTCCCGGTGGCTGACGATGACGATGGCCGCCTCGGGCAGGAGCTGCCGCAGGCCGCTCAGGGCGGCGGCGGCGGTCTCTGCATCCAGCCCTTCGGAGGGCTCGTCGAGAAGCAGGATCCGCGGCGCGCGCAGGGCCGCGCGGGCGAGGCAGAGCCTGCGCGCCTGGCCGCCCGAAAGGCCGCTGCCGCCGGGGCCGAGGCGGGTCTCCAGGCCCTCGCGCGCCTGCAGGGCGGGGGCGAGCGAGACCGCTTCCAGCGCCTGCCACATCCGCGCCGGATCATCGGTTCCGGCGAGGGCGAGGTTCTCCGCCACGGTGCCGCAGAGGAGGGCAGAGCGCTGCGGCACCATGGTAATGTGCGCGCGCAGCTCGGCCTCGGGCCAGGCGCTGATCTCCGTGCCCGAGAGCCGCAGCCCGCCCGCCGTTGGCGGCATGAGCCCGGCCAGCACCGAAAGCAGCGTGGATTTGCCCGCGCCGGAGGGGCCGCTGATCAGAACCGTTTCGCCCGGATGCAGCGTGAGATCGAGCGGGCCGAAGACCGCGCGCGCCGCCCCCGGCCGGGTGTAGCACAGCCCCTCGGCCCGGAGCAGCGGGCCCTGCGCCGCGGCGCGCGGGCCGGGCGCGGGGCGCGCGGGGGTATTGCAGAGCGCCATCACCCGGTCTGCGGCGCCGCGCATCCGGCCGCGCTCCGCAATCCCGCGGCGCAGGAGCAGGATGCCCTCGCCGAGCGCGAGCGCCACGAACACCCCGATTGCCATCGTGGCCGCGTCGATGCGGCCCGCCTGCGCGAGGCGCCCGCCGAGCCAGAGCGCCGCCGCCGTGGCCGCCGCCGTGGAGAGCGACAGGATCGCCGCACCCTGCCGGTCGAGCGCATCGAGCGTGGCGCGCGCCTGCGTGATCCCGGCCACTTCGCCCGCAAGCGCCGCGCCCGCCCGGCCGAGCGCCCCGGCGACGGCCAGATCGGCGCGGTTGCACGCAAGATCCAGCGTGCCCGCGCGCAGGCCCTGCAGGGCATTTTCTTCCTCCGTGGCCGCCCGGTCCGCGTGCCGTGCAGCCAGCCGCAGCGCCGCCACGCCGCCCGCGGCATGCAGCGCCACCACCGCCAGCGCGACCTCTGGCGCCACCAGCCACCACAAGACCCCCAGCCCCGCCAGCAGCACCAGCGCCGCTGAGAGCGCGGGCAGCAGCAGCCGAAGCATGAGCCCATCGAGCGCATCCACATCGGAGGTGAGGCGGTTCAGTGCGCGGGCGGCGCGCAGGCGCTGCTGCGCCTCCCAGGGCAGGCGGGTGATTCCGGCGTGGATCTGCCCGCGCAGCTGCGCGAGCGCGCGCAACGTGGCATCGTGGGTCAGCATCCGCTGGCCGTAGCGCGCCCCGGCGCGGCCCATGGCGAGGAAGCGCACCCCGGCGGAGGGGCGGAAGAAATCGAACCCGATGCCCACGCCCGCGAGCCCGGCCGCCGCCGAAGCGGTGACGAACCAGCCGGAGAGGCCGAGCAGCGCCGCCCCCATCAGCAGCACCACGATCGCCAGCGCCGCGCCGCGCCCGAAGGCGCGCGGCGCGGCGTGGATCATTGTGAGCGCCAGACGCGCGAGCGGGCTCATGGCGCGCCCCGCAGCGTGAGAACCGCATCCATCGCCCGCAGGACCGCCGGATCATGGCTGGCGATGATGACTGCGGCGCCCTTGTCGCGCAGCGCGAGCAGCCCGTGCAGCACCTGCGCCGCCGTGTCGGGATCGAGGTCCGCGGTGGGCTCATCGGCGAGGACCAGCACGGCCGCCGCATGATGCGCGCGCGCCACGGCGAGCCTGCGCGCCTCGCCGCCCGAGACGCCGCCGCCGAGATCCCCGAGCCGGGCCGCAAGCCCGCCGGGCAGCGCGGCCACGATATCGGTGGCCCGGGCCGCCCGCAGCGCGGCCTCCAGATCTCCGGCGCGGCCGAGGGTCAGGGCTTCGGCCAGCGGCGCATCGATGAAGCGCGGCATCTGCGGAACCCAGGCGAGCCCCGCGCGGAAGGCATCGGCGCTCTGAGCATCGAGCGGCCGCGCGCCCCACAGGATCTCGCCCGCCTCCGGTCGCAGGAGGCCCGCGAGGACAGCGAGAAGCGTCGTCTTGCCGGCCCCCGATGGCCCCGCGATCCCAAGCGCCTGTCCGGGGCGCACGGAGCCGTCGGGCAGGGCGATCGGCGGCGCATCGGGCCCCGGGCGCACCCGCAGCCCACGCCAGGACAAGGGCGCCGCGGGCAGGGGGGCCGCCGCAGCCCCAGCCCCCAGGATCGTGCCGCTCGCGGCCAGCTGCGCTTCGGCCGCGGCGATTTCCTCGGCCACCGCCTGCGCCGAGGCCCGGTCATGCCAGGCGGCGGCGAGATCGCGCAGCGGCTGGAAGAATGCGGGCGCCAGCATCAGGATGAAGATCGCGCCTGCCGGGCTCAGGCCTGCGCCCCAACTGCCGAAGGGCAGCTCCCCAAGCAGGTTGAAGCCGACATAGACCGCGACCATCGCCACCCCGAGCGCGGAGAACAGCTCCAGCACGGTGGAGGACAGGAACGCCACCGCCAGCACCTTCATCGTGCGCATGCGCAGGCTTTCGGAGGCGCGCGCCAGATCCGCGCCCGCCCGCGCCTCCGCGCCCAGCAGGCGCAGATCGGCGATGGCCGCGATCCGGTCCACCAGAAGGCCGTTGAGGCTGCCGATTTCGGCCATCTGCCGCTCCGATGCCTCGCGCGCGGCCATGCCCACCAGCGCCATGAACACCGGGATCAGAGGCCCGGCCACCAGCAGCACCAGCGCCGCCACCCAGCTGAACGGCGCCACCAGCGCCAGCAGCACCAGCGGCACGATCCGCGCGCGGACCATCGCCGGGCGGAAGCGCGCGGCCCAGGGGCCGAGGAGGGCTGCCTTCTCTGCCGCGAGGCTCGCGAGGGCGGCGGGGGCGGGGCTCTGGGCGGTGGGGGGCTGCAGCGCGGCGTCAACGATCAGGCGGCCCCGCACCCCGGCCACCAGCCGGCTCGCGGCGCTCTGGGCCGCGCGCGCGGCCAGCGCATCGAGCCCCGCGCGCAGCCCCCCGAGCACGAGAAGTCCGAGCGCCAGAAGCCCGAGCGCCGCCAGCCCGGGCGCGGCAGCGGGCCCCGAAAGCAGCCCGCCGATCGCCAGCGCCGCGCAGGCGGCCTGCGCCGGCCACAAAAGCTCTGAGAGCACGGCAAGCGCCCCCGCGCGGCCAAGCGCGCGCGCTTCTGGGGCGGCGAGGCTGCGCAAGGCGTCATCCGCGCGCGGGCTTTGGGAGGAGGGATCTGTCATCGGCGTTTCCTGCGCCGAAGATCGGCCAAGGCCTGCGCCGTGACAAGAGGGGCAGGGTGCGGCAATCCGCGCGGGCCGGAATGGAAAAGGCCCCGCCGGGGCGGGGCCTTTCGGATCAGCTGCGCAGCAGGTGCAGCAGCTCTTCGAGAGACTTCTTCGCGTCACCGTAGAACATCCGCGTATTGTCCTTGTAGAACAGCGGGTTCTCGATCCCGGAATAGCCGGTGCCCTGGCCGCGCTTCGACACGAACACCTGCTTTGCCTTCCACACTTCCAGAACCGGCATCCCGGCGATCGGGCTGTTCGGGTCCTCTTGTGCGGCGGGGTTCACGATGTCGTTCGAGCCGATGACGATCGCCACGTCGGTTTCCGGGAAGTCCTCGTTGATCTCGTCCATTTCCAGAACGATATCATAGGGAACTTTGGCCTCCGCCAGCAGCACGTTCATGTGGCCGGGCAGGCGCCCTGCGACCGGGTGGATCGCGAAGCGCACGGTCTTGCCCTTCGCGCGCAGCATCGAGGTCAGCTCCGACACCGCCTGCTGGGCCTGCGCCACCGCCATGCCGTAGCCCGGGATGATGATGATGCTGTCGGCCTCGTTCAGCGCATCGGCCACGCTGGGCGCGTCGATCGCGATCTGCTCGCCGGTGACTTCCATCGCGGGGCCCGTGGTGCCGCCGAAGCCGCCGAGGATGACCGAGATGAACGAGCGGTTCATCGCCTTGCACATGATGTAGGACAGGATCGCACCCGAGGAGCCCACCAGCGCGCCGGTGACGATCAGGAGATCGTTGCCGAGCGAGAAGCCGATCGCCGCCGCAGCCCAGCCCGAATAGCTGTTCAGCATCGACACCACCACCGGCATGTCGGCGCCGCCGATGCCCATGATCAGGTGATAGCCGATGAAGAAGGCGAGCAGTGTCATCCCGATCAGCGCCCAGGCACCGGCGCCGTTCATGAAGGCGATCAGCAGCGCGACCGAGCCGATGGCGGCGATGGCGTTCAGCACATGGCCGCCCGGAAGCTTTTTCGCCTTGCCGTCGACCTTGCCCGCGAGCTTGCCGAAGGCGATGATCGAGCCGGTGAAGGTCACCGCGCCGATGAACACGCCGAGGAACAGCTCCACCCGCAGGATGCTCAGCTCCACCGGGGTCTTGTGCGCGACGAGGGCCGCGAAGCCGGTGAGCGCATGGCGCGCCTCTTCGGTCATCGCGCTGACGCGGGCGAGCTCGATATAGGCATTGTAGCCCACGAACACGGCCGCGAGGCCCACGAGCGAGTGCATCGCCGCCACCAGCTGCGGCATTTCGGTCATCTGCACGCGCTTCGCGACGATCCAGCCGATGATGCCGCCCGCCACGATCAGCACGGCCGAGAGCACCCAGAGCCCCTTGCCCGGGCCGATCAGCGTCGCGGCCACGGCGAGCGCCATGCCGACAATACCATACCACACCGCGCGCTTCGCGCTCTCCTGCCCCGACAGGCCGCCGAGCGAGAGGATGAAGAGGACGGCCGCGACGACATAGGCGGCGGTCGTGAATCCGAATTCCATAACCTCTTCCTCCGATTACGACTTCTGGAACATGGCAAGCATGCGCCGGGTGACCATGAAGCCACCGAAGATGTTGATGCCGGCCATGAACACCGAGAGCGCCGCCAGCACGATCACCAGGAGCGAGCCCGAGCCGATCTGCATCAGCGCGCCGAGGATGATGATCGACGAGATCGCGTTCGTCACCGCCATCAGCGGCGTATGCAGGCTGTGCGAGACGTTCCAGATCACCTGGAACCCGACGAAGCAGCTCAGCGCGAAGACGATGAAGTGCTGCATGAAGGACGCGGGCGCCACCAGGCCCACGCCCAGGAGCAGCACCGCGCCGATGCCCAGCAGCAGGATCTGGTTGCGGGTCTGCGCCTTGAAGGCCGCGGTTTCCTGCGCGCGGCGCTCTTCGGGCGTCAGCTCCTTCGGCTTCTCGGCGGGCTTCTTCGCCGCGATCGCCGCGATCTTCAGCGGCGGCGGCGGGAAGGTGATCGCGCCTTCATGGGCCACGGTGGCCGAGCGGATCACATCGTCTTCCATGTTGTAGTTGACGATGCCGTCCTTGCCGGGCGTCAGGTCTGCCATCATGTGGCGGATGTTCGTCGAATAGAGCTGCGAGGCCTGCGCAGCCATCCGCGAGGGGAAGTCGGTGTAGCCGACGATGGTCACGCCATTGTCGGTCACCACCTTCTGGTCCTTCACGGTAAGCTCGCAGTTTCCGCCACGCTCGGCCGCGAGGTCGACGATGACGCTGCCGCGCTTCATCGCCTCGACCATGTCCTTCGTCCACAGCACCGGGGCGTCGCGGCCCGGGATCAGCGCGGTGGAGATGACGATGTCCATCTCCGGGGCGAGCTCGCGGAACTTCTTCAGCTGCGCGTCGCGGAATTCGGGGCTCGAGGGCGCGGCATAGCCGCCGGTCGCGGCGCCGTCCTGCTGCTGCTCCTCGAAATCCAGATAGACGAATTCGGCACCCATCGATTCGATCTGCTCGGCCACTTCGGGCCGCACGTCGAACGCATAGGTGATCGCGCCGAGCGAGGTCGAGGCCCCGATCGCGGCAAGACCGGCCACGCCCGCGCCGATGATCAGCACCTTCGCCGGCGGCACCTTGCCCGCGGCCGTCACCTGGCCGGTGAAGAAGCGCCCGAAATTGTTCGCAGCCTCCACCACGGCGCGGTAGCCCGCGATATTCGCCATGGAGCTGAGCGCGTCCATCTTCTGCGCGCGCGAGATCCGGGGCACCATGTCCATCGCGATCACATTCGCGCCGGTGGCCTGCGCCTTCTCCAGCAGATCCTTGTTCTGCGCCGGATAGAAGAACGAGATCAGCGTCTGGCCCTTCTTCAGCCAGGCGAGCTCGCTCTCGACCGGCGGGCGCACCTTGGCGACGAAGTCCACCGCGTCGAACAGCGCCTGCGCGCCGCTGATCACGGTGACGCCCGCCTTCTCATAGGCCGCGTCGGTAAAGCCCGCGGCAAGCCCGGCGCCCGATTGGATATAGCAGTCATGGCCCAGCTTCTGCAGCTGCACGGCCGAGTCGGGCGTCATCGCAACGCGTGCTTCGCCCTCGAATGTTTCTGTCGGTGCCCCGATCTTCACAGTCAGTCCCCCTTGTCACTCCGACCGGGAATGACCCCGGTTGCAGATGCGGCGGAATCTCCATAACACCGCGCAATAATGTTTCACAAGCACTACTCTTGGTGTAACACCTTAGTATGTTGCGAGTGCAACATATATCCCGACTGTATACCTTGGGATACGATCTTCATCACCGATTGCAACGGCTTAGCAAATGCCTACAGCCAGCGCCGTGTGCGCAGGCGCCAGGCGGCGAATTCCTGCGGAAAAGCGGCCGCAAGTACAGCCTCCTCGGCCCGGATGTAGCGCTGCAGCAAGAATGCCATGAAGGCCGGCACCAGCGGCAGCGTCCAGACGCCGTCGATCCAGAGCAGCCAGCCGGTGAGCGCAATCGCATCCCCGAGATAGATCGGGTTGCGCGAGAGCGCGAACAGCCCGCCCGTCACCAGCTGGCGCGGCGCGCGGCGGGGAATCGCCGTGGTGCGGTGCCAGGCCATCTGCGCGACGGCCGCGAGCATCAGCCCGATGCCCGCGGCCATCAGCGCGAGGCCCACCGGCCGCAGCAGCGGCACGGGCAGGGCCCAGAGCCGCACCAGCCCCCATCCGGCGAGGCCGAAGACGATCAGCCACAGCGGCGGGATGTCGATCTCGCGGAGCAGCCGGCGCATGTCAGTTGTTCTGGAAGACGGTGACCTCTGGCAGGTCGGTGAGCGAGCCGCCGAGGAGCCGCATGGAGGCCAGCGACAGCTGCGAGCCCGCGCCGCGCTCGCCGCCCATCGGCACCAGATCCACCTGGACCGAGGCGCCGGTCTTGTCGTTCACCACCCGGCCCTTGCCTTCCTCGCCGACAAGCGGCGTGCGCAGCCAGAAGCCCGGCACCGTCGGATCGCCCAGCGTGGCCACGGTCTGGCCGATCCGGGTCTCGCCCGAGAGCGCCTGTTCGAGGATCGGCTGGCGCGGGTCGATCGGGGCGCCATCGCCCGATTGCAGGGCGGGCGGCGGAGATTTGCGGGTGGAGCTTTTCTTGCTGCAGCCGGTCACGGCCATGGCCGCGATCAGCACGCAAATACCCACCGTAGCGATCCGCATGGACGCAATCTCCCGTCGTGACACCCCAGCCGAACCTAGGGCAGGGGGCCTGGCTGCGCAACTCATGACATCGCCCCTTGTTCCCGCCCCCCTGTTGGCCTAGCTGTAGCGGATGGACCACGCGCCCCTCATAGACCCTTTCCTGCGGCCGATCACCTATCTGCGGGTGTCGGTGACGGATCGCTGCGATTTCCGCTGTGTCTATTGCATGGCGGAGCATATGCAGTTCCTGCCGAAGCGCGACCTGCTTTCGCTCGAGGAGCTGGACCGGCTGTGCTCGGCTTTCGTGGGGCAGGGCGTGCGCAAGCTGCGCATCACCGGCGGCGAGCCGCTGGTGCGGCGCGACATCATGACCTTCTTCCGCGCGATGGGGCGGCATCTGCAGAGCGGCGCGCTGGAGGAGCTGACGCTCACCACCAACGGCTCGCAGCTCGCGCGCTTCGCGGATGACCTCGCGGCGGTGGGGGTGCGGCGGGTCAATGTCTCGCTCGATACGCTCGATGCGGACCGCTTCGCCGCCGTGACCCGCTGGGGCCGGCTCGATCAGGTGCTGGAAGGGATCCGCGCCGCGACCCGCGCCGGGCTGAAGGTGAAGATCAACACCGTCGCCCTGAATGGCTTCAACGAGGACGAGCTGTTCGGCCTGGTCGACTGGTGCGGCGCCGAGGGCCACGACCTGACCTTCATCGAGGTCATGCCGATGGGCGACATGGAGGAGGCCGGGCGGCTCGGCCAGTATTGGCCGCTGAGCGACCTGCGCGCGCGCCTGGCCGGGCGCCACGAGCTGGTCGACATTGCGGAGCGTACCGGGGGCCCCGCGCGCTATGTGCGCCTTGGCGGCAGTGGCCAGAAGATCGGCTTCATCACCCCGCTCACCCATAATTTCTGCGAAAGCTGCAACCGGGTGCGGGTGACCTGCACCGGCGAGCTTTACATGTGCCTCGGCCAGGAAGACAGCGCCGACCTGCGCGCGGTGCTGCGCGGATCGGAAAGCGATGCGCCGCTCCGCGAGGCGATCCGTGCGGCCATATCGCGCAAGCCGAAGGGCCACGATTTCGACTATTCCCGGGCCCGGATTTCGGGTCAGATGAGCCGGCACATGAGCCATACAGGCGGCTGACCCGCCAGAAAGGACGCCCGATGTACAAGCACATCCTCGTTCCCGTCGCCTTCGACGACGATCACGATCCGGCCGCGGCGCTGGAGGCCACGCGCAAGCTGGCGGCCCCCGATGCGCAGGTGACGCTGGTCCATGTGATGGCGGATGTGCCGGGCTATGCGATTTCCTACATGCCGCCGGGCTATTCCGATGAGCTGAAGCGTACGCTGCAGGCCTCGCTCGACAAGCTCGCCGAGGGGTTCGACAATGCCCGGGGCGTGCTGCGCGAAGGCAGCCCCGCCAATGAGATCCTGGCGCTGGCCGAGGAATCGGGCGCCGATTGCATCGTCATCGCCTCGCACCGTCCGGGCTTCGGCGATTATCTGATCGGCTCCACCGCGGCGCGGGTCGTGCGCCATGCGCATTGCTCGGTGCTGGTGCTGCGCTGAGGGCCAAGGGCCCAGAATGCGGGGCTCAGAATCCGGGCTTCAGAACGTGGGGCCCAGATCCATTTTCGAGCCATCGCTGAACCGGCTCAGGCGGAAGCGCGCGAGGTCATGGCCCGGCGCGCGGCCCTGCATCATATCGGCCATCACCCGCCCGATGGCCGGGCCGATGCCGAAGCCATGGCCGGAGAGGCCGGTGGCGATATAGAAGCCCGCGATCGCGCTCTGGTCCAGCACCGGCACGGTGTCGGGCATCACGTCGATCATGCCCGCCCAGGCGCGCAGCACCTGCGGCGCCCCGAGCTGCGGGAAACTGCGCGCGAAGGCCGCCCGCGCGCGCTCCAGATAGGCCGCGTTCGGCGCGGGGTCGAGCACGCGGAGCTTTTCGAACGGGGTTATATCGGCGCCGGTCCAGCGCCGCGCGGTGGCCCAGCCATCGGGCCAGCCTGCGCCGGGCGCCCGCGGCCGGAGCGCGGTTTTGGACAGGTCGCGCCGCATCTGCGGCACATAGAAGCCGAAATGGCGGAAGGCATCGGGGCCGATGTAGAAATCGTGATGCGACCCGGAGGCGAGCGTATAGCCGCCATCGGCGCGCTGCCGCCAGGCGAAGGTCTCGTCCACGCCGGAAGGCCCGAGCGGCGCGCCCGCCATCGGCGCGAGCTGCGCCACCGTGGAGCGCACCGACAGCTGCGGCAGCCGCACCCCATGCGCCCGCGCGAACAGCCCCGACCAGGCGCCCCCCGCGAGCAGCACCCGCGGCGCCCGCACCCGGCCCATTTCCGTGACCACGCCCACGAGCCGCCCGCCCGCCATATCGAGCCTGCGCACCGCGCAATTCTCGACGATCTCCACCCCCTCACGCACCGCCAGATGGGCCAGCAGCCGCACCGCGACCCAGGGCTCCGCCCGCGCGTCGGAGGGGGTGATCAGCCCGCCCTTCCAGCCCGCCGCATTGGGCAGGATCTCCTGGATCTGCGCCGGGGTCAGCAGGCGGCTTTCCAGCCCATGCGCATGCGCGATCCGGACCCAATGCTCGAAATTCGCGAGGTCCGCCTCGGTGTGGGTATAGTAGGAGACGCCACAGCGCGCGAAGCCCAGCTCCGGCCCGATTTCCTGCGCGAGCTGCTCCCACAGGCGCAGCGCCTCCATCGTGATCGGCAATTCGGCCGGATCGCGGCCCTGCTGGCGGATCCAGCCCCAGTTGCGGCTGGATTGTTCGCCCGAAACCCGGCCCTTTTCGCACAGCACCACCCGCTGGCCCGCCCGCGCGAGGTAGAGCGCCGTGCACACCCCCGCCACGCCGCCGCCGATGACGACCACATCCGCCTGCGCCGGCGGCGGGCCGGGGTAGACGACGGGATCGGTGGCGGAGATCACGAAGCTCATGCGCAGAGCCTGTCCACCAGCCGCTCCATGAAGGCCCAGCCTTCCTCGAGCTGGCTGAGCGCGAGCCATTCGTCGGGCTGGTGCGCCTGTTCGATATTGCCCGGCCCGCAGACCACCGCCGACCAGCCCCGGGTCTGGAACTGCCCGGCCTCGGTCGCATAGCTGACGACGCCGCTGTCGTTGCGCCCGGTGAGCGCGCGCGCAAGCGCCTCGGCCGCGCCATTCTCCTCGGGGGCGAGCGCGGGCAGGGTGAAATCCTCGCTCACCTCGATCCAGGTCTCGGGGCGCACGGCCTTCATCTGCGTCTCCACCTCGGCCACTTTCGCCATCAGCTTCGCATGCCAGTCGGCGAGGCTCTCGCCCGGGATCACCCGGAAGCCCACGGCGAATTCGCACAGCCGCGCGGTGATGTTGTGGGCGGTGCCGCCCTGGATCTTGCCGGTGTGCAGCGTGGTCCAGGCAGGCACGAAGGGCGCGCCGCGCGCGGCCTGCGCGCCTTCGGCATTCATTTCGTTGATCCAGTGCAGGATCTTCGCCGCCTCGTGGATCGCGTTCACGCCGGTGTGCAGGATCGAGCTGTGCACCTCGAAGCCGTGGATCCGGATCCGCCAGGATCCGCCGCCCTTGTGGCCGGTCACGATGCGCATCTGCGTGGGCTCGCCGACGATCACCGCCGCGGCGCGGGGCAGGGCCTGCATCGCCTCGATCATCGGGATGCAGCCAAGGCAGCCCAGCTCCTCATCATGGCTCAGCGCCAGCTGCAGCGGCCGTTTCAGCGGGCGCTGCGCCGCCAGCGCGATCGCGGCGATGGCGAGCGCATCGAAGCCTTTCATGTCGCAGCAGCCGCGCCCGATCAGGCGGCCGTCGCGCTCCGTCACCGTCCAGGGGTCGGAGGTCCAGTCCTGGCCCTCGACCGACACCACATCGGTATGGCCGGAGAGCACCACGCCGCCCTCCACCGCGGGGCCCGCCATCGCATAGAGGCTTTCCTTGCCGGGCTGCGCCGGGTCCGGCAGGCGCACACAGGAAACGCCCCGCTCCGCCAGCCAGCCCTCCACCCATTCGACGAGCGCCCGGTTCGGCCCGGTGCAGACGGTGGGGAAGGCCACGAGCCGCTCGAGCAGCATGCGGGCGGTGGCGAGGTCGGTCATTCCGGGCTCCTATGCGGGATGTTCTGGCGGAGGCTCGCGCTCCGGCGCGCCAAGGTCAAGCCCGTATGCAGGCGGCGCGGGCCGGCGCGCGCATTGCCCGAAAAAGCCGCAGATGACGATTGCGCAGGGCGCATGACGGATATGTGAACCGCGCGAGGCCTTGCCGCAGCGCGGCAATCATGCGAGGCCATGAGGCACCGCCTCCGGGCCCGAAGCCGGGCCGAAGGGGCGCGGATTTTACCTTGAATCTCAGATATATGTTAAGCGCCGCACGGGCAGGGTGGCGCGCCGGCTGCGGCCATCATATAGAAATTTCACGATTTTTAGCCCGGATGCTGTCGCAGGTTCTGCGACATAATGCCCCATGACGGCGCGGATGTTCGGTGGCTAAGCGGCGGCATCTGTCTGGCGGGGACGACCTCGTCAGGTTCCTCCCAGATCGCAGCCCGGCGGGATCGGCCCGTCCGGGCTGGAAATGCCGCAAGAGGCCGGATTTGTTGAAACTGCCCAAACTCCTCCTGATGCTGCCGGTCGCAGTATCGCTGGCGGGATGTCAGTACGACGTGCTCGTCCCGCAGGGATGGGTCGGCGCTGAACAGCGCGACCTGCTGATCATCTCGACGCTCCTGATGCTGATCGTCATCATCCCCGTTCTGGTGATGGCGGTCTATTTCCCGTGGAAGTACCGCGCGAGCCGCGCCGATACCTCGGATTACGACCCCCATTTCCATCATTCGACCAAGATCGAGATCGCCGTCTGGGGCGTGCCGATCCTGATCGTGATCGCGCTCGGCTGGTACACCTATGTGTATACGCACCGGCTCGATCCCTACCGCCCGCTCGACCATGGCGGTGAGCCGCTGGTCGTCGAGGCGGTGTCGCTCGACTGGAAATGGCTGTTCATCTATCCGGAATACGGCGTCGCCTCGGTCAACGAGCTGGCGATCCCCGCCGGCCGTCAGGTCCAGTTCAAGCTGACCTCCTCGACGGTGATGAACACGTTCTCGGTGCCCGCGCTCGGCGGCATGGTCTATACGATGGCCGGGATGCAGACGCAGCTGCACCTGATCGCGGATCACGAAGGCACCTTCCCGGGCCGTTCGGCGCATTATTCGGGGCCGGGTTTCTCGCACATGACCTTCAACACGAAGGCCATGAACGATGCCGATTTCGCGGCCTGGATCGCGGCGGCGAAGGCCGGCTCCGCGCTGACCGCGCAAAGCTACCTCACCCTCGAAAAGCCCTCGATGGACGTGCCGGTCTCTTCCTATGGCACGGTCGAGGACGGGCTTTTCGACCGCATCGTCGGGCTTTGCGTCGAGCCGGGCCAGGCCTGCATGGGCGAGATGATGATGCAGGACAAGCACGGCGGCGGTGGCCTGCCGGGGATCGGCGCGAAGCAGCGCTATGAATATGACGACAAGCGTTCGATCGACGGTTTCGGCGTGCCGATGCCCGCGATCAAGGCGCCGCTGACGCCGCTGGCGTCGCTCGATGCGCCCTGGACGCAGCAGATCTGCACCGCAGAGACAGGAGTGGTGGCCAATGTCCGCTGAAGGCATCAACCCATATACCGGCCCGGTGTCGCCGCTCTTCGGACGGCTGACGCTCGACTGGATCCCCTACCATGAGCCGATCCTGATCGGCACGTTTGCAGGCGTCGCGCTCGGGGGCCTCGGCTTCTTCGTGCTGATGACCTATTTCCGGCTCTGGATGCCCCTGTGGAAGAACTGGGTGACCACGGTCGACCACAAGAAGATCGGCATCATGTACATGGTGCTCGGCTTCGTGATGTTCGTGCGCGGCTTTGCCGATGCGCTGATGATGCGGGCCCAGCAGGCCATGGCCGCCGGTGGCGCCGAGGGCTTCCTGCCCGCGCACCACTACGACCAGGTCTTCACCGCGCATGGGGTCATCATGATCTTCTTCGTGGCGATGGCCTTCATCACCGGCATCATGAACTTCGTCATGCCGCTGCAGATCGGCGCGCGCGACGTGGCCTTCCCGTTCCTGAACAACTTCTCGTTCTGGATGACGGTGGCGGGCGCGCTGCTGATCAACATCTCGCTGTTCATCGGGGAATTCGCGCGCGTCGGCTGGCTGGCATTCCCGCCGCTGTCGGGCAGCGCCTTCTCGCCGGGGCCGGGGGTCGATTACTACATCTGGGCGCTGCAGATCGCCGGTGTGGGCACCACGCTTTCGGGCATCAACATGGTCGCGACCATCTTCAAGATGCGCGCACCGGGCATGAAGCTCATGGACATGCCGGTCTTCACCTGGACCACGCTCTGCGCCAACGTGCTGATCATCGCCGCCTTCCCGGTGCTGACCGCCACGCTCGCGCTGCTGACCCTGGACCGCTACATCGGCACGCATTTCTTCACCAATGACCTTGGCGGCAATGCGATGCTGTACATCAACCTGATCTGGATCTGGGGCCACCCGGAAGTGTATATCCTGATCATCCCGATCTTCGGCGTGTTCTCCGAAGTGGTGCAGACCTTCTCGGGCAAGCCGCTGTTCGGCTACAAGACCATGGTCTGGGCGACCTGCTGCATCATGGTGCTGTCCTTCGTCGTGTGGCTGCACCACTTCTTCACGATGGGCTCGGGCGCCAGCGTCAACACCTTCTTCGGCATCACCACGATGATCATCGCCGTGCCGACGGGCGTGAAGATCTTCAACTGGCTGTTCACCATGTACAAGGGCCACATCCGGTTCGAAGTGCCGATGCTGTGGACGGTGGGCTTCATCATCACCTTCACCATCGGCGGCATGACGGGCGTCCTGCTCGCGATTCCGCCGGTCGATTTCCAGCTGCACAACACGCTGTTCCTGATCGCGCACTTCCACAACGTCATCATCGGCGGCGTGGTGTTCGGGGTCTATGCGGCGGTCTATTTCTGGTGGCCGAAGGCGTTCGGCTTCAAGCTGATGGACAGCTGGGGCCGGCGCTCGTTCTGGCTGTGGTTCGTGGGCTTCTACTTCGCCTTCATGCCGCTCTATGCGCTCGGCCTGATGGGCGTGACCCGCCGGATCAGCCAGTACATGGACACCGCCTGGCAGATCTACTTCATCGTGGCGGCCTTCGGCGCGCTGCTGATCGCGGCCGGTATCGCCTGCACCTTCATCAACATGTTCCTCTCGGTGCTGAACCGCGACAAGCTGCGCGTGGGCTCTGATCCGTGGAATGCGCGGACGCTGGACTGGGCAACCTCCTCGCCGCCTGCGCCCTACAACTTCCCGGAAACGATCCATGTCCGCGGCCTCGACGAGTTCTGGCGGATGAAGCAGGAAGGCCACAAGTGGTCGGGCAAATACGCGCCCATCCACATGCCGCACTATACCGCGGCCGGTGTCCTGATCGCGGCGGCCTCGCTGGTGTTCGGCTTCGCCATGGTGTGGTGGATCTGGTGGCTGGCCATCGCCTCCTTCGTCTCGATCCTGGTTATAGTGATCGGGCATACGTTCAACTACAACCGCGACTACTACATCCCCGCGGATGAGGTCGCGTCCATCGAAGGCAAGGGAGCCACGGCATGAACGTGATCACCCCCACCACCGCGCAGGAGCTTGCGCACGAGGCGGACCATCATCACGAGAGCCCGACGCCGATCGGCTTCTGGATCTACCTGATGAGCGACTGCATCATCTTCGGATGCCTGTTCGCCACCTACGCAGTCCTCGGCAATTCGTTTGCCGGGGGCCCCGGCCCGAAGGATCTGTTCGAGCCGGAATTCGTCGCCTGGGAAACCGCGCTGCTGCTGCTGTCGTCGGTGACCTTCGGCGTGGCGATGCTGCGCGCCACCGCGGGCAACCTCGCCGGCACGATCAACTGGCTGATGATCACGGGCCTTCTGGGCGCGGGCTTCATCGCGATGGAAATCTATGAATTCCATCACCTGATCCATATCGGCGCGGGGCCGGACCGTTCGGCGTTCCTGTCGGCCTTCTTCGCGCTGGTGGGCACCCACGGGCTGCACGTCACCTTCGGGATCGTGTGGCTGGTGGTGCTGACGGTGCAGCTGAAGATTCACGGCCTCGGCGAGGCCAACATGCGCCGTCTGTCGACGCTCAGCATGTTCTGGCACTTCCTCGACCTGGTCTGGATCGGCGTGTTCTCCTTCGTCTATCTCGTGAGGCTGATCTGATGGCGCATTCGCACACTCCCGCCGCGCATGGGCATGATCCGCATTCGCACGGCACCATGTCGCAGCTGATGATCGGCTTCGCGATGGCCGTGGTGCTCACCGCGGTGCCCTTCGCGCTGGTCATGTCCGAGGTGGAGATGAGCCGCACGCTGCTCGTGGGCATCATCATGGGCCTGGGCGCCGTGCAGATCATCGTGCACCTCGTCTACTTCCTGCATGTGAACTCCAAGGCCGAAGGCGGCTGGACGCTTGCGGCCACGGTGTTCTCGGTGATCATCTTGGTGATCGTTCTGGCGGGCTCGCTCTGGGTCATGCACAACATGAACGTCAACATGATGCCCGTGCACAACATGGACATGGGCGGCGAAACCGTGGGCCTGAGCCCCGAAGCGCCGGCGATGCAGGGCATGGACCATTCGGCCCATACCGGCAACTGATCCGGACGACATCGCATCGCGGGGCCGGGAGACCGGCCCCGTTGTCATTCGAGGAGAGACCCCATGCCCCGCACCCTGCGCTGGCCGCGCCTGATCATCGTGACGCTGATCGCCCTTGTGGGCATCGCCGGGTTCGGCGCGCTCGGCATCTGGCAGGTCCAGCGGCTGCACTGGAAGACGGCGCTGATCGAACGGGTGGAAAGCCGCATCCATGCCGAGCCGGTGCCGGCACCGGGGCCTGCGGAGTGGTCCGGGCTCAGCGCCGAGACCGCCGAATACCGCCGCGTCACCCTGCGCGGCCATTTCCTGAACGCCGACGAGGTGCAGATCTACACCCCCACCGAATGGGGCCCGGGCTACTGGGTGCTGACGCCGCTTGCGCGCGATGACGGCACCGTGGTGATGATCAACCGCGGCCTCGTGCCCGAGGACCGCAAGAACCCCGCGACCCGCCCCGCGCCCGAGGGCGCGCAGACCGTGACCGGCCTTTTGCGGATCTCCGAAGACAAGGGCTGGCTGTTCTCGCGCGACAATAATCCGGCCGCGCGGCTGTGGTATCGCCGCGATATCGGCTCGATCACCGCGGCGCTCGGGCTGCATGATGCCGCGCCCTATTTCGTCGATCAGGAGCTGACCGACCCCGAGGGCTGGCCGCTCGGGGGCAAGACCGTCGTCGCCTTCCGCAATGCGCATCTGAGCTACGCGCTGACCTGGTTCGGGCTGGCGGCCTTCGTCGCGCTGGCCTGGGGGCTGGTGCTGCGCAGCGAGCTGCGCCGCTGAGCGGGGCCGTTGCCGCGCCGGCCCGGCGGCGGATGCTTCACGCCTGGCGCCGGGATGGGAGGCGCTGCCAGCGGCTGTGCACGGGGGCTGCATGGCACCGATCCGGGTTTCGTGCGGACCACAGCAGACCCTCGGGTGCGCGGCGGGCCTAGCTGAGGGTGAGGCTGACGCCCCCCTGCGCGAGCCTTTCGGCCAGCGCGCGGGCGGGGGGTGCATCGGTCACCAGCGTATCGATCCCCTGCCACGGCGCATAGACGGCTGCGAAGATCTGCTCGAATTTGGAATGATCCGCCACCACCACATGCCGCGCGGCCTGACGCGACATCGCGGCATAGACGGCGGCAATGTCGATCAGCGCGTCGGAGGGGCCATCGGGGCCGAGCCCGCTCGCCCCTGTGACGACCGCATCGGCATGGAACCGCTGCAGGAATTCGAGCGTATGGGCGCCAACGGTCGCCCCCTCCGTCGCCACATAGGTGCCGGGCGCGATCATCACCCGGATCGTCGGGTTGATCGAAAGCACCGTTGCCACCCCGAAGGAATGGGTGATCACGGTCAGGTTCTTCATCTCTACCGCGATGCGCCGCGCCAGATGCACGGTCGTTGCCCCCGAGCCGATCATCAGCACGCGGGCGTCGCGGATCAGCGGGATCGCCGCGCGGGCGATGCGCGCGCGCTCCTCCACGAACAGGCTGTGGCGGATGCTGACCGCGGGCTCCTCGGCGGGCGGGCGGATCGCGCCGCCATAGGTGCGGTTCAGCTCGCCGCGCGCGGTCATCTCGTCGAGGTCGCGCCGGATCGTCTCGGTGGAGACATCGAGCCGCCGCGCAAGCTCCGCCACCCGCAGCGAAGGCGCGCGTTCGAGTTCCTGAAGGATCTGGCTCTGGCGGGTGGCCTTGGGGCGTCTCATGCGGGCAGGTAGGTGATCAGCTCTTCCGTGGACATGACAGCGCAATAGATCATGTTCAAGACCTCAAGCTCACGCGTGTGCAGCGCATCGGTGCCCGCAGCGCTCGCATCGGCCACTAGGATCACATCGAAGCTCTCGTCGGCGAGGCTGCGCACCGTGGAGGAGACGCATTGATCGGTGAAGATCCCGGTGCAGACGACATGGGTGATGCCGAGATTGGTGAGGATCAGCCTGAGGCTGGTGCCGGTGAGGGCGGAATCGGTGGTTTTGGTCACCACCACCTCGCCCGGGCGCGGCGCGAGCTCTGGCACGATCTGGGAGGCGGGTTCGTCTTTCGGCAGAAGCAGATCGTTCCAGCCGGGTTTGCGCTGGCTCAGCGAACGGTCGCGCCCGTCGGGCATCAGGCAGGCGATGCGGGCGAAGAGCACATCGAGCCCACGCGCGCGGAATTCCCCGATCAGCCGCGCGGTATTCGGGATCACCGCGCCGCGCATCCGCGCGACGAACGGCGCCCAGGCCGGATCCGTGGTGTCCAGATAGGTGTTCTGCACATCGATCACCAGAAGCGCCACCTTGCCGGGGCGAAGATCCGGATCGGGCGGCTCCGGCGCGCCGGCATAGTAGAAGGAGCGATGATCGGTCTTCCAGCTCATCCGCGCCTCCGGATCAGGGCGAGCGCCGCGCCGCCCGCGAGCATGAGTGCCGCGGCCGCGAGCGTGCTCATGGTACCGAGCGCAGGGACCATCGGCGTATAGCCCGCGACCATTTTCGAATAGAGCCATTTCGGGATCGTGCTGTCGGCCCCGGCCGTATAGAGCGAGAGTGGGAAATTGCCCCAGCTGAGCAGGAAGGCAAAGAGCGCGCCGGACCAGATCCCGGGCCACAGGAGCGGCAGCGTGACCTCGCGCAGGATCGTGAGCCGGCTCGCGCCGAGGTCGGAGGCGGCTTCCTCCAGCATCGGATCGAAGCCATAGACCTGGATCGCGATCACCAGTGTGACCACCGGCACGATCCAGACCAGATGCGCGATGACGGCGGTTTTCCAGCTGGTCGGGATGCCGAGCGCGTTGAACCACAGCAGCAGCGCCAGCCCCAGCACCGGCTGCGGGAAGAACACCGGCAGCAGCAGGAATTTCTGATAGGCGCGGCGGCCCGTCCAGTCGTAGCGCGCGAAGGCCAGCGCGCCGAAGAAGCCGAAGCCCACCGCCAGCACGGTGACGCAGGCGGCGATGGCGGCCGAGTTCTGCAGGAGCACGGTGATCTCGAACGAGCTGAGCACCTTGCCCCACCATTCGCCGGACCAGGCCTTCACCGGGAACAGGAAATAGCGCGATTTCGAGAGCCCCGCGAGCGCGCCGCACAGGATCGGCAGATAGACGACGAGGAGGACGAAGCCCGTCCAGCCCCAGATGAAGGAGCGGGGTTTCATCAGCGCCTCCCGAGAATGCGGTCGAGATCGAGCCGGGCCATCACCGCGAGCGCCAGCGCGCCGATGATGACGACGAGGATGAGCGCGAGCGCCGCGCCGAGCGGCCAGTTCTGCGCATAGGTGAAAGCGGTCTCGATATCCTGAGCGATGGTGATGACGGACTGGCCGCCGAGAATCTTGGCCTCGGCCACGGCGCCGGCGGCGAGCACGAAGGTGAGCAGCATGCCGATGAGAATGCCGGGCATGGCGAGGGGCAGCTCGATCTCGCGCCAGATCATCATCCGCCCGGCGCCGAGATCGCGCGCGGCATCGACCACGTCACGCGGCACCATCGACAGGCCGAGCACCATCGGGAACAGCATGAAGGGCAGATAGACATAGACCATGCCGAACAGGGTGAGCCCCTGCGTATAGAGCCATTCCGGCGCGGAGAGGCCCACCAGCTTCAGCGTGCCGTCGAAGACGCCGTTCTTGATGAAGAACAGCACCCAGCCATAGAGCCGCACGTTCTCCGACACGAAAAGCGGGAAGACGAAAGCGGTGGAGACGAGCCCGGCCCAGCGGCCGAACACATGTACGAGGCCATGGGCGATCGGGTAGGCGACGAGGAGCAGCACGAGGACCACCACCGCCGCGAGGCCCAGCGACCAGGCGAAGGAGGACCATACGGTATTCGCCGGATCGAAGATCTGCGCGAAGTTTTCCAGCGAGAAGCTGCGGAAGGCATCGTAGCTGCGCGGCGTGGCGAAGGCGAAGGCCGCAACGGCCACGAGCGGGGCGAGAAAGCCCGCCGCGAGCAGCGCCAGCACCGGCAGCGCCGCGCGCAGGCCTGGGGGCACCGGAGACCGGGCGCCAGGGATCATGGCGCAGCCCTGCGGAAGCACGCCCGAAGGGGCCGCGCCGGGCCCCGGCGGGGGCGCCATGGGCGCGCGGCCAGATGGTGCACCTTGCACATCTCAGCCCTCCACCACGATCGTATCGCGCGCGTCCCAGCCGATCAGGGCGGTGGCGCCGGGGGCGGGTGTGTCGGCGCCGCGGGCGGCTTCCACCAGCCAGGTACGGGCGCCGTCGCGCAGCTGGAACTGGCTGCGCGAGCCCAGCGAATATTCGTTAAACAGCGTGGCGGAGACGGTGTTCTCGGCGCCTCCGGGGACGGTAAAGCGCATTGCCTCGGGGCGGATCACGGCGAAAGCCTGCGGGGCGGTGCAGCCATGTGGCGGCAGCACGATGGGCGCGCCATCCTCGCGCGTATAGCCGCCCGCGCCGCGAATGAGGGCGATCAGGTTCAGCTCGCCGAAGAATTCGGCCACGAAGCGATCGACCGGCCGGGCGTAGATTTCCTCGGGCGTGCCGATCTGCACGATCCGACCCGCGCGCATCACCCCGATCCGATCCGACATCACCATCGCCTCCTCGAGGCTGTGGGTGATGTAGACGAAGGTCTTGCCGGAGGCGCGGTGCAGGTCTTTCAGCTCCTTTTCCAGCACCTTCTTCAGCTTGTAATCCAGCGCGGAAAGCGGCTCGTCGAAGAACAGCACGTCCGGGTCATAGGCGAAGGCGCGCGCCAGCGCCACGCGCTGCTTCTCGCCGCCCGAACATTTCATCACGTTGCGCGCATAGTACTCCTCGGGCAGGCGCACCATCCGCATCAGTTCCAGCGCCCGGGCCCGGCGCGCGGGCCCCGGGGTGCCGCGCACCTTCAGCGGAAATTCGATATTCTCGCCCACCGTCTTGTGCGGGAACAGTGCCAGAGACTGAAACACCAGGCAGGTCGGGCGCCGGTTCGAGGGCAGGTCGTTCACCCGTTTGCCGCGCAGCTCGATCGCGCCTTCGCTCGGCGCCTCCAGCCCCGCGAGCATCCGCAGCAGCGTGGTCTTGCCCGAGCCCGAAGGCCCGACGATGGTGACGAATTCGCCTTCGCGGATCTTCAGGTCGATCCCTGCGACCGCATCGAACGTGCCGAAGGTCTTGCGCACGCCCGCAAGCTGCAGCACCGGAATCTCCGTCATTTCAGCCCCGCAGACGCTTGGCCGCGGTGAGGATCTCCAGCGCGGCATCGTAATCGGGGACGATGTCATATTCCGCGGAGCGCGCCATGTCCTCCTCCAGCGTGTCCCACTGAATTGCATCGAGCTCCTCGGCGGTGAAGAGCTTGAAGCAGTCGGGGTTGCCCATCTGGCTCACCGGATTGAACGTGCCTTCGGCGAAGGCCACCACATGGGCGACTTCCGGATCCTGCACATATTTCAGGAAATCCAGTGCCTGCGGCGAGAGGTCTGGGTTGTTCACCGTGGAGGTGATCTCGATCCAGCTGATGCCGCCCTTGCCGTCGATCGCACCCTTCAGCGGCGTGATGGCGCGCAGATTGGCGAAGCCATCGGCGCGGGCGGGCGAAACGGAATAGGTGCCCCCCGTCATATGCAGGTCGATCTCGCCCGAGATCAGCGCCTGGTTCATGGTGGCAATGTCGCCGATCATCTTCGCGCCCTTCACCACCCGCTCGGCGGTGTCCTTGAACTTTGCCATTTCCTCGGGCGTATGTTCCTTGAACGGGTTGATGCCCGCGACCATGAACAGGTTGAACACGTTCCAGTCGTCGGATTCAAGAATGCCGTATTTGCCCGCGAGGCCCGGGTCGTTGAACAGATCCCAGCCCTGCTCCTCGGCACTGGCTTTCGAGACCTTGTCGGTGTTCACGACGAAGCTGTAGGGCCCGAAACGCTGCGCCATCCCCAGAAGCTCGGATCCGTCCTCGCTCATCGCCCATTTGTAGGGCGCCTTGAATTCCGGGAGCATCTTGTCGAAATAGGGCTCGAATTCGGCCTTAGGCAGCGGCTTGATCAGGCCGGCGGGCGCCATCACCTTGCGCGCCCAGGGGTTGTTGACGTTGATCAGATCCCAGGTCGCGGTCTCGCCCGCGCGCAGCCGGTTGATCATGGTGGGGTCGTTGGTCAGGCTCTCGGCGCGTACCGTGGCGCCGGAGGCGGCGCGGAACGGATCGAGCACCTGCGCCGAATTGTAGCCCTCCCAGCACAGGATGTTCAGCTCCTTTTCCCGCGCGGCCAGGGCCGGACGCCCGAGCATCGGCGCCGCCGCTGCGGCCCCCATCAGCTTCATCATTCCGCGCCGCGACAGTCCGGTCATCGTTGCCCCCGTTGATTTCGGTATCGTTGTGGGAAGTGTCTCGACAGAATGTGTGTTCTGCAACATAAATTTCACATGTGCCGGTGACGTCATGCTGCAGGGCGGCGAAAGCGTGCGGGTGCGCATCAAAAATCATCAACAGGGAGTATGCGGCATGTTCGAGCCGTTGCAGGGAAAGACCGTGATCGTCACCGGGGCGAGCCGCGGCATCGGCAAGGGAATCGCGCTGCGCTTCGCCGCGGCCGGGCTCAATACCGTCGTCGTCTCGCGCAGCCTCGCGGAGGCAGAGGCGGTCGCGGCCCAGGCCGGGGCGCAGGCGATCGGGGTGGCGGCCGATGTCTCCACGCCCGAGGGCTGTGCGGCGATGGTTGCGGCGGCGGTGGCGCGGTTCGGTGGCGTCGATATCCTGTGCGCGAATGCGGGCATTTTCCCGGCGGCAAAGCTCGCGGAGATGACGGTGGCGGATTTCGACCATGTCATCTCCACGAACCTCAAGAGCACGTTTCTGAGCGTGCAGGCGGTGCTGCCGGAAATGGAGAAGCGCGGGCAGGGGCGGGTGGTGATCACCTCCTCCATCACCGGGCCGATCACCGGCTATCCCGGCTGGTCGCATTACGGCGCCTCCAAAGCGGGGCAGCTCGGCTTCATGCGCACCGCCGCGATCGAGCTCGCGCCGAAGCGGATCACGGTGAATGCGGTGATGCCGGGCAATATCGCGACCGAAGGGCTCGATGGCATGGGTGCGGATTATATCGCGGGCATGGAGGCCGCGATCCCGCAGAAGCGGCTGGGCTCGGTCGCCGATATTGCCAATGCGGCGCTGTTCCTGGCCTCGAATGAGGCCGCCTATATCACCGGGCAGACGATTGTGGTGGATGGCGGGCAGGTCCTGCCGGAATCGCCCGCGGCGCTGGAGGCGATGTAGCCCCTAGTTCGTCAGGATCTCGCCGAGGGCTTTCAGGAAGGTCTCGGCGTTTTCGCGGCTGAAGGGCAGCGGCGGGCGGATCTTCAGCGTATGGCCATAAAGCCCCGCGGCACCAATGAGAATGCCCTTGTCTTTCAGCGCGTTGATGGTGCGGCTGGCTTTCGGCGCATTGGGGGCGCCGGTGTCCGGGTCAATGAAATCGAGCCCGATGAACAGGCCCGCGCCGCGCACCTCGCCCATCGCGGGCGTGCGCGCGGCCATATCGGCCAGCCCCTCGCGGAAGAACTGCCCGACATCCCGGGCATTCTCGATCAGGCCCTCCTCGGCGATCACCTCCAGCACCGCGAGCCCCGCTGCCGCGGCCACCGGATTGCCACCGAAGGTATTGAAATAGCCCGTCTCTTCGCAAAACCGCGCGAGCAGTTCGGGGCGGGTGACCATGCCGGCCATCGGGTAGCCATTGCCCATCGGCTTGCCCATGGTGACCACATCGGGCACCACGCCGTGGCGCGCGAAGCCCCACATGCCGGCGCCCGTACGCCCGAAGCCGGGCTGCACCTCGTCGGCGATGAAGAGCCCGCCCGCCGCGCGCACCGCCGCCACCGCCGCAGCAAAGCCCGGCGCCTCGGCGAAGATCCCGTCGGAGGAGAAGATCGAATCCACGATCATGCAGGACAGTCCCACCTCACGCAGCTCCGCGCAGGCGGCCTCCACCGCCGCCAGAAAGCCCGCATCGCGCGGCTCCGGCACCAGCTTCACATGCGGCGCAGGCCCGCGCGATTTCCAGGCCGAGGGCGAGATTTCGTTCACCGCGGCCGAATTGCCATGATAGGCCGCGCGGGTGACGATGACGCCCCGGCCGCCGCTATTTGCCGCGGCGATGCGCAGCGCGAGATCGTTCGCCTCGGTGCCCGAGCAGGTCATCACCAGGTTCGAGAGAGGGGCCGGGAAAGTGGCCATCAGCTTCTCGGCATAGGCTTCGACCACCTGGGTGAGGTAGCGGGTATGGGTCGAAAGCTGCGCCGCCTGCCGCGCGATCGCCTCCACCACCTTCGGGTGGCAATGCCCGACGGAGGGCACATTGTTGTACACATCGAGATAGCGCCGGCCATCGGCTGCGGTGAGCCAGACACCTTCGCCGCGGACCATCTCGATTGGATCGGCATAGAACAGCACGGAGCTCGCCCCGGCATGGCGCTGGCGCGCCTGCAGCAGTGCTGATCCGCCCCCCGTGGCCGGATCGTAGCGATTCAGGTCCAGGATCTGCGTCGTGCCGCTCATGTCGTCTCCAGCCATGTCCGGGCGAGGGCGACGGTGCCCTCGGTATAGCCCGGCGTCAGTGCTCGGGCGGTGGGGGTTTCCGCATGCGAGGCGATCCAGGCCGTGAGCTGCATCCGGCGTAGCATGACGAAGCTCGGAAGCATCGCCTCGGTCTCGGCATCCAGCGGCGCGATGGTGCGGTATCCGCTCAGCCAGGCCGCCATCAGCTCGGGCAGGATCGGGTCTGTTTCGATGAAGCTGACCGAGGCCGCGAAATCGTATCCGTACCAGCTGAAGCCGCAGTCGTCGAAATCGATCACCGCCATCCGCTCGCCCTCGACGAGCAGGTTTGCCGCGCGCATGTCGCAATGCACGAGGCCGAAGCGATCCGGAGTCGTGCCGTAAGCTTCGGTTTTCAGGCGTAGTTTTTCGGAAGTCTCCTCCAGAACCGCGCGCCCCTCTGCGCTGAGGCCCGAGGCCGCGCGCCAGTCTCCCCACCAGGCACGGGGGCCTATGGTAGTCTCCCAGGTCCAGCGTTTGCGGGAAAATCCTGCGGGCGGTATGTAGCTGCGCGCATGGCCATGCAGCCGCGCGGTGATCGCGCCGAGGTGCCGAAACCAGCGCGGCAGGTCGCCGTCGGCGTCGGGCTCCGCGCCGCGGACATGCTCGAAACACACTGCGAACCGGTCGTGGGTGCCGTCGTTGAAGGCTTGCAGAAGCGCGCCATCAAGACCCGGAATCGGGCGCGGGGTTAGTACCACCCCACCCGCGCGCAGGGCCTCGATCCAGCCGAGCTCGCTCAGGATTTCGTCGCGGCTGTGATACCCCGGGCGATGTACCCGGAAGACGCGCGGCCCCTGCGGCCCCTCGACCAGATAGGTGGCGTTTTCGGAAATCGTCAGCAGCCTTACCGGCGCATCGGCAGGCAGGCCCCAGGCAGGAAGGTTGGCGCGCAGCCCGGCCTCGAGGCGGGCAAGAAAATCGTCGGCGTAGAGCATGGGGCCTCAGTGTTCTGGTGCTGCCGATGCAAACGCCGTTTTGTGGTAATTGCAACATTTTCTTTGAGGCCAGACCTTCATGAACCCGGGTTCCGTATGGGGGTGAGTGGAATTCGAGCGCCAGATGCCCGTACCCCGGCGCCCGCGCCTGCCCGAAGCCTGGGGTAACGGCCCGGCAGAATCAGGTGTGTCCCTCTGTCCGCCTGTGCCCATTCACGCGGACAGGTTGATATCATCCCCTGGGGATCGCAGAGCTGGATGCACGATGTTGCTTGAGATCGGGCATCCGCGGAGCGCCGTTCCCGAGGTTTAACCCCCTCTAAACGGTTGCGCCGTCGGTTGCTGAAGTCACTCAATGGAACAGTGGTGGCCTTCAATGCCGGGCGCAAAACTCTGTTCCAGAGTAGCCGCCACTCCGCAGCGGGCGCACTCTCCAGGAGTGTCATGCGGCCGCTCGCGGGGGCTGCCTGGAGCGACGATGCCCTGCGCCCGTGGCAAGAGGCCGGGGCAGGGAGCGGCAGAGAGGGGGCGCCTCCCCCCAGCGTCAGCGGGTTCCGCCCTGGCGCGCCGCGAGGACCAGCCCATGTACGAAAGCGAGCTTCTGCTGGACCGGCTCGGGCAGGGCGAAAGGATAGATATCCGCCATGCCCATCGAGCGGTTCATGGCATTCAGCGCGACAGTCAGCGGCAGCCAGGCCCGCAGCAGCCGCCGCACACCCAGAACGCGATACGGGTCGAAATCGACCTCGGTCGCCAGCTCGCCATCGTCGATCCCGGGGTCAATCTGCATCCCGAAGGCGGCCGCGGTTTCCAGTGTATCGACCATGTGCAGGTAATGCGCCCAGGTCTCGGCCCAGTCTTCCCAGGGGTGCATGGTCGCATAGGCCGAGACATGCCCGAGCGCCCAGTCGGGCGGTGCCCCGGTCTGGTAATGGCGCTGCAGGGCCTCCCCATAATCGAAGCTCTCATCACCGAAAATTTCGCGGAAGGGCCCGATCGCGCCGCCATCGCGCACCAGCAGGTCCCAGTAATAGTGCCCGACCTCGTGCCGGAAATGGCCAAGCAGCGTGCGATAGGCCTCGTTCATGTCGGTGCGCATCTGTTCGCGCGTGGAATCGTCGGCCTCGGTGAGGGCGATTGTCACCACCCCATCGGCATGCCCCGTCAGGATACGCTCCGAGGCATCGGGGCGGTCCTCCAGAAAACGGAAGACAAGCGGCTCCGGATGCCCGTCCACGGGCGTGGGCGTCGGCAGGCCGAGGTGGCGCAGCGTATAGATCAGCCGCCGCTTCGCCGCCTCCAGCTTCTGCCAGCGGGCGTGGTTTTCGGGCGTGGAGAGGTCGGGCACGATCTGGTTGTGCTGGCAGGCCGCGCAATACTCCTGCCCGTCCTCGGCTGGCAGCATCCAGTTGCAGGCGCTCATTTCCCAATTGCGGCAGAAGCGCCAGCGCGTGGGCCCAGGGGCGAGGTCTGGCGCATCGGCGGGGGCTGCTGCGTACCAGCTCGGCCCGTCGGGCTCCACCGCGACCATTTCGTCGAGGCCGGGCAGGTAGCCGATCGTGTGGCCACAGCGCAAACAAGCCGTATTCTCGAAATGCAGCACCTGGCCGCAAACCTGGCATCGGAACAGTTTCACCGGGACCTCCCTCACGCGTGCGCGACAACAATGCGGGAAGGCGCGCGCGGTTCCAAGCCCCGCGCGCGCCGCGTCAGATCAATGTGCGGAGGCCAGCAGCGCCGCGTTGCCGCCTGCGGCAGTGGTATCCACGCACAGGTGCCGCTCATGCAGCACATGGGCCGCATCGGGCTGCGCGGTGATCACCGGCAAGATCGGCCCGCTGCGGCGCGCGAGCGCCTGCGCATAGGCGCGCCCGGTCTCGGCATCGCCCCACCACAGCACCGCCGAGAAGCCCTCGAGCGCGCTCAGCGCATCGGCCGCCACAGCGCCGCCCGCCGTCACCGCAACACCCCCGAGCGCCGCGACCGCGCGGGCCTGCGCCTCCTCGGCTGCGGTGCCGGGGCCGAGGCAGAGCACGGCCGGGCGCGGCAGGAAGGAGAGGCGGTTCATCTCGCCGGTGGGCCCGGGCATTTCCATGGGCGCGCGGCCGGTGGCACGGGGCGCCTGCGCCAGGCGCTGCTCCAGGTTGCGCGCGGGGCCTGCGGCGGCCGTGCCTTGCGGCGCGGGGGCGGGCGCCCCGAAGCGCGCGAGATAGAGCGGGCCGCCTGCCTTCGGGCCGGTGCCCGAGAGGCCTTCGCCGCCGAAGGGCTGGCTGCCCACCACCGCACCGATCTGGTTGCGGTTCACATAGATGTTGCCGGCATGGACCGAGGCCGAGACCTCCTGCACGCGGGCGTCGATACGGGTATGCAGGCCGAAGGTCAGCCCGTAGCCGGTGGCGTTGATCCGCGCGACCACATCCTGGATCTCGGAGGCCTTGAACGTCGCCACATGCAGCACCGGGCCGAAGATCTCGCGCTGCAGATCACTGATCCCGGAAACGCGCAGCAGCGTGGGCGCGATGAAGAGGCCATCGGCGGGCGTGCCCAGCTGGTGCAGGACCTGGCCCTGATGCGCCGCGAGATAGGCCGCGATCTGGTCGCGCGCCTCGGCGTCGATCACCGGGCCCACATCGGTGCGCAGGTCGAGCGGATCGCCGAGGCGGAGCTCGTCCATCGCGCCGGCCAGCATCTCGATCATGCGCTCGACCACGTCCTCCTGCACATAGAGGCAGCGCAGCGCCGAGCAGCGCTGCCCGGCCGAGCGGAAGGCGGAGGCGACGATATCGCGCACGGCCTGCTCGGGGAGCGCGGTCGAATCCACGATCATCGCATTCAGCCCGCCGGTTTCGGCGATGAGCGGCGCGCCGGGGGCCAGATTGTCGGCCATGGCGGCGCGGATGATCCGGGCCGTCTCGGTGGAGCCGGTGAAGACCACGCCCGCGATCCGCGGATCGGAGGTCAGCCGCGCGCCCACCGTGGCGCCATCGCCCGGCAGGAGCTGCAGCGCGGATGCCGGCACGCCCGCCTCATGCAGCAGCCGCACCGCCATTGCCGCGATGACCGGGGTCTGCTCGGCGGGTTTGGCCAGCACCGCATTGCCCGCGGCCAGCGCGGCCGCGATCTGGCCGGTGAAGATCGCCAGCGGGAAGTTCCACGGGCTGATCGCGGCAAAGAAGCCCTGCGCTGCGGGGCGGGCGGTTTCGGCCTGGGCCGCGTAATAGCGCAGGAAATCGCAGGCCTCGCGGATTTCGGCCACGGCGTCGCCAAGCGTCTTGCCGGCCTCGCGCGCCAGGGCGGCGAAGAGCGGGCCATAATCGCGCTCATAAAGGTCGGCCGCGCGGCGCAGAGCTGCGGCCCGCTCTGCCACCGGCGCCTGCCAGAGCGCGGCCCCGGCAAGGGCCGCCTCCACCGCGGCCGCATCGGCCTCGGTCACCTGGGCCACGACGGCACCGGTGGCCGGGTTCGTCACCGGGCGGGTGAGGCCGCTCGCGCTGCCATCGGCGAGGATCGGGCCGGCATCGGGCAGGCGCACATCGCGCGCGGCCTCGATGGCCGCGAGGCCCTGCGTGTCGCTCAGATCGAAGCCCAGCGAATTCGGACGCTCCGGCGCGAACAGCGCCTCCGGCGTACGCAGCAGGGCCGGGGCCCGCGCCGTGGCCAGCGCCTCGAACGGATCGCGGGCGATCTCTTCGGGGGCGATGTTCTCATCCACGATCTGGTGCACGAAGGAGGAGTTTGCGCCGTTCTCCAGCAGCCGGCGCACCAGATAGGCCAGCAGGTCGCGGTGCGCACCGACGGGCGCATAGATCCGGCAGCGGCCCTGGGTTTCGCGCAGAACAATATCGTGCAGCCGCTCGCCCATGCCATGCAGGCGCTGGAATTCGAACGGGCGCCCCTCCGCCAGATCCAGGATGGCCGCGACGGTATGCGCATTATGCCCGGCGAATTGCGGATAGATCCGGTCGCCCAGGCCGAACAGTTTCTTGGCGAGGCAGATGTAGCTCACATCGGTGCCGGTCTTGGAGGTGAAGAGCGGGAAGCCCGGATGCCCCTCGACCTGCGCGAGCTTCATCTCGGCGTCCCAATAGGCGCCCTTCACCAGGCGGATGTTGATCTTCTGGTCGTGGCGCTCGGCCATATCATAGAGCGCGTCGATGGCCGCGCCCGCGCGCTTGCCATAGGCCTGCACCACGATGCCGAACCCGTCCCAGCCGCGCAGCGCCGGATCGGCCATCACGGCGTCGATCACCTTGAAGCTCAGCGTCAGCCGCGCCTGTTCCTCGGCATCCACATGCATGCCGATGCCGGCCGCGCGCGCGGCCTTGGCGAGCTTCAGCACCACCGGCACGAGCTCAGTCAGAACACGTTCTTCCTTGGCGACCTCGTAGCGCGGATGCAGCGCGGAGAGCTTGATCGAGATCCCCGGATTCGCGGTGACGGAGCCACGCGTCGCGACCTTGCCGATCGCGGCGATGGCGCGCTCGTAATCGGCCGCATAGCGCGCGGCATCGCCCGCCGTCATCGCCGCTTCGCCCAGCATGTCGTAGCTGTAGGTAAAGCCCACGGCCTCCAGCTCGCGCGCATTGTCGAGCGCCTGTTCGATGGTCTGGCCCAAGACGAACTGGCGCCCCATCTCTTTCATCGCCCGGCCCACGGCGGCGCGGATCACCGGCTCGCCCAGCCGCCGCACGGCGCCGCGCAGCACGCCCGCGAGGCCCGGCGCGTCATCATCGAGCACCTTGCCCGTGAGCATCAGCGCCCAGGTCGAGGCATTGACCAGCGAGGAGGCAGCCTGGCCCAGGTGGCGGCCCCAGTCGGCCGGGGCGATCTTGTCCTCGATCAGGGCGTCGATCGTGTCATTGTCTGGCACCCGCAGCATGGCTTCGGCGAGGCACATGAGCGCGATGCCTTCGCGCGTGGAGAGCCCATATTCGGCGAGGAATTTCTCCATCATCCCGGGCTTCGCGCTGTCGCGGATCCGGCGCACCAGGGCCGCCGCTTCCTGGGAGATCCGGGCGCGGGCTTCGGCCGGAATCGCGGCCTCGGCCACGAGGCGCTCCAGCAGCGCAGCCTCCGGCGCGAATTTGGTTTTCGCGCCTTCGAGGGCATCAAGACGGTTGAGGGGGTGCAACATGGGCGTTTCTCCTGGTTGCCCGCATTCTATCCGCTATCCTCTGGCCGTTTCGCCCAAAGATGCGCTATTGTCTGGGCGAATGGACCATTTGAGGGGCGAAGGGCAGGGCGATGCCGGAAGAACTCGATGCGATCGACCGGCGGATCCTCGCCGCGCTGGTCACCGATGCGCGCCTGCCTGTGGCGGAAATCGCGCGGCAGGTGGGCCTGTCGAAAACGCCGGTGGCGGCGCGGATCCGGCGGCTTGAAGAGATCGGGCTGATCACCGGCTACCGGGCGATCCTGAGCCCGATAAAGCTCGGGCTCGCGCATGTGGCGTTCGTCGAGGTGCGGCTGAGCGATACCCGCGAAACCGCGCTGCGCAAGTTCAATGCCGCCGTGCGCGCGGTGCCCGAGATCGAGGAGTGCCACATGATCGCGGGCGGGTTCGATTATCTCCTGAAGGTGCGTTCGCATGATATTGCCGAGTACCGCCGGGTGATGGGCGAGAAGATCTCGACGCTGCCTTTCGTCACCGCGACATCGACCTATGTGGCGATGGAATCGGTGGTCGAGGCGGGCGACAAAGCCGCAGGTATCGTCTGAATTGCGTTCGTAGTTAGATGCGTTGATTTTCATCCCGAACTGAGGCGGTTGGGCGCGTAATTTTCATTGAGAATTGAGCCATGTGAACCTTCCCTCTGAGCGGAGAGCGGCGGGGCAACGGAGTGATCCACATGGGATTTTGAATATTATCGGCCGGATGCATTTGCGGCAGAAGCTGTCGATCCGGGAGATAGCGCGGCGCACGGGCCCATCTCGGAACACGCTCACCCAGCATCTGGCCGCAGGCACGATCGCGCCGGGCTTTGCCACGCCGGAACGACCGAGCAAGCTTGCCCCTTTGCCGAGAAGTTGGCCGGCTGGCTGAAGACAGAGGCCGGGAAGTCGCGCAAGCAACGCCGAACACTGAAGCAGGTGCACGCCGATCTCGTGGCGCTTGGCTTCACCGGCTCCTATGGTCGGGTGTTCAAGTCCTGCCTGCCCGGTTCGGCGGGATTTGTAATGGTAGCTCGACGGGTCGAAGCGCAGTGCCTGACAGGCCCGCCGGATCGAGACACCCCAGTCGACCAACATCCCGTCGACAAGCTTGCGCGTCCGGGCAG
>NZ_JAYRZN010000022.1:0-63196 GCF_041916475.1 Paenirhodobacter sp.
CTCTTCCGCATAAACCGCAACCGTGCGCTTCCCCAGCTCATTCGCAGCACGCATCACACGGATCGCTATCTCGCCACGGTTCGCTACCAATATCTTGCGGAACATGGACTTCCCCTCTCCCATGTCAGGTGATCGCGAAACCCTATCTCTGCCGCAGTGCGGCGCAAGCGGGAAAATGAAAACCATAGCAAATTAACACCTGCTTCGGGCGTGGTTTTGCAAACCCTGGAAAAGGCACGTCCTGATGCGACGCTTCTCCGTGTGAATGCGTCCGGGGTGCATCGCGCCGCGTCCGCGCAGAAAATCCGCTTTGCGGAGACCGGCCTGCGCGAGGCCCCGTTGACCCTTGCGCGGCACTTGCCTAGGAGAGGGGGCGCCTTGTGCAGGAGTAACCCATGTCGAACCTCGCAGCCCCCCGTTCTTTCCAGGAAATCATCCTGCGTCTGATGAGCTATTGGGCCTCGAAGGGCTGCGCGGTGCTGCAACCCTACGATATGGAGGTCGGCGCGGGCACCTTCCACCCGGCGACCACGCTGCGCTCGCTCGGCTCCACGCCCTGGGCCGCGGCCTATGTGCAGCCCTCGCGCCGCCCGACGGATGGCCGCTATGGCGAGAACCCGAACCGGCTGCAGCACTACTATCAGTATCAGGTGCTGATCAAACCTTCGCCCGCAAACCTGCAGGAGCTGTATCTCGGCTCGCTGGAAGCGATCGGCATCGACCTCGGCCTGCACGACATCCGCTTCGTGGAAGACGACTGGGAGAGCCCGACGCTCGGCGCCTGGGGTCTTGGCTGGGAGGTCTGGTGCGACGGGATGGAGGTGAGCCAGTTCACCTATTTCCAGCAGGTCGGCGGGCATGACTGCAAGCCGGTTTCGGGCGAGCTGACCTACGGGCTGGAGCGGCTTGCGATGTATGTGCTGGGCATCGACCATGTGATGGAGATGCCGTTCAACGACCCGGACGCGCCGATCGCGCTGAGCTATGGCGATGTGTTCCGCCAAACCGAAGAAGAATACAGCCGCCACAATTTCGATGCGGCCAATACCGACATGCTGCTGCGCCATTTCGAGGATGCCGAGGCCGAATGCGAGCGCCTGCTGGCCTTCCCGGCCGAAGACCCGAATTCGGGCAAGCGCATCGTCATGGCGCATCCGGCCTATGACCAGTGCATCAAGGCCAGCCACCTGTTCAACCTGCTGGATGCGCGCGGCGTGATCTCGGTGACGGAGCGGCAGGCCTATATCGGCCGCGTGCGCGCGCTGGCGAAGAAATGCGCCGATGCCTTCGTGCAGACCACGGCGGGCGGCTGGACCCCTGCAGGGGATGCGGCGTGAATGGCAAGCTGGTCGGAGGGGGGATCGTGCTCGGTGCGCTGATCGCCGGGGCCGGCGTCTGGTATGCGCAGGTCTATGGCTATTACCACACGGTCGATGCCGCGACGCCTGCGGCCGAAATCCGGCTGACCGCGCTCGGCGGGGCCGAGGAGCCGGTGGCCACGACCGGGTTCGAGGGGATCGACGCGGGCAGCTCGCCGCTGCGGTTCCGCGGCTGCTTCCGCACCAGCGTGTCGATCGCGACGCTGACCGAGACCTACAAGGTCTATGAACACCCGACGCCGCTCACCGCGCCCTCCTGGTTTGGCTGCTTCGATGCGGGCCGGATCGGCGCCGATCTGGAGGCGGGCCGCGCGGTGGCCTTCCTGTCCGAAATGAATGTCCACCCCGGTGTCGACCGCGTGGTGGCGATCTATCCCGATGGCCGGGCTTATGCCTGGCAGCAACTGAATGACAAGGCGGGGGAGTGACATGCCCGATCTGCTGATTGAACTCTTCTCCGAGGAAATCCCGGCGCGGATGCAACCCGGCGCCCGCGAGGCGCTGAAGAAGCTGGTGACCGACGGGCTGGTGGAGGCGGGGCTGAGCTATGGCCATGCCGCGGCCTTTTCTACGCCGCGTCGGCTCACGCTCGCGATCGAAGGGCTGAGCGCCGAAAGCCCGACGCTGCGCGAGGAGCGCAAGGGCCCGCAGACCAGCGCCAACGAAAAGGCGGTGGAGGGCTTCCTGCGCTCGACCGGGCTCACGCTCGATCAGCTGGAGATCCGCGACGACAAGAAGGGCCAGGTCTATTTCGCGGTGGTGACGAAGCCCGGCCGCAAGGCGCCCGAGATTGTCGCCGAGGTGCTGGAGCGCACGATCCGCACCTTCCCCTGGCCCAAATCCATGCGATGGGGCGCGGGCAGCCTGCGGTGGGTGCGCCCGCTGCATTCGATCCTGTGCATCCTGAGCGATGAGGCCGGCGCCGAGGTGGTGCCGCTCACGGTCGAGGGCATCGTTGCGGGCAAGACCACGCGCGGCCACCGCTTCATGGCGCCGGCCGAGTTCGCGGTGAGCTCCTTTGAGGATTACGCGGCGAAGCTGAAGGCGGCGAAGGTCGTGCTCGACAGCGCCGAGCGCGAGGAGACGATCTGGAACGAGGCGAAGACGCTGGCCTTCGCGCGCGGGCTGGAGCTCGTGGAGGACAAGGGCCTGCTGGCCGAGGTGGCGGGGCTGGTCGAATGGCCGGTGGCGCTGATGGGGGATATTGCCGAGGGCTTCCTCGGGCTGCCGCCCGAAGTGCTGCAGACCTCGATGAAGGAGCATCAGAAGTTCTTCTCGGTGAAGAACCCCAAGACCGGGCGGATCGAGGGCTTCGTCACCGTCGCGAACCGCGAGACGGCCGATCATGGCGCGACGATCCTGAAGGGCAACCTGAAGGTGCTCTCGGCGCGGCTGTCGGATGCGAAATTCTTCTGGGAGCACGACCTGCGGGTGGTGAAGACCGAGGGGCTGGAGGGCATGGGCGCGGGGCTCGCGCAGGTGACCTTCCACAACAAGCTCGGCTCGCAGAAGGCGCGGATCGACCGGATCGAGGCGCTGGCGCGCGAGATCGCGCCGCTGACGGGGGCTGCGCCCGACCTCGCGGCCGAAGCCGCGCGGGTGGTGAAATCCGATCTGCGCTCGGCCATGGTGGGCGAATTCCCCGAGCTGCAGGGCCTGATGGGCAGCTATTACGCGCGCGCCGCGGACCTGCCCGAAGCGGTGGCCGAGGCCTGCCGCGGGCATTATTCGCCGCTCGGGCCCTCGGATGCGGTGCCGAACGCGCCGGTGACGGTGGCCGTGGCGCTGGCCGACAAGCTCGACACGCTGACGGGCTTCTGGGCGATCGACGAGAAGCCGACCGGATCGAAGGATCCCTTCGCGCTCCGCCGCGCGGCTCTGGGGGTGATCCGGCTGGTGCTGGGGAATGGGTTGCGGGTTGGGTTGCTGCAACTAATTGGCAAGGCGCATGTCCCGTACCGACAGTATTGGAGCGAACGTTTCAACGTTTTTATTGCTATGGAACATGTCGATGATGCCGATACTGGAATCAAGGGCGTTCCATATTGGCGTTCTGAGTTCCGAATTTATCCTGCCGACGCGGACATTGATGTCGCGTGTGATACTGTTTGGGCGATCCGATCAGAAAATCCGGAAGCTGCTTTCGACAGCTCCAAGAAGTTTTCATTCGGCGGCAACAAGGTTACTGGCCAGAATGACGACTGGATTATCACAGTTCCACAATTCAAGTTTATGCCGAACCTCCTCTCCTTCTTCCACGACCGCCTCAAGGTCTATCTGCGCGACCAGAACATCCCGCATGACGTGATCGACGCGGTGCTGGCGATGCCGGGGAGCGACGACCTGACGCTGGTGGTGAAGCGGGCGGAGGCGCTCGCGGCCTTCCTGAAGACGGACGACGGCACCAACCTGATCCAGGGCTTCAAGCGCGCGAACAACATCCTCGCGCAGGCCGAGGCGAAGGACGGCGTCGAATACAGCTTCGGCGCCGATCCGAAATTCGTCGAAGGGGCGGAGGAGGCCGCGCTGTTCGCCGCGCTGGATGCGGCGGAGGCCGCGATCGGCCCGGCGATGCAGGCCGAGGATTTCGCAGCCGCCATGGCTGCGATGGCCGCGCTGCGCGCCCCGATCGACGCCTTCTTCACCGCGGTGCAGATCAATGCCGAGAACCAGATCGTCCGTCGCAACCGGCTCAATCTGCTGTCGCGCATCCGCCAGATCTGCCTGAGCGTTGCCGATCTGACCCGGATCGAGGGCTGAGCCCTCGGTTCCCCGACCATCGTCACACTTGCGAAAGCCGCGGTTCGGCCTATCCTGCTCTCAACCCGAGGGATCGCTGCGATGCAGAAATACGCGGATTTCGCCGAATTCACCGAGATCACGCCCATCGCGGAGATCTCCAAGGCGCGGCATGGCTGGCGGGCGAAATGCCTGCAGCGGCTGATCCGGCTGGATTTGCCGGTGCCGCAGACGGTCGCGCTGCCGACAGAAACGGTGCGCGCGATTGCGGCCGGGCAGATGCCCGATACGCAGCGCATCGCCGAGATCTTCGGGAGCGATTTTCTGGTCTCCGTCCGCTCCAGCCCGGAGAACCCCGAATGGGGCGGCCCGGGTACGGTGCTGAACGTGGGCATCAACGATTCGGTGCATGCGCGGCTGGCCGAAAGCCATGGCCGCGAGGCGGCGGATGCGCTCTATCTGCGCTTCGTGCAGGGCTATGCGACGAACGTGGCCCGGCTCGACCCGGACATGTTCCACGACGATCCGGGGCCGGGGGCGCTGCGCGCGGCGCTGGCCACCTACCGCGCCGAGACGGATGAGGACTTCCCGCAATCGCCCGCGCGGCAGCTGGGCGAGGTGCTGCGCTCCATGGCGCGCGCCTGGGAGGGCACGACCGCGCGGCTGTTGCGCCAGGCGAAGGGCGCGCCCGCGGAGGCGGTGCTCGGGCTCGTGGTGCAGCGGATGGCGCTTGGGATCGGGCCGGGGTTTTCGGGCTCGGGGACGATGCAATTCGTGGATTCCGTGACCGGCGGGCCGCGCATCACCGGGCGCTTTCGTGGCCAGAGCCAGGGGCGCAAGGCCTCGGTCGAGACGCTGTACCTGACGCGCGATCCGCGCGGCGCCTCGCTCGAAGAGGCCGACCCGGAGATCTTCGCGCAGCTGATCCGCGATGGCGGGCGCTGCCGCGAGAAACTGCGCGAGGAGATGCAGCTCGAATTCACCATCGAGAGCGGCAAGCTCGCCGTGATCGACGCGATCCGGGTCACCCGCTCGGCGCGGGCGGCGGTGCGCATCGCGGTGGCGCTGGCGCGCGACGAGGTGATCAGCCGCGAGGATGCGCTGCTGCGGGTGGAGCCGCGCGCGCTGACCGAGCTTCTGCACTATCAGGTCGATCCGCGCGGCCCGCGCGACCATCTGGCGCGCGGCATCGCCGCCTCGCCGGGGGCGGCAACGGGCAAGATCGTGTTCTCGGCCGCAGCGGCACAGGCCGCGGCCGCGCGCGACGAGCCCTGCATCCTGGTGCGGCGCGAGACCGTGCCCGAGGATGTGCGCGGGATGCATGCGGCGGTGGCCGTGCTGACCGAGCGCGGCGGCATGACCAGCCATGCGGCGGTGATCGCGCGCGGGCTCGGGCTGCCCTGCATCGCGGGCTGCGCCGAGATTTCCATCAACACCCGCGACCGGGTGATGACCGCGGCCGACGGGCGCAGCTTCCGCGAAGGCGATGTGATCACCGTGGATGGCACCAACGGCGAGGTGCTGGCTGGCACGGCCGACATGCTGGAGCCCGCGCTGGACGACGGCTTCCGCACGCTGCTGCACTGGGCCGACAATGTGCGCGACATCGGCATCCGCGCCAATGCCGATACCCCCGAAGACGCCCGCACCGCGCGGATGTTCGAGGCCGAGGGCATCGGGCTCGCCCGCACCGAGCACATGTTCTTCGACGAGGACCGGCTCACGGTGATGCGCGAGATGATCTTCGCCGATACGCCGAACGACCGGCGCGTGGCGCTGGAGCGGCTCTTGCCGATGCAGCGGGCGGATTTCATCACTCTGTTCGACATCATGGCGGGGCAGCCGGTCTGCATCCGGCTGTTCGACCCGCCGCTGCACGAATTCCTGCCGCATGACCGCGAGGGGATGCGGGAGCTTGCGGAGGCGCTGGACCGGCCGCTGTCGGAGGTGACGCGGCGCTGCGAGGCACTGCGCGAGTTCAACCCGATGCTCGGGATGCGGGGCGTGCGGCTCGGGGTGACCATCCCCGAGATCTACGACATGCAGGCCCGCGCCATCTTCGAGGCGGCGGTGGAGGCGCGCCGGCGTGGCGCCCCGGTGGTGCCGGAGGTGATGATCCCGCTGGTCTCGGCCGCACGCGAGGTGGAGTTGGTGAAGACCCGCATCGACGCCGTGGCGGCGGCGGTGCGCAACGAGATGAAGGCGAGCTTCACCTACCGGCTCGGGGTGATGGTGGAGACGCCGCGCGCGGCCCTGCGCGCCGGAGAAATCGCCGAGCACGCCGATTTCCTGTCCTTCGGGACCAATGACCTGACGCAGATGACCTACGGATTGTCGCGCGATGACGCGGGCAGATTCATGAACAATTACGTCAAACAGGGCGTTTATGCCGAGGATCCGTTCCACATTCTCGATGTCGAAGGCGTTGGGGAACTGCTGCTGATTGGTGCCGGAAGAGGGCGTAATGCCCGGCAAAATATCACTATTTCCGTCTGTGGTGAACACGGTGGTAACCCCGAATCAATCGCCTTCTGCCGGGCGGCGGGGTTCGATTACGTCTCCTGCTCGCCGTTCCGGGTGCCGGTCGCCCGTTTGGCGGCGGCGCATTTCGCGCTTCTGGCGCCGCGCGGCCGGGGCGGTATCTGAACCATCTTGACGTAATGATTCCTCTGGCGTTTTGAGTTGCTTGGAAATAGATATCGAAGATGTGATCCGGCCGTGAGTCGGGTTGCATCTGCGCGAATTTCCGCCGCTAAACGGCTGAATTTCGCCTATTTTTGAATCGATATGTGGACAGGCGGCGTTAATTTCGATTAACCGCCTCGGGTCCCGGCCATGTGCCGGGGCGATTGTCCTTATCGGAAGGCCTACATGTCAGTGCTGAAAAGCTGGACGGGGGGCGCGATTGTCCTCCTTGCCCTTGCCGGAGGCTTGCGTGCCGAAGTTACGGTAAGCCAGTCGAACGATCCCGGCGCAGAGGCGGAATCGGGGCTTGTGTCGTTGCTTGGCGAAGAGCGGGCGGCGTTGGGGTCGGTGTCGGGCGCGCGGATGAACGCGCTCGTGGCGGATCCTGCAGAAGGATCCAACCGGGCAGACGGCACCGGCCGTCTGACCGAGGCCTGGCTCGATGCGCAGCCGGTGCCGGATCAGGATGCGCAGGTGCAGTGCCTCGCCTCGGCGATGTATCACGAAGCGCGCGGCGAAGGCGTCGCCGGGCAGCGCGCGGTGGGCGAGGTCGTTCTCAACCGGGTGGATGACGTCGCCTTCCCGAAGACCGTCTGCGGCGTGGTGAACCAGCGCTCGGGCCGGAGCTGCCAGTTCAGCTATGTCTGCGATGGCCGCTCCGACGCGCCGGGCAACATGGCCGCCTACCGCCGCGCCGAGAAGCTCGCTCGGGCGATGCTCGATGGCGCTCCGCGGACCCTGACCGATGGCGCCACCTATTTCCACACCGTATCGGTGCGCCCGAGCTGGTCGCGCCGGTTCGAGAATACCACCCGGATCGGGGCGCATCTGTTCTACCGCAAATCGGTGCAGACTGCCTCCAACTGAGGTCGCTTGACGGTCGGGTTGTGACGTTTCGGGGTGGGCTTGGGTCCACCCCGTCGTTATATCCTTGGGGCGAAACTGGACCGGATCCGATGACCACCGACACTTCCCTCGCCTTCGCGCATCCCGAGGAGCGCGCCGTCGCTTCGGCGCCTGCGGACCCGCGCGACCGGATCAGCCTGCGCGACCACATCGTCAGCGCCGACATTGGCGCCTTCCAGCAGGAGCGCGGCCATGGCCAGCGGCTGCGGTTCAACGTGGTGGTGGAGGTGCGCCCCGCGCCCGCGCCGCTGGAGGATGACGTCGACCGGATCCTCTCCTACGACCGCATCACCGAGGCCATCGCGGCCGAGCTTGCGGCGGAGCGGCTGAACCTGCTCGAAACGCTGGCCGAGCGCGTGGCGGAGCGGATCCTGGCGGAGCCGCAGGCGATGCGCGTTTTCGTGCGGATCGAGAAGCTCGACCGCGGGCCCGGGGCTCTGGGCGTCGAGATCGTGCGCGCGCGCGCCGCGGTGCCGGTGGCGGCGATCGGGGGGCAGGCCGATCTGCATCCGGTGGTGGCCTGGATTTCCAATGAAGCGATCGCGGCGCCGGGCCTCGCCGCGCGGCTCGATCGGCTGCAGGCCTCGGGCGCGCCGGTGATCCTGGCGGTGGGCCTGCCCGATGCCCCGGTGCCCGAAACCGGGCAGAAGCCGACGCAGCGGCGCATCGACCTGCTGGCGATCGAGCAGAACGCCTGGATGCTCGCCGCGCGCGACCGGCGCTGTGTCGTCGTCGCGACCCGGACCGAGATCGACTGGGCGATGAAGCATGGCCAGATGGTGGTCTGGGCGCCCTCCAAGATCGTGCTGGATGCGGTGGACGGGCCGAAGGGGCCTGCGCGCGATTCCATCGCGCTGGCGCTGTGGCTCGCCGAACAGATGGCGGCGGAGCGGCTGGAGCTTCACGGCGATGTTTCGGTCCCGGCAGGAAGCCGCGTGCCGGTGATCGCCTGCGGGGCCTGAAGGCTTGTCAATCGGGCCGTGGCGCGCGATAGCACCTGCATGAAGCAATACTACCGCCCCATCGCCCAGTTCGACCCTGTCCGCCCCGAAGGCGCGCTGCCGCTTGCGGGCGGGTGGTGCTGGTTCGATGCGGTGGAGGTGCTGGACCGCGCGGGCGGGCGGGCGCGCATTGCGGCCGGGGATCTGCCCCAGCCTGTTCGGGCGCGGCTGACGGAGCCGCGCTCGGAGATTGCCGGGCTCGGCATGGATTCCCCCCGCGTGATGGGCATCCTGAACCTGACCCCGGACAGCTTCTCCGACGGCGGGCTCTACAAGGATCTGGCGCCGGCGCTCAGCCATGCGCAGGAGATGATCGCGGCGGGGGCGGATGTGCTCGATCTGGGGGGTGAATCCACCCGGCCGGGCGCGCAGGACGTGCCGGTGGCCGAGGAAATCGCCCGCACCGCGCCGACGATCATCGCCCTGCGCGCGGCGGGCGCGCGGGTGGCTCTCTCGATCGATACGCGCAAATCCGCGGTGGCGCGGGCGGCGCTCTCGGCCGGGGCGGAGATCGTCAACGATGTGGCCGCGATGGAATTCGACCCAGGCATGACCGGGGTCGTCGCATCGGCGGGGGCGGCGATCTGCCTGATGCATGCGCAGGGCGATCCGCAGACGATGCAGGCCGCGCCGGCCTATGACGATGTGCTGCTCGACGTTTACGATTACCTCGAGGCGCGCGTCGCGGAGGCCGAGGCGGCGGGCATTGCGCGCGCGCGGATCCTCGTGGATCCGGGCATCGGCTTTGGCAAGACGGTGGCGCATAATCTCGCGCTGCTGCGGGGGCTGAGCCTGTTTCACGGGCTGGGCTGCGCGATCCTGCTCGGGGTGTCGCGCAAACGGTTCATCGGCGCGCTCGCCGGGGTGGAGGTGGCGCGCGAGCGTATGCCCGGCACCCTCGCGGTCACGCTGGCGGGGGTGGCGCAGGGCGCACAGATTCACCGGGTCCATGATGTGGCCGAGGTGGTGCAGGGGCTGCGGCTTTGGGAAGCGATCAGAAAGGGTGCGGCATGACGCGGAAGCTTTTCGGCACGGATGGGGTGCGCGGCGAGGCGAACAGCTGGCCGATGACCGCCGAAATGGCGCTGAAGCTCGGCGCGGCGGCGGGGCGGTATTTCCGGCGCGATTCCGGCAATGGCTACCGGGTGGTGATCGGGAAGGACACGCGGCTCTCGGGCTACATGCTGGAGAATGCGCTGACCGCCGGGCTGACCTCGACGGGGATGAACGTGCTGCTGCTCGGCCCGGTGCCGACCCCGGCGGTGGGCTATCTGACCCGCTCGATGCGGGCGGATCTCGGGATCATGATCTCCGCGAGCCACAACCCGGCGCGCGACAACGGGATCAAGTTCTTCGGCCCGGACGGGTTCAAGCTCTCGGATGAGGCCGAGGCCGAGATCGAGGCCATGGTCGCGGGCGAGGTGCGCCTCGCGCAGCCGCAGAACATCGGCCGCGCGAAGCGGATCGACGATGGAATGGGCCGCTATGTGGAATATGCCAAGACGACCTTCCCGGCGCGCGGGCGCCTTTCCGGGATGAAGGTGGTGATCGATTGCGCGAATGGTGCGGCCTACAAGGCGGCGCCCGAGGTGCTGTGGGAGCTGGGCTGCGAGGTGATCCCGGTCGGGGTCGCGCCCAATGGCCACAACATCAACGAGAAATGCGGCTCCACCTTCACCCGCACCGCTTCGGAGGCGGTGGTCTGGCACAGCGCGGATTTCGGGATCTCGCTCGATGGCGATGCCGACCGGGTGATGATCATTGACGAGAAGGGCGAGGTCGCCGATGGCGACCAGATCATGGCGCTGTTCGCGCGCCGCTGGGCCGAGGAGGGGCGCCTGCGCGGCGGCGCGCTGGTGGCCACGGTGATGTCGAACCTCGGGCTCGAGCAGTTCCTGACCGGGCGCGGGCTCCGGCTGGAGCGCACCAAGGTCGGTGACCGCTATGTGGTCGAGCGGATGCGCGAGGGCGGGTTCAACCTTGGCGGCGAGCAATCCGGCCATATCGTGATGACCGATTACGCCACCACCGGCGACGGGCTGATGGCGGGGCTGCAGTTCCTGGCGGCAATGGCCGAGACCGGGCGCCCGGCCTCGGAGCTCGCGAAGCAGTTCGATACCGTGCCGCAATTGCTGAAGAACGTGCGCTACGGCGCGGGGCAGGAGCCGCTGGCGGCCGAGAGCGTGCAGAAGGTGATTGCCGATGCCGAGGCGCGGCTGCAAGGGCAGGGGCGGCTCCTGATCCGCAAATCCGGCACCGAGCCACTGATCCGGGTGATGGCGGAATGTGGCGACGAGGCCGTGCTGAATGCCGTGGTCGGCGAGATCGTCGCCGCGGTGGAGGCGGCGGTCTAGAGCGCGAGGCCGTAGCGCAGCGCGGCCAGGGCCTCAATGCCCGTCCAGATCAGCCCGGTGATGGCCCAGCCGCCCCGTGCGCGCAGCCGAAGGAGCGCGCGCAGCACGACGCCGCGCCATAGGGCCAGCAACAGCGCCGCCCCGCGCAGGAGCGGCGCCAGCGCTTCGGGCGCCTGCGCATAGACCAGCCCGCCCAGCAGCACCAGAACCGGCACCACCGCCAGCAGGATGCCATAATTCCCGAGCCAGAACGTATCGCCGAAGCCGAGCCGCCCCGAGATCAGGTCGCGGAACCATTGCCCGTGGAAGATCCGGGCGCGGTCGGCTTGGATACGGGCGAGCTCTTCAGGGCTGGGATCGGGCATCGGGGTCTCCTTCGCGGGGCAGGGTAGGAACAACCGCGCGCGGCCGCAAACGAAAAGGCGCGGCTCCCGGAGGAGCCGTGCCCGCGCCACGGGGGGCGAAGGATCAGTTGCGGTCTTTGTCGACCAGCTTGCCCTTGCCGATCCAGGGCATCATCGCGCGCAGCTTGGCGCCGACCTGCTCGATCTGGTGCTCGTCGTTCAGGCGGCGGGTGGCCTTGAAGAACGGCTGGCCGACGGCGTTTTCCTGCATGAAATCGCGCACGAACTTGCCGTTCTGGATGTCTTGCAGGACTTCCTTCATCCGCGCCTTGGTTTCCGCGTAGGGCAGGACGCGCGGGCCCGAGACATACTCGCCATATTCGGCGGTGTTCGAGATCGAGTAGTTCATGTTCGCGATGCCGCCTTCATAGATCAGGTCGACGATCAGCTTCACTTCGTGGAGGCATTCGAAATAGGCCATCTCGGGCTCGTAGCCCGCCTCGACCAGGGTCTCGAAGCCCATGCGGATCAGCTCCACCAGGCCGCCGCACAGCACCGCCTGCTCGCCGAACAGGTCGGTTTCGCATTCCTGGCGGAAGTTGGTCTCGATGATGCCCGAACGGCCGCCGCCGATGGCGGAGCAGTAGGACAGGCCGATTTCCATCGCCTTGCCGGTCGCGTCGTTGTGCACGGCCACGAGGCAGGGCACGCCGCCGCCCTTCACATATTCGCCGCGCACGGTGTGGCCCGGGCCCTTCGGCGCCATCATGATCACGTCGACGCCCTTCTTCGGCTCGATCAGGCCGAAATGCACGTTCAGCCCGTGGGCGAAGGCGATGGCGGAGCCTTCCTTCAGGTTGTCATGAACGTATTTCTTGTAGGTCTCGGCCTGCAGTTCGTCGGGCATGGTGAACATGATCAGGTCGCACCAGGCGGCCGCTTCGGCGATGCCCATGACCTTCAGGCCTTCGGCTTCAGCCTTCTTCGCCGAGGGCGAACCCTCGCGCAGCGCGACAACGACGTTCTTCGCGCCCGAATCGCGCAGGTTCAGCGCATGGGCGTGGCCTTGCGAGCCGTAGCCCAGGATGGCGACCTTCTTGTCCTTGATCAGGTTCACATCGCAATCGCGATCATAATAAACGCGCATCGGTTCCTCCGGTTTTGCTGCCGTCAGGATAGGCGTCTGGCAAAAACTCTCAGATCAAAGTTTGATAAATTGCGCATCGGTGGGTAAGGATCATGCGTGATATTTTGCATTGGTGAGAAAATCATGCAGATCGACGATACCGACCGGCGTATCCTGCGGCATCTACTGGCGGAGCCGGGCATGGCGACGGCCGATCTGGCCGAGCGCGCGGGCCTCACCACCGCCACCTGCTGGCGCCGGATCGAGAAGCTGCGCGAGGCTGGGGTGATCCGCGGCGCGCAGGCGGTGATTGACTGGCGCCGGCTCGGCTGGGAGGTGGAGGTCAGCCTGCGCTTCACCTTGGACAAGACCAACCCCCGCGCCTTCGATGAGTTCCTCGCGGCCGCGCGCGAGGTGCCCGAGGTGCTGGAGATCCAGACCTTCCTCGGCCAGACGGATGTGCGCCTGAACGCCATCGCCCGCGACATGGCGCATTGGCAGGAGATTTACCGCGCCCGGATCCTGACCCTGCCGCATATTCAGGATACCGAGGCGCTGATGCTGATTTCTACCCTGAAGGATACCGAGGAGCTGCCGCTGTGATCGCGCTCGACGATCTGGACCGGGCGATCCTGCGCGCGCTGGAGGCCGATGGCACGCTCACCGCCGGGGCGCTCGGGCGGCGGCTCGGGCTGTCTCAGCCGGCCTGCTGGCGCCGGATCCGGCGGCTGGAGGAGGAGGGCATCCTCGCCGGGCGGCGGCTGGTGCTGGATCATGCGGCGGTGGGATTCGGGGTGACGGTATTCCTTGGCGTGAAGCTCGCCGCGAAGGGGCGGGTGAGTTTCGAGGATTTCGAGCGCGCTTTGACCGCGATCCCCGAGGTGCAGGTGGTGCAGCACGTCCTGGGCCTGTTCGACTACCGGGTGAAGGTGCGCGCCCGCGACATCGCCGATTTCGAGCGCGTGCTGCGGCGGCGGATCATGACGCTGCCTGGCCTTGGGCAGGTGGAGGCGAATGTGCTGCTCTCGGAGGAGCGGCTGGCGGGGCCCCTGGGCTGACTGCCTGATTTTTCGGCAATAATCGGAGAGTACGAGCCGTGGCCCCCGCCCGGGATGGACCTTGCGCCGGATCGGCGGTTAGATCGGGGCAAGGGGAAGCCATGTTCGACACATCCGACCAGATCCGCATGCAGCGCAGCCAGGGCGAGGCCTCGGCGGCCTTTGCGGGCGGGCGCCTGCGCGGGCTGCGCCAGCAGGGCTCGGCCAAGGCGCTGTTGCCGCGGGTGCGGGGCGTGCCGGAGGTGGTGTTCCTGAACACATCGGGCGGGCTCACCTCGGGGGACCGGCTGTCCTATGCCACTGAAACGGATGCGCGGATGGTCGCGACGACCCAGGCGGCCGAGCGCGCCTACCGCGCCGATCACGGGCCTGCGAAGGTCAGCGTGCGGCACCGGGTAGAGGGGGCGGGCTGGCTCGACTGGCTGCCGCAGGAAACCATCCTGTTCGACCGGGCGGATCTGGACCGCGAGACGGTGATCTCGCTTGGGCCAGAGGCGGGCTGCCTGATGCTGGAGGCGGTGGTGCTGGGCCGGGCGGCGATGGGCGAAACGGTGCGCGCGCTGCGCTTTCGCGACCATCGGCGGATCGAGCGGGCCGGGCGGCCGGTGTTTCTGGAGCCGCTGACGCTTTCGGCTCCGCAGCCCCGGCATGCGCTCCTCGGGGCTGCGCGGGCCTTCGCGACGCTGGTTCTGTGCGCGCGCGGGGCGGAGGATGCGGTGGCCGCGGCGCGCGGCGCACTGACGGTTCCGGGGGTGGAGGCCGCGGCCTCCGGCTGGGACGGGAAATGCGTGGTGCGGCTGCTGGCGGCGGATGGCTGGCCGCTGCGCCAGCAGATCCTCGCGCTGATGGCGGCACTGCGCCGAAGCGCTGCCCCGCCGCGGGTCTGGCAATTGTAACGCGCCGCGACGGGCGGCAAACGGAAGGCGCCGCACGGGCGGCAGCGACGAGAGGACGACGATGAACCTGATCCCGCGCGAGAAGGACAAGCTGCTGATCAGCCTTGCCGCCATCGTGGCGCGCAACCGGCTGAGCCGCGGCGTGAAGCTGAACCACCCCGAGGCGATCGCGATCATTTCCGATTTCGTGGTGGAGGGCGCGCGCGATGGCCGCACCGTCGCCGATCTGATGGAGGCGGGCGCGCAGGTCATCACCCGCGAGCAATGCATGGAGGGCATCCCCGAGATGATCCATTCGATCCAGATCGAGGCCACCTTCCCGGATGGCACCAAGCTCGTCACCGTACATCATCCGATACGTTAACTTCGGAGGGCAATGATATGATTCCAGGTGAGATTTTTCCCGCGGAAGGCGATATATCCCTGAACGAGGGGCTCGAGGCCATCACCCTGAGCGTAGCCAATACCGGGGACCGGCCGATCCAGGTGGGCTCGCATTACCATTTCGCCGAAACCAACGCCGGGCTGAGCTTCGACCGGGACGCGGCGCGGGGGATGCGGCTCGACATCGCGGCCGGCACCGCGGTGCGCTTCGAGCCCGGGCAGACGCGCGAGGTCCGGCTGGTGCCCTATCGCGGCGGCCGCAAGGTCTATGGATTCAACCAGGCCGTGATGGGCGCGCTGTGAGGTGGCGCGCGCTGTCTCTGCTGCTGTGCGTAGGGGCTTTTTTGCCCGCAGCGGCGCAGGATTGCGCCACCGCCACGACACAGACCGAGATGAACGCCTGTGCCGCGGCCGCCTATCAGGGCGCAGATGACCGGCTGAACGGCGTGTACAAGCAGGCGGCGGCTGCGGCCAGGCTATCGGGCGGCGAGGCGCCCGCGCAGCTGCTGGCGGCGCAGCGCGCCTGGATCGGCTACCGCGATGCGGCCTGCGCGGCGGAGGCGGGGCTTTACGCGGACGGCACGATGCAGCCGCTGGTGCAGGCGAACTGCATGAAGACTTTGACCGAGCGGCGCACCGAGGATCTGCGCGCGGCCTATCTGTCGAATTGAGAGGAACGGCATGGCTACCAAAATCTCGCGCGGCACCTATGCCGACATGTACGGGCCCACGACCGGCGACAAGGTCCGGCTTGGCGATACCGAGCTGATCATCGAGGTCGAGCGCGACCTGACCACCTATGGCGAGGAGGTGAAGTTCGGCGGCGGCAAGGTCATCCGCGACGGCATGGGCCAGAGCCAGATCTCCCGCGCGGGCGGGGCGATGGACACGGTCATCACCAATGCGCTGATCCTCGACCACACGGGCATCTACAAGGCCGATATCGGCCTGCGCGACGGGCTGATCGCGAAGATCGGCAAGGCCGGCAACCCCGATACGCAACCGGGCGTGGATATCATCATCGGCCCGGGCACTGAAATCCTGGCGGGCGAGGGCAAGATCCTGACCGCGGGCGGCATGGATGCGCATATCCATTTCATCTGCCCGCAGCAGATCGAGGATTCGCTCTATTCCGGGGTGACCTGCATGCTCGGCGGCGGCACCGGCCCCGCGCATGGCACGCTTGCCACCACCTGCACGCCGGGGCCCTGGCACATCGGGCGGATGCTGCAATCTTTCGAGGCCTTCCCGATGAATCTCGCGCTTTCTGGCAAGGGCAATGCCTCGCTGCCCGAGGCGCTGGTGGAGATGGTGGCGGCGGGGGCCTCCTCGCTGAAGCTGCACGAGGACTGGGGCACCACGCCCGCCGCGATCGACTGCTGCCTGAGCGTGGCCGACGAGATGGACGTGCAGGTGATGATCCACACCGACACGCTGAATGAATCGGGCTTCGTGGAAAACACGCTGGCCGCGTTCAAGGGCCGCACCATCCACGCCTTCCATACCGAAGGTGCGGGCGGCGGCCATGCGCCCGACATCCTGAAGGTGGTGGGGGCGCCGAATGTGATCCCGTCCTCCACCAACCCGACCCGGCCCTATACCGGCAACACGCTGGAAGAGCACCTCGACATGCTGATGGTCTGCCATCACCTGGACAACAAGGTGCCCGAGGACGTGGCCTTCGCCGAAAGCCGGATCCGCAAGGAAACCATCGCGGCCGAAGACATCCTGCACGACATGGGGGCGATTTCGATCATCTCCTCCGACAGTCAGGCGATGGGCCGGGTGGGCGAGGTGATCACCCGCTGCTGGCAGACCGCCGACAAGATGAAGAAGCAGCGCGGCCGCCTCTCCGAGGAGACCGGCGACAACGACAACATGCGCGTGCGCCGCTATGTGGCGAAATATACGATCAATCCGGCGATCGCGCATGGCGTGTCGCAGCATATCGGCTCGGTCGAGCCCGGCAAGCGCGCCGATCTGGTGCTCTGGGAGCCGGCCTTCTTTGGGGCAAAGCCTGAGATGGTGCTGATGGGCGGGATGATCGTCGCGGCGCAGATGGGCGATCCGAACGGCTCGATCCCGGCGCAGCCGTTCTACACCCGGCCGATGTTCGGCGCCTATGGCCGTGCGCTCCCGGCGAATACGGCCACTTTCGTCTCGGGGGCAGCGATCGAGGCGGGGGTGGCCGAACAGCTCGGCCTCGGGCGCCAGGTGCTGGCGGTGAAGGGCACGCGCGGCATCGGCAAGGCCGACATGAAGCTGAACGCCGCCCTGCCAAAGATCGAGGTCCATCCCGAGACCTACGAGGTGCGCGCCGATGGCGTGCTGCTGACCTGCGAACCCGCGCGCAGCCTGCCGCTCGCGCAGCGCTATTTCCTGTACTGAGGGGCCGCGGATGACGGAGATTGCGCGCGCGGGCCGGGTCCTGCCGAAGGGCGCGTGGCAGGGCGCTGCGGAGAGTATCGCGCTGGATTACGAGGGGCGGTTCCTGCGGCGCAAGCGGCTGGTCACGGCGAAAGGGCTCGCGTTCCTGGTGGATCTGCCGGAAGTTGCGAACCTCAGCGGCGGGGAGGCCTTCGCGCTGGAGGACGGGCGGCTCATAGAGGTGCGCTGCGGGCTGGAGCCGGTGCTCTCCATCACCGGCGATCTGGTGCGGCTCGCCTGGCACATCGGCAACCGGCATACGCCCTGCCAGATCGAGCCGGGGCGGCTGGTGATCCGGGCCGATCATGTGCTGGAGGCGATGCTGCGCCAGCTCGGCGCGCGGGTCACGGCCTCGGTGGAGCCGTTCCGGCCGGAAGGCGGCGCCTATGGCATGGGCCGCACCATGGGCCACGAGCATGGCCATGCGCATGGGCCGGGGCAGTTCCATGTCCACCTCTGAGCAGATGCATGCGCTGCTCAGCCTGGTGCAATGGCTGTCGCCCGCGTTCCCGACCGGCGCCTTCGCCTATAGCCACGGGCTGGAGCAAGCCATTGCCGCCGAAGACATCACCACCGAGCAGGATCTGGAGGAATGGCTCTCCGATATTCTGGCCTGCGGGGCGGGGTGGAACGATGCGGTGCTGATGGCCTGCGCGCTGCGCGGCGAGGCGCTGGAGGAGCTGTCGGATATCGCCCGGGCGCTGGCCGGGTCCATGGAGCGGCTGCGCGAGACCGAAGAGCAGGGCGCGGCCTTCACCGAGGCGCGGGCCGGGATGACTGGGGAGCTGGCGGGCTCCCTGCCGCTGCCGCTCGCGGTGGCGCGGGCGGCGCAGGGGCTCGCGCTGCCGGATCTGCAGGTGATCGCGCTGTTCCTGCATTCCTTCGCGGCCAATCTGGTCTCTGCCGCGGTGCGCTTCGTGCCGCTCGGGCAGGCGGCGGGGCAGCGGGTTCTGGCGGCGCTGCATCCGCTGATCGGGATTCTGGCGGAGCGGGCGCTGCTGGCCACGCGCGAGGATCTGGCGAGCTCCGCCTTCCGCGCCGATCTCGGGGCGATGGCGCATGAAACGATGGATGTGAGGATCTTCAAGACATGACGAACGGGCCTTTGCGGGTGGGAATCGGCGGGCCGGTGGGCGTGGGCAAGACGACGCTGACCGAGCAGCTGTGCCGGGCGCTGGCGGGGCGCTGCTCGATGGCGGTGGTCACGAACGACATCTACACCCGCGAGGATGCCGAGGCGCTGATGCGGGCGCAGGTGCTGCCGGCGGAGCGGATCCGCGGGGTGGAAACGGGCGGCTGCCCGCATACGGCGATCCGCGAGGATGCCTCGATCAACCTCGCCGCGATCGCCGATCTGAACCGGCAGTTCCCGGATCTGGATCTGGTGCTGATCGAATCGGGGGGCGACAATCTGGCCGCGACGTTCAGCCCCGAACTGGCCGATCTGACGATCTATGTGATCGATACCGCAGCCGGGCAGGACATTCCGCGCAAGCGAGGCCCCGGAGTGAGCCGCTCGGACCTTCTGGTCGTGAACAAGACCGACCTCGCGCCCTATGTGGGGGTGGATCCGGTGCTGCTGGAGCAGGACACGCAGCGCGCGCGCGGCAGCCGGCCCTATATCATGGCGCAGCTGCGCAAGGGTGTGGGCGTCGCCGATGTGGTGCGCTTTCTGGAAACCGAAGGCGGGCTCGCGCTCGCGACTGTCTGAGCCCCGGAGGGCACGGTTTTGCGGCGATGGCGGGCGGCCGGCCCGCCGTCGCCTTCGGCACCCAATGCGCCGCTTTCGGCATGGTGGCCGGGCGTTCACGCAGGCGCGATCAGGCATTTGCTCTGAAATCAGGCCGATGCGGCAATGCTGCGCGTTTTTTGTGCATTTTTGACGGCTGCGTTGCGAAGCGCCCGGGCGCATGCGGCGCGAACTTGCCGCCTGTCTCCGCGCCCGGTTCACTGGCCGCAGGGGACCTTCAGGGCCGCGAAGGGGACGCGGCGGCGCCATGGGCGCAGGAACAACCCCGGTAACAAACCATAGGGAAAAAGATGACAGGGATGCGTAACTACCTGCTCGGCGCCACGCTTGCCACGCTGCTTTCGGCCGGAGGAGCCTTTGCCGAGGGCGACACGATCAAGGTCGGGGTGCTGCATTCGCTTTCCGGAACGATGGCGATTTCCGAAACGACGCTGAAGGACACCGTCCTGATGCTGATCGACGAACAGAATAAGAAGGGCGGCATCAACGGCAAGAAGCTCGAGGCGGTGGTGGTCGATCCGGCTTCGGACTGGCCGCTGTTCGCGGAAAAGGCGCGCGAGCTGCTGACCGTGGACAAGGTGGATGTGATCTTCGGCTGCTGGACTTCCGTCAGCCGCAAATCGGTGCTGCCGGTGATCGAGGAGCTGAACGGGCTGCTGTTCTATCCGGTGCAGTATGAGGGCGAGGAATCCTCGAAGAACGTGTTCTATACCGGCGCGGCGCCGAACCAGCAGGCAATCCCGGCGACGGATTATTTCATCGACGAGCTGGGCGTGCAGAAATTCGCGCTCTTGGGCACCGACTATGTCTATCCGCGCACCACGAACAACATCCTCGCGGCCTATCTGAAATCGAAGGGGATCCCGGAGAGCGACATCTTCGTGAACTACACCCCGTTCGGCCAGTCGGACTGGTCGAAGATCGTGGCCGATGTGAAGGCGCTCGGCGCGGATGGCAAGAAGGTGGGCGTCATCTCCACCATCAACGGCGATGCGAACATCGGCTTCTACAAGGAGCTGGCCGCTTCGGGCATCACCGCGGAGCAGATCCCGGTCGTGGCCTTCTCGGTGGGCGAAGAGGAGCTTTCCGGCCTGGGCGAGGGCGACCTGAAGAACCTGGTGGGCCAGCTCGCCGCCTGGAACTACTTCGAGAGCGCCGACACCCCGGCCAACAAGGCGTTCATCGACCAATGGCACGCCTTCACCAAGAACGACAAGCGCGTGACCAATGACCCGATGGAAGCCACCTATATCGGCTTCAACATGTGGGTGAACGCGGTGACCGCCGCAGGCAGCACCGATGTGGACAAGGTCTCGGATGCGATGATCGGCCAGAAGTTCCCGAACCTGACCGGGACCGAGGCGGAAATGCTGCCGAACCACCACCTGACCAAGCCGGTGCTGATCGGCGAGATCAAGGCCGATGGCCAGTTCGACATCATCAGCCAGACCGAACCGGTGCCGGGCGATGCCTGGACGGATTTCCTGCCGGAATCGGCGGTGCTGGACTCGGACTGGAAGACGCTGAAATGCGGCATGTACAACAAGGACAGCAAGACCTGCGTGCAGCTGAAATCGAACTACTGATCTGAGGGGGGCTGCGGCCCCCTTCTTCCTCATCTTCGGGAGCAGCCATGCGCAGTTTCATTCTGGCGCTGACGGCAAGCCTTTGCCTCGCGCTACCGCTGCAGGCGCAGGATGCGCCGCCGGCCCCGCCTGCCGCCGAGAGCACGATCTCCGGCCTCGCCGGTGTCATCGCAGGCCATGCTGACGCCATCGCCAAGCCCTCGCGCCAGACCATTGGGCCAGTCATCGCCGCCATCACCGCGACGGCGGATCCGGGCGTGCGCGATTTCCTGCGTAGCTGGACCGACCGGACCCTCGGGCAGCGCAAATCCGATGGCGCCATTTTCCGGATCGAGAAGGCGGGCGATGGCTACCGGCTGGCCGATCCGCTCACCGGCGCGGATGCCGGCACTGCCGCGCGCGCCGATATCTCCGAGATCAAGCCGAATGCCGGGGTGCAGGGGCTGATCGCCGGGGCGCTGGTGCAGTTCCAGCTCTCGGACCCGGATCCGGCGAAGCGGCGCGCGGCGCTCGATACGCTGGCGCGCGAGGCGACGGCCGAGAACCTGGCGCCGCTGCGCGCGGCGATCGACGATGAGCCCGATGCCGCCATCAAGGCGCAGAAACAGCGGGTGGAGCGGCTGCTCACGATCCGCTTCGGCGAGACGCCGGAGGAGCGCGTCGACGCGATCCAGAGCTTCGGGGGCGATATGGGGCTCGATTACCGTGCCACGCTGAACCCGATCCTGGCGGTGGCGCGCAAGGCCTTCGCCGCGGCGCCCGAGGGCAACGTTGCGCGCGAGCTGAAGCCCGGGCAGGGGATCGATGCCGAGGAGGCCTATGCGCTGCTGGTGTCGGCGGGGCTTGCGCCGAAGCGGCTCACGCATGCGGAGCAGCGCGCGGCGCTGGAGGCCCATATCGCGGATGGCGCGGTGGGCGGGATCCCGGTGGCCGAGCTGGCCGAGCAATCCGCGCGCGACCGCGCCTATACGGCGCTCGAGGCCGCAGGCCAGGTGCCCCAAGCCGCGACCGACGACGAGGTTTCGGCGGCCATCGCCGCGCATCGCTACGCGGATATCTATGCAGAGCCCTCCGAGGCCGTCACCGAGGCGGCGGCGGCGGCGCTGAAATCCGTCTCGCTGAAGGTGGATGCGATGTACGGGCTCGATCTCGGGCTCGATGCGCTCTCGCTCACCTCTATCTATTTCCTGGCGGCGATCGGCCTTGCGATCACCTTCGGGGTGATGCGGGTGATCAACATGGCGCATGGCGAATTCATCACCATGGGCGCCTATACCGGCTATGTGGTGCAGAGCTACATCAGCGATTACACCACCTCCATCATCGTGGCGCTGCCTCTGGCCTTCGCGGTGACATTCCTCGCCGGCGTCGCGATGGAGCGGCTGGTGATCCGGCATCTGTACAAACGCCCGCTGGAGACGCTGCTGGCCACCTTCGGCATATCCATCGCGCTGCAGCAGCTGTTCAAGAACATCTTCGGCACCCAGGCGCGCCCGCTCACGGCGCCGTCCTGGCTGGATGGTGCCTGGGCGCTGAACGATATCGTCTCGATCAGCTATATCCGGATCGCGATCTTCGTGCTGGCGATGATCTTCCTCGGCGTGTTCCTCTTCGTGATGAACCGCACCCGGCTCGGGCTCGAGGTGCGCGCGGTCACGCAGAACCCCTCGATGGCGGCCTCCATGGGCATCAACCCCGACCGCATCAACATGCTGTGCTTCGGCTTCGGCTCGGGCATTGCGGGGATTGCGGGCGTGGCGATCGGGCTTTTCGCCAAGGTCACCTCGGAGCTCGGCTCCGATTATATCGTGCAGAGCTTCATGACCGTGGTCGTAGGCGGCGTCGGCAATATCTTCGGCACGCTCGCGGGGGCGGCGCTGGTCGGTACGCTGCAAAAGCTGATCGAGGCGGTGAACCCCTCGAACACGCTCGCCGCGCAGACCTACATGATCCTCTTCATCATCATCTTCATCCAGTTCCGGCCGCGGGGCATCATCGCCCTCAAAGGCCGCGCGGCGGGGGACTGAGCCATGAAACCCGGCTTTATCGCAAAAAACCCTTCGGTGCTGTGGTTCATCCTGATCCTCGCGCTGTTTACGCTGGGGGTGACGCTGCTGTCGAATGCTTATGGCACCGGCTTCATCTCCACCTCCATGGTCAAGACCTTGGGCAAGACGCTGTGCCTGTGCCTGATCGCCATCGCGATGGACCTGATCTGGGGCTATACGGGTATCCTGAGCCTCGGCCATTTCGCCTTCTTCGGGCTTGGCGGCTACATGATCGGCATGTGGCTGATGTATGCGCGTACCAAGGAGATCGTGCTGGCCTCGGCCTCGGGCGCGCTGCCGATGACGCCCCAGGAGGTGAACGACGCCATCGCCACGCAGGTCTTCGGCGTGGTCGGCTCCTCGCAATTGCCGCCGATCTGGTTCTTTGCCGGATCGCTGCCGATGCAGCTGCTGTTCGTGGTGCTGGTGCCCGGGGTGCTGGCCTTCACCTTCGGCTGGCTCGCGTTCCGCTCGCGGGTGACGGGGGTCTATCTGTCGATCCTGACCCAGGCGATGACGCTCGCGCTCTCGCTCTACCTGTTCCAGAACGATTCCGGCCTGCGCGGCAACAACGGCCTCTCCGGCCTGCAGAACGTCCCCGGCATCGCGGCGGGGCAGGATGCGCTCTCGGTCTGGTTCCTCTGGGTCTCGGCGCTGGCGCTCGGGCTCGGCTATGTGGTCGCGGCCTTCATCGTCTCGGGGAAGTTCGGCTCGGTCATGCGCGGCATCCGCGACGACGAGGCCCGCGTGCGGTTCCTGGGCTATTCGGTGGAGGGTTACAAGCTCTTCGTCTTCACCCTCACCGCGGTGATCGCGGCGATTGCAGGCGCGCTGTATTACCCGCAGGCGGGCATCGTCAACCCCGCCGAAATGGCGCCCATCGCCTCCATCTACCTCGCGGTCTGGGTCGCCATCGGCGGGCGCGGGCGGCTCTATGGTGCGGTGGTCGGGGCGGCCTTCGTCTCGCTGATCTCCAGCTGGTTCACCGGCGGCCGGGTGCCGAACATCAACCTCGGCTTCTACACGATCAACTGGGTGGACTGGTGGCAGGTGCTCCTCGGGCTCAGCTTCGTGCTGGTGACGCTGTTCGCGCCGCAGGGGCTCTCCGGGCTGATCGACCTGTTCACCGGCTGGCGCAATCCGGACCGCGGCGGCGAGCCGCTCGGCCCCGATGACGGCAGCCTGCAGGAGAAGGAGGCGGAGGCATGAGCCAACTGCTGGAAGTCTCGGGGATTTCCGTCACCTTCGACGGCTACCGCGCGATCCGCAACCTGTCGTTCTCGATCGGGGCTCAGGAGCTGCGCGCGGTGATCGGGCCGAACGGGGCGGGCAAGACCACCTTCATGGACATCGTCACTGGCAAGACCAAGCCCGACGAGGGCAAGGTGCTCTGGGGCGAGAAATCCATCAACCTGCTGCGCCTGAACGAGGCCCGCATCGCCCGCATCGGCATCGGCCGCAAGTTCCAGCGCCCGACGGTCTTTGAGGACCAGAGCGTGCGGGAAAACCTGATGATGGCGCTGAAGCACGACCGCAGCCCGTGGAAGGTGCTGTTCTGGCGCCCGGTCGCGCCGGATTTCGCGCGGGTGGAGGCGCTGGCCGCGCAGGTGGGCCTTGGCGATCAGCTCGCGCGCAAATCGGGCGAGCTGAGCCATGGGCAGAAGCAATGGCTGGAGATCGGCATGCTGCTCGCGCAGGAGCCGAAGCTCCTGCTGGTGGATGAGCCCGCCGCGGGCATGACCCTGGCCGAGCGCGAGCAGACCACCGCGCTGCTGGTGGAGCTTTCCAAAACCCGCGCCGTGGTGGTGGTGGAGCACGATATGGAATTCGTGCGCCGCCTGAACTGCCGGGTCACGGTGCTGCACGAGGGTTCCGTCCTGGCCGAGGGCTCGCTCGATCACGTCACATCGGACCCGCGGGTCATCGAAGTCTATCTGGGGCGCTGACATGCTGCAAACAAAGGGATTGACGCTGCATTACGGGGGCTCGCAGATCCTCTATGGCATCGACATGGAGGCGAAGGCGGGCGAGGTGACCTGCATCATGGGCACCAATGGCGTGGGCAAGACATCGCTGTTCAAGGCGATATCAGGCTGGCATCCGCGTTCGGGCGGCGAGGTGGTGCTGGATGGTGCCGCGGTGCCGCGGGTGCCGCCGCAGGGCATGGCGCGGCGCGGGCTTGCCTATGTGCCGCAGGGGCGGATGATCTTCCCGCTGCTCACCGTCAAGGAGAACATGGAGACGGCCTTCGCGTTGCTGCCGCGCTCCGAGCGGTTCATCCCCGATGAGATCTATGAGCTGTTCCCGATCCTGAAGGAATTCCTGCATCGCCGCGGGGGCGACCTCTCGGGCGGGCAGCAGCAGCAGCTGGCGATCGCGCGGGCGATGCTGATGAAGCCGAAGGTGCTGTTGCTCGATGAGCCGACAGAGGGGATCCAGCCCAACATCATCCAGCAGATCGGCCGGGTGATCAGCTATCTGCGCGAGAAGGGCGATATGGCGATCATTCTGGTGGAGCAGTATTTCGACTTCGCTCACGATCTGGGCGACCGGTTCTATGTGCTGAAGCGCGGTCAGGTGGCGATGCAGGGCACCAAGACCTCGCTCACCCGCGAGGCCCTGCGCGAGGTGGTCAGCGTCTGACGCCGAGGCCCGCGCGCATCAGCGTGCGGCGCACCGGCGCGAGGCCATAGAGCGCACCGAGCACGCCCGCGCGCAGGTCGCGCAGCGGGCGGGCGCCAACCATCGAGGTACGGTTCAGGAAGTCGATCCCGATCTCGCGCGCCTTCACCTCGGGCCAGCGGCGGCGGTGATAGGCCGCAAGCATCGCGGGGGCGCCGATCTGCGCCGGATCCTTCGCGCACAGATCGAGCAGGCAGCCCAGATCGGCGAGCGACATGTTCAGCCCCTGCGCCCCGATCGGCGGGATCACATGCGCGGCCTCGGCGAGGAGCGCGACCCGTTCGGCGCTGAACCGATCCGCGATCTGCGTCATCATCGGCCAGAGCGCGCGGCGGGTGACGAGCCGCAGATCACCGAGGATCCCGGTGGAGCGTTGCGTCATCGCGGCTTCGAATTCGGGCACGGGCAGCGCGGCCAGGCGCTCGGCCTCGGCCCCGCGCTCCATCCAGACCACGGCCGAGGAAGGCTTTCCCTCCCGATCGGGAAGCGGCACCAGCGTGAACGGCCCGCCGGAGCGGTGAATTTCGGTCGAGACATTCTCATGCGGCAGGTCGTGGGTCACGGCGAAGGCCAGCGCCTTCTGGCCGTAGCGGGTGGTCTTTACACCGATCCCGGCCGCATCGCGTACGAAGGAGGCGCGCCCGTCGGCCGCGACCACGAGGCGCGCGCGGATGCGGCTGCCATCCGTGAGGCTCACCTCCGCGCCGCTTTCGCGTGTGAGAAGCCCGTTCACCGCGACGCCGGGGCGGAAATCTGCCAGCGGCAGCTCCTTAAGCCGCGCCACCATTTCGCGCCGCAAAAGCCAGTTCGGGAAGTTCCAGCCGAAGGGCGCATCCGAAAGCTCGGCCGCGTCGAAATCGCGGGTGAGCCGCGCGACGGGCTCGGCCCCGCCGGCATCCACGATGCGCATGACCCGCAGCGGCGCCGCATGCGGCGCCAGCCGCGCCCAGAGACCCGCGCGCTCCAGAACGCTGCGCGAAGGCTGCAGGAAGGCGGTGGAGCGCATGTCCGCGCCTTCGGCTGCCTCTGCCGTCACCGGGGCGGCGGGATCGACGCAGGTCACGGTGAAGCCTGCGCTGGCGAAGGCGCACGCCGCAGACAGGCCCGCGACTCCGCCGCCGGAAATCAGGATATCTGTGTGCTGGGCCATGGCTTCCTCCGCGTCGGGGCGCAGTCTACCGCGCGGGGCGGGGCGATTGCCAGAGCCCGCGGATCAGCCGCCCGCCGTCATGAACACCAGCAGCGCGAGGATGAGCCAGGTCGCGCCGACGCCGAACAGGATGAGCCCGCCGAGGCCCATGAAGGCGATCGAGCCGGCCAGAAGCGCGATCACGATGACGGCCATGAGCCACATGAAGCCCGTGTGGTCCTTGGTTCCGGCGTGGTCGATGGTCATAGGCGTCTCCCTGATGCTGGTCTTCACTGGATACACCGGCGCGGCGTTTCGGGAAAGTATCGCGGCGCAGGACGAAAGGTCGCAGCGGCTAGGCGTGACGCGGATGCCGCAGGCTGGTCAGGAAGCGGGCGAGGTCGTCGGTGTGATGGCCGATATGGGGCGCCTCGATCCGGGCCGGGGCCACAAGCACCGTGCGCAGGCCCATGGCATGGGGCACCGCGAGGTTGCGCGGATCATCCTCGAACATCGCGGCGCGGTCGCGGCGGATTCTGGCCTTGCCGAACACCTTCTCGAAGGCCTCGGCGCGGGGCTTCGGTGCGTAATCGGCGTGCTCCACGCCGTATACAGCCTCAAACAGGCCGCTCAGGCCGCGCGCCTCCAGCACCTTTTCCGCATAGGGCGCGGAGCCGTTGGTGAAGACGATCCGGCGCCCGGGCAGCGCGCCGATGGCCGCGCGCAGCGCAGGGTCCGGCGTCAGCGGCGCGAAGGAAATGTCGTGGACATCGGCCATATAGGGCACCGGGTCGAGGCCATGTTCGTGCATCAGCCCGGCGAGGGTGGTGCCGTAAAGCTCCCAGTAATGGGTGCGCAACCGGTCCGCCTCGCTCTGCGCGACGCCGAGCGCGCGCATCACATAGGCCGTCATCCGCACCTCGATCTGGTCGAACAGGCGCATCTCGGGGGGGTAAAGCGTATTGTCCAGATCGAAGACCCAGTCCTCGACATGGCTGAAATCCTGGGCGGGGCTGTGTTTGTCTGGCATGAGAGGAGCTTAGCGCCGCCCGCCCGCAGGCGCAACTGCAGGGAGAGAGGCTTGCCAGCGCGGAGCCACGCTCCTAAGGTCCTGTCTTCCGGCAGACAGGGAGCCACGATGCAGAAAGATGCCTATTCGATGATCCTCGAGGCGATCGACGCCGGGGTCTATCGCCCGGGAGATCGTCTGGTGGAATCCGAGCTTGCGGAACGGCTGGGGGTGTCGCGCACGCCGGTGCGCGAGGCGCTGCAGCGTCTGGAAACGCAGAGCATGCTGGCGCGGGACGGACGCAGCCTGATCGTGGCCTCGCTCGACCATAACCAGCTGGCGGAGCTCTATGTCGTGCGCGCCGAGCTGGAGGCGCTTGCGGCGGGCCTTGCGGCCAAGCACGCGGCGCCCGAAGAGGTGCAGGTACTGCAGGAGATGGTCGATCAGGATATGGCCAAGGGCGAGGACCCGATCGCTCTGGCGCGGTCGAACAAGCTGTTCCACCGGCAGATCCATCTCGCCTCGCACAACCGCTATCTGGTGCAGCAGCTGGATCTTCTGCACCGGTCGATGATGCTGCTCGCGACGACTTCGCTCGCCGCGGAGGGGCGGCGCGATGCGGCGATGCGCGAACATCAGGCGATCGTCGATGCAATCCGGGCCGGAGACGAGAAATCGGCCTCTGCGGCGCTCCGGGCGCATATCTCAAAGGCCTTCGAGACGCGGTTGAAGCTCGATGCGGCAGCGCAGGGCGCGAAGGACTGGGTCTGAGGCGGGACCGCCTCAGACCGGGGCGCCCTCGGAGCCCGGGCCGGTGACGGGCTCTGCCTCGGCGACATGGTCGAAAATGCCATGCGCGGTCTTCTCCCAGTGGAACGGGCGGGTCACCGCCTCGTAGATCGCGCGCCAGCCTGCCAGCGCGCCCAGCGGGAAGTAGAAATGCAGGGTCGGCACCCAGGGGATCAGGTGGCGGTGCTGGCTGCCGCGGGTCGCCCAAATACCGACCATGATGTTCACCGCCTCGCTCAGAACGAAGCTGCCGATCAGCGCGATCACCATCGGCGTGGGCATCACCGCGCTCACCGGATGCGGCAGCCCGAAGGCCATCAGCCAGCAGGTCCAGAGCATCGGCGAGAGCAGATATTGCGACAGCGAGCCGAGGAACAGGATCTGTACCCCGATGAAGCCGCGCGGCCCCAGTTCGCGCCACAGCCGCCGCGGATCGCGCATATGCACGGCCCAGGTCATGGCATAGCCCTTCAGCCAGCGCGAACGCTGCTTGACCCAGGGGAGCGCACGGCAGTTCGCTTCTTCCTGCGTCACGGTGTCGATCAGCTCGGTCTTGTAGCCGTGGCGCGCGAGGCGCAGGCCGAGATCGGCGTCCTCTGTCACGTTATGGGCATCCCAGCCGCCGAGTTCCTCCAGCTTGTCACGGCGGAAGAACAGCGTGGTGCCGCCCAGCGGCACCACGAAGCCGAGGCGGGCGAGGCCGGGAAGCATGGCGCGGAACCAGGCGGCGTATTCGATGGTGAAGCAACGCGCGAGCCAGTTCGTGCGCGGGTTGTAGTAATCGAGGATCCCCTGGAGGCAGACCACCTCCGGCGGCGCTGCGGCGAAGCGGCGGGCGACGACGTTCAGCTGCTCGGGGTCGGGGCGGTCCTCGGCGTCATAGATGCCGATGATCGACCCGCGGCAAAAGCCGAGCGCATAGTTCATCGCGCGCGGTTTCGTCTGGATCGGGCCGCGCGGCACGGTGACGACGCGCATCCAGCGCGGAAGGCTGGCTCCTGCCAGCGCCTCGCGGGTGGTGTCGTCGGTCTCCTCGACGACGAGGAGGATATCGAGCAGCTCGCGCGGATAATTCAGCCGCCCGAGCCGCTGCACGAGGCGGGCAGCGATGTCGCGTTCATTGAACAGCGGGACCAGAACGGAAATCGTCGGCAGCCGGATCGGCACCGGTTCGGCCTCGGTACGCGCGCTGCGGGCGACGGCGCGGACCTGCGCGATCCAGGCGAAGAGCTTCAGGCCCATGGTCGCGTAGAGTGTGAGCACGGCCCAGGCGAAGATCACGGTGAAAGTGGCCAGCGGCATCGTCAGCATTCCGAGCGTCACCGCCAGGATCGCGCCGAGGGCGATGTTCGAGGCCACCGCCGGATCGCTGTTGCGGCAGCTCTCCTCGGCGGCGACGCGGGCCTCGGCGCGGCGGATCATCGCGGTGCGCCGCCGCTGCACGACCGCCTCATGGACGGCGCGTTCGGAGGCGACGACCATGCGGTAGGGGCCTTCTTCCTGCGGCAGCAGGGCGGCAATTCTGCTGAACTCCTCGGGGCGGGCGACGGCGATCACCGTCGTGCCGCCGATGCGGCGCCAGGGCGCGATGGCCTCCTTCAGGCAGAGCTCCGCTCCGATCGCGTCGATCAGGCGCGGATCGGGGCGATCACGCTCGAGATCCACAGCTGAAGATTTGTGCTGGCTCGCCAGCGCATCGAGCAGATCCGCCTCTTGCACCCAGCCATGGGCCAGCAGGATCTCCCCGAGGCGGGCTTCGCCCCGGGTCCGCATCGCGGCAGCCTTGAGCAGGTTCCCGGGGTCGACGGCGCCACGCTGCAACAGGATCGGGCCGAGCGGCAGCCGGTCGGGCGTCTTCTCGCGCGTGCCCGGCCGCGTGGCGAGCGCGGTGGCCGCGCCGCGCGCTGCGTCGCGCCGCGCCATCAAGCTGACAATCTGCCCCGACCTGTCGTCCATCGCTATCCCCGAGCCGTCCGAATCCCGGTCTTTGACCGGATCTTTGGCTGGAGGATTCGCTGAAGGTGGTTAACAGAGCGTTAAGCGAAAATCCGCCGATGTCAGCTGTTGCGGCGCGACTGCATCGCCTCGGCGAAACGGTCGAACAGATAATAGCTGTCCTGCGGGCCGGGGCTCGCTTCCGGGTGGTACTGCACAGAGAACACCGGGCGCCCCTCGACGGCGATGCCGCAGTTCGAGCCGTCGAACAGCGAGACATGGGTCTCGGCGACGCCGGCGGGCAGGGTCTGGGCATCCACGGCGAAGCCGTGGTTCATCGAGGTGATCTCCACCTTGCCAGTGGTCAGGTCCTTCACCGGGTGGTTTGCACCGTGGTGGCCGTGGTTCATCTTGATCGTCTTGGCGCCAAGCGCGAGCGCGAGCATCTGATGCCCGAGGCAGATGCCGAACACCGGCAGGTCCTTGCCGAGGATCCCCTGGATCATCGGCACCGCATAGGCGCCGGTCGCCGCCGGATCCCCGGGGCCATTGGAGAGGAAAACGCCTTCCGGGTTGAGCGCGAGCACGTCCTCCGCGGTCGCGGTAGCGGGCAGCACGGTCACATCGCAGCCCGCCGAGGCAAGGCAGCGCAGGATGTTGCGTTTCGCGCCGTAGTCGATGGCGACGACCTTGAAGCCCGCAGTTTCGCGCTTCTGGTAGCCATCCGGCCAGGCCCACCGCATTTCGTCCCAGTGGTAGCTCTGCGCGCAGGTCACGTCCTTCGCGAGGTCGAGGCCAACGAGGCCTTTCCATTCGCGCGCCCGGCGCACCAGCGCTTCGATGTCGAAATTGCCGTCCGGATCATGGGCGAGGGCCACATGCGGCGCGCCCTGCTGGCGGATCGCTCGGGTCAGGCGGCGGGTGTCGATCCCGCCGACGCCGATCCGGCCGCGCTTCTCGAGCCAGGCGACCAGATCCCCGGCCGCACGCCAGTTCGAAGGCTCCGTCGGATCCCATTTCACCACCAGCCCGGCCGCGACCGGGTCGCTGGTCTCGTCGTCCTCAGCGTTCACGCCGACATTGCCGACATGGGGGAAGGTGAAGGTGACGACCTGGCCCGCATAGCTCGGGTCGGTCATGATTTCCTGATAGCCGGTCATCGCGGTGTTGAAGACCAGCTCGGCGACGGTGGTGCCGGTCGCGCCGAAGCCCTTGCCGTAGAACAGCTGCCCATCCGCCAGCGCGATCAGCGCGGTGGGTTTTTCCGATGACTGGTGGCTGACAGGCATGGTGCGACTCCCCGGGGCAAAATCTGCCGGAACCTACGAGCGCTTCCCTCCGGGGTCAAGGGGCTTGGGGGAAAACTTCTTTTCTATATATTTCAATATGTTGCATTGGTTGTCTGAGGGGTTGATCCGGGTTATTGTGGCGCCTTGAACCAATCTTGGAGAATGCAGATGCAGATGCGCGAGCGGCTTGCCGCGGCTCTGAAGGATGCGATGAAGGCGAAGCAGGCGGATCGTCTGTCGACGCTGCGGCTCATCAATGCCGCAATCAAGGACCGCGAGATCGCCATGCGTGGCGAGGGCGAGGGCGCGACGGTGGGCGACGCCGAGATCCTGGCGATTCTGGGCAAGATGGTGAAGCAGCGTCAGGAATCGGCGCGGGCCTATGAAGAGGGCGGGCGGCTGGAGCTGGCCGAGAAGGAGCAGGGCGAAATCCGGGTGATCGAGGAGTTCCTGCCGCGCCAGCTCAGCCCGGAGGAAGTCACGGCGGCGATCGACGCGGCGGTGGCGCGTCTCGGCGCGACGTCGATCCGCGATATGGGCCGGGTCATGGCCGAGCTGAAGGCACAGTATACCGGGCAGATGGACTTTGGCGCCGTCGGGCCGAGGGTCAAGGAACGGCTGGGCTGAAGCGCCGATGGGGGCCGCGCTGCACCGGCTGATCGGACGTGCCCGCGCGGCCGCGGGCGATGCACTCGCCTGCGCGGTGGCCGTGGCCCTGTCCTGGCTGCTGGCGCGGTGGCTCGCGGGCCATGAGCGCCCGATGTTCGCGGTGGTCACCTGCGTCATCTGCCTTGCGCCCGGGCTTCCCAACCATGGGCGGCAGGCGATTTCCATGCTGATGGGCGTGCTGACCGGGATCGTGATCGGCGAGCTCAGCCTTCTGGTGCCGATCGGCATGCATGATTATGGCCCGGCGGCGCTGCGGCTGGCGGTGGTGTCGTTTCTGGCGATCGTCGGTGGGGCGCTCTGGGCGCAGGGGCCGGTGACGGCGATCCAGTCCGGGGTGTCGGCGCTCATGGTGCTCACCATGGGCCCGGTTGCTGCGGGGCCTGAGCGGCTCATCGACGTGGGCATCGGTACCGCGGTCGGGCTGGCGCTGAGCCAGGTCCTGCTCACACCCGATCCGAAGCGCAACCTCGAAGCTTCGGCGCGCAGCCTTCTCGGCGAGTTGGCGCTTGGCGTCTCCGTCGCTGCGAAGGCGGTGCGCAGCGGCGCGCTGCCGGAGGCGCAGGAGGCTGCGCGCATCCTCGGCGCCGCGCGGGGCAGGCTGGTTGCGCTCGATGGCGGCATTGCGCTTGCGCGCGACAATGCGCGCTGGTCCTTGCGCGGCCTGCGGGCGGGGCCGGGGCTCGCCGCCATGGCGGACCGCTACGACCGCCATGCGGTGCGGATCTATGCTCAGGCGATGATCCTCGGCGACGAGCTGTTCCATGCGCTGCGCGACGAGCCGGGGCGCGCGGCACCGGGCATGGCGGAGCTGCTCGATCATGTGGCGCAGTGCCTTGCCGATCCGGATCATGCCCCCGGGATCGACCGGGCGCGCTTCGCCTCGCTCCTCGGGCGCGCCGATCCGGAAACGCAGCACTGGCAGGCGATGGCGCAGCTCGCCGTCGCGCTGACCGATGCGGGGCATGCGCTGCTGGAGCTGCCCGATCAGAACCACTGACCGGGTTCGATCAGGCCAAGCTCCATCAGTTGCTGGCTGCGCCAGGAAAACGGCACTGAATTATACCAGCGGAAATCGGTGATCGCATGGCGCGAACCCGGGTTGCGGCGCAGAGCCTTGGCCGCGCGAAACGACATGACCGCCGCGGTCAGGTTGTTGTGCCAGGGGCAGGCGTAGGTGTTGTATTCCTCAATGCTGAGGGTGTGATCGGGCCGCAGCCGCAGCCGCAGCCGCAGCCCGGGCGCGGTACGGAACAGGCTGATCCGGTCGATCCGGCGCTGCTCGGGGGCCACATGCTCCTCGAAGCGCCAGCGCAGCCCGCCGTGGAAATCCAGCTGCCGCTCGCGCGGGGCGCCCTGTGCATCGTGGCGGGCAAGCGCGAAATAGCCCGCGCGGTCGAACATCGCCTCCGCGAGGTTCACCGCATCCGGGTTGCGCTGCAGGTCTGGGGCATAAAGGTCGATCACATAGGTCAGCATCGCGGCGCGGCGCTCTTCCATATGGAAGCTCAGCATGTCGCGCAGGGAGCGGCTCTCGCAGAAGGGGTGGACCAGATATTCCGCGTTATAGCCATAATAGACCCATTCGCCCGCGGGCAGGGCGGCGATCACGCGGTTCACCGCGCGCGCGAGCGCCTCGGGGGCGAAGGGATCCCAGACGATGCACCGGAGCTGTGCGCCATGCGCCTCCAGTGGCCCGATGCCCTCCGGCGCGAACAGCAGAACGCGGCGGAACCCTGCTTGCAGGTGGTGGCGGATGGTGCTGTCGATCTCCACCGCGTCCTCGGCGAAGATCAGCGCGAGGGGGCCCGGAGGCAGCGGCTTTGGCAGGGAATGCTCCATGCCCGCATCTTGCCGAGGCCCCGAGCGAACGCAAGACCCGTGCGAATGCAAGGCCTGCGCGGTTGCGCCGCAGGGCGGTTTTGCCGTATCAGGCGGGCTTGAACCGCGCAGGGGGCCGCCATGACCGACGCTGTCAAGAAGCTGCACATCAAGACCTATGGCTGTCAGATGAATGTCTATGACAGCGAGCGCATGGCCGAGGCCATGGGCGCCAAGGGCTATGCGCTGACGGATGACCCAGCGGAAGCGGATATGGTCCTGCTGAACACCTGCCACATTCGCGAGAAAGCGGCCGAGAAGGTTTATTCGGACCTCGGGCGGCTGCGCCCGCTCAAGGATGCGAAGCCGGATCTCAAAATCGGCGTCGCGGGCTGCGTGGCGCAGGCCGAGGGCGAGGAGATCATGCGCCGGATGCCGCTGGTGGATCTGGTCGTCGGCTCGCAGGCCTATCATCACCTGCCGAAGATGGTGGAGGCGGTGGAGCGCGGCGAGCGGCCCGTCGATATCGAATTCCCGGTCGAGGACAAGTTCGAGCATCTGCCCGAACGCCCGATGGCCGCGCGCCCGACCGCCTTCCTGACAGTGCAGGAGGGCTGCGACAAGTTCTGCGCCTTCTGCGTGGTGCCCTATACCCGCGGCGCCGAAGTGAGCCGCCCGGTGGAGCGGATCCTGGGCGAGGCGCAAAAGCTGGTGGCGAAGGGCGTGAAGGAGATCACGCTGCTCGGGCAGAACGTGAACGGCTACCATGGCGCGGGGCCGGAGGGGGTCTGGGGCCTCGGGCGGCTCGTTCGGGCGCTGGCGGAGATCCCCGGGCTGGAGCGCATCCGCTACACCACCTCGCATCCCAACGACATGACCGACGATCTGATCGCGGCGCATGGCGAGGAGCCGAAGCTGATGCCCTATCTGCATCTGCCAGTGCAGTCGGGCTCCGACCGGATCCTGAAGCTGATGAACCGCAAGCATACCGCCGAAGCCTATCTGCGGCTGGTGGAGCGGATCCGCGCCGCGCGGCCCGATATCCTGCTATCGTCGGATTTCATCTCGGGTTTCCCCGGGGAGACCGAGCAGGACCACCGCGACACGCTCGCGCTGATCGCCGCGGTGGGCTACGGATCGGCCTTCTCGTTCAAGTATTCGCCGCGCCCGGGCACCCCGGCGGCGGACCGCTCCGGCGTGGATGCGGAGACGGCGGACCGGCGGCTGCAGGAGCTGCAGGCACTGATTTCGCGCCAGCAGCATGCCACGCAGGAGGCGATGGTGGGCCGCGAGGTGAGCGTGCTGTTTGAAAAGCCGGGGCGCCTGCCCGGGCAGTGGATCGGCAAATCCGATTACCTGCATTCGGTTTTCGTCGCCGCGGAAGGGCCGCGGCAGGGGGATCTGGTTCGGGTTCGAATCACATCGAGCGCGCAGAACTCCCTCGCGGGCGAACTTCTGTAGCGCGAAGGGGCTGGCGCGGGCCCTGTCCCGTTAACCCTCTTGCAACGGTTTCCCGGGGCGCCGCTTTCTGGCGTGCTTGATTTTTGGGCATTGCGCCCCATCTTTGAGTTTCCTGCCCCGAAGTGTTGCAGTTCGGTGAATTCTGCGCGCGCAAAGGGCGTTCCGAAAACCAGTGCTTGCGCGAAACGGGGGTGCTTGGCACCATATCTTTACCAGCCAAGCCAAGGGAGACGTTATTGGGCTTCAGCGCGATCACACCCCCGCCTCGTACTCAAGAGACCTTCGAAGCGTTGCTTGAGTTCCCCGACAACCGGTTGTTGATCGATTTGTGCGGTGAGTTTGACCGCAATCTGGCTCAGATCGAGCACAAGCTTTCCGTGCATATCCTGCGCCGCGGTAACCAGCTTGCCGTCGTGGGGGCGCCTGAAGCGCAGATGACCGCGACCGGCGTGCTGCACCAGCTGTATCAGCGGCTCGAACAGGGCAAGGCCATCGACGCAGGCGAGATCGACGCCGCGATGCGGATGGCCGATCTCGGCAATGCGGGGATGACCGTGGACGAGCAGCTCGAGATGTTTGCCGCCGGCAAATACGAGATCCGTACCCGCAAGAAGCAGGTGGAGCCGCGCACCGAGGCGCAGAAGGCCTATGTGAAGGCGCTGTTCGAGAACGAACTGGCCTTCGGCATCGGCCCGGCAGGTACCGGCAAGACCTATCTTGCCGTCGCGGTGGGCGTGACGATGCTGATCGGCGGGCATGTCGACAAGATCATCCTCAGCCGCCCCGCGGTGGAAGCGGGCGAGCGTCTCGGCTTCCTGCCCGGCGACATGAAGGAGAAGGTCGACCCCTACATGCAGCCGCTCTACGACGCGCTGAACGATTTCCTCCCCGCGAAGCAGATGCAGAAGCTGATGGAGGAAAAGCGCATCGAGATCGCGCCGCTGGCCTTCATGCGTGGCCGTACGCTGGCGAATGCCTTCGTCGTGCTCGATGAGGCGCAGAACGCCACGACCATGCAGATGAAGATGTTCCTCACCCGGCTCGGGCAGGGCTCGCGCATGGTGATCACCGGCGACCGCTCGCAGATCGACCTGCCGCGCGGTGTCGTCTCGGGGCTGCATGATGCAGAGCGGATCCTGGACGGGGTGAAGGGCATCGCCTTCAATTATTTCACCGCGGCCGATGTCGTCCGGCACCCCCTTGTCGCGCGCATCATTGACGCCTATGACCGCGCCGATGGAGCCGCTGGTTGATATAATCATCGAAGACGAGCGCTGGCAGGACCTCCTGCCCGCGCTTGCCGAAACCGCCGCGCAAGCGGTGCTCGCCGATCAGGGGCTGGACCCGGCGGCGTTCGAGGTCAGCCTGCTCGGCTGTGACGATGCGCGGATCGCGGTCCTGAATGCCGAGTTCCGCGGCAAGCCTGCGCCCACCAATGTGCTCAGCTGGCCCTCGCAGGATCTGGCGCCCGAAGCCGAGGGCACGCGGCCCGATCTGCCCGAACCGTTCCTGCCCGATGAGCGCGAATCGCTCGGCGATATTGCTATCGCCTGGGAGACCTGCGCGCGCGAGGCGGAGGAGCAGGGCAAGAGCCTGCACGATCATGTGCTGCATCTGATCGTGCATGGCATCCTGCATCTGCTTGGCTACGATCACATTCGGGAGGGCGATGCCGCACTGATGGAGGGGACCGAGGTGCGGGTGCTTGACCGGATGGGAATTTCCGACCCATATGAATCCTGACGCGGCCGATCCGGCCGCATGATCTGGAAAGGACCAATGGCACAAGTCGCTGACGGAGCGAGCTCCGCCACCGCGCCATCGTCGGACAACGACGCGGGCGACAGTTCCGAACCCCACTCGCGAGGGTTTCTCGGGCGTATTTTCGGGGCCTTCGGCTCCGGTTCCAATGATGAGGATGCTCCGGCCGAGGCGAATGCCGAGGAGACGACCGCCGCGGCCCTGCCCGGGATCGGCAACCTGCGCAAGATGCGCGTGGGCGATGTCTCCATCCCCAAGGTCGAGATCATCTCCGTGGCTTCCAGCATTTCCAAGGACGAGCTGGTCGAGGTGTTTCGCCGCGAGGGCTATTCGCGGCTGCCCGTCTTCAAGGGCACGCTGGATACGCCGCTGGGCCTCGTGCACCTGAAGGACCTGGCGCTGGAATACGGCTTCGGGGCGGCGGCAGGGCGGTTCTCCGTGCGCAAGCTGCTGCGGCCGCTGCTCTATGTGCCGCCGTCGATGCCGATCGGGGTGCTGTTGCAGAAAATGCAGGTGCAGCGCATCCACATGGCGCTGGTGATCGACGAATATGGCGGGGTCGATGGCCTGGTCACGCTGGAGGACCTGATCGAACAGGTCATCGGCGAGATCGAGGACGAGCATGACGAGGCCGAAGGCGGCTTCTGGAAGCTGGAGGCGCCCGGCCAGTGGCTGGTGCAGGCGCGCGCGCCGGTGAAGGACTTCGAGGCGGAGGCCGGGATGGCGCTGGTCGAGCCCGAGGAGGAGCAGGAGATCGACTCCATGGGCGGGCTGGTGTTCATGCAGATCGGCCGGGTGCCTGCGCGCGGCGAGGTGATCAAGGGCGAAAACGGGATCGAGTACGAGATCGTCGATGCCGATCCGCGCCGGATCAAGCGCATGCGAGTCCGGTTGCCGGGTATGACTGTCGCGGAATAGATGCATCTGAAACGGTTTCTGAGCACGCGTCCGCGATGGCGGAGCCTCCTTGCGGCCGTGGTCCTTGGGGCGCTGGTCGCTGCCGGGCAGGCGCCGGTCGGGCTCTGGTATGTGGCGCTGCCCGCGCTCGGCCTGATCCTGTGGCGCGCCGCGGCGGCACCGGGCTGGACGGCCTTCGCCGCGGGCTTCGGCTATGCACTGGCCGGGATGTTCTGGATCGTCGAGCCGTTCATGGTGGAGCCCGATGTCTATGGCTGGATGGCGCCTTTCGCGCTGGTGTTCATGGCGGCGGGCATGGGCGCGTTCTGGGCCGCAGGCGCGCAGGGGGCGCGGCTGGGGCGCGGCCGCGCCGCGCGTATCGGCGGGGTTGCGGTTGGCCTCGTGGCGATGGATGCGTTCCGCTCCCATGCCTTCACCGGCTTTCCATGGATCCTGTTCGGACATCTGTGGATCGGCACCCCGGTGGCGCAGGCCGCGGCCTGGATCGGGCCGATCGGTCTCAGCCTGGTGACGCTGCTTCTCGCGGCGCTCCCTGCGATGCTGCCTTTGCGGCGCGGTCTGCCGCTGGCGCTGGCGGTTCTGGCGGCGCTTTGGGGGGCGGGGAGCCTGCGGCTCTCCGCGCCGGAAGCTCCGCGCGCGGCGCCGGTGAACGTCCGTATCGTGCAGCCCAATGCCGAGCAGGCGCTGAAATGGGATCCGCGCTATTCGCTCGAATTCTTCTACCGGCATCTGGACCTGACCGCTGAGGCCCCGGTGCCGGGCAAGCCTGTGCCGGATGTGGTTTTGTGGCCGGAAACTGCGGTGCCGTTCTTGCTGAACGATCCGGGCGACGGGCTGCGGATGGCCTCCGATGCGGCCGGCGGCGTGCCGGTGGCCATCGGTATCCAGCGCTCCGAAGGGGCGCGCTACTACAACAGCCTCGCGATGATCGGCGCCGGGGGCATCGTGTCGCATGTCTATGACAAGGTGCATCTGGTGCCCTTTGGCGAATACATGCCCTTCGGCGATGCGCTGGCGCGGATCGGCATCTCCGCCTTCGCGGCGCAGCATGGCAACGGCTACAGCGCCGGGCAGGGCGAGGAGGTGCTCGACCTCGGGCCGCTCGGCAAGGCGCAGCCGCTGATCTGCTACGAATCGATCTTCCCGCAGGATGTCGGCCGGGTGGCGCAGCGTCCGGACTGGATCATGCTGGTCACCAACGATGCCTGGTTCGGGCAGCTGTCCGGCCCCTGGCAGCATCTGGCGCAGGCGCAGCTGCTGGCGATTGAATATGGGCTGCCGGTGGCGCGGGCTGCCAACACTGGCGTCAGCGCGATGATCGATGCCTATGGCCGGATCGGCGCGCATCTGGGCATGGGCGAAATGGGCGTGATCGACTCGGCGCTGCCCGCTTCCCTGCCGCCGACGCCCTATTCCCGCAGCGGAGACTGGCCTGCCGTTGCGGCAACTGTGCTGCTGGGGCTGATCATTCTTGCGCTTCGCCGCAACAATCGCGTTGACCCCATGGTGCGGCGGGTCTAGCTGTGAGCAGAACCCTCCCAACGGCTTCCTGGCGGGATGGGGTACAACCAATGGAGCACTCCTCAATGTCCCGTCAGAATTACGTTTTTACCTCCGAGTCCGTTTCGGAAGGGCACCCCGACAAGGTCTGCGACCGGATTTCGGATGCCGTTCTGGATGCGCTGATCGCGCAGGAGCCCAATGCGCGCGTCGCCTGCGAGACCTTTGCGACCACCGATCAGGTCGTGGTCGGCGGCGAGGTCGGCCTGGCGGACAAGGCGCGGCTCGATGATTTCCTGCATCACGTCGACGGGATCGTCCGGGACTGCGTGCGCGACATCGGCTACGAGCAGGAGCATTTCCACTGGCAGACGCTGCGCTTCACCAATTTCCTGCATCCGCAATCGGCTCATATCAGCCAGGGCGTGGACAAGGATGGCGCGGGCGATCAGGGGATCATGTTCGGCTATGCGACCGACGAGACCGAGGAGCTGATGCCGGCGCCGATCCTCTATGCCCATGCGGTTCTGCGCCGCCTGGCAGAGGCGCGCAAATCGGGTGCGGAGCCGACGCTCGGCCCGGATGCCAAATCGCAGCTTTCCGTGCGCTACGAGGGCGGCAAGCCGGTCGGCGTGAGCTCGATTGTGCTCTCCACCCAGCATATCCATGAAAGCCAGACTTCGGACGATATCCGCGCCATCGTGGAGCCCTATATCCGCGAAACCCTGCCCGAAGGCTGGATCACGCCGGAAACCGAATGGTGGGTGAACCCGACGGGTACCTTCGTCATCGGCGGGCCGGACGGCGATGCGGGGCTGACCGGGCGCAAGATCATCGTCGATACCTATGGCGGTGCTGCGCCGCACGGGGGCGGGGCGTTCTCGGGCAAGGACCCGACCAAGGTCGACCGCTCGGCCGCCTATGCCGCCCGCTATCTGGCGAAGAACGTGGTCGCGGCGGGGCTGGCCAAGCGCTGCCTGATCCAGGTCTCCTATGCCATCGGCGTGGCCAAGCCGCTCTCGATCTATGTGGATACCTATGGCACCGGCATCGTCCCCGATGAGGAGATCGAGCGCGTCGTGGCCCGCTGCATGGACCTGACGCCGCGCGGCATCCGCACGCATCTGGACCTGAACCGCCCGATCTATGCGCGCACCGCCGCCTATGGCCATTTCGGCCGCGCCCCGGAGGCGGATGGCGGCTTCAGCTGGGAACGAACCGACCTTACAGAAGTTCTGAAGAAAGCGCTGTGAGCCACGGGCCCTGCGGGGCCCGTTTGCATTCGGGGGGAGCATGACCGATCTGTGGAATCTCTCCGCGCCCTGGTGGCATTTTGTCATCCGCGGCGTTGCGATCTATGTGCTGGTGACGGTGCTGATGCGGGTCTCCGGCAAGCGCGCGATGGGGCAGTTCACGCCGTTCGACATGATCTTGCTGATCCTGATCGGCAATGCGGTGCAGAACGGAATCAACGGCGGAGACAATTCGCTGACCGGGGCGGTGATCATGGCCGGTACGCTGATCGGGCTGAACCTGGCGGTGGCCTGGGGCTCGGCGCGGTGGCGCGACTTTCGCTGGCTGGTGGAGGGGCGGGCGGTGCTTCTGGCCGAGCATGGGCGGCTCGATCACCGGATGTTGCGGCGCGAGCTGGTGAGCGAGGAAGATTTTCTGAATGCGATGCGGCTGACGGGCTGCAGCGATATTGCCGATGTGCGCCGGGCGACGCTGGAGACGAACGGCCATATCACCATCGAACTGGAGCGCCCCGCGCGCCAGAGGTGAAAGGGCGCCCTGCGGCGCCCTTTGCGGTTATTCCGCCTCGTCCATCGGCGCTGCGTTGAGGAGCGCGTAATTCGCGGCGCCCAGCCGGTCATAGAGGTCGAGCTGGGTTTCGAGGAAGTCCACATGGCCTTCCTCATCGGTGATCAGTGCTTCGAACAGGTTCTTCGACACGTAATCGCGCACGGAATCGCAGTAGTCGCGCGCCTCGCGGTACAGCTTCAGCGCATCATGCTCGCCCGCGAGATCGCACTCCAGCGTCTCGCGCGGGCCTTCCCCGATTCGCAGCGGGTCGAGCTTTTGCAGGTTCGGATGCCCTTCCAGGAACAGGATGCGCGCGATCAGTTTGTCGGCATGCCCCATTTCCTCGATCGATTCGGCACGCGATTTCTTCGCCATCTTCGCCAGGCCCCAGTCTTCCTGCATCCGGAAGTGGCACCAGTATTGCGAGATCGCGGTGAGTTCGGAGCGAAGTGCTGCGTTCAGGTATTCGATGACCTTGGCGTCGCCTTTCATGCCCTCTTTTCCTTTCCATGCGCGCGCAGCCGGAGGCCGCGCAGTTCCATCGGCACCTCCAGATTATCATTCGCACGCATGGTGGAAAGGAAAAGCGGCATGCAGCCGCCACAATCGGCCCGCTTGCCGAGCGCGTGATAGATCTTGCCGGGGGTGATGATGGTGTGCGCGTCCGAGGCGCGCATCCAGTCGATGGCGGCGTGGATGTCGGTGTCGGAGATGCGTTGGCAGTGGCAGACGATCATCATGGACCCTCGGGCTTATGCTTCATAAGTGACCAAATCCGTCAGGAAAGTCAATCCGACAAATTCGCTAGGAAATGGCTCCCGATCACGATCTCTTGCCGGGCAGGCGTTTCCATGCGGGGCGAGTTGCGTTAGGTTCCGGCAAAACAACTGAGCAGGGGCACCCATGTCCGTTTCGATGCTGTCCACTTTCGTCAAGCCGATGCACCGGGAGGGGCGCAAATTCGTCGCGATCTTCGCGGGGATCGCGCTGGTCCTTTTCGTGATCTGGGCGCCGCTGGGCTGGATCGGGCTCGGGCTGACGGTGTGGTGCTATTACTTCTTCCGCGATCCGGCGCGGGTGACGCCCACGCGCGAGGGGTTGATGGTCTCTCCCGCGGACGGGATCGTGTCGCTGCTGGAGGCGGCGGTGCCGCCGGCGGAGCTGGGCCTCGGCGACCGGCCGATGATGCGGGTGTCGGTGTTCATGTCGGTGTTCAACTGCCATGTGAACCGGCTGCCGCTGGCCGGGCGTATCCTTGCGGTGGCCTACCGGCCCGGAAAGTTCCTGAATGCCTCGCTGGACAAGGCGTCCTCTGACAATGAGCGCAACGGCCTCGCGGTCGAGACGACAGACGGCCGCCGCTACGGCGTGGTGCAGATCGCGGGTCTGGTTGCGCGCCGGATCCTGTGCGAGGTGGCTCCGGGCCAGCAGCTGATGACCGGCGAGCGCTTCGGCCTGATCCGCTTCGGCTCGCGGCTGGACATCTATCTGCCCGATGGCGTGGCGCCGCTCGTGGTGATCGGGCAGACCATGGTCGCGGGCGAGACCGTGATCGCCGATATGGCCTCCGAGGAGCCTGCGCGGCTGGGAGGGATCCGCTGATGTCGCCGCAGAACCGCGATCAGATGCCCTTCCTGCTGCTGTTGCCGAATCTGGTGACGATCGCGGGGATGTGCCTCGGGCTGACGGCGATCCGTTTCGCCATGGTCGGGCGGTTCGAGATTTCCGTGGTTCTGATCCTGCTCTCGGCGCTGATCGACGGGATGGACGGGCTGATCGCGCGGCGCCTGCGGGCGACGTCGGAGTTCGGCGCCGAGCTCGACAGCCTGTCGGACTTCCTGTGCTTCGGCGTGGCGCCGGGGGTTCTCGTCTATCGCTTCGCGATGGGCGAGGGCAATGCACTCGGCTGGGTCTTCGTGCTGGTCTATGCGGCGGCCTGCTGCCTCCGGCTCGCGCGGTTCAACGTCATGCGCGGCGAAGATGGCGCGGGCAAGACCCATTTCACCGGCGTACCGGCCCCTGCGGGCGCGATGCTGGCGCTGCTGCCGGTCTATCTGACGCTGTCGGATGTGGTCGATGTGCGGCACTGGCCGATGGCGGCGGCGGTCTGGCTCGGCATCATCGGCGTGCTGATGATCTCGCGCCTGCCGACGCTCTCGCCGAAGGCGATGCGTGTGCCCCGCTGGGGGGTAGGCGCGCTGCTCATGGGCACCGTGATCGGGATGGGGCTGATCTTCAGCCGGTTCTGGGCATTCATGGTGCTGATCGACCTGATCTATGTGGCCACCCTGCTGCCGGCGCTCTGGCGCAGCCGCGGGCGCATTTTGCGCTGAGGCTAGTCAATATTCGCGGTTTTTGCGCCACAGTTTCCCCGGAGCGTTCGTTTCGCATTTGCAGCAAGTGCGCTGCTGTCACATATTTTTTGGCAAGGCGGGGGAAACCTGTTCCCGCCGAGGCGCATTATGCTGCTGCAAGATAGGGGATCCGTCATGGCCGAGCCTGCACATCCGCGCCGCAAGAGATATCGCAGTCTCTTCGTGTCGGATCTGCATCTGGGGGCCTGGGGCAGCCGCGCCGCGCGGTTTCGCGAATTCCTGCGCCATACCGAGGCCGAGACGATTTACCTCGTGGGCGATATCTTCGATGTCTGGCATGGCGGGCGGGTGCATTGGGGCGCCGTGCATGACGAGATCGTGGAGGATCTGCTGGCGCGGGCGCGGGCGGGGGTGCGGGTCGTCTACCTTCCCGGCAATCACGACGATGTCGTGCGCCAGATCGACAGCCCCCAGTTTTCCGAATTCGAGCTGCGCGAGACGGCCGTTCATGCGGCGGCGGACGGCACCACCTATCTGGTCCTGCACGGGGATCAGTGCGATGCGCGGATTTTCCGTTGGCATGTGATGACCCGGATCGGCAGCCGCGGCAATGCGATCCTGCGGCTGGCCGATCAATGGCTTAAGCAGCGCCTGCCGCATGGCGCGGAGCGGGGCCTGTTCGAGCTGGCGATCATGGGGGTGAATGCGCTGATGCTGGTGGGCAACCGGTTCGAGGAGCGGCTGGCGGCGCTGGCGCGGGCTGGGGGGCATGAGGGCGTGATCTGCGGCCACTATCACAAGGCCGCGCTGCATATGCGCGATGGCGTCGTCTATGCGAATTGCGGCGACTGGGTGGATAACCAGACTGCGCTGGTGGAAACCGCCGATGGCACGATGCAGGTGCTGGAATGGTCGGGTGAGACCCAGAGCGCCGAGGTCTGGACCCCGGAGCCCGCCCGCGCGCGGATCTGGTCGCGGTCGTGATGCTCGCCGAAGGGTTTGCCGTCGCGGCGATGGGGCTGCATGTGGCTTCGGCCGGTCTGGCCGGGTGGCGCTATCTCGTGCCCGGGCGCGTGGCGGGGGCGGAGCGGCCCTTCGTCAGCATCGTGCGCCCGGTCTGCGGGCTGGACCGCTACGATGAGGAAACGCTGCGCAGCACCTTCACGCTCGACTGGCCGGAGTATGAAATCCTGTTCTGCGCCGCGCGGGCGGAGGATGCCGCCGTGCCGCTGGTGCGCCGCCTGATCACCGAATATCCGGCGCGGCGCGCGCGGCTGCTGATCGGCGAGGACCTGATCAGCGGCAATCCGAAGCTCAACAATGTGGTCAAGGGCTGGCGCGAAAGCGCGGGCGGCATCGTGGCGATGGTCGATGCAAATGTGCTGCTGCCTGCGGATTATCTGGCGCAAGTAATGGCGGCATTCGATGCGCAGACCGGGCTGGTGACCAGCCCGCCGGTGGGGATCCGCGGCGAGGATCTGTGGGGGGCGGTCGAATGCGCCTTCCTGAACGGGATGCAGGCGCGCTGGCAGCTGGCGGCGGATCAGCTCGGCCTTGGCTTCGCGCAGGGCAAGAACCTGGTCTGGCGTCGCGATGTGCTGGAGCGGGCCGGTGGGCCGGGGGCTCTGGGCCGCGATCTGGCCGAGGATGTCGCCTCCACCAAGGTCGTGCGCGGGCAGGGGCTGCGGGTGCGGCTCACCCGCCGCGCCTTCGCCCAGCCGATCGGGCTGCGCGCCTTCCGCGCCGTCTGGGACAGGCAGTTGCGCTGGTCCCGCGTGCGGCGGGCGGGGTTTCCGGGGCTGTTTGTGGCCGAGCTGCTGCTCGGGCCGGTGCCGCCGGTGCTGGCGCTGATTCTGGGCGGCGCCTGGGGCTGGGTGCTGCCGTTCGTGGCGCTCTGGTATGCGGTGGAATGGGGGCTTTGCCGTATTGCGGGCTGGCCTGCGGGCGGCCGCGATCTGGCGGCGATGGGGCTGCGCGATCTGCTGCTGCAGCCGCTCTGGTGCGCCACCTGGGCGCGCAAGGGGTTCGAGTGGCGCGGCACGGCGATGGATGCGGTGAAATGAGCCTGCGCCTCAGCTGCGTGATCCCGGCCTATAATGAGGCGCCACGGATCGAGGCGGTGCTGCGCTCCGTCATCGGCCATCCGGCGATCGACGAGGTGCTGGTGGTGGACGATGGCTCCTCCGACGGCACGGCGGCGGTGGCGGCACGGGTGCCGGAGGCGCGGCTGATCGCGATGCCGCAGAACCGGGGCAAGAGCTGGGCGGTTTCGGTGGGCATCGAGGCCGCGGCACATGAGCATGTGATGCTGCTGGACAGTGATCTGATCGGCCTTGGCGCGGAGGCGCTCGATGCGCTGGTGGCGCCGGTGCGGGCGGGGCGCTCCGATGTATCGATCAGCCTGCGCGGCAATTCGCCCTGGCCCTGGCGCGCGATCGGGCTCGATTACATCTCGGGCGAGCGGGTGGTGCCGAAGGCGCTCCTCGGCCCGCCCGAGGCGCTGCGCGCACTGCCGCGCTTCGGCCTCGAGGTTTATATGAACCGGCGTCTGATCGCGAAGCAGGCCCGGATCGCCGTCGTGCGCTGGCCCGGGGTCGCGAGCCCCTGGAAAGGGGCGAAGCGCGGCCGCTGGGCCGGGGTCAAGGCCGATGCGCGGATGCTCTCCGACATGTTCCACACCATCCCGCCGCATGCTGCCGCGGCGCAGATCATGGCCATGCGCCGCCTGCGCAGCTGAGGCATTTTCCGCGCCGCAGCGCCGGCGGCACTGGATTTTCGCCGCCATCTGCGGTTTATTCGCGCTGTGCCTATTTTCCGGGCGACCCGAAGGAGCGCCATGCCCGTCTCTCCGCGTAGAACCGATGCCGCGCCGATCCCCGGATCGACGGTGCAATATGTGATCGATACGCTGACGACGCGGATCGTGGCGCAGGAATACGGGCTCGATGAGCGCCTGCCGGCGGAGCGCCAGCTTGCGCAGGACCTGGGCGTTGCGCGCAACACGGTGCGCGAGGCGCTCGATCAGCTCGAGGAGCGCGGCATGATCCGGCGCCGGGCGGGGTCTGGCTCGTTCGTGATCTGGGATCCGGAGGGGACGGCGCGTTCCGTCGCGCCCGTCGCGGCGGAGACCGGGCCGTTGCAGCTTCAGGTGATGCGCGGGATCCTGGAGCCGGAGATGGTGCGGCTCGCGATCATCTCCATGCCGCCGCGGCAGATCGAGGCGCTCGGCGAGACGCTCTCGCAGCTGGAGGCGGTGAGCACCGATATCGGCGCGTTCATGCGGCTCGAAGAAGAGTTCCACCGCCAGATCGCCGAGGGCACCGGCAATCCGCTGCTGGTGGCCTGCTACAACCTGGTGATCGACGCGCGGCGGCAGAGCTTCCGCGCCGCGATGTACCGCCGCCACCTGACGCCCGCGCGCATCGCCACCTATCAGCGCGGCTACAACGCCCTGTTCAACGCCATCGCCGCGCGCGACATCGAGGCGGCCAGCGAATTCATGAAGCTGAGCCTGATCGAAGACCAGAAGCTGCTCATGCAGGAGGAATGACCCGGCGCCTGGGCAGCCGCACCCGCTGCTGCCACATCTGGCCGAGCTCCTGCATGTGCCGGATCAGCAGCGCATCGTGGCGCTCCAGCCAGTCGGTCACCGAGCCGAATTCCACGATGCGGGCCCGGCCCTCGCTGATGCGCACCACGGGCCAATCGCCCACCAGCGCATTGTCGATCCCGAAGACTTCCTGCCCCCACCAGCGCGCCGGGCCGAAGGCATGGGGCATCTGCTGGCCGCGCTTCATCGCCGCCAGCACCGAGACCGGCTCCACCGTATCGGCGATTTCCACCGCATTGTGCCACAGATCGAGGATCGAGGCATATTCCCAGCTGACCGCCGTCCATTCGCGGGGGAAGCGGGCGTTGTAGCTGTCGAAGAATGCCTTCGGGCGGCGGAAGAAGAAGGCGGTATCGGTGAGCTTCGGATCGTCGAAATCCGGGAACTGGAAGGTATAGCGCGCCATGAACTCGGGTGCGGTGCGCGCAATCATGCGGCCGTAGTCGTCGGCGGTGCAGGCGATGATCTCGCCGGTGAAGCCGCGCGCGAAAGCAGCTTCCGTCAGCGCCTCGATCATCGGCGGGTCGGAGGAGCACCAGCACAGGATCTCGGGCTGGCTTTCCAGCATTGCCGAGACGAGCCCGTCTGCATCGCGCTCATCGGGGGCGTAGCGGATTTCGCGGGTGATCGCGATGCCCGCGGCCTCGAAGGCAGCGCGATAGACGGCGAGCGAGGGCAGGCCCAGACTGTCGGTCTGGCTGCACAGCGCCACCCGCCGCGCGGCCGGGCGGTTGCGCGCGAGCCAGGATACGCCGGTGACGTTGAACAGCGGATGCACCTCGGCGGGCGCGATCAGATAGGGCGTGTCGGGCGACAGATCCGATGGCAGCAGCGTCGCCACCAGCACCCGGCGCGCCATCAGATAGGGCAGGGCCGGGGCGAAACTGTCGCCGCCGAGCGTGAGCACGATCCGCACGCGCTGGTTCTCCACCAGATCGCGCGCGGCCTCGCGCACCTGCGCGGGCCCTGCGGCGCTGTCGTGGGCAATGATCTCCACCCGGTGGCGCCGGCCGGCGACCATCAGCCCGCCATGTTCGTTGATCCAGTCGGTCCAGATCCGGCAGCCGTCCAGGCCCGGTTTGCCCCAGTCTGATTCGGGCCCCGAGAGCGGCGTGAGGAAGCCGATCCGCAGCGGAGCGCGGTTGCGCGCCTCCAGCCGGGGGAGCGTACCCGTCACCGCGAGCCTCTGTGCGAATGACGCTGTGCTCATAAAATCATCCCCAACCCGTTTCGGACCGCCCGGAATGCCCAAATTCTCGCACAGGCAGCATTCCACGCAAGAAAAAATATTGACCGGGAAGCATACCGCCTGCGCATGATTGGTTCATGCCGAAAGAACCAGTTGCCACATCTGGTTCAAACCGGATCAAGAAACAAAAACAGGGAGTCCAACAATGACGAAACGCGTTGCCGTGATCGGCGCAGGTCCTTCCGGTCTTGCCGCTCTGCGGGCATTCCAATCCGCCGCCCGCAATGGGGCGGAGATCCCGGAGGTGGTCTGCTTCGAGAAACAGGCCAATTGGGGCGGGCTGTGGAACTATACCTGGCGCACCGGCGTCGATGAGAACGGGGAACCGGTTCACGGCTCGATGTACCGCTACCTGTGGACCAATGGCCCGAAAGAGGGGCTCGAATTCGCCGACTATCCGTTCGAGGAGCATTTCGGCAAGCAGATCGCCTCCTATCCGCCGCGCGCGGTGATGATGGATTACATCGAAGGCCGGGTGAACAAGGCGGGCGTGCGGCCCTGGATCCGGTTCAATTCGGTGATCCGCTGGGTCGAATACGATCAGGACGCCGAGGATTTCACCATCACCGTCCACGATATGGTCGCCGATCGTGTCTACAAGGAGCGCTTCGATCATGTGATCGTTGCCTCGGGGCACTTCTCCAGCCCGAACGTGCCGGAATATCCGGGCTTCGAGCAGTTCTATGGCCGCATCGTCCATGCCCATGATTTCCGCGATGCGCGCGAATTCGAAGGCCAGGACGTGCTGGTGATGGGCTCGTCCTATTCGGCGGAGGATATCGGCTCGCAGTGCTGGAAATACGGGGCGAAATCCATCACCTCCTGCTACCGCTCGGCGCCGATGGGCTTCCAGTGGCCCGCGAACTGGGAAGAAAAACCCGCGCTGGTGAAGGTCGAGGGCAAGACCGCCTTCTTCAAGGACGGCAGCAGCAAGCATATCGACGCGATCATCCTGTGCACGGGCTACAAGCACTACTTCCCGTTCCTCCCCGACGATCTGCGGCTGAAGACGGCGAACCGGCTGGCGACGGCCGACCTGTATAAAGGGGTCGTCTATGTCCACAATCCGAAGCTGTTCTACATCGGCATGCAGGACCAGTGGTTCACCTTCAACATGTTCGACGCCCAGGCCTGGTATGTGCGCGACATCATCCTCGGCCGGATCGCCGTGCCCGCCGACAAGCAGGCGCTGATCGCCGATGTGGCCGAGCGCGAGGCGCGCGAGGAGGCTTCGGACGATGTGAAATACGCGATCAAGTATCAGGGCGACTACGTCAAGGAACTGATCGCCGACACCGATTACCCGAGCTTCAACGTGGATGGCGCCATTGAGGCATTCCTCGAGTGGAAGCACCACAAGAAGGTCGACATCATGGCCTTCCGCAACCACAGCTACAAATCGGTCATGACCGGGACCATGGCGCCGCCGCACCACACGCCGTGGAAGGATGCGCTGGACGATTCCATGGAGGCATACCTCCGCGCCTGAGGTCTCTTCCCCGACTGGGGGGAGGCGGCGTCCTTGTCCTCCCCCCGCATTTTTCGATCACGAGGGAGACGTGATGGTGGAATTCACCCAGACCCTGCTGCGGCCGGGTCCGCCGCGGCCCACGCGTCCGCGCCGGGCTGCGGCCTTCGGGCTCGCGCCCAACGAGGAGCGCTATGCCGTGCCGGGCGGCTCGGCGGTGGTGGTCGAGATCGCGGCGGGAGACCGCGTCTCGGTGAGCAATGACGAGGGCGGCCAGCGCGCGGAGCTGATCGCGGCGCATCCGGATGGGCACATCGACGCCGGTCTGCTCGGCTGGCGCGCGGATGGCGCGGCCGACGGGCTGCGCGCGATGCTGGCGGGGCTGGGAAGGCTGCGGCTGTCGCTCGCGCTGCGCGGGATCGACGTTTCGGAGGCGCGCGCGATCGGGCTGTTCGGGGCGGCCTCACGCGCAGGCGAATCCGCGGGCTTCACCGCGCAGGGCAAGGGCTGGCTGATCCTGGCCGCGCCCGGCGGACCGATGGATGCCGAAGCGCAGGATACGGCGACGCCGCTCACCTTGTGCATCACCCGGGCGGTGCCGCGTCGGGTGGGGCAGTTCGCGCTGCCCGATCCGCTCGCGGATCCGCTGCAGGACATCCGGGTGAAATCCGCCACGGCCGAGGCCTATGTGGTGAAGGCGGGCGAATACATCCAGATCATCGACGTGGACGGGCGCCAGTGCACGGATTTCCAGTGCTTCGATGCGCGCAAGCTGGACCGCGGCATCGTGCATCCGCTGGATGTGACCACGACCCGCACGATCCAGGGCCACAATTATCCGATGCCTGGCCTGCATTCCAAATACTTCGACCACGACATGGTGCCGCTGGTCGAGGTGGTGCAGGATACCTGCGGGCGGCACGATACGTTCGGCCTCGCCTGCGCGCCGAAATACTATGACGATATCGGCTACCCGGGCCATGCCAACTGCTCCGACAATTTCAACGGCGCGCTGGCGGCCTATGGCGTGGAGCCGCGCGCGGGCTGGATGGCGGCCAACTTCTTCTTCAATACCGGGATCGACGCTCATGGCGTGATGTTCGCCGATGAGCCGTGGTCCCGCCCGGGCGATTATGTGCTGCTGCGCGCGCTGACGGATATCGTCTGCGTCTCCTCGGCCTGCCCGGACGATACCTCGCCCGCCAATGGCTGGCACCTCACCGATATCCATGTGCGCAGCTACGCGGCCACGGAGCGGTTCAACCGCGCCTCCGCCTGGCGCCCCCTTCCCGACGCGGAGCCGATCATGACGCGCGAGAGCGCCTTCCACAGCAGTTTCGCGGAGCTGACCCGCGATTTCGTCGAGTATCGGGGCTTCTGGCTGCCGAATTCCTTCCCGGGCTGCGATCCGGTCGAAAGCTACTGGGCCGCGCGCGAGGGCGTGGTGGTGATGGACCTGAGCGCGCTGCGCAAGTTCGAGGTCACCGGCCCCGATGCAGAGGCGCTGCTGAACTGGGTGCTCACCCGCGATGTCTCGAAGCTCGGCCATGGCCAGGTGGTCTATTCCGCCATGTGCTACGAGCACGGCGGCATGATCGACGATGGCACCCTGTTCCGCCTCGGCGATCAGAACTTCCGCTGGATCGGCGGGTCCGATGAAGGCGGCGCCTGGATGCGCGAACAGGCCGAAAAGCTCGGGCTGAACGTGATGATCCGCTCCTCCACCGACCAGCTGCACAACATCGCCGTGCAGGGGCCGAAATCGCGCGATCTGATGGCCGAGATCATCTGGACCGCGCCGCACCAAGCCGCAATTGCCGAAATGGGCTGGTTCCGCTTCACCGTGGGCCGGATCGGGGGGGCTACGGGCGCGCCGGTGGTGGTCTCGCGCACGGGCTATACGGGCGAGCTCGGCTACGAGATCTTCTGCCACCCGAAGGATGGTAAGGCGGTGTTCGATGCCGTGTGGTCCGCGGGGCAGGCGCATGGCATCCGCCCGATGGGGCTCGCGGGGCTCGATCTGTGCCGGATCGAGGCCGGGCTCGTCTTCGCCGGATATGATTTCTCGGATCAGACCGACCCGTTCGAGGCGGGTATCGGCTTTACCGTGCCGCTGAAATCCAAGGCCGCCGATTTCATCGGCCGCGACGCGCTCCAGCGCCGCAAGGTCACGCCCGGGCGCAAATTCATCGGGCTGGAGATCGAGGGGCAGGAGCCCGTCGGCCATGGCGATTGCATCCGCATCGGCCGCGCGCAGGTGGGCGAGATCTGCTCGGCCATGCGCTCGCCCCGGAGCGGAGACTGGATCGCGCTCGCGCGCATCGACGTGGCCCATGCCGCGCCGGGCACCGCGGTCGAGGTCGGCCGGCTGGACGGACATATCAAGCGGATCGCCGCCCGCGTGGCGCCCTTCCCCTATTACGACCCGAAAAAGGAACGGCCCCGGTCCTGACCGGGCAACAGGAGAGACGAGATGACTGCATCGTGGAGATTTTCGACGCTGGCGGACCGGCACCGTGCGCTGGGCTCGGCGCTGGAAGACTGGTCGGGCATGGGCACCGCCTGGAGCTATGACGGCGATCCGGCGGCGGAATACCTGGCCATACGCACGAAGGCGGGGCTGATGGATGTGTCGGGGCTGAAGAAGGTCCATGTCACCGGGGCGGGGGCGAGCCATGTGATCGACCGCGCCACCACCCGCAACATGGAAAAGCTGATGCCGGGGCGCTCGGTCTATGCGGCCATGCTGAACGATGCGGGCAAGTTCGTCGATGACTGTGTCATCTACCGCACCGGGCCGAATGCGTTCATGGTGGTGCATGGCTCGGGCCAGGGCTTCGAGCAGCTGACCATGGCCGCCGCCGGCCGCGACGTCTCCGTGCGCTTCGATGACAATCTGCACGACCTCTCGCTGCAGGGCCCGCTGGCGGTGGATTTCCTGGCCAAATACGTGCCCGGCATCCGCGATCTACCCTATTTCGCGCATATGCAGACGTCGCTCTACGGCGTGCCGGCGATGATCTCGCGCACGGGCTATACCGGTGAGCGCGGCTACGAGCTGTTCGTGCGCGGACAGGACGCGCCGATGATCTGGGGCCGGATCCTCGAAGAGGGCAAGGAGATGGGCATCATCCCCTGCCGCTTCACCACGCTCGATCTGCTGCGCACGGAAAGCTACCTGCTGTTCTTCCCCTACGACAATTCCGAGATGTACCCGTTCGAGACCGAGGCCTGCGGCGATACCCTGTGGGAGCTCGGCCTCGATTTCACGGTAAGCCCGGGCAAGACCGGCTTCCGCGGCGCGGAGGAGCATTACCGGCTGAAGGGCAAGGAGCGCTTCAAGATCTGGGGGCTGAAGCTCGCGGGCGACACCGCCCCGGGCAATGGCGCGAAGGTCCTGCGCGATGGCGTGGAGGTGGGCGTCGTGACCCAGGCGATGCACTCGCCGCTGAACGGCTGGACCATCGCCATCGCGCGGCTGCCAGTCGATTGTGCGAATGCGGGCACCGCGCTCACCGTGGTCTGCCCGGAGGCGGGCGAGATCGCGGCCACCACCGCGCCGATGCCCTTCTACGACCCGGAGAAGAAGCGCCGCACCGTCAAGGGCTGAGGCCATGGGGCAGGGGGCGCGTCAGACGCCCCCGCCCGTTCCAACAGGGAAATCACCATGCCACGCACCGAATTCACCCCCTCGATCACGAGCCGCCCGGTCTATCCGGGGCTCGTCTCGCAGGGCGCGACACCTGCGATCATGCTCGCCGACGCCGAGGGCGCGGAGGCCCTGATCGACCTTGCCGCGGCCGATGCCGCGGTGATGGACCTGGCCCATCTGATCTATATTCCTGCCGGGGCCGCCCATGGTGCGCGGCTGCGGGCCCTGGGCGCGCAGATGTATCACGAGGCGCCGAGCTTCGCGGCGGCGCTGGAGCGCTACCGCAAGGCACTTGGCGATGCGCATATGGGCACCCGGCTCTATCTCGCGGGGACCGAGGGGCTGATCGGCCAGGCCGCGGCCGAGGCCCTGGCCGCGGGCCTGCCCGAAGGCGCGATCCAGACCGAGCATCGCGGCTCCATCGCGCGGCGCATGCAATGCGTACACTGCAAGGGCATCACCGAGAACGTCACCACGGACCCGTTCACCTGCGGCCATTGCGGGCTCACCCTCTTCGTGCGCGATCATTTCTCGCGTCGGCTCGGCGCCTTCCAGGGCGTCTGCGTCGATGCCGAGACCCCCGGTATCCTCCCCGAAACGCAGGAGATCAAACCATGACCGGCCAGATGCTGCGGGTGGCGGCGGTGACGCCGCTGAGCCCGCTGGTGACCCGTTTCCGCTTCGAGCATCCGGAGGGCGCGGCCTTGGCGCTGTTCTCGGGGGGGGCGCATGTCGTGGTGGAAATGCCCGATCAGGGCACGCTGCGGCGCAACGCTTATTCGCTGATATCGGACCCTATGGATGGCTCGGGCTATGAAATCGCGGTGCGGCGCGAGGACCGGGGCCGGGGTGGTTCGCGGTTCATGCACAGGCAGGTGCGGGAGGGGGACCTTCTGCGCGTGGGCGCGCCGGTGAACCTGTTCGCGCTCGATCTGCGCGCGCGCAAGCATGTGCTGATCGCGGGGGGCATCGGGATCACGCCGTTTCTAGCACAGCTGCGCCAGCTGATGCGCCTGCAGGCGCCGTTCGAGCTGCATTATGCGGCGCGTTCGCGGGCGGAGGCGGCGGGGCTCGCGCTGCTGCCCGAGCTGCCGCAGGTGCATGCGCATATCTCCGAGGAGGGCGGGCGGATGGACCTTGGCGCCGTACTCGCGCGCCAGCCGCTGGGCACGCATGTATACACTTGCGGGCCGGAGGGGCTGATTTCGGCGGTGGAGGATGCGGCCGCGCGGCTGGGCTGGCCGAAGGCGGCGCTGCATGCCGAGGCTTTCCTCGCGCCGGCCCCCGGCAAGCCCTTCACCGTGATCCTTGCGAAATCCGGCATTACGCTGGAAGTCGGCCCGCATCAAAGCCTGCTGGAGGCGCTGGAGGCCGCGCGGGTGGAGGCGCCCTGGCTGTGCCGCGGCGGCGCCTGCGGCCAGTGCGAGACGGCGGTGCTCTCCTGCAAGGGCCGCATTGCGCATCACGACCACTGGCTGAGCGATGACGAAAAATCCGCCCAGACCAAGATCATGCCCTGCGTCTCGCGGTTCGAGGGGCAGGAACTCATTCTCGACAGGTGACCCGATGACCCTCCGCTTCAACGACGAGACCTTCCGCGACGATTACACCTACCGCAACTCGCCTGAGGCGATCGCGCGGTTCCCGTTCCCGTTTGACCAGGACAGCTACATGTATTCGGTCAACATCGAGCCGCATCGCAAGACGCGGGCGGGCTCGGTCTTCGAGCATCGTTTCGATGTGGACGAGCATTATGTGGCCGAGATGCGCGACCGGGCGATCACGCTGGCGGAGGATCCGCTGCGTTGCCAGTCGCTGCCGCATATGGAGCTGGCGGGGTGGGATTTCCTCGAGCTGGTGATGACCTCCAAGGCCGAGGATTATCCGGAGCTGTTCACGCTCCACCGCGACGGCGACCGCTGGCACTGGATCAACCGGCCACTCGGGATCGACCAGCGCTTCACCTTCCTCGATGCCACCACGCTGCCCTGCGGCCCGCTGGAATACATCACCCGCCAGACCCAGGGCGACCATGCGCTTCTGGATCAGCGCGAGGGCAACCTGTGGATGGATGCGGGCATGGTGACGGCCCAGGCCGACTGGAGCCTCGATTTCGACATCGGGATGAACTTCTTCGAATGGCACGCCCCGGTGCCCAAGGCGCATGAGCTGGGCGTGTTCCAGCGCGCGCTGAAATTCCTGATGAACGTGCAGCAGGGCGCCCCCTCGCGGCGGCTGAACTGGACGATGACGGTCAATCCGCGCCTCGATACCAGCCCTGAGAACTATCACAAATGGGGCCCGGAGAAGCGCAGCATCACCCCCGAAAACGTCGGGCGGAAACAGTATCTGCGGGTGGAGCTGCAGACCTTCTGGCGGCTGCCGCGCTCGAATGCGCTGGCCTTCCCGATCCGCTGTTACCTGATTGCGCTCGAAGATCTGGTTACCGTGCCGAAATGGGGCCGCCGCCTGCATCGGGTACTGCGCGACCTGCCCGACGAGCTCGCGATTTACAAGGGGTTCCAGGTGAACCGCCCGACGATCGTGAGCTACCTCGCGCAGTTCGACGATGGCAAGGAAACCTCTCCGGGCATCTTCCCGGACTGAGCAGCGAAGGGGCCGGCGCGTTCTGCGCCGGCCCCTCTTTCGTTCCAGGTGCCGTCGGTCATGGGCGACCCCAAGGCTCCTGGTTCCCGCGTCCCGGCCCGCCGGACCTGCCTCCGGTGGCATCCCGTCCCTGCAAGGACGGGTGTCGGGATGTCGTCCCGGGGGGCGTGCGATCCTCCGGGGGTGCCCCGATCCGGAAACGGGTCGGGGCATTTTCGTGCCGTGGGGGCGGGCCCTGCAAGGCCCGCCCCCCGGGGCGCCTCAGCCCGGCAGCTTGGTCAGCTGGGCCGTGGCATAGGCCACATGCGCCGCGCCCGGCGCCACCTCGACCGCGCTGCCGCCGAACAGGCCGTCGTTGAAGCGATAGCCCACTTCGCCATGGGTGCTGGTATCGAGGCCCTCGTATTCCGCCTCGTCGGAGACGCGCAGCCCGCCGGTCACCAGCGCCGTCACCTTCAGCGCGATCCAGGTGGTGACCACCGAAACCAGGATCGAGAAGGCCATGACGCCGATCTGCGGGCCCATCTGCGAGGCCATGTCGCGGCCTTCGGCATAGCCCATGCCGCCGAACACCGGCGCGGCGAAGATCACGGTGAGCACACCGCCGACGATGGCGCCGACGCCATGCACGCCGAACACGTCGAAGCTGTCGTCATAGCCGAACTTCGGCTTCATCACCTCGACCGCGAAGATACAGACCGGCGAGACCAGCAGCCCGACCGCGATTGCGCCCGCAGGGCCCACGAAGCCGCAGGCCGGGGTGATCGCCACCAGCCCGGCGATGGCACCCGAGAGCACGCCGAAGGTCGAGGGTTTCTTGCGGTGAATCCATTCCGTCACCATCCACGACAGCGCGCCCGCAGCCCCGCCGAGCATCGTGTTGACCATCAGCAGCGCCGAGAAGCCGCTCGCCGCCAGCGCGCAGCCGCCGCAGAAGGCAAGCCAGCCGACCCAGAGCATCGCGCCGCCGGTATAGGTCATGGTCATGTTGTGCGGCGCCATCATCGTGGTGCGGTAGCCCTTGCGCGGCCCGAGGACCAGCGCGCAGACGAGCGCCGCCATCCCGGCATTCAGGTGCACCACGTTGCCGCCCGCATAATCCATGACGCCGACATTGAACACCCAGCCGCCGCCCCAGGCCATATGCGCCATCGGCACGTAGTTGATCATGAACCACAGCCCCATGAACACCAGCACCGCGGAGAATTTCATCCGCTCGGCGAAGGCGCCGATGATGATCGGCGGCGTGATCGCGGCGAACATCATCATGAACAGGAAATAGAGGTATTCGGGGATGGTGTAGGTCAGGCTGTCGGTGGTGACGCCGGACATGAACATCTTGCCGAGGCCGCCGATCACGGGGCCGGTGCCGTCGATGAACAGAGAATAGCCGACCAGCGCCCAGAGCACGCAGATGAGCGAGATCGAGGCGAAGATCTGCGTGAGGATGGAGAGCACGTTTTTGGAGCGCGCCATCCCGGCATAGAACAGCCCGAGGCCGGGCAGCATCATCAGCATGACGATCAGCGCGCAGGTCGCCACGAAAGCGGTATCGCCAGTGTTCAGGGAGGCTTCGGCCTCCTGCGCCCAGGCGAAGGCGGGCAGGGCGGTGAGCGCCCCGGCCGCGGGAAGGAGTTTCTTCAGATGCATCGTTTCACCCATGTGTGTTGGCAGGTGTTGCCATGATGATGGGGATTCGTGGGAAGAATAGTTTCTCTTAAATAAAATGAAGCGGCCCGTTTGGCGGGCGTCAGAATGTGGGCGCTTTGCCCTGCGCTGCACAAATTCGCGCCATGTCACGAAGGCGTGCGCCCCGGAATCACTGGGCTTTGCTGCGCTCTGCGCGGGCTTCGGTGCGCCCGGGCATGCTGAAACCGGCTCGAATCGTGCGATGTGGCGCTTCGTGGGCCGGTTTGGCGCCCGGGTTTCAGCCCTGCCCAAATAATGCGCGGGAAAATCCGGGCCCGGAGGGGCGCTGCCAAAATTGGCGGCAGGAAATTCCTCAGAAGACAGCAATATTCCTGCGGTGCAAAATATCCCTGTACTGAAATAAATTTCCTGATAGGTAAATCGACATACGAACCTTTAGCAGCGGGAGCTTGTTGATGTGTGGGATTGTCGGGCTTTTCCTGAAGCAGGAATCGCTTCGTCCGCGTCTTGGGGATCTTCTGACGGAGATGCTGATCACGATGACCGATCGTGGTCCTGACAGCGCCGGGATCGCGATCTACGGGGATGCGGGCACGGGCCTGAAGCTGACGGTGCAGTCGGATACGCCGGCGGCGACCTTCGACGGGCTGGACGGGGCGCTGGAAGCGGCGCTTGGCCAGGCGGTGACGATGCGGGTGGTGGATACGCACGCCGTGCTGACGATCCCGGAAGATGCCGAAGCGGCGGCGCGCGCCTTCATGAAGGCCCGCGGTATCCGGGTGATGGGCTGCGGCGCGGCGATGGAGATCTACAAGGAAACCGGCCTGCCCAAGGATGTGGCGGCGCGTTTCGGGATCCGCGGCATGGCGGGCAGCCATGGCATCGGCCACACCCGGATGGCCACGGAATCGGCGGTGACGACGATGGGCGCGCACCCGTTCTCCACCGGCGACGACCAGTGCCTCGTGCACAATGGCTCGCTGTCGAACCACAACCAGATGCGCCGCGTGCTGAGCGCCAAGGGCTTTGCGCCGGAAACGCAGAACGATACCGAAGTGGCGGCCTGCTACATCTCCTCGCGGCTTGCGGAAGGCGTCAATCTCGGCACCGCCCTCGAAGGCACGCTGCAGGACCTCGACGGGTTCTTCACCTTCGTGGTGGGCACGAAGAACGGCTTCGGCGTGGTGCGCGACCCGATCGCCTGCAAACCCGCGGTGATGGCCGAGACCGATGATTATGTGGCCTTCGGCTCCGAATACCGGGCGCTGGCCAACCTGCCGGGGATCGAGACCGCCCGCGTCTGGGAGCCCGAACCCGCAACCGTCTATTTCTGGGAGCGCTGAGATGCAGAGCCTCGACCTGGCCACCACGCCGCTGCGCGAGATCAATGCCGCGCTGCAGGCGCAGGCCGCACAGACCAACCAGACCCAATGGGTGATCGAGAATCCGAAGGGCGCGCATGCGATCGCCGTCGGGCTCGATGCGCCGATCGAGGTCACGGTGAAGGGCTCCACCGGCTATTACTGCGCGGGGATGAACAAGCAGGCCACCGTCCACGTCACCGGCTCCGCCGGGCCGGGCGTGGCCGAGAACATGATGTCGGGCACGGTGATCATCGAGGGTGACGCCTCGCAATATGCGGGCGCGACCGGCCATGGCGGCCTGCTGGTGGTGAAAGGCAATGCCTCCTCGCGCTGCGGGATTTCGATGAAGGGCATCGATATCGTGGTGCATGGCAACATCGGCCACATGTCGGCGTTCATGGCGCAATCGGGCAACCTGGTGGTGCTGGGCGACGCAGGCGATGCGCTCGGCGACAGCCTTTATGAGGCGCGCCTGTTCGTGCGCGGCACGGTCAAGTCGCTGGGCTCGGACTGCATCGAGAAAGAGATGCGCCCCGAGCATCTGGAGATCCTGAAGGACCTGCTGGAGCGCGCCGGCGCCGATGCGAAGCCCGAAGAGTTCAAGCGCTACGGCTCGGCCCGCAAGCTCTACAATTTCCACGTCGATCACGCGAGCGCCTACTGATGGACAAGACACCGCAAACCCTCCCGCGCAACAGCTGGACCTACAGCCCGGACATCAACGCCGAGATCCGCCGCGCGGCCGACACCGGCATCTACGACATCCGCGGCGGCGGGGCGAAACGGCGGGTGCCGCATTTCGACGACCTGCTGTTCCTCGGCGCGTCGATGAGCCGCTATCCGCTCGAGGGCTACCGCGAGAAATGCGACACCTCGGTCGTGCTCGGCACGCGCTTCGCCAAGAAGCCGATTGAGCTGAAGATCCCGGTGACGATCGCGGGCATGTCCTTCGGCGCGCTCTCGGGCCCGGCGAAAGAGGCCCTGGGCCGCGGCGCCACGCTCGCGGGCACCTCGACCACCACCGGCGACGGCGGCATGACCAACGAGGAGCGCGGGCACAGCGAGAAGCTGGTCTATCAATACCTGCCCTCGCGCTACGGCATGAACCCCGATGACCTGCGCCGCGCCGATGCGATCGAGGTGGTGATCGGCCAGGGCGCGAAGCCCGGCGGCGGCGGCATGCTGCTCGGCCAGAAGATCACCGAGCGGGTCGCGGGCATGCGCAACCTGCCCGTGGGCATCGACCAGCGCTCGGCCTGCCGGCATCCGGACTGGACCGGGCCGGACGATCTCGAGATCAAGATCCTCGAGCTGCGCGAGATCACCAACTGGGAAAAGCCGATCTACATCAAGGTCGGCGGCGCGCGGCCCTATTACGACACCGCGCTGGCGGTGAAGGCGGGCGCCGATGTGGTGGTGGTCGACGGCATGCAGGGCGGCACCGCCGCGACCCAGGACGTGTTCATCGAGAATGTCGGCATGCCGACGCTCGCCTGCATCCGCCCCGCGGTCCAGGCGCTGCAGGACCTCGGCATGCATCGCAAGGTGCAGCTGGTGGTTTCGGGCGGGATCCGGAGCGGGGCCGATGTCGCGAAGGCGCTGGCGCTCGGCGCCGATGCGGTGGCCATCGGTACGGCGGCGCTGATCGCGCTTGGCGAGAACGACCCGAAATGGGGCGCGGAATATGCGGCCCTCGGCACCACGGCCGACGCCTATGACGACTGGCACGAGGGCAAGGACCCGGCCGGCATCACCACGCAGGACCCGGCGCTGATGGCGCGCTTCGACCCGATCGAGGGCGCGCGGCGGCTGCGCAATTACCTCGCGGTGATGACGCTGGAATGCCAGACCATCGCGCGCGCCTGCGGCAAGAGCCATGTGCACAACCTCGAGCCCGAGGATCTGTGCGCGCTGACCATGGAAGCGGCTGCGATGGCGCAGGTGCCGCTCGCGGGGACCAACTGGTTCCCGGGCAAGGGCTTCTGAGATTGACGGGCGGGGCAAGGACCCCGCCCGCGGCACAACAGGGATAAGAACATGACCGATCTGGCTGCATTCGCCCGCGAGAAGGGCGTCAAGTATTTCATGATTTCCTACACCGACCTGTTCGGGGCGCAGCGCGCGAAGCTGGTGCCCGCGCAGGCGATCGCCGACATGCAGGCCGATGGGGCGGGCTTCGCGGGCTTCGCGACCTGGCTCGACCTGACGCCTGCGCACCCCGACATGCTGGCGGTGCCGGACCCGACCTCGGTGATCCAGCTGCCGTGGAAAAAGGACGTGGCCTGGGTCGCGTCGAACTGCGTCATGTCGGGCGGCGCGGCCCTCGACCAGGCGCCGCGCAACGTGCTGAACCGGCTGATCGCCGAAGCGGCCGAAATGGACCTGGTGGTGAAGACCGGGGTCGAGCCCGAATTCTTCCTGCTGACGCCCGACGGGCTGCAGATCTCGGACCCGGCCGATACCGCGGTAAAGCCCTGCTACGACCAGCAGGCGGTGATGCGCCGCTATGATGTGATCGCGGAGATCTGCGATTACATGCTGGAGCTCGGCTGGGAGGCCTATCAGAACGACCACGAGGACGCGAACGGCCAGTTCGAGATGAACTGGAAATATGACGCGGCCCTCGCCACCGCCGACAAGCACTCGTTCTTCAAGTTCATGGTGCGCTCGGTCGCCGAGAAGCACGGCCTGCGCGCAACCTTCATGCCGAAGCCGATCATGGGCCTGACCGGCAACGGCTGCCATGCGCATATCTCGGTATGGAACAGCAAGACCGGCAAGAACGCCTTCGCCGACGACAGCAAGGAGCTGAGCCTTTCCGACGATGGCCGCTATTTCCTCGGCGGCATCATGAAGCACGCCTCGGCGCTTGCGGTGATCACCAACCCGACGGTGAACAGCTACAAGCGGATCAACGCGCCGCGCACCAATTCGGGCGCGACCTGGGCGCCCAACACCGTCACCTGGACCGGCAACAACCGCACCCATATGGTGCGCGTGCCCGGCCCCGGCCGGTTCGAGCTGCGCCTGCCCGACGGGGCGGTGAACCCCTATCTGCTGCAGGCGGTGATCATCGCCGCCGGGCTTTCCGGGCTGAAATCCAAGGCCGACCCCGGCCCGCGCTACGATATCGACATGTATGCCGAGGGCCACAAGATCGAGGGCGCGCCGAAGCTGCCGCTGAACCTGCTCGATGCGATCCGCGCCTATGATGCGGATGAGGGGCTGAAGGCGGCGATGGGGGCGGATTTCTCCTCGGCCTATCTGAAGCTGAAGATGCAGGAGTGGAACTCCTTCGTGTCGCATTTCTCCCATTGGGAGCGCGACAACACGCTCGACATCTGAGCGGACGGGCCGGGGTGCACCATGCGCCCCGGCCCACCACCCGGGCAAGGGAGAGCGTGGATGAGCGCGGCGATTATTGACGGGAAGGCTTTTGCGGCGGGTGTTCGCGGGCGTGTTGGGGCGCATGTTGCGGCTCTGAAGGCGCGTGGCGTGGTGCCCGGTCTGGCGGTTGTGCTGGTGGGCGAGGATCCGGCCTCGGCGGTTTATGTGAAGAACAAGGGGATCCAGACCCGCGAGGCGGGGATGGCGAGCTTCGAGCACAAGCTGCCGGCAGAGACCCCGGAGGCCGATCTTCTGGCGCTGATCGGGCGGCTGAACGCGGATCCGGCGGTGCATGGGATCCTGGTGCAGCTGCCGCTGCCCCGGCACATGAACACCGATCTGGTGATCAACGCGATCGCGCCCGCGAAGGACGTGGACGGGTTTCACATTTCGAACGTGGGGCTTCTGGGCACCGGGCAGAAGGCGATGGTGCCCTGCACGCCCTTGG
>NZ_JAYRZN010000023.1:0-62081 GCF_041916475.1 Paenirhodobacter sp.
GACCCTCATTGTCGACCAGGCGCACCGCGCCTTCACGCACTTCAGGGGAAAATTGTTCATCGTCCTGCGCATGATGCTCCATCCTACTCAGGAGGTGAAGCCGCCGGAAAAACCGGAGAGGTTCAGAAGTGGCGCTCGGCGCCCTTTGCATGGCTGGCGGGCTGCACCTGTATGCGGGCAGGCGAAGGGGGCTTGCGAGCGCTTTGGCTTTGTCAGCTGTCCAGTGCAGGCAGGCCGATCGGAATGTTGCGCTCAGCGCGTTTGCGCCGGCGATGAGCCGTATTGGGACGCCGGTGTCTTGCTCCATCGCTCAGGCCAGGGCTGGAAATAGACACATCATCCGTTCGATCGAGTGGGCAGGCAGTAACTGGCGCGATCTTGCGGGTGAGGGCCCCTGTTCGCCACTGAAAGCGAGGCGGGCTCCCATTGGGAGAATGAATGCGCACCGGAGCCAGGCCGAAGCGTCGGATCCTGTTGATCGCTTCTATCGCCCGCGCGAAGCGCATACGGAACCGCATTATCGCCGCCGGTGGCGTTCGCTGACGGCGCGAAGCGCGCATAAGCCGCGTGCCACGACAAACGGCACTCTGCACGGCCGCCAGTCGTGAGCGCTTCGTGCCGCGGCCGTCCTGGCCCTTCCGCGCTTCGCGCGCTGCACGCCGCGCATGCAGAGGCGGCGCCGTCAGATTTCAAACTGTGTCGCTGCAATCGGGCAGTGTACTGGCGGGCGGATCATGTTAGGCTCCGCCGCAAAGATGCCGCAACATGCGGTGCAGATTGGGACAGGACATGATCAAGGAATTTCGTGATTTTATCGCCCGCGGCAATGTTGTCGACATGGCAGTGGGTATCATCATCGGGGCCGCTTTCACGGCGATCGTCAACTCCATGGTGGCGGATCTGATCAACCCGATCATCGGGGTGATCACGGGCGGGATCGACTTCTCGAACCTGTTCATCAACCTCGGCGCCGGTGATTTCACCTCGCTCGCGGCGGCCAAGGCGGCAGGAGCCCCCGTTTTCGCCTATGGCTCGTTCATCACCGCAGTCATCAACTTCCTGATCATCGCCTTTGTGGTGTTCTTGCTGGTCAAGCTGGTGAACAAGGTCAAGGACGCGGCGATCCAGAAGCAAGAAGCGGCGCCGAAGGGCCCGAGCGAGATCGACGTGCTGCTGGAAATCCGCGACGCGCTGAAGAAATAAGCCCTTTCGGGACGATGACAGAAAAGCCTGCCGGGGTATCTCCGGCAGGCTTTTGTTTGGGCCTCAGGCCGCGAGCGCCAGTTCGGCCTCGGCAAGGGGCAGCCCGAGCGCCTGGGCGACCGCGGCGCAAGTGATCTCGCCGGCGTGGACGTTCAGCCCCGCCCGCAGGTGCGGATCCTCGGCGCAGGCGCGCCGCCAGCCCTTGTCTGCCAGGGCGAGCACGAAGGGCAGGGTGGCATTACTGAGCGCCTGGGTGGCCGTGCGCGCCACCGCGCCTGGCATATTCGCCACGCAATAGTGCAAGATCCCGTCCACGGTATAGATCGGCTCCTGATGCGTGGTGGGGTGCGAGGTTTCCGTGCATCCGCCCTGATCAATCGCCACATCGACGATCGCCGCGCCCGGCCGCATCGTGCCCAGCATCGCGCGGGTGATCAGCTTCGGTGCGGCGGCGCCGGGAATCAGGACGGCGCCGATCACCAGATCGGCCGCGGCCACGAGATCCTCGGTCATGGCGCGGCTGGCGAAGGCGGTGCGGAACTGGCCGCGATAGGCCTCGTCCAGATGGCGCAGCCGCGGCAGCGACAGGTCCAGCACCGTCACCTCCGCGCCCATCCCGGCCGCGACGCGCGCGGCCTGCGTGCCAACCACGCCACCCCCCAGAATCACCACCCGGCCGGGCGCCACGCCGGGCACACCGCCGAGCAGGACGCCGCGCCCGCCATTCGCCTTCTGCAGGGTCCAGGCCCCCATCTGCGGCGCGAGCCGCCCCGCCACCTCGGACATCGGCGCCAGCAGCGGCAGCCCGCCCGCGCGATCGGTGACCGTTTCATAGGCGATGCAGGTCGCGCCCGAGTCCATCAGATCCCGCGTCTGCTCCGGATCCGGCGCCAGATGCAGATAGGTGAACAGCACCTGCCCCGGGCGCAGCTGCGCGCGCTCCTCCGGCTGCGGCTCCTTCACCTTGACGATCAGCTCCGCCTCGCCCAGCACCGCGGCCGCGTCGGGGGCAATGCGCGCCCCCGCCGCCGCATAATCCGCATCCGTATAGCCCGAGCCGAGGCCCGCGCCGGCCTCGACCAGCACCTGATGGCCATGCGATACCGCATCGCGTACCGCTCCGGGCGTCAGCCCGACGCGAAATTCCTGCGGCTTTATCTCCCTGAGTGTTCCGATTTTCATCCGCTCCTCCCAAAGCCGGATTACCGTCTCTTCAGACTGCGCCTGGTTCCGTGCAATTTTCTTGATTTCGCATTGCGTCCGAGGCGGATTTGCGGCCATATCTTCGCCTCTGCCTGCCACCAAGCCGAAGAATATTGCGCCCCCATGACCCTAGACGCCACAGATCGCCGCATCCTCACCGTGCTGCAACAGCAGGGGCGGATCTCCAATGCGGATCTGTCCGAGCGGGTGAACCTGTCGGCCTCGGCCTGCCACCGCCGCGTGCAGCGGCTGGAGGAGGAGGGCTACATCAAGGATTATGTGGCGCTTCTGGACGCGCGCAAGCTTGGCCGACCGACGACCGTTTTCGTGGAGATCACGCTCTCCGGCCAGGCGGATGAGGTGCTTGAGGCGTTCGAGCGCGAGGTGAAGAAGATCCCCGATGTGCTGGAATGCCACCTGATGGCGGGCTCGGCGGATTACCTGCTGAAGGTGGTTGCGGAGGATACCGAGGATTTCGCCCGGATCCACCGCGCGAAGCTCGCGCGCCTGCCCGGGGTGCAGGGGATGCAAAGCTCCTTCGCGCTGCGCACCGTGTTCAAGACCACCGCGCTGCCGGTCTGAGCCCTAGTCGCGCCAGAACCGCGGCAGCACCAGAACGAAGATCGACAGCAGCCCGAGCCGCCCGAGCAGCATCGCCAGCGTGAGGAGCCAGGTCGAGGCATCGGAGAATTCGGTCATCGTCCCCGAACGCGTCATCGGCCCGATGGCAAAGCCGATATTGCCAAGCGCCCCCCAGACGGCGAACAGCGCCGAGGTCATGTCGTTGCCCGCATCCATCGACATCAGGACCGAAAACGCGCCGAGCGTGAGGATATAGGCCGTCACATATTGCATCAGCGGGCCGATGGTCGTGTCGTCGAGCGGCTTGCCGTCATACATGGCCTGCACCACCCGATGCGGCGAATGCAGCTGCCGGATCGCGGCGCGCAGCACGGACAGAACCACCTGCACCCGGAACACCTGCAGCGCCGCGGAGCTGGAATTGGTGCAGCCCCCGACGATGCCGACAATGAAGGCCACGACCAGCGGAAATGCCCCCCAGGGCTCGATCGGGCCCATGCCGAAGCCGGTGCTGGTCATGATCGAGGCCAGGTTGAACAGCGTCTCGCGGGCGATGCGCTCGGGCGGCAGGTCCTCGTGCCAGAGCCGGTAGAGCACCACCATGGCGCAGGCATAGGCCCACCAGCGCACGAAGGCGCGCACCTGGCTGTCGCTCCACAGCGCCCGCGGCTCGCCGTTGATCATCTGGAAGAAGCGGATGTAGGGCATCGCCCCCAGCATCATGAACACCGTGCCCGCATATTGCGCGGAGGGGGACCAGATCGCGAAGCTGGCATCATGGGTGGAAAAGCCGCCGGTCGCGATCGAGGAGAACGCATTCACCAGCGCATCGAGAACCGGCATCCCGCAGGCGGTGAAGACGACGAAGCACAGCGCCGTCAGCGTGGAATAGACCTTCAGCAGCGAGCTCGCGATGTCGCGCGCGCGAGGCAGGACCTTGCCCAATGTATCGAAGCCCTCGGTCTGGAAATAGCGCATGCCGCCGATCCGCATCACCGGCAGGAAGATCATCGCAACGAAGGCGATGCCGAGCCCGCCCAGCCAGTTCAGCATGCCGCGCCACAGCAGCACGCCGCGGGGCAGCTGGTCGATGCTGACGAAGACCGAATAGCCGGTCGTGGTGATGCCCGAGACGGCCTCGAAATAGGCATTGGTGAGGCTCGCATGCGGGGCGCCGTGGATGAAGGGCAGGGCGCCGAAGAACGGCACCACGAACCAGATCCCGGCGGTGAGCAGATAGGCCTGGCGCAGGGTGAGCGGGTGGGGCTGCTCCGAGCGGCTGGCCATGGCGAGGAAGGTGCCGAACAGCACGGTTTCCAGCATCGCCTGCAGGAAGGGGAAGGCATTGGCATTGCCATCGGCGAAATCGAGCGCCACCGGCGCCGCCATCGTGAGGCCAAGCGCCATCAGAATCAGGCCGAGCAGGTGAAAGACGGGGCCGAAATCGGTCATGATGCCTTGGTCGGGGATGGTCTTCTGGGCGCCGCGCATGGCGCGACATTGCCGCAAGCAGCGGGGGCGGGGCAACCAAAAACCCCCGGGGCGCAAGCCACGGGGGTCCGGGTTGCGAGGTGTCACCCCCGCCAGCGATCCAGGAGCTTAGAGAGCGCCTTCGCGTTGGGCCTTCTTGCGCGCCAGTTTACGGGCACGCCGGACGGCTTCCGCTTTCTCGCGCGCTTTCTTCACGGACGGCTTTTCGAAATGCTGCTTGAGCTTCATTTCACGGAAAACCCCCTCGCGCTGAAGTTTCTTCTTCAGAGCACGAAGCGCCTGTTCGACGTTGTTGTCGCGAACGCTGACCTGCATGTGGTGTCACCACCTTCCTAAGTTAGAGTTGCATCAGATTGCAGGAGCGGGCCATATAGCAGGGCCGCGGAGATTTGTCCACACCGCCGGCCGGAGGTTCCCATGAAGAACGATCATCTGGATATTGGCCGGATGAAGGCGGAGCTCTTGGAGGCGCTCAAGCCGCATGTGCCCTTCGATGGCTGGTCGGAGCCTGCATTCCGGCAGGCGGTCTCGGATCTCGCGGTGGATCCGGGTGTCGCACGCCTCGTGTGCCCGCGCGGCGCGCTCGATCTGGCGGTGGAATATCATCGCGCCGCCGATCGCGCGGCTGCGGCCGGCATCGCCGACGCCGATTGGGCGGGGCTGAAATTCCGCGAGAAGGTGGCGGCCGCGGTGCGGCTGCGGCTGGAGCTGGTCGATCCGGAGCTGGTGCGCCGGGCGGCGGCGCTGATGGCGCTGCCGCAGCATGCGGCAACCGGCGCCAAGCTCGTCTGGGAGAGCGCCGACATGATCTGGACCGCGCTTGGAGACAGCTCGCGCGATTATAACTGGTATTCGAAGCGGCTGACGCTGTCCGGGGTCATCTCCGGCACCGTGCTCTACTGGATGGGCGACGAGAGCGAAGGCCGCGCCGCCAGCTGGGAATTCCTCGACCGGCGGATCGCCGAAGTGATGCAGATCGAGAAGATCAAGGGCCGGGTCACCGGTCTGCCGGGGCTGAAATCCCTTCTGGGCTGCCTGCAGGCGCCCGAGCCGCGCCCCGCGCCGGGCCGCACCACGCCCTGAAGCCCTGAAAGGACCCCTGCGATGAAGATGCCCCTGCCGGTGCAGATGACGGCCGTGGAGATTTCCGAGCCCGGCGGCCCCGGGGTGCTGCGCGCCGTGGAGCGCGCCGTGCCGCTGCCATCGCAGGGCGAGGTCCTGATCCGCGTGGCCTATGCCGGGGTGAACCGCCCCGATGCGCTGCAGCGCGCGGGCAGCTACCGCGCGCCGCTGGGTGCATCGGATCTGCCGGGGCTGGAATGTTCGGGCTGGATCGCGGCGATCGGGCCCGGGGTCAGCGGCTGGATGGTGGGCGATCCGGTCTGTGCGCTGTTGCCGGGGGGCGGCTATGCCGAATTCGCCACATGCCCGGCGGCGCATCTGATCAAGGTGCCGAAATGGCTGCCCCTGAAAGACGCGGCCTGCCTGCCGGAGACCTGTTTCACGGTCTGGTCCAATGTGGTGATGCGCGGCGGGCTGAGGGCGGGGGAGCGGTTCCTGGTGCATGGCGGGTCTTCGGGCATTGGCACCACCGCGATCCAGATCGCGCGCGGGCTCGGGGCGCGGGTGTTCGCCACTGCGGGCAGCGCCGAGAAATGCGCGGCCTGCGCCGAGCTTGGCGCGACCGCGATCAATTACCGCGAGGCGGATTTCGTCGAGGTGCTGAAGGCCGCGGGCGGGGCGGATCTGATCCTCGATATGGTCGGCGGCAGCTATATCGGGCGCGATCTGCGCGCCCTCGCCGATGACGGGCGGCTGGTGTTCATCGCCTTCCTGGAGGGGCCGAAAGCCGACATCAACTTCGCCCAGGTGATGATGCGCCGCCTGACGGTGACCGGCTCGACGCTGCGCCCGCAATCCGACGCCGCCAAGGCCGCCATTGCCCGCGAGATCCGCGCGCATGTCTGGCCGATGCTGCAAGCGGGGCGGCTGAGGGTGATCCATGACAGCGAATTCGCCCTGACCGAGGCCGCCGCCGCCCATGCGCGGATGGAAAGCTCGGCCCATATCGGCAAGATCGTGCTGCGGGTTGGCTAGCGCGGCGGCGCCATCAGCGCGTCGGTCATCTGACAGTCGCGGCGGGCATCGGGGGCGCAGGGCCGCGGCTCCAGCGCCTTGCTCAGGCAGATCCGCACCTCGTCGATCCGGCGCCGGTCGCAGGTGACGGTGACCATATCGGGCTTTAGCCCCGGATTGGCCTCGATGAAGGCCTCCTCGACGACCGCCGCAGGTAACCGCACCTCTTTTTGCAGGCGGGTGAAAACCTCCGGAATGGCGATGCGGCCATAGGCCGCGCGGGCCAGCGCATAGTAGCCGCGGGCAGGCAGGCCGGAGCAGCGGCCATGCTTCTTCCACTGATACCAGGCGCTGCCGCCCGAACCCATCACATCCGCCATCGCCGCCGATTCCGCGCGCGACGGATCGCGCATGCCGGTGCGGCAATAGCTGGGCCAGCCCTGTTCGATTTGCGGCCAGAGCCCATGCAGCACGAAGCGCGCGCCGGCCGCGCACTGGGCGGCGCCGCGCCCCGCGCCTTCGCCCGCGCACCAGGCCGGAGACCAGCTCAGCGCCATGACGTAATAGTCGAAGTTTCCGGCGGCCTCGCCCTCCGCATGCAAGGGTGTCGCGGCAAGAAACAGGGCCGTGATTGCGCCGAATCGCATTTGTGCTTTCCCTTTTGCCCGTTCCGGCCTATATACCGGACCAATTCCCCACCAGAAATGGACCGCGGAAGGGGGGAGACCCCGCCGCAGCCGATTTCCCGGCCCGGGAGAGATTTGTGCAAAGGACCGTTCCGATGACGACGAACAAGCCCCTGATGGCCAAAGCCACCGCCGTCTGGCTCGTGGACAACACGACGCTGACCTTTCGGCAGATCGCGGATTTCTGTGGCATGCATGAGCTCGAAGTGCAGGGCATCGCCGATGGCGATGTGGCCACGGGCGTGAAGGGTTTCGACCCGATCGGGCACAATCAGCTCGACCAGAAGGAAATCGACAAGGGCGAGAAGGATCCGCTCTACAAGCTTAAACTGAAGTACAACGCGGCGGCCCTGGGCGAGGACAAGCGCCGCGGCCCGCGTTATACGCCCCTCTCGAAGCGTCAGGACCGCCCGAATGCGATCCTGTGGCTGGTCAAGTTCCACCCGGAGCTGGCCGATGCGCAGATCGCCCGCCTCGTCGGCACCACGAAGCCGACGATTGCCTCGATCCGCGACAAGACCCACTGGAACATCCAGAACATGACCGCCATCGATCCGGTCGCGCTCGGGCTGTGCCGTCAGTCCGAGCTGGACAGCGAAGTGCAGAAGGCGGCGAAGAAGCGCGCGGCCGAAGGCGTGATGAGCGACGACGAGCGCCGCAAGCTGGTCTCCACCGAGCAATCGCTCGGCATGGATACCGAGCCGCGCCTGCCGTCCTCGATCGCGGGCCTTGCGGGCTTCACCCTCGGCAATGACGAAGAGGCCAAGGAACCCAAGGACTTCTCGGATGCCGACAGCTTCTTCAACCTGCCCCATGGCGAGGATGACGAAGAAGACGACGAGGATCACCGCGCCTGAGCGGCCCTCCATCCGATCCGGGCCCGGCCGATCCTTCGGCCGGGTTTTTTCGTGGGGATCAGTCCTGCGCGGCCAGCTGCTGCCGGGCGATCTCCGACACTTCCTCGATATGGGCGCGCACGGCCGCGGCCGCGGCCTCCGGGTCGTTCGCGGCGATGGCCTCGTAGATCCGGGTCATGCGCGCGAAGCCGGTGCGGTGCCGGTCCGATGTGGACAGGGTCATGCCGCGCAGCCGGCTGATCCGGCCGTTCAGGCGGTTCACCACGTCCCACGACACCGCATGGCCCGCCGCGACGAAGATCCGATGGTAGAATTCGGTCGAGGCCTCGAACAACTCATGCGCCGAGCCGCCGTCATAGGCCGCGCCGAGCGCCTGCAGCGCCTCGGCCAGCGTCGCCTTCACCGCCGCATCGGCCGCCCGCGCGCAATCGGCCGCGGCATCGCTCTCCAGCAGCATGCGGATCTTGTAGATCTGCCGCGCCTGCGGCCAGTCCAGCCGCGCCACGATCGGGCCGCGATTGGCCAGAAACTCGACCAGCCCCTCCGCCTCCAGATAGCGGATCACCTCGCGCACCACCGTGCGCGACACGCCGAGCTGATCGCACAGGTTGCGCTCCACCAGCCGCTCGCCGGATTTGAAATAGCCGTTCAGGATGGCGTCCCGCACCCGTTCCGTCGCGATTTCGCGCAGGGTCTGGGGCGGCTGTTCGATGCGGAGGCTGCTGGCGGGAGCTGTGGTCATGCGCGGACTGTAGTGCGGCACAGGCAGGGAAGACAACCGCGCCGGGTCACACGCCCTCCACGAAGGTGATCTGGACCTCCGCCGCGCCGGCGCGGAGTGCGCGTGCGGCGGCATATTGCGCGGATGCGTAGCAGGCGTGGGCGGCCGCCATGCTCGGGAAGGCGATCACCACATGGCGCGCAAAGGCGGCGCCTTCCATCGTCTCCCCGGCGCCACGAGCGAGGATCTGCGCGCCATGTGCCGCGAACACGCCCTGCGCGGCGGCCTGATAGCGGGCGTAGGCCTCCGGTTCGGTCACGGTAACATGGGCGATCCAGTAGGCGGTCATGGTGGCCTCGGGGCTGTGAGAATTGCTTGACATAGCATAGTATGGTATACCAACATACATCAAGGTCAACAGAGGATTCGGAAATGAACACCGTCCTGCGCAAGACGCTGCTGCATGTCGAGACGACCCTGATCGAGGGCGGGCGTGCGGCTCCGGTTCCGCTGAAGCTGATCGCTGCGGCGGCGGTGTTGAAGAACCCCTGGGCCGGGCGGGGCTTCGTGGAGAATCTGAAGCCGGAGATCCATGCGGTGGCGCCCGAGCTCGGCGCGCTGCTGACGGGCATGATCCTCGATGCGGCGGGCGGGGGCGACAAGGTGGAGGCCTATGGCAAGGCCGCGGTGGTCGGGCTCGACGGTGAGGTCGAGCATGCCTCCGCGCTCATCCACACGCTGCGCTTCGGCAATCATTACCGCACGGCAGTGGGCGCCAAGAGCTATCTGTCCTTCTGCAACACCCGGGGCGGGGCGAATGCGCCGGTCATGATCCCGCTGATGGACAAGAACGACGAGGGCCGGCGCTCGCATTACCTCACGATCCAGTTCGCGATCCCGGATGCGCCGGCGGCGGACGAAATCGTTGTGGCGCTCGGGGCCTCCATCGGCGGGCGCCCGCATCACCGCATTGGCGATCGTTATCAGGATCTGAAGGATCTGGGCCATGATCTCGAAAACCCTGCGGGGGTCTGAGGGCGGCCGCCTCGGGCTGATCGAGGCGGGGGCGGGGGCGCCGCTCGTCTTGCTGCACGGGGTGGGCATGTGCGCCGCGGCCTGGGCGCCGCAGATCGAGGCCTTCGCGCCCGCCCGGCATGTCTTCGCGCTCGATCTTCCGGGCCATGGTGGCACGGACATGTTGCCGGGCGCGCCGCTTCTGCCCGACTATGTCGCCTGGGCGGCGGCTGCGATCCGCGCACTCGGCGCGGGCCCGGTGGCGCTTGCGGGGCATTCGATGGGCGCGCTGATCGCGCTCGGGGTGGCGGTGGAGCATCCCGATCTGCTGGACCGCGTGGCGCTGCTGAACCCGGTCCATCGCCGCGATGCGAAGGCGCGGGCGGCGGTGCTGGGCCGCGCCCGCGATCTGGCCGCGGGCGGTGGCGACCCGGAGGCGCCTTTGGCGCGCTGGTTCGGGCCCGAAGATGCGCCAGATATCCGGGCGCGCGTCGGCGGCTGGCTCCGCGCAGTGGATCCGCTCGGCTATGCGCGCACCTATGCGGCCTTCGCGGCCGGGGACGATGTCTATGCAGGCCGCCTCGCCGCCGTGCGCTGCCCGGCGCTGGTGCTCACCGGCGCGCAGGATGCGAACTCCAGCCCGGAGATGGCCCAGGCAATCGCGGCAGGCCTTGCGGGCGGGCGCTCCGTCGTCGTGCCAGGCGCGCGGCACATGGCGTCGCTGACGCATCCAGAGGCGGTGAATGCAGAGCTCGCGCTCTGGCTCGGCCTGCCGGGGGATGCGCGTGGACGGGGAGATGCCGCATGAGCCTCGATGAAAACCGCCTTTTGCGCGATGCTTTCGGCTGTTTCATGACCGGCGTCACGGTCGTGACCACGGTGCAGGGCGGGGTGCCGCTGGGCTTCACCGCGAATTCCTTCGCCTCGGTCTCGCTGGATCCGCCGCTGCTGCTCGTCTCGATCGCGAACCGCTCGGCCAATCTTGCGGCCTTCGCGCAGGGGCGGGGCTTCGCGGTGAACATCCTGTCGGAGGGGCAGAAAGCCATTTCCAACACCTTCGCCCGCCCGAGCGAGAACCGCTTCGACGGCATCGCCTGGCAGCCGGGCCCGGTCGGCGCGCCGGTGCTTGAGGGGGTGTCGGCCTGGTTCGATTGCCGGCTGGAGCAGGCGGTGCCCGCGGGCGACCATACGATCCTGATCGGCCGGATCGCGGCCTTCGAGGCGGGCACCGCCCCGGGCCTCGGCTACTGCCGGGGTGCCTACATGACCCCCGCCAGCACCGCGCTCAGCGCCGATCATGGCGCGCATGTGGTGATCGCCGCGCTGATCGAGCATGAGGGCCGGGTGCTGCTGATCGACGATGGCGCGGGCGGCATCGGCCTGCCGGAGGCACGGGGGGGGCGCGGCGGCGCGCGCCTGGCGCTGGAGGCCCTGATCGCCCGCAGCGGCTGCTCGGCGGCGCCGGGCCTCGTCTATGCCATCTACGACGATACCGAACGCGGCGTGCAGTACATCGTCCATCTCTGCCCGGCCGATAGCGGCCAGAGCACCGGGGGCGCCTTCGTCACGCTGGACGCGGCGGGCATGAGCGATGTGACCGACCCGGCGCAGCGCGCGATGCTGGCGCGGTTCGCCGGGGAATACCGGCTTGGCAATTTCGGGCAATATCTCGGCTCGCATGAGCAGGGACAGGTCCGCCCTTTCGCGAAAGGTTGAGATAATGAAATTCTCGCTGTTCATCCATATGGAGCGCGTCGACCCGACCGAGGATCAGCGCCAGCTCTACGAGGAGATGATCGCGCTGTGCGAAATCGCGGATCGCGGCGGCATGCATGCGATCTGGTCGGGCGAGCACCACGCGATGAACTTCACCATCGCGCCCAACCCCTTCCTGACGCTGGTAGATCTGGCGCGGCGCACGAAGAACGTGCGGCTGGGCACCGGGACGGTGATGGCGCCGCTGTGGCATCCTATCCGGCTCGCGGGCGAGGCGGCGATGGCCGATATCATGATGGACGGGCGGCTGGAGCTGGGGGTGGCGCGCGGCGCCTATATGTTCGAATATGAACGGATGCTTCCGGGGCTGGATGCCTGGAATGCGGGCCAGATGATGCGCGAGCTGATCCCGGCGGTGCAGAAGCTGTGGCAGGGCGATTACACCCACGATGGCCAGTTCTGGACGTTTCCGAAATCCACCTCGGCGCCGATGCCGGTGCAGGCGCCGCATCCGCCGATCTGGGTCGCGGCGCGCGATCCGAACAGCCATGAATTCGCCGTGTCGCACGGCTACAATGTGCAGGTCACGCCGCTGCATCTGGGCGATGAAGAAGTGGAGAAGCTGATCGGCCATTTCGACGCCGCCTGCGCGAAATTCGCCGAGGTACCGCGGCCGAAGATCATGCTTCTGCGCCATACCTATGTGGCGGCGGACGAGGCCGATGCCGAACGCGGCGCGGAGGAGGTGAACCGCTTCTACAATTATTTCGGCGCCTGGTTCAGAAACGAGCGGGAGATTTCCATGGGGCTGATCCAGCCGCTGACCGAGGCCGAGATCGCCGCGCATCCGTTCTATTCGCCGGCGGCGATGCGGGCCAATAATGTCATCGGCCCGGCCGATGAGGTGATCGCCCGGCTGAATCGCTATGAGGAGATGGGCTATGATGAATATTCGTTCTGGATCGACACCGGCATGAGCTTCGCGCGCAAGAAGGCGTCGCTCGAGCGGTTCATCCGCGATGTGATGCCCGCCTTTTCCTGAAAATCCGGCTTTTGCCTGAGGGTGCGATGCAACGTTTCGAACTTTATATCGACGGGGAATTCCTGCCCGGTGCCGCTTGGTTCGAAAGCCTCGATCCGGCCAGCGGCGCCCCTTGGGCCGAGATCGCCGAGGCCCGCCGGGCGGAGGTGGACCGGGCGGTCGCGGCGGCGGGGCGGGCGTTCCGCACCGGGCCCTGGCCCGCGATGAGCGCCACGCAGCGCGGCAAGTTGCTGATGCGGCTGGCTGATCTGGTGCAGGCGGCGGCGCCTGAGCTGGCGCAGATCGAGACCCGCGACACCGGCAAGATCCTCCGCGAGACATCGGCCCAGATCGCCTATGTGGCCGATTATTATCGCTATTACGCGGGCCTGGCCGACAAGATCGAGGGCGCGCATCTGCCGATCGACAAGCCCGACATGGAGGTCTGGCTGCGGCGCGAGCCGATCGGCACCGTCGCCGCCATCGTGCCCTGGAACAGCCAGCTGTTCCTCAGCGCGGTGAAGCTCGGCCCGGCGCTCGCGGCAGGATGCACCGTGGTTCTGAAGGCCTCGGAGGACGGCCCGGCGCCGCTTCTGGCCTTTGCGAGGCTGGTGCATGAGGCGGGCTTCCCGCCCGGCGTCGTCAATGTGATCACCGGGTTTGCGCCGGATTGCGGGGCGGTACTCACCGCGCATCCCGGCATCGACCATATCGCCTTCACCGGCGGGCCGGAGACGGCGCGCCATGTGCTGCGGGCCTCGGCCGAAAATCTCGCCTCCACCTCGCTCGAACTTGGCGGCAAATCGCCCTTCATCGTCTTCGCCGATGCGGATCTCGAGAGCGCGGTGAATGCCCAGATCGCCGGGATCTTCGCGGCGACGGGGCAAAGCTGCGTCGCGGGCTCGCGGCTGCTGGTGCAGGAGAGCATCAAGGCCGGGATGCTGGCAGAGCTGGCCGCGCGCGCAGGCCGGATCGTGATCGGCGCCCCGGGCGAGATGACGACCGAGATGGGCCCGCTGTGCACCGCGCGTCAGCGCGCGCGGCTGCACGGGATCGTCACCGCCTCGGTCGCGGCGGGGGCGCGGCTCGTCTGCGGCGGCGTGATCCCCGAGGGGCCGGGCACCTATTACCCGCCGACGATCCTCGATTGCTCGGCCGCGCCGGAAGCGCCCTGCCTGCATGAGGAAATGTTCGGCCCGGTGCTGTCTGTCGTCGGCTTCGCCGATGAGGAGGCGGCGCTGCGGATCGCGAATGACACCGCCTATGGTCTCGCATCGGGCCTGTTCACCCGCGACCTGAGCCGGGCGCACCGCATGATCCGCGCGCTGCGGGCGGGAATCGTCTGGGTCAATACCTATCGCGCCGTATCCCCGATCGCGCCGTTCGGCGGGCATGGGCTTTCGGGGCATGGCCGCGAAGGCGGGCTGGCGGCGGCGCTCGATTACACCACCGTCAAGACCGTCTGGCTGCGCACTTCGGAGGAACCGATCCCCGACCCCTTCGTGATGCGCTGATCTCAGCCGCGCCGGACATGCCGCGCGGCCAGGCTCCGCAATGCGCCCGCGAACAGCAACACGTCAATGCCGACGCCGACGAAGGTCGCCCCGGCCGCCTCGCATTCGGCGATGAAGCCGGGCTCCAGCGTCAGGATGCCGGGCGCTTTCCCCGCCGCGCGGATGCGGGCCAGCGCGTCGAGGATCGCGGCGCGTACCTCGGGGTGCTCGGCATCGCCGAGATGGCCCATGTCGGCCGCGAGATCGGCCGGCCCGATGAACACCCCGTCCACTCCCTCGACCGTCAGGATCTCGTCGAGGGCCGCGAGGCCTGCGCGGGTCTCCACCTGCACGATCAGGCAGATTTCCGCATTCGCGGTCGTGAGGTAATCCGGGATCGCGGAAAAATCCGAAGCCCGGGCCAGGGCAGACCCCACGCCGCGGAACCCTTCGGGCGGGTAGCGGCAGGCCTTTGCGGCCCGCGCGGCCTGTTCGGCGGAATCGACCAGCGGGATCAGCAGGCTCTGCGCACCGATATCGAGCGCCTGCTTGATCTTGGCTGGGTCGTCATCGGGCAGGCGCACGATCGCCGCGCTGCCCGAGGCCCGCACCACGGCGAGCTGCGCCGAGAGCGAGCGGATGTCGTTCGGCGCATGCTCCCCGTCGATCAGGAGCCAGTCGAACCCCGCCGTCGCGGCGATTTCGGCGGTATAGCTGTCGGCCAGGCCAAGCCAGATCCCGTGGCTCACGGTGCCGGCGGCAAGGCGCTGTTTCAGGATGTTGAGCGGGGCAGGCATCGGCAATCTCCACGGGGCAGGGTGCCGCGACCCTAGCCGCGCCGGGAGGCGCTGCGCCAGCGAATTCGCCGGGGCCTACTGCCGCGGTATGTCGTCCCGGAACATGGCCAGAAGGGCGCGCAGCTCGATCCGGGCGCGCAGGGCATCGGCCCCGCGGGCATTGATCGTATCGGCGAGCTCATAGAGCCTGCGCGACAGGGCGATGCGGTCCTGCGGGACAGAGGGTGCTGCGGAAGGCGTCAGGGACATACATGACCTATGGAACGGCGACCGGCATTCTCTCCGGCCGCCGTTCCATAGCATGGTCGCGTTAATGATGCCTTAACCTGCGTCAGGCCCTGCCGCCACGTCAGATCGAGAGGCAGATATATTTCAGCTCCAGGTAATCTTCGGTGCCGTGATGGCTGCCCTCGCGGCCGAGGCCCGATTGCTTCACCCCGCCAAACGGCGCCACCTCGGTGGAGATCAGCCCGGTGTTCACGCCGACGATGCCGTATTCCAGCGCTTCCTGCACGCGGGTGATGCGGCCCACGTTCTGCGCATAGAAATAGCAGGCGAGGCCGAAGATCGTGGCATTGGCCATCTCGATCGCCTGGTCCTCGGTATCGAAGCGGAACAGCGGCGCGACCGGGCCGAAGGTCTCCTCGGTCGCGACCTTCATCTCCTGGGTCACGCCGGTGACGACGGTCGGCTCGAAGAAGGTGCCGCCGAGGCCGTGGCGCTTGCCCCCGGTCAGGATCTTGCCGCCCTTCGCGGTCGCGTCGGCAATGTGGCTTTCCACCTTGGCCACGGCTTTTTCGTTGATCAGCGGGCCTTCCTCGACCCCGGCCTCGAGCCCGTCGCCGACCTTCAGCGCCTTCACCGCGGCCGCGAGCTTTTCGGCGAAGGCATCATACACGCCCGACTGCACATAGATCCGGTTCGCGCAGACGCAGGTCTGGCCGTTGTTGCGGAATTTCGAGGCCATCGCGCCCTTGACCGCCTCGTCTAGGTCGGCGTCGTCGAACACGATGAAGGGGGCATTGCCGCCCAGTTCCATCGAGCATTTCATCACCTGATCGGCGGCCTGACGCAGCAGGATCCGGCCGACTTCTGTCGAGCCGGTGAAGGTCAGCTTGCGCACGGTCGGGTTCTCGCAGAACTCCTTGCCGATGTCGGAGGCGCGCGAGGAGGTCACCACCGAGAAGATCCCCTTCGGCAGGCCCGCCCGGTCCGCCAGCACCGCCAGCGCCAGCGCCGAGAGCGGCGTCAGCTCCGCCGGGCGCGCGACGAAGGCGCAGCCCACCGCCAGCGCCGGGCCGCATTTGCGGGTGATCATCGCATTCGGGAAGTTCCACGGCGTGATCGAGCCCACCACGCCGATCGGCTGCTTCAGCACGGTGATGCGCTTGTCGCGCATATGGCCGGGGATGGTCTCGCCGTTGATGCGCTTCGCCTCTTCGGCGAACCATTCGATGAAGGAGGCGCCATAGGCGATCTCGCCCTTGGCCTCGGCCAGCGGCTTGCCCATCTCGGCGGTGAGGATCAGCGCGAGGTCCTCCTGGTTCGCCATCATCAGGTCGAACCATTTGCGCAGGACAATGGCGCGCTCCTTGGCGGTGCGCGCGGCCCATTCCTTCTGCGCGATGCGGGCGGCCTCGATGGCGCGGGCGGTTTCGGTGCGGCCCAGGTCGGCCACACGGGCGATGACATCGCCGCGCGCGGGGTTGGTCACGTCGAAGGTCGCGCCGTCGTCCGCGTCGATCCATTCGCCCGCCACATAGGCCTGCGTGGCCAGCAGCGACGGGTCCTTCAGCAGCGATTTCAGGTTCGTGGTCGCGTCGAGCATGAGCATTCTCCCGGTCGAAGAGGCATTCGGATTTTCGCGCCAGCCAATCATGCGGGGGCGGCGATGTCCATCCGTCCGATTGGCAAGTTAGGGTGGCCGCGCTTGCCGGACAGGGCAGCCAGATGCCAAAGCGGCGGTCAGCCGAAGCGCGCCTGCCAGCAGGGCTGCAGATCGCCGGGCAGGGGGCGCGCGGCATGGACAGCGCGGGCGATGGCTCGCGCGAGGCAGCAGGCCGCTGCATGGCAGAGTGCGAAGCTCTCGGCCACCGGATCGGCCATCGGGCGCGCGCCGGTGGCCGCGGCAAAGACCAGATCGCCATCGAGCGGCGTGTGCGAGGGCACCAGCGCGCGGGCCATGCCGTCATGCGCGGCCGTGGCCATCCGCTGCGCCTGCGCTTTCGTCAGCGCGGCATCGGTGGCGACGATGGCGATGGTGGTGGCCTCGCCCGTTCGCTTCGCGGGCTTCGGTTCCTCCTGCGGGTAGCGCTGCGCCGCGCCCAGGCCGCCGAATTCCGCGCCCATCTCCCAGGGCGCGGCCCAGAACTGCGGCCCCGCGCCCACGGTGGCGGAGCCGAGCGCATTCACCGCCACCAGCGCGCCCACCGTCATCCCGTTCGCCAGCACCGCGGAGGCGGAGCCGAGCCCGCCCTTCAGCGTGGCGGTCATGGCGCCATAGCCCGCCCCGGCGGTGCCGATCTCGAACTCGGGCGCGGCGGCCTCGAAGGCGCGGCGGCCGAGATCGGCATAGGGATTGGTGCTCCAGCCCTTGTCGCCGCCGTTCAGCAGGTCGAACAGGATCGCGCCGGGCACGATCGGCACCCGCATCCCGCCCACGGCAAAGCCCCGCCCCGCCGCCCGCAGCCCGGAGGCGACCCCCGAAGCCGCATCGAGCCCGAAGGCGGAGCCGCCCGAGAGCACCAGCGCATCCACCTGCGCGACCAGCCGGTCGGGGGCGAGGAGGTCCGTCTCCCTTGTGCCGGGGGCGCCGCCCATCACATGGACGGCGGCGGTGAACGGCTCTGCCGCCGTCAGCACCGTGCTGCCCGAGCGCAGCCGCGTATCGGCCGCATTGCCCACCAGAAGGCCGGGTACATCGGTGATCAGGTTGCGCGGGCCGGGGGTCATGCGGGCTCCTTCCAGGCTTCGGGGATCCGGGGGACCGCGGCCACGAGGCGCTGTGTTGCCGGGTGCGCGGGCGCGGTGAACAGGGTCTCGGTCGGGCCTTCCTCGACGATGCGCCCGGCCTCCATCACCAGGCAGCGCTGTGTGACGGCGCGCACCACGGAGAGGTCATGCGAGATGAACAGATAGGCGAGGCCATGCGCGCGCCGCAGCCGGGCGAGCAGATCGAGCACCTGTTCGCGCACCCGCACATCCAGCGCTGAGACCGCCTCATCGAGCACGATCAGCCGGGGCCGGGTGATCAGCGCCCGCGCGATGGCCAGCCGCTGCCGCTGGCCGCCGGAGAATTCGTGGATGTAGCGGTGCCGGTGATCGGGGTTCAGCCCGACCTCCGCCATGGCATCGGCCACGCGGGTGCGCCAGTCGGGCGGGCGGCCGGTCAGGTGGAAGGGCTCCGCGATCAGGGCCTCCACCCGCTGGCGCGGATCGAAGGAGCCGTAGGGATCCTGAAACACCACCTGCATCGCGGCGCGCGCGGCGGCGGCCATCCGGGGATGCACCGGCCTGTCGTCCAGCGTGATCCGCCCCGCCTGCAGCGGCTCCAGCCCGAGCACCGCGCGGGTAAGCGTGGATTTCCCGCAGCCCGAAGCGCCCACCAGCCCGAGCGCCTCGCCCGCGCGCAGGGTGAAGCTCACCCCATCCAGCGCCGGCAGCACCGGATGCGGCGCGAAGGGGCCCGGGCGGGGCAGGGTGTAGCTGCGCCGGGCCTCCTCCACCCGCAGCAAGATCCGGTCCTGCACCGGCAGCGGAGGCGCGGGGCGCGGGACCGAGGCCGCCAGAAGCGCCTGCGTATAGGGCTCCGAGGGGGCGCGGAACAGCCGCGCCGTCCGGCGCTCCTCCACGATCCGGCCGTCTTGCATCACCGCGACCCGGTCGGCGAGGCCCGCGGTGACCGCGAGGTCATGGGTGATCAGGATCAGCGCCATGTCCTCCTCCCGCGCGAGCCCGCGCAGGAGCTGCAGGACGCCCGCCTGGGTGGTCACGTCGAGCGCCGTGGTGGGCTCGTCGGCGATCAGAAGCTCGGGGCGCAGCGCAATCGCGAGCGCGATCGCCACCCGCTGCCGCTGCCCGCCCGAAAGCTCATGCGGATAGAGCCCAAGGGGGAAGCGCTCCGCGCCGAGCCCGACCCGGTTCAGCCGCTCGCGCGCGATCCGCAGGGCCTCGGGGCGGCGCGCGCGGCCGTGGATGATGAGCGTTTCGGCCACCTGATCGCCGATGCTCATCAGCGGGTTCAGTGCCGTCATCGGCTCCTGGAAGATCATCCCGATCCGGTTGCCGCGCAGCCTGCACATCCGCCGTTCGGGCAGGCTGAGCAGGTCATCGCCCTGGAACCGCACCGCGCCTTCGGCCCGGGCGCGCTCCGGCAGCAGGCCCATGATCGCGAGCGCGGTCATGGATTTTCCGGAGCCGGATTCGCCCACCAGCGCCAGGATCTCGCCTGGCGCGAGCGCGAGGTTCACCCCGGACAGCACGCTCTGCGCCCCGATCCGGACGCAGAGCCCGTCGAGCGACAGCAGGCTCATGCCACCCGCTCCCGCAGGCGCGGATCCAGCGCATCGCGCAGCCCGTCGCCCAGCAGGTTCAGCCCGAGCACGGTGAGCACGATCGCGAGCCCCGGAAACAGCGCCACATGCGGCGCGAGCGTCACCAGCGTCTGCGCCTCTGCCAGCATCCGGCCCCAGCTGGGCGTGGGCGGCTGCGCGCCGAGGCCCACATAGCTCAGCCCCGCTTCGGCGAGGATGCCGAGGCTGAACTGGATCGTCGCCTGCACGATCAGCAGGCTCGCGATATTCGGCAGCACATGTTCGGCGCTGATCCGCGCCGTGCCCTTGCCCGCCACCCGCGCGGCGCGGATATAATCCAGCCTCCAGAGGCTCAGCGCACCTGCGCGCGCGACGCGGGCGAAGACCGGGATGTTGAACAGGCCGATCGCCAGGATCGCATTGGTGGCGGAGGGGCCGAAGGTCGCGGTGATCAGGATCGCGGTGACGAGCGCCGGGAAGGCGAAGATCAGGTCGTTGAGCCGGGCAATGGCGCCGTCGAGCCAGCCGCCGTGCCGCGCCGCCGCCGCGAGCCCGAGCGGTATGCCCACCCCGGCGCCAATGATCACCGCCAGCGCCGCCACGGCAAGCGAGGTGCGCGCCCCGGTCATCAGCATGGAGAGGATGTCGCGGCCGAGCTGATCGGTACCGAGCCAGTGCAGGGCCGAGGGCGGGCGCAGCTTCTGCGCGATGGCGAGCGCGCCCGGGTCCCAGGGCGTCCAGACGAGCGACACCACTGCGGCCGCGAGCGCCATGCCCGCAAGCCCGCAGCCCAGGGCCAGCGCGGGCCTCATGCCGGCCTCCGCAGCCGCGGATCGACCAGCGCATAGGCGAGGTCGGTCAGGAAGCTCACCAGGATCACCGCCACCACCAGCACCATCACCGCAGATTCCACCACGATCAGGTCCCGCTGCGTGATCGCCTGGAAGATCAGCCGCCCGAGGCCGGGCAGATAGAACACGTTCTCGATGATGATCGCGCCCGCGAGCAGGAAGGCGAACTGCATGCCGAGGATCGTCAGCACCGGGATCAGGGCGTTGCGCAGGGCATGGCGGCGCAGCGCCTGCCCGCGGCTGAGGCCCTTGGCGCGGGCGGTGCGGATATAGTCCTGGCCCAGGGTCTCGATCAGGGCGGAGCGCAGCACGCGGGCGAGGATCGCGGCCTGCGGCAGGGCCAGCGCCACCGCGGGCAGGATCAGCGCGCGCAGCGCGGCTACGGGATCGGCCCAGCCCGGAAACCCGCCCGCAGGCAGCCAGCGCAGCCGGAGCGCGAACACCAGCACCAACAGCATTGCGAACCAGAAATTCGGCACCGCCACGCCCACCTGCGCCACCCCCATCACCGCCGCATCCGCCGCCCGCCCGCGCCGCGCCGCCGCAATGAGCCCGAGCGGCACCGCCACACCCGCCGCCAGCATGAGCGCCAGCCCCGCCAGCGGCAGCGATACCGCGAGCCGGTCCGCGATCAGCCCGGCCACGGGCGCCTTGTAGGTATAGCTCAGCCCCAGATCGCCGCTGAGCAGCCCCTGCAGCCAGTGCAGGTAGCGCAGCGGCAGGGGGGCATTCAGCCCCATCTGCTCGCGCAGCGCGGCCAGCGTGTCGGGCGCGGCATTCATGCCCAGCATGAAGGCGGCCGGATCGCCCGGGACCACCTCGATCGCGGCGAATATCACCATGCTCGCGGCCAGGAGGCTGGCCACGAGCGAGAGCGTCCGGCTGAGAAAATAGCGTGCCATCGCGGGGAGCCTCACCCGCGGCGCCGCGCGGGTCAAGGCCTCAGGCGGCCGAACCGCCCACCGTCAGCCCGCCGATCAGCAGCGTGGGCATGCCCACCCCCACCGGCACCCACTGGCCCTGCTTGCCGCAATTGCCGATGCCCGGGTCGAGCGCCATGTCGTTGCCGATGGCGCGGATATGCTTCAGCGCGGTGGCGCCATCGCCGATCAGCGTGGCGCCCTTCACCGGCGCGCCCACGATGCCGTTCTTCACCCGGTAGGCCTCGGTGCAGTTGAACACGAATTTGCCGTTGGTGATATCTACCTGGCCGCCGCCGAAGCCCACGGCATAGATCCCGTCCTTCAGATCCGCGAGGATCGCCTTCGGGTCCGCGGTGCCGCCGAGCATGTAGGTATTGGTCATCCGCGGCATCGGTGCATGGGCGTAGCTTTCGCGCCGGCCATTGCCGGTGGGCGTCACGCCCATCAGCCGGGCGTTCTGGCGGTCCTGCATGTAGCCCACGAGGATGCCGTCCTCGATCAGCACGTTCTTGCCCGAGGGGGTGCCTTCGTCGTCCACGCTGATGGAGCCGCGCCGGTCCGGAATGGTGCCGTCGTCCAGCACCGTGACGCCGGGGGCGGCGATGCGCTGGCCCATCAGCCCGGCGAAGGCCGAGGATTTCTTGCGGTTGAAATCGCCCTCCAGGCCGTGGCCGATCGCCTCGTGCAGCAGCACGCCGGGCCAGCCGGGGCCGAGTACCACGTCGAACTGCCCGGCCGGGGCGGGCTCGGCCTCCAGATTGACCAGCGCGATCCGCAGCGCCTCGCGCGCGACCGGCTGCCAATGCGCGGGCTCGATCAGGCCGCTCAGCCCGAATCGGCCGCCGCCGCCATGGCCGCCCGATTCGCGCCGCCCGTTCGCCTCGACGATGACCGAGATGTTCAGCCGCGCCATCGGGCGGGTGTCGCTCACCAGCCCGCCTTCGGGGCGCAGGATGAATACCTCCTGATGCGATGCGGCCATCGAGGCCGAGACCTGCACCACCCGCGGATCGAGGCCGCGGGCATAGGCGTCGATCTCGGCCAGAATGTCGATCTTGGCGGCGAAGGAGGCATCGGCCATCGGATCCGCATCGGAATAGAGCCGCAGGTTCGTGCCGGGGGGCGGCGGGGCCAGAACGCCGCCGCCATCGCCCACCGCGAGCCGGGCGGTTTCTGCCGCGCGCGTCAACGCAGCCTGGGAAATCTCGGTCGAATGGGCATAGCCCGCGACCTCGCCCTTCACCGCGCGCAGGCCGAATCCTTCGGAGGCGTCGTAGGAGGCGTTCTTCACCCGGCCATCGTCGAACACGAGCGATTCCGACCGCCGCCGCTCCAGGAACAATTCGCCATCCTCTGCCCCGGCCGTGGCCGCGCGCAGCGTGGCCAGCGCAGCGGCCTCGTCCAGTTTGGTTTCGAAGGGCGCGAAGCGGTCGTCCATCCTATCCTCCTTGGCCCCCGGGTCATGCTGCGGCACAGCAAAGCTTTTTCTTGCCGGATCGGGGCGAATGCTGTTCCCTTACATATAGTCCCCTGCGCCGAAGGGAAGCGGTGCAGGAGGCTGACGGCAGGGAGAACCGTCCGAGGGAGGAAAAATGGGACTGAAAAGACTGTGCCGCGCCGGTGCGGTAACTGCTGCCGCGTTCATCGCCGCCACGGCGGTGCAGGCGCAGGACATGATCCTCGGGCTGCCGACGGTGGGCCAGCCGCATGCGCAGGGGATCGGCTTCCAGCCTGCCTCCTCAGGCATCGCGCAGGATCAGCAGTGGCTCGACCACATGCTGCTCATTATCGTCACCGCGATCTGCCTGTTCGTGTTTGCGCTGCTGATCTATGTGATGATCCGCTTCAATGCGAAGGCCAATCCGAAGCCCGCGCGCTTCACCCACAACACGCCGCTCGAAATCGCCTGGACGCTGGTGCCGATCCTGATCCTGGTGGTGATCGGGGCGTTCTCGCTGCCGACGCTGTGGAAGCAGCAGGAGATCCCGAAGGGCGACATCGTGGTGAAGGTCACCGGCAACCAGTGGTTCTGGAGCTATGAATACCCCGATGAGGGCGTGAGCTTCGATGCGCTGCCGCTGGAGAAGGCCGATCTGGAGAGCCACGGCTACACCCCCGATCAATACCTGCTCGCGACCGACAATGCCGTGGTGCTGCCGGTGGGCAAGACGATTGTGATGCAGGCGACGGCGCTCGACGTGATCCATAGCTGGACGATACCCGCCTTCGCGGTTAAGCAGGACGCGGTGCCGGGGCGGATCGCGCAGCTGTGGTTCGACACCGAGCGGGAAGGCGTCTTCTTCGGCCAGTGTTCGGAACTTTGCGGTCAGGGGCATGCCTACATGCCCATCGTCGTGAAGGTCGTGCCGCAGGAAGTCTATGCGCGCTGGCTCGAACGGGCCAAAGCGGGCTTCCCGGACGGTGAGACGATCAACGCGGATCTGCGCAGCACCGTCAGGACGGCGGCGAACTGAGGACTGCGATGAGCGACATTACCTTCACCCAGCGGGAAAGCCAGGGCGAGGCCGGCTTCGGCGATTTCTTCGCCCTACTGAAGCCGCGCGTGATGTCGCTTGTCGTGTTCACGGCCTTTGTCGGGCTGGCGGTTGCGCCGGTACCTGTGCATCCGCTGGTAGGCTTCGCCGCGATCCTGTTCATCGCGCTCGGCGGCGGCGCCTCGGGTGCGCTGAACATGTGGTACGATGCCGATATCGACCGGGTCATGCGGCGCACCGCCAATCGCCCGGTGCCCGCGGGCCGGGTGACGGAGGGCGATGCTCTCGGCTTCGGGCTGCTGCTCTCGGTGCTCTCGGTGGTGATGCTGGGGCTCGCCGCGAACCTGTTTGCCGGGGCCTTCCTTGCCTTCACCATCTTCTTCTATGCCGTTGTCTATACGATGTGGCTGAAGCGGCGCACGCCGCAGAACATCGTCATCGGCGGCGCGGCCGGGGCCTTCCCGCCGATGATCGGCTGGGCCTGCGCCACTGGCGGCATCAGCGTGGAATCGGTCGCGATGTTCCTGCTGATCTTCCTGTGGACGCCGCCGCATTTCTGGTCGCTCGCGCTGTTCATGAAGGACGATTAGTCCAAGGCCGGCGTGCCGATGCTGACCGTGACCCATGGCCGGCGCACCACGCGGCGCCATATCTTCGGCTATGCGCTGGTGCTGGCGCCGGTGGCGGTGGGGCTCGGGTTCACGTCCATCGGCGGGGTGGTCTATCTGGCGGCGGCGGCGGTGCTGAACCTGCTGTTTATCGGCGGCGCCTGGCATCTGATGCGGCGCCCGGAGGCTGCGGCCCAGGCCGACGGCTACCGCGCCGAAAAGAAATTCTTCTGGTTCTCCCTGCTCTATCTCTTCGGGCATTTCGCCGCGTTGCTGGTGGAGCGGGGGATCGTGGCCTTTGGGGGGTAGCATGGGGCTTGCGCGGGAACACGAGCTTCACCGGCGGCGGCTCTCGCGCAATATCGGCCTTGGCCTGGTTCTGGCCGCTTTCGTGGTGCTGGTCTTCGCGCTGACCATCGTCAAGGTGCAGCGGCCCCCGCATCAGCCGGTGGCGGAGGGGCGGCCATGAGCGCGAACGGCCGCATCGTGGCGCGCCTCTTGGCGCTGGTGGTGTTCATGGGGGCTGCGGCCTGGGCTGCGGTGCCGTTCTACGACTGGTTCTGCCGCGCCACCGGCTATGGCGGCACCACGCAGCGCGCCGATGCCGCCGGCGGCGAGGTGCTCGATCAGACGGTGGAAATCCGCTTCGATGCCAATGTCGCCAAGGACATGCCCTGGCAGTTCCGCCCGAAACAGACCCGGATGACGGTGCGCATCGGCGAGCCGCAGCTCGCGCTCTATGAGGCCTACAACCCGACCGACCGCCCCATCGGCGGCACCGCGGCCTTCAACGTGGCCCCCGATACCGCCGGGGCCTATTTCGACAAGATCGAATGCTTCTGCTTCACCGAACAGGTGCTGCAGCCGGGGCAGTGGGTGGAGATGCCGGTGTCGTTCTTCGTGGATCCGGGCATGGCCCGCGACCCGGATACGGCGCGGATCCACACGATCACGCTGTCCTACACGTTCTTCGAGACCGAGCTGCCGAAGGAGGATGCGGCAGCGAAGGTCAACTGACGGTCACCTGAGAGGAGGAGCTCAATGTCCGGCGCCCGCAACCACGACTATCAGATCGTGCCGCCTTCGATCTGGCCGTTTCTCAGCGCGCTCGGCGCGTTCGTGATGCTGTTCGGGGCGGTGCTCTGGATCCACAAAGTCTCGCCCTTTCCGTTCTTCGGCGGGCTGATCATCCTGCTCTACTGCATGTATGGCTGGTGGGCCGATGTGGTGAAGGAGGGTGAGGAGGGCGAGCATACCCCCGTCGTCCGGATCGGGCTGCGCTACGGCTTCATCCTGTTCATCATGTCCGAGGTGATGTTCTTCGTCGTCTGGTTCTGGAACTTCATCAAGAACGCGATGTATCCGCTCGGGCCGGCCTATCCGCTGGTGGATGGGATCTGGCCGCCCGCCGGGACCGAGACCTTCGACCCCTGGCACCTGCCGCTGATCAACACGGTCGTGCTGCTGCTGTCGGGCTGCACGCTGACCTGGGCGCACCATGCGCTGGTCCATGAGAACAACCGGCGCGATGCGATCAACGGGCTCGCGCTCACGGTGGTGCTCGGGGTGTTCTTCTCGGTGCTGCAGTTCTATGAATACACCCATGCGCAGCAGGCGATCGGCACCGGCAACCTGTATTGGGACAGCTTCTTCATGGCCACGGGCTTTCACGGTGCGCATGTGATCATCGGCACGATCTTCCTGCTCGTGTGCATGATCCGGCTGATCCGCGGGCAGATGACGACGGAGCAGCATATCGGCTTCGAGGCGGCGGCCTGGTACTGGCACTTCGTCGATGTGGTCTGGCTGTTCCTGTTCACCTCGATCTACATCTGGGGGCGTTAAGCGGAATTGCGGCGCTACCTGTTTCCGCTGATCCTGGGGCTTGCGGGCTGTTCGATCCTGATCGGGCTCGGGCTCTGGCAGATGCAGCGGCTGCACTGGAAGCAGGCGATGCTGGCGCGGATCGAGGCGCGGCTGGCAGCCGCGCCCGAGGGCCTGCCCGAGCGCGGCACGCCCGAGCGCAAGTATACGCCGGTGAAGGTGGAGGGCCGCACCACCGGCCAGGAGGTGCTGGTGCTCACCGGGCGCAAGGGGCAGGGGCCGGGCTATGAGGTGATCTCGGCCTTCGAGGCGGAGGGCCGGCGGATCCTGATCGACCGCGGCTTCGTGCCGGATCCGGAGCGCACCACGCCGCGCCCGGGCGTGGCGCTGAAGGTGACGGGGAACCTGCACTGGCCGGAGGAGGCGGACCTCTATACCCCGCCCCCCGACAGCAAGACCGGGATCTGGTTCGCCCGCGACGTGCCCGCCATGGCCGCGGCGTTGCAGGCGGAGCCGATCCTCATCGTCGCGCGCCGCGTCGAGGGCGAGATGCAGGGCGTGGAGCCGGTGCCGCTGGGCACGGAGGGCATCCCGAACGACCATCTGGGCTATGCGCTGACCTGGTTTTCGCTGGCGGCGGTATGGGCGGGGATGACAGCCTTCCTGTTCTGGCGTATCAGGCGGCAACAGACCTGAAGGATCACGGATGCGATACGTTTCTACCCGGGGGCAGGCCCCGGCCCTGAGCTTCGGCGACGCGATGCTGACCGGCCTTGCGCGTGACGGCGGGCTTTATGTGCCCGAAACGGTGCCGACCTTCACCGAGGCCGAAATCGCGGCGCTGGCCGGGCTGAGCTACGAGGAGATCGCCTTCCGGGTGATGAAGCCCTTCACTGGCGAGACCTTCACCGATGCTGAGCTGAAAGGCGCGATCCAGCGCGCCTATGCGGGCTTCGGCCATGCCGCGCGCGCGCCGATGGTGCAGCTGGGGCCGAACCATTTCCTGCTGGAGCTGTTCCACGGGCCGACGCTGGCCTTCAAGGACTTCGCGATGCAGGTGATCGGGCAGCTGTTCCAGATTGAGCTCGCGAAGCGTGGCCAGCGCATCACCATCGTGGGCGCGACCTCGGGCGATACCGGCTCGGCCGCGATCGAGGCCTTCCGCGGGCTCGACAATGTCGATGTGTTCATCCTGTTCCCGCATGGCCGGGTCTCCGAGGTGCAGCGCCGGCAGATGACCACGCCGGTGGAGGGCAATGTCCATGCCCTCGCCATGGATGGCGATTTCGACGAGTGCCAGGCCCGCCTGAAGGAAATGTTCAACGATTTCACCTTCCGCGACGAAGTCGGGCTGGCGGGCGTGAATTCGATCAACTTCGCCCGGGTTCTGGCGCAGATCGTGTATTTCTTCGCCTCCGCCGTGGCGCTCGGCGCGCCCGCGCGCAAGGTGAGCTTCACCGTACCCACCGGCAATTTCGGCGATATTTTCGCAGGCTTCCTCGCGAAGGAGATGGGCCTGCCGGTCGAGCGGCTGGTGATCGCCACCAACCAGAACGACATTCTGGACCGCTGCATCCGCGGCGGCGATTACACCAAGCACGGGGTGAAACCCTCGATCTCGCCTTCCATGGATATCGAAGTCAGCTCGAATTTCGAGCGCGCGCTCTACTGGGCCTATGGCCGCGACGGCGCCGCCATTTCCGCGCTGATGGAAGAGCTGAAGACGACGGGCAGCTTCACCGTCTCGCCCAATGCCATCGGGGCGCTGCGCGCCGTCTATGACAGCGGCGCGGTCGGGGAGGGGCGCACCCTCGAGGTGATCGGCGAGACGCTGAAGGCCACGGGCGAGCTCGTCTGCCCGCACAGCGCCGTGGCGATCGGGGTCGCGGCCGGGGCGCTCGCGCGCGATCCGGCCACGCCGATGATCACGCTTGCCACCGCACATCCGGCGAAATTCCCCGATGCGGTGGAGGAGGCGACGGGCATCCGCCCGGGGCTGCCGCCGCGCATGGCGGACCTGTTCGAGCGCCCCGAACGCGTGACCCGTGTGGCCAATGATCTGGCCGCGCTCGAAACCCTGATCCGCAAGGAACGCCGCCTATGATCCGGACCACCACCCTGCCGAACGGCCTGCGGATCATCACCGAGAAGATGCCGAGCCTCGCCTCGGTCTCGGTGGGCATCTGGGTGATGGCGGGGGGCCGGCACGAGGCGCCCGAGCAGAACGGCATTGCGCATTTCCTTGAACATATGGCGTTCAAGGGCACGAATACGCGCAGCGCCCTGCAGATCGCCGAGGCGATCGAGGATGTGGGCGGCTATATCAACGCCTATACCTCACGCGAGATGACGGCCTATTACGCCCGCGTGCTGAAGGACGATGTGCCGCTCGCGCTCGATGTGGTGTCCGATATCGTGCTCAACCCGGTTTTCGACCAGCGCGAGATCGAGGTCGAGCGCAACGTGATCCTGCAGGAAATCGGCCAGGCGCTGGACACGCCCGACGACATCATCTTCGACTGGCTGCAGGAGGCGGCCTATCCGGACCAGGCGATGGGGCGCACGATCCTCGGCCCTTCGGAAAAGGTGGCGGCCTTCGGGCGCGAAGACCTGCAGCGGTTCGTCTGCGGGCATTACGGGCCCGACCAGATGATCCTGGCGGCGGCCGGCGCGGTGGACCACGATGCCATCGTGAAACAGGCCGAGACGATTTTCGGGACGCTGGCGCCGGTGCGCCAGGCCGCGCCGCAGGGCGCGCGCTGGCAGGGCAGCGAGCGGCGGGAGCTGAAGGCGCTCGAGCAGGTGCATTTCGCGCTGGCCTTCGAGGGGCCGTGCTATACCGATGCCGATCTCTACACCGCGCAGGTCTATGCGACGGCGATGGGCGGGGGCATGTCTTCGCGCCTGTTCCAGAAGATCCGCGAGGAGCGCGGCCTGTGCTATTCGATCTTCGCCCAGGCCGGGGCCTATGACGATACCGGCATGATCACCATCTATGCCGGCACCTCCGAGGAGGAGGTGGCACAGCTGGAAAACCTGACCATCGACGAGCTGAAGCGCGCCACCGAGGACATGACCGATGCCGAGGTCGCCCGGGCGCGGGCGCAGATGAAGGCGGGGCTGCTGATGGGGCTGGAAAGCCCGTCGAGCCGGGCCGAGCGGCTGGCGCGCAATCTGGCCGTCTGGGGCCGGGTGCCGGGGCTCGACGAGATTTCGCAGCAGATCGACGCGGTCTCCACCGCCGATGTCCGGGCCTATGCCGAGAAGATGATCGTGCAGGACCGCGCAGCGCTGGCGCTCTATGGCCCGGCGCAGGCGGCGCCCGATCTGGAGGGGCTGCGGCGCAGGCTCGCCGCCTGATGCTGCTGGGGCGCCGTCGCAAAGCGGTGGTCGAGACCGAGCGGATGACCCTGCGTCTGCCGCAGCATGGCGATTTCCGGGACTGGTCGCTCCTGCGCGAGGAAAGCCGGGAGTTCCTGGCGCCCTGGGAGCCGTCGTGGTCTTCCGACCATCTGACCCGCAAGGCCTTTACCAACCGCGTCTATTGGGCGCAGCGGGCGGAAACCGCGGGTACGGCGGTGCCGTTCTTCATGATCCGGCGCGAGGATGGCCGGGTGCTGGGGGCGATCACGCTCGACAATGTGCGCCGAGGCCCGGCCCAGGCGGGCACGCTGGGCTACTGGATCGGCGCGCGCCATGCCCGGCAGGGCTATATGCGCGAAGCGATCGGGGCGGTGGTGCATTATGCCTTCCACCAGCTCGACCTGAGCCGGATCGAGGCGGCCTGCCTGCCGGAGAACCTCGCCTCGCGCGGGGCGCTGGAGAAATCCGGCTTCAAATACGAGGGCGTGGCCCAGGCCTATCTGCAGATCAATGGCCGCTGGCGCAATCATGTGCTGTATTCGAACCTGCGGGCGGATCGGCGCGGCAAGACGGATGTGGGATGATGAATACGGCGGATACGGCATTTCTGGAGGGGCTGCGGGGGCAGGGAATCGACGTGGCTCCGCCCGAGCCGCGCTACCTGGAGGAGCCGCGCGGCCGCTGGCCCGGGCAGGCGGCCGCGGTGGCGCGCCCGCGCAGCACGGCGGAGGTGGCGCAGGTGCTGCGCGCGGCCCATGCGGCGCGGGTGGGCGTGGTGCCCTATGGCGGCGGCACCGGGCTCGTGGGCGGGCAGGTCACACCCGAGCCGGGGCGGCTTCTGCTGAGCCTGGAGCGGATGACGGCGGTGCGCGCCGTGGACAGCCAGAGCCTGGTGATCGAGGCGGGCGCCACGCTGGAGGCGGTGCACCATGCGGCCGAAGGCGTTGGGCGGCGGTTTCCGCTGAGCCTCGCCTCGCAGGGCACGGCGCAGATCGGCGGCTGCCTTGCCACCAATGCGGGCGGGGTCAATGTGATCCGCTATGGCAATGCGCGCGCGCTCTGCCTCGGGCTGGAGGCGGTGCTGGCCGATGGCACGGTGTGGAACGGGCTGACCCGGCTGCGCAAGGACAATACGGGCTACGACCTGCGCGACCTCATGATCGGCGCCGAGGGCACCCTGGGCGTGATCACGGCGGCGGCGCTGCGGCTCTTCGAGCCGCCTGCGGTGGAGGGGGTGGCGATGTTCGCGGTGCCATCGCCTGCGGCGGCGGTGGCGCTGCTGGGGCTCGCGCAGGGGCTGTTCGCGGGCTGCGTTTCGGCGTTCGAGCTCATCGCGGCGCAGGGGCTTGCGTTCCTGCGTGCGGTCGGGCCCGAGGTGCAGTTCCCCTTCGCCGAAGATCCGCCCTGGATCGTTCTGGTGGAGCTCGGCCTGCCTGCGGGCATGGACATCGAGGAGGCCTTCGCCGGGCTGTTCGAGGCGGCGGAGGATCTGGTCACCGATGCGGTGATCGCGCAATCCGTGGGGCAGGCGCGCGCGATGTGGGCCCTGCGCGAGAGCATCCCGGATGCGAACCGGCGCATCGGCGCGATCAGCAGCCACGACATTTCGGTGCCAGTGGCAGACCTGCCCGGCTTCATCGCCGAGGCGGATGCCGTTCTGGCAGGGCGCGATGTGCGGGTGAACTGCTTCGGCCATGTGGGCGATGGCAACCTGCACTACAACGTCTTCCCGGCCGAGGGCCGCGCCCGCGACGGCTATGATGCGGCGGCGGTGAAGCACGATATCCACGACCTGGTGGTGCGCTTCGGCGGCTCGGTTTCGGCCGAACATGGTATCGGGCGGCTGAAGGTCGGTGATCTGGAACGCTACGCCGACCCGGCCAAGATGGCGCTGATGCGGGCGCTGAAGGCGGCCTTCGACCCCGAGGGGATCCTGAACCCCGGGGCCGTGCTGCGTCAGTAGCTCTCGCCGCCTTCGCCCTGCCAGGGCTTCGCGAGGTCCGAGAACCGGGTGAAGCGGCTCTCGAAGGCGACCTCCACGGTGCCGATCGGCCCGTGGCGCTGCTTGCCGAGGATCACCTCGGCCTTGCCATGGACGCGCTCTGCCTTCTGCAGCCATTCAGCGAATTTCGGGTCGTCCTCCGGCGGCTTCATGCGCTCGTGGTAGTATTCGTCGCGATAGACGAACATCACCACGTCGGCGTCCTGCTCGATGGAGCCCGATTCCCGCAGGTCCGAGAGCTGCGGGCGTTTGTCCTCGCGGCTTTCCACCGTCCGGCTCAGCTGCGACAGTGCGATGACCGGGATGTTCAGCTCCTTGGCGATGGCCTTCAGGCCCATGGAAATCTCGCCGATTTCCTGCACGCGGTTGTCGGTGCGCCCGGTGCCGCGCAGCAGCTGCAGATAGTCCACGATCACCACATCAAGCCCATGCGTGCGCTTCAGCCGGCGGCAGCGCGCCGCCACCTGGCTGATCGGCAGGGCGGGGGTGTCGTCGATATAGAGCGGGCAGGTCTCGAGCGCCTTCGCCGCCTCCACGAAGCGGCGGAATTCGGATTCGGTCATGTCGCCGCGGCGGATCTGCTCGGAAGGGACTTCGGAGGCCTCCGAAAGCACCCGCGCCGCCAGCTGCTCGGCCGACATTTCGAGCGAGAAGAAGCCCACCACGCCGCCCTCGACCGCGCCTTCGGAGCCATCGGGGCGCTGGCCGCGCTTGTAGGCCTTGGCGATGTTGAAGGCGATGTTGGTGGCGAGCGAGGTCTTCCCCATCGAGGGGCGCCCGGCGAGGATCAGAAGGTCGGAGGGATGCAGGCCCCCGAGCTTCTTGTCGAGGTCGCGCAGCCCGGTGGAGACACCGGCCATGCCGCCGTCGCGCTGATAGGCGGCATTGGCGGAATGCACGGCCTCCGTCACCGCTTTCAGGAAGCTGACGAAGCCCTTTTCGGCGGTGCCGGTTTCGGCGAGCTTGTAGAGCGCGCCTTCGGTGCGCACGATCAGCTCTTCGGGCTCGATGCCCACCTCCACCTTCTGCGCCGAAGCCGAGAGGTCCTTGCCGAGCCGGATCAGCTCGCGCCGCAGCGCGAGGTCGTGGATCATCTGCGCCAGATCGCGCGCCGCATAGGCCGAGATCGCCGCCCCCGCGAGCCGCGCAAGATAGGCCGCCCCGCCAAGCGCCTGCAGGCCCAGGTCGTCCTCCAGATAGGCCTTGAGCGTGACCGGGGAGGCCAGCGCATTCTTCTGGATCCGCGCGATCGCGGTCTCATAGATGGTGCGGTGCACCGGCTCGAAGAAATGCTCGGGCTTCACCACCGAGGCAATCCGGTCGAAAATGTCGTTGTTCGTCAGGATCGCGCCGAGCAGCTGCTGCTCGGCCTCGATATTGTGCGGCAGGGCATCGGTCTCTGCCGTGGCGGGGTCGGCCTCGGCATTGCGGATCGCGGTGGTCTCGTTCATCTCGGCCTCGTGCATGGGCCGCCCACATAGCCGATCCGCCCGCAAATCCCAATCGGGATAACTCTGGGGATAACCGGCCTGCGGGCGCCGCATTTCGGGTTCTTCTTGTGGCTGCCTGCCCGCAGCCTACCACGGATGGCACAGGCAGGCGAGGGGCGCCTGAGTCGGGGCAGGCCACTCCACAGCCCGCCCACATCCTGCCCACAGGGTTATCCCCAGATTATTTCTGGCGCGCTTCCTGCCAGGGCCGCGGCGCCTGCAGGAACTTCTCGACCTCGTCGAGGGTCTTGGCATCGAAGGCGCCCTGCGCGCGGGCCTCGGCCAGCACGTCCCACCAGGTGCAGAGGTAATGCAGGTTCACGCCGTGATCGGCGAGCTTGCCCACCGTCTCCGGGAAGATGCCGTAGTAGAAGATCACCGCCGTATGGGCGCAGCTGGCGCCGGCCTCGCGGATCGCATCGACGAAGGAGAGCTTGGAGCCGCCGTCGGTGGTCAGGTCCTCCACCAACAGCACGCGCTGGCCCTCGGTCATCGCGCCCTCAATGCGGGCGTTGCGGCCGTAGCCCTTCGGCTTCTTGCGCACATAGGTCATCGGCAGGGCGAGCCGCTCCGCCACCATCGCCGCGAAGGGAATGCCCGCCGTCTCGCCGCCCGCGATATTGTCGAAGGCCTCGAAGCCCGCATCGCGCAGCACCGTCACCGCCATGAAATCCATCAGCGTGGAGCGGATCCGCGGATAGGAGATCAGCTTGCGGCAGTCGATATAGGTGGGCGAGGGCAGGCCGGAGGCCAGGATGAAGGGCTCCTCGGCGTTGAAATGCACCGCCTTGATTTCCAGCAGCATCCGCGCGGTCAGCCGCGCGATCTCTTCCTTGGCGGGGTAGGAGCTCGGGATCATGGTTCAGCCTTTCACATGCCAGTAGACCGGGAAACCCGGGTCGAAAACGGTGACGGGGCCGGCGCCGGTGAGGATCTTGGCGGGCCAGGTGGCGGCGGCCTCGGTCTTCTCCAGCGTCAGCGTGTCCGCATTCACCGCAAGCCGGTAGAAGGCAGGCCCGTTGACGGAGGCGAATTTCGCCAGATTGCCGAGCTTGCCCTCGGCCTCGAATACATGCGCGAGCAGCGCCATCGTATTCGTCGCGGTGAAGCAGCCCGCGCAGCCGCAGCCGCATTCCTTCGCCGGATCCGCATGCGGCGCGGAATCGGTGCCGAGGAAGAAACGCGCATCGCCCGAGGTCGCAGCCTCCACCAGCGCAAGCCGGTGTTCCTCGCGCTTGGCGACCGGCAGGCAATAGTAATGCGGCTTGATCCCGCCCACCAGGATATGGTTGCGGTTGATGATCAGGTGATGCGTGGTGATGGTGGCGCCGAGGTCATCGCCCTGCGCGCGGGCGTAATCGACGCCGTTTTTCGTGGTGATATGCTCCATCACCACCCGCAGCCCCGGCGTTGCGCGCCGCACCGGATCGAGCACGCGGTCGATGAACACCGCCTCGCGGTCGAAGATATCGACCGCCGGATCGGTGACTTCGCCATGCACGCAGAGCGGCAGGCCGATCTCGGCCATCTTCTCCAGCACCGGGCGGACCTTGCCGAAATCGCGCACACCCGAGGCCGAATTCGTGGTGGCCCCGGCGGGATAGAGCTTCACCGCCTTCACCAGCCCCGAAGCGGCCGCGGCGGCCACATCGGCCGGATCGGTGTCTTCGGTCAGATAAAGCGTCATCAGCGGCTCGAACTCTGCGCCCTCGGGCAGGGCGGCCAGAATGCGGTCGCGGTAGGCGGCGGCCTGGGCGCCGGTCACCACCGGCGGCACCAGATTGGGCATGATGATCGCGCGCGCGAAGTGGCGCGTGGTTTCCGGCACGATGCCTTGCAGCATCGCGCCGTCGCGCAGATGCAGGTGCCAGTCGTCGGGGCGGGGAATGGTGATCTGAGTCATGGGTTTCGCCTACACCGGCCCCGCGCGCGAATCCAGTGTGGATTCGGGCGCGCGGCCTTTCGCGCAGCCCTCGTTCTTGGGGCGCGTCGGTCATGTTTGGCACGGCGCGGCTGGAGCATGTTCGGGCGCGGCTGGGACCGCGGCGCGGCGGCTAGCGCAGCCATCGCAGCCGCGCCGCGCGCTTCGCGCCGCGGGCAGCCTGCGCCGGGACCGGAGCGGCCGTGTCTCTTTCGCACGATCCGGCCCCTCCAGCGCCGGGAGCGGGCGCCGGCGGCCAGGGCCGGAGAGTCGCCGCGAAAGGCCGCGCAGAAATGCGCCGTGGAGCGCTGCGGCCCGGAGCGGATGCCGGCTCGCGGGTCCTGCGGCTGCGGCGCCCAAAGCCCGCAAGACGCGCGTTCACGATCCCTGCGGCGCTTTTGCCCCCTCCCGTGCGATCCTGAAGCCGCCAGCGCATCCCGCCAAAGTCTCGGAGCCAGCCCATGCACTTCAGAAGCCGTGATCCGAAGCTGCTGCGCAGCCTGCAGTATTTCGACGCGGTCGCCCGGCGCGGCTCGATGATCGCCGCCGCCGAAGAGCTCGGGGTGACGCCGAGTGCCGTCAGCCACCAGTTGCGCGAACTGGGCAAGGTGGTCGGCGAAGACCTGATCGTGCGCCGCGGCAAGGGGATCACCCTCACCGAAACCGGGCAGCACCTGGCCGCGCAGCTGGCCACGGGGTTTTCGGTGCTCGATTCCTGTCTCGGCCTGGTGATCGGCAAAGCCCGTCCGCGGCTGCGGGTGGCGGTGTGCTCGGCCTTCGGGCCCGGATGGCTTGCGCCGCGGCTGGCCGGGTTCCATGCGGAAAACCCAGGCGTAGAGGTGGAGCTGCGGCTCTATGCGCGCGACCCAGAGCATAGCGAGGCCATTGCCGATTGCATCATTACCGCCCGCGGGGTGAAGACCGGCTTCAGCGCCTGCGATCTGTTCGAGGAGCGGCTTCTGGCCGTGGCCAGCCCGGAGCTGTGCCGCCGGGCCGCGGCGGGCACTGTGCCCCTGATCACCGCGCATCCCGAGCCCGGCAGGGAGGCCGGGGACTGGTGCGGCTTTGCCGAAGCGGGCCGGGTCGGGATGGAGCGGGTTCTGACCTCGCCGCTGGTGTATTGCACGCATTATGTGCTGGCGCTCAGCCTGGCGCGGAGCGGGGCGGGGGTGGCGCTCGTGCCGGATTTCCTCGCGGCGGAGCATCTGCAATCCGGGGCGCTGCAGATCTGCTTTCCCGGGGCGGTCGCCTCCGCGCGGATCTAACGGGCCTGCTTCAAGGAGGCGCGCTCGGGCGAGGCCCCGCTGCGCAAGCTGATCGGCTGGCTGCGCCGCGAAGCGGCATCGGCAGAGGAATGCAGGGCAGGTGCCAAGACATGAGCAGTGCTCATGTCAGCGTGAATAATTCGTTTTACCTGAGCCTAGGCTGCGGAGGAGCTTTTCCTGTAAAATATTGATCTTGCTTATTATATTGCGCTTTCGCAGGGTGGGGGCGGCGTTGTGAAAAGGGGGGGGCGAGGCTGCGTCACGGCTCGAGGCAGTGTGGAGGCTCGCGCGGGTAAGCGCCGCGCCAAGGTCGGCGCGGGCCGTTCAGACTGCCCATTTCCAGAAATCCTGCTGCGTCGGGAGGCTGTGGTTTGGCCGCCTTTGCGGCGCATGAAAATTCGGCCGGAGCCTGCTGTGCCCGCGGCCGCCTGTTGAATGAATTTCCCGGAAGGATACCCTCATGACCCGCGTTTCTGTTGTCGTTCTCGCAGCCCTCGGCCTTCTGGGCGGCTGTGTGGAGGCTGAGGATGAGATGGCCTCCAGCGCTGGCCGCCCCGCGACCGGCAGCGAATACAGCCTCGCCTCCTTCGAAGGCGCGAAGGCCGGGCAGGCCGAGATGGGCATCCGCAACCTCGGCTATGAACCCGTCCGCAGCAGCGGGCTGACGACCTGGTGGTTCAACCGCTCGACCGGCGCCTGCGCCGAGATCACCACGTCGAACGGGCGGTATTCCTCGGTTCAGATGCGCGCCGCAGACGAGTGCCGAGGCGATCGCCGGAGGCTGCGATGAAACACTGGATTATATGCGCGCTGCTCGGCCTCGCGGCCGGGGGGCCAGCTGTGGCGCAAGATGGCGGCACCCGCAAGGTGCCGGTGCATTTCGCCGCCGGGGCGACCGGAGCGACGCTGAAAGGCGAGATCAGGGGGCGCGAGTCGGTCTCGTATACGGTCGGTGCGCAGGCGGGCCAGAAGATCACCGTGCGGCTGAAATCGCCGAGCGATTCGCTTTATTTCAACCTGTATGGGCCGGGCCGGGGGCCGGGCGATGAGGCGCTGGCCGTGAGCGAGATGGCCGGAACGGAGATGGTGCCGGAGATGAACCTCGTCTCCGGCGTGCTGCCGGCTTCGGGAACCTATACCATCAATGTGTTCCTCTATCGTGCGGCCGCGCGCCGGGGAGAGCATGCGGCCTTCACGCTCGATGTCTCGGTCTCGGCTCTCGGGAGTGCGGCGGCGCCGGTGCAGGGGGATTATGCCGATGGGCTCGAAGGGGGACCGGATTATTTCCGGGTAGACACCTCCGGCGGCCCGCTTGCCCTGCGCGCGGGCCCGGGCGTCGCTGCGGCCTCCATTGGGCGGCTGGAGCCGCGCGCCACAGTGCGCAACCTCGGCTGCCGGATAAGCGAGGGGCGGCGCTGGTGCCACGTTGCCACGCTGGCCGATCCGGGGCTCGAAGGCTGGGCTGCGGGAGATTTCCTCGTCGAGGGCGCGCCGCCTGAGGCAGGGGATGCGCTGGTTCCGGGGACGGATTTCCATGCGACGGGCATGGTGACCTGCGCGCTCGGCGGAGCACCGACGGGCACCTGCAAATTCGGCGTGCGCCGGGAGGCGCCCGGGCGCGGGACGATCACCCTCTTCGGGCCGGACGGCGGCCTGCGCCGGGTGATCGGCTATGAGAATAACCGGCCAGCCTGGTCCGATGCGAGCCAGGCCGATGGCGAAATGCGCGTGGCGCAGCACGGCGATATCTTCGTCGTCACCATCGGCGAGGACCGCTTCGAGCTGGTCGAGGCCATCATGACGGGTGGCTGATGCTCTGCCGTATCGCGACAGCGCTCTTCGCCCTGGCCTATGCGGCTGCGCTGGCCGTGCTGGCGATCGGGACCTTCGGCCTGTTCGGGCAGGAGCGCGATCCGCTCTCCGGGGCCTATGTCATCCTGCTGGGGCTCCCCTGGACCTTGTGGGTGCCGCCGCTGCCGGACCCATGGCCGCTGGCCGCCGGGGTGCTGGCCCCTGCGGTGAACCTTACCCTGTGTGCTGCCCTGTGCCGGTGGCTCCGGGGCCGTCATCACGTTCCCTAGGGGCGTCACCCCGATTTCACGAGGAGACCAAGATGAAGACCCTGATCCTGTGCGCCACCCTGGCGATCGGCTGTTCGGCGAGTGCGGCCTTCGCCGAAGCGAACGCCAATAGCATGATGGAGCAGCGCCAAGCCTATGTGGTCCAACATATGCACGTGCCCCCGGGCGTCGTGAACGTCAAGTTCGAGGGCCAGCGCACCGATGGCACCTTCGCGGTCAACGGCGATACCGAGACCAATCCGAAAACCACCTTCCAGTGCAACTTCCACTCCAACGGCAAGGGCGTCGCGCATTTCTGGCGCAATGTGGAGGGCGGCTGCCCGGCGGATGTCTCGCAGGCCGATCGGTACAAATACCCGGCCTGCAACTGATCCCCTGCCGTGGCGCCAGCGCCATGGGGCCGGCCCGCACAGGGCTATGATGCGGAAGGCCGATATTGCGCCAGTGGCATCCGCCAGGCATGATTTCCTGCGGTGGCGAGGCTGCCGCGCCCGCAGGGGCACCGAAAAAGGGCGATCCAGGAGGAAGCCAGAGTGAGCGAACGTGTCCGAAGCCGGAGCCTCGATGACATCATCGGGCTCGCGCTCATCATCGGGGCCATCGTCGTCGGCTACCGGATCCTGGTCCCGCTGATGCCGTCGATCCTCTGGGGCGGGGCGCTGGCCGTCATCTGCGCGCGCCCGTTCGAGGCGGTGACGAACCGGCTCGGCGCGCGCCGGTCTCTGGCTGTGCTGCTCTTCGGCCTGATCTACCTGTTCGCCCTGATCTGCCCGGCGATATTCTTCGCCTGGGAGCTCTTGCGCACGGCGCCCTCGCTTCTGCACATGTTGCAATCCTTCTCCGAGCATCCCGAAAGCCTGCAGCTGCCCTGGCTCGCCGATGTGCCGCTGGTCGGGCCGGATCTGGCGCTCTGGTGGGCCACGGCGACGACGGATGTCAGCCTGCTGGAGCAGACCGGCGTGCGCCATCTCGGCCAGGTCGCGGGCTGGGCCGCGGCCCAGATCGGCACCTTCGGCGCCTTCGTCGTCCAGTTCGCGCTCGGCGCCGTGATTGCGCTGTTCCTGCTCGCGCACCGGTCTCATATCCGCGGCTATATCTCGGGTGTTCTGGAGCGTGTGGGCGGCGATTTTGCCCGCGGCGTGGCGGCGAATGCGTTCAACACGATGCGGACGGCCTTCCTCGGCGTGATCGTCTCGGCCACGGCGCAGGCGATCCTGGCCTCGGTCGCGCTATGGCTCGTCGGGCTGCCGAACATCATCCTGTTCATGGGCCTGACATTCCTCGCCTCGCTGATCCAGATCGGTCCGATCGTGACCCTGGTGGTGGCCGATTGCATCCTGATCCTGAGCGGCGATCACATGCGACAATTTCATCAAGCCCTATTTCACCCAGCGTGGCGCCGCGCTGCCGGGGCTTCTCGCCTTTCTCGGCGGCATTGGCGGGATCCTGTCCTGGGGGCTGATCGGGGCCTATCTCGGCCCGGCGCTGATGTCGGTGCTCTATCAGCTCGCGCTCGCCTGGGGCACCCAGGGGGTGAAACCGCAGCCCAGCCCCGCAAGCGCGCCGCAGGAGTGAGAGGCGGGCCCGCGCTCCGATGCGATCGGGCGGTATAGCGCCGGGGGAGGGCTGCCCTCGAAGTTTCGCGGTATTCCCGCCCGCACGCCGCGGTTTGCTCGCCTAGCAGGCGTAGGCCTGCGCCTTCAGCACATAGACGTCCCCGCCGGGTTCGACCGGGGCGAAGACGACCGTATTGGCGCCATCGTCGCGCGCGCTCTCCAGCACCTTGTTGCGGGCGTATTTGACGCCCTGATCGCCCAGAACCGGGCCATATACGCCGGGCTTCATGTTGATATTGGTCACGAAGCGGCAGGCGCCCACTTCGCTCGCCTCGGCCGTGCGTACGCTCGGAACTCCGCGAAAGCCGGGGTCGCTGCAGCTCGCCAGCAGGGACAGAGGAACAAGGGCGGCGATCAGGCGCATGGAACTTCTCCGGTCAGGTGCGCCCAAAGTGCCAAAGCACTGCGGCGGGGACAATCCCCCCGCGGCGCCAATGTTGGCACATTGCTGCGATCTGCGGCCCTCATCTGGCGCAGCAGCTCCCGTGGGGCTGTCCATGTCTCGGCCCGAAGCCGTCCGGGCGGCGCAGGCTGGCGCGCGCAGGGCCATCGCGGCGGATGGGCGGCACATCGGCTTGGCGCGGGAGTACGCCCGGGCCTGCGCCGCGCATGAAACGCTTGCCTCTTTGGCGGCCGGCCCGGCCCCAGAGGGCTGTGCCGCAGCCCGGCGGCGCGGCCATGCCATTCTGCTCGCTGCATGGCAGCCATGCAAAGCCCGCGCTAGGTAAGTCAGTATATTTGACGCATCATTGCCGCATGGGAGGAGACACCTGACTGCAACTTTCAGGAGGTTTCCATGACACTCGCCATTGTGACAACTGACAAGCGCCTGCCCTTCGTTGCCCAGGTTTCCGGTGCGCTCCTGCGCAAGCTCGACCGAGAGCCGCAATTCGCCGAGATTGACCGGCTGTCGGCACTCAGCGATGCCGAACTCGCCGCCAGGGGGCTGCGCCGCGGCGGGATCGCCGGCAGCGTGCTGGGCAACCGGTTCTGTTACTGAGATCTTGCGTCCGTACCGGCCGCGCCCGATAAAGGGCGTGCAACCGGTCGGAGTAGGGCCATGTCCGAGCACGAAACAACGCAAGACAGACAGCTGATCGCGGTGCAGGGCGACCTGGTGCTGGCGGCGCTCTGTGTGGGCCAGTTCCATGCGCCTTGCCAGATCGAGGCGGAGCGCCTGCTGGTGCAGGCCGACGGGCCGCTGCGACAGGTGCTGCAAACCCTGGGTCTGAAGGTGGATCCGGTCGAGGCGCCGTTCACGCCGGTGCCGTTCTTCCCGCCCGAAGCCTCCGCGCCGCGCCGGGGCGTCCATACCCATGTGTCGCATGATCCGGATGATTATGCGCCGAGCGATCCTGCGGCGCGCGGCTCCAACGCCTGAGGCCGGGTTGCGGCGGGATGCCGCAGCTGCATCCGGTTTTGACATGGATCAAACGCGCGCAGCGCTGCGCCTGCTAACAAGGGCTTACGGATTGTTTCTCCCTGAAAGGGCATCAGCCCGGCGATCCGTGGCAGGATCGGACGTTCTCCCTCGTCTCATCCAGAATGCGCTGCGGGTCCTCCCACCCGCAGCGCTTTATTCTTCACAGGATCAGGACCTGCGTGCCGATCGGGCAGAGTTCATACAGCTCAGCGATCTTCTCGTTGAAGGTCCCGATACAGCCGGAGGAGCTGCGGCGGCCGATCTTGCGGGTGTCATGCGTGCCGTGAATGATATAGGCGGGCCAGCTCAGATACATCGCATGGGTGCCGAGCGGGTTGTCGGGCCCGGGCGGCATCGGATGCAGCGAAGGATCGTTCGCGATCATCGACGGCGTCGGCGTCCAGCTCGGCCCGATCTTCTTGCGCACGATCTCGGTATAGCCGCGCTTGGTGAGCTCTTCGTTCATCGGCACCGAAGTGGGGTAGAGCCGGTAATCCGTCCCGCCCACGGACCAGTAATGCAGCGCCTTGGAGCGCGTATCTGCGATCAGCGTCACCCGGTCCAGCCGCGTGAAATGCTCTTCCCACGAAATTTCGCGGTAGGATGACGTGTTGCGCCGCTCGGCCGGCGGGATCAGCGCCTCCTGCTCGGCCATCGGAATGTCCTGGGTCGCGGCGCGGGCCAGGCCGGGGGCAAAAACGGCGGCGGCTGCTGTGGTGACTGCGGCGCGGCGGGTCAGGCGGATGGTCATGCGGGGCGCTCCTGTCTTTGGCTGGCCTTCAATGTCGCATATGGGGCAGGGCTGGCAACTCACAGGGTCTCACGAACGGGTGAGCACATGTGAAAAGGCCCCCGCGCGGGCAGGGGCCTTCGGGTCGGATCCGGCCGCGCCTATTTCGGCGCGATCATCATCACCATCTGCCGGCCTTCCAGCTTCGGCATGCTTTCGATCTTGCCCGCCTCGCCGACATCGCCGGCCACGCGGTTGAGCAGCTCCAGCCCGAGCTGCTGGTGCGCCATTTCGCGGCCGCGGAAGCGCAGCGTGACCTTGACCTTGTCGCCCTCGGTCAGGAACTTCATCACCGAGCGCATCTTCACGTCATAGTCATGCGTGTCGGTGCCGGGGCGGAACTTGATTTCCTTGATCTCGATGATCTTCTGCTTCTTGCGCGCTTCGGCCTCGCGCTTCTGCTGCTCATACTTGAACTTGCCGAAGTCCATGATCTTGCAGACCGGCGGGACCGCGGTGGGCGAGATCTCGACCAGGTCCAGGCCGGCTTCCTCGGCCATTGCCATCGCGCGTGCGGGGGTGACCACCCCGACATTTTCCCCATCCGCGCCGATCAGGCGGATTTCGGGCGCACGGATCCGATCGTTGATCCGGGGGCCGGTTTCGCGTTGCGGCGGTGCATTGTGCGGTCTGCGGGCTATGGCTGTGATCCTTGTATGGCCAGTAGGAAGTGGCGCGCAAGATAGGTTTCGGATGGACCGTATTCAACCGGAATCAGCGCAGGTGGCCGCAATTGGCCCTTTGGCCCTTGGGCGCGTCTGGCGCTGCCCTAAAAATGAGCGGGTGACGGAACCGGAAACCGGCGCGAACGTTCCCGCGGTGAAGAACATTCCGAACGGAAGGACGGCAGAATGAACAAGGTAGCAGGTTTGGTCGTTGCGGCGGCGCTGGTTGCGAGCGGGGCATGGTACCTGACGCGGACCCCGGATGGGCAGCGCGCGGCCGAGACCGCAGGCCAGAGCGCCGAGGCTGCGAAGGGGGCGGTGGCGCGGGCGGCGGATGCTGTCGCTGAGACCGCGAAGGAAGGCGCCGAGGCGGTTTCCTCTGCGGCGGAAAAGGCAAGTGCCGCCGCCGGGCAGGCCGCGGACGCGGCGAAGGGCGCGGCGGTGGCGGCGCAAGATGCCGTTAGCACCACGCTCGACAGCGCGGGCGGAAAGGCGCAGCAGGCCGCAGATGCGGCGAAGGATGCCGCGGGCGCCGCGCAGGATGCCGCCGCGCAGGCCGTTGATGCCGCCAATGCGACCGCGGAACAGGCGCAGGATGCTGCGGCCGTGGCGGCCCGCGATGCGGCCAATGCGGCCGACGACGCGGCGGTGAATGCCGTGGACAAGGCCGATCAGGCCAAGCAGGCCGCCAAGGATGCCGCCAATGCCGCGCGCCAATCCACCTCGGCCGCCGCGACCGATGCGATGAACGATGCGCGCGACGCCGCGAAGGCCGCGGATTCGGCCGCATCGACCGCGGTCGATGCGGCGCAGAGCGCCGCCTCCAATGCGGAATCGGCGGCGGTGAACGCCCTGCAGGAGGCGTCCGATGCACTGACGGTGGAGCATTTCGATGCGGCGAAGGCCGATGCGCTGATCGCGCAATCCGCGCTCGATCTCGATACCAAGACGGCGCTGAAAGCCGAAGTGGCTGCGGCAGCTAAGGACCCGGCCAAGGTTCCGGAAGCCGTGGCCCATGTGCGCGCGGCGCTTGGCCTGAGCGACTGACGATATGGGGGCGGGCGTACCCGCCCCCCATGAGCCCACAGCGCCGGTCAGCCGGCGTTGCAGGCAATGCTGCCCGCGGCCTGGCGCCGGCCGAGCCAAACGAGCGCCAGCCCCGCGGCAGCCAGAAGCCCGCCAGAGACCGGCACTACCGCATATCCGAGCCCGAGGCCGATCATCGCCCCACCCGCCGCCGCGCCGATGGCATTGCCAAGGTTGAACGCGCCGATGTTGATGGAGGAGGCGAGCCCCGGCGCCTCATGCGCTGCCTGCATGACCCGCATCTGCACCGGCGGCACGATGGCGAAGGCCGCAGCCCCCCAGAGCAACAGCACGATCAGGGCGCCCGACTGCGTGCCGATGGCAAACGGCATGGCCAGCATGATCGCCGCCAGCAGCGCGAGGAACATCGCCGTGGCGCCATCCAGTGACCAGTCCGCCAGCCGCCCGCCGAGCCAGTTGCCGATGCTGAAGCCAAGGCCGATCACCACGAGGGCCAGGGTCACGAACCGGCCGGATGCCTGGGTCAGGCTTTCCAGCAGCGGCGCCACATAGGTGTATAGCGTGAACATCGCGCTCGCGCCCAGCACCGTTGTCAGGAGGGCGGCAAGCACCTCCGGGCGGATCAGCACGCGCAGCTCGCGCCGGACTTCGGGGCGGGTGCCGCTCAGCCCCTTCGGCAGGGCGAGGCCGAGCGCCGCGATGGCCACCAGCCCCAGAGCCGCCGTCCCGGCGAAGGCCATGCGCCAGCCGATCTGCTGGCCGATCCAGGTGGCCAGCGGCACGCCGCCGATATTGGCGATGGTCAGCCCCATGAACATGGTGGCGACGGCGCTCGCGCGCCGTTCGGGCCGCACCACGCTCGCGGCCACCACCGCGCCCAGGCCGAAGAAGGCGCCATGGTTCAGGCTGGTGACGATCCGCGAGAGCAGCAGCGTCCAGTAATCGGGCGCCAGCGCCGAGAGGATATTGCCGAGGGTAAAGATGCCCATCAGCGCCATCAGCGCGCCGCGCCGGCCGAAGCGGCCAAAGAGGAGCGTCATCACCGGCGCGCCGATTGTAACCCCCACCGCATAGGCGCTGACCAGCAGGCCCGCGGTCGGGATCGAGACATCGACGCCTTCGGCAATGACGGGCAGGAGGCCCATCGGCGAGAATTCGGTCACGCCGATTCCGAAGGCGCCGATCGCCAGCGCGAGGAGGGGCCAGTTCATCCGGCCGGTAGGTTGCGGTGTCATGTGGCCTCACAAGGTCCAGTCGGGCGCGAGGCCCGCGGGGTTCACGATGCGGCCATCGGGCCGGGCGAGGGCGGAGATGGCCGCCATGTCTTCGGGCGGGAGCTCGAAATCGAACAGCGCCGCATTTTCGGCCAGGCGTTCGGGCCGGGCGGTTTTCGACAGAGCCACGAAGCCCTGCTGCAGCAGCCAGCGCAGCACAACCTGCGCGGCGGTCTTGCCATGCCTGCGACCGATGGCCTGCAGCGCGGGGTCCTTCGGCACGGCGCCATTGGCCATGCCGTAATAGGCGGTGAGGGCGGTGCCCGTCTGCGCGGCCAGGGCGGCCATAGGGGCTTGATCGAGATAGGGGTGGATCTCGATCTGGTTGGTAATGAGCGGGGCGTCGCTGGCCGCGATGGCGGCGCGAAGCTCTGTGCGGTTGTAGTTGCTGACGCCGATGAAGCGGGTCTTGCCCGCCGCCTGCGCCGCATTCAGCCAGGCGATCTGATCCGCAACGGGCACGCTGTCGCCCGGCCAATGCGCGAGCAGCAGGTCCACCTGATCGACCTGCAGCTTCTCCAGGCTTTCGTCCACCGAGGGCAGGAAGCGCGCATCGGAATAATTGCTGACCCAGACCTTCGTGGTCAGGAACAGGCTTTCGCGCGGAGCGCCGGCCAGGGCGCGCCCGAGGGCGGCTTCGTTCTCGTAAATCTGCGCGGTGTCGAAATGGGCGAAGCCCGCATCGAGGGCTGCGGGCACAATCGCCTCAACCTCGGCTTCCGACATGCGGAAGACGCCGAGGCCGAGCGCCGGTATCTCTGCCCCATGGGCTTTGACGGTCTGCATTCTCAAATCCTTTCGGGCGGACATCCTGCCCTGCGCGGCGGGGAGGGCCTTGCAGCGCAGCGAGGGGCCAGAGATAGCGCAAACGGCAGGGGTTGATAATTGCCGCGCAGGGCACATCATCCGTGAATAAAATTCACAGATGGGGCCGGGAATGGACAATCGCGCGGGTGAAATGCAGGTCTTCCAGCGGGTGGTGGAGGCGCAGAGCTTCTCCGAGGCCGCGCGCCAGATGCGGATGACACCCTCCACGGTGAGCAAGCTGATCGGGCGGATCGAGGCGCGGCTGGGGGTGCGGCTGCTCGAGCGCTCCACCCGGCGGCTGTCGCTCACGGCCGAGGGGCAGGTCTATTACGAGCGCAGCCAGGCGCTGCTCTCGGAGCTGGACGAGGTCGAGCGCGAGCTGTCGCAGGGCGCGGCACGTGTGGGCGGCACGGTCCGGGTGAATGCCTCGGTGGGCTTCGGCATTCACGGGCTGGAGCCGCTTCTGCCCGCCTTCTGGGAGGCCTATCCGAATGTGGTGGTGGATCTGTCGCTGTCGGACGAGATCGTCGATCTGTATCTGGACCGCACCGATATCGCCTTCCGCGTGGGCGCGCTCGCAAGCTCCAGCCTGACAGCGCGCAAGCTCGGCTCGGCGCAGCGCAAGATCGTGGCGGCGCCCGCCTATCTGGCCCGGCGCGGCACGCCGCAGACGGTGGAGGACCTCGCGCGGCACAGCTGCCTCGGCTTCAACTTCCGCCGCTCCGCCCCGATGTGGCCCCTGCGCGACAGCGGCCGGATCGTGGACCGCAGCGTTTCCGGGCCGCTGCTGGCCAATAATGGCGAAACCGTGCGGCGGATGGCGCTGGCGGGGATGGGGCTGGGCCGGATTGGCGAATTCCATGCGCGCGAGGACCTGCGCGCGGGCCGGCTGGTGGAGGTGCTGCCCGAGGCGGTGGTGGGCGATACCGAGGATATCCACGCGCTGTTTCTGGGCGGAGAAAGGCTGCCGCACCGGGTGCGGGCCTTTCTCGATTTCATGACGCCGCGGCTGCGCGCCTATCTGGAGCCCTAGACGAGGCGGCTCTGCTCCTTCGCCGCTTTCACGAAGCCCGCAAACAGCGGATGCGGCGCGAAGGGCTTCGATTTCAGCTCCGGGTGGAACTGCACGCCGATGAACCACGGATGGCCCTGATGCTCCACGATTTCGGGCAGGCGGCCATCGGGCGACATGCCGGAGAACACGAGGCCGCAGGCTTCGAGCTGCTCGCGATACTTGATGTCGACTTCGTAGCGGTGGCGGTGGCGCTCCTCGATCTGGGTGCCGCCATAGACTTCGGCGACCTTCGAGCCCTCCTTCAGCACCGCGGAATAGGCGCCAAGCCGCATGGTGCCGCCCTTGTCGTCTTCGAGCTTGCGCTCGACCCGGTGGTTGCCCTGCACCCATTCCTTCAGGTGATAGACCACGGGGGTGAAGCGCTTCTTGCCGGCCTCGTGGTCGAATTCCTCGGAGCCCGCATCGTTGATCCGCGCGAGGTTCCGCGCCGCCTCGATTACCGCCATCTGCATGCCGAGGCAGATCCCCAGATAGGGCAGGCCCTTCTCGCGCGCGAATTGCGCGGCGCGGATCTTGCCCTCGGTGCCGCGCTCGCCGAAGCCGCCGGGCACCAGGATCGCGTTGAAATTCTCCAGATGCGGGGCCGGGTCCTCGTGTTCGAAGATCTCGGCATCGATCCATTCGGCCTTCACCCGGACCCGGTTCGCCATGCCGCCATGGGTCAGCGCCTCGGCGATGGATTTGTAGGCATCCTCCAGCTGAACGTATTTGCCGACGATGGCGACCTTCACCTCGCCCTCGGCATTGGTCAGCCGGTCCATCACGTCTTCCCAGCGGCCCATGTCGGGGCGGGGCGCGGGCGAAATGCCGAAGGCATCCAGCACCGCCTGATCGAGGCCGACCCGGTGATAGGCCAGCGGCGCCTCGTAGATGGATTTCAGGTCATAGGCGGGAATCACCGCATCCGGGCGCACGTTGCAGAACAGCGCGATCTTGGCGCGCTCCTTGTCCGGGATCGGATGCTCGGAGCGGCAGACCAGCACATCGGGCGCAAGGCCGATGGATTGCAACTCCTTGACCGAGTGCTGCGTGGGCTTCGTCTTCAGCTCGCCCGAGGCCGCCAGATAGGGCAGCAGCGTCAGGTGCATCAGGATGCATTGCCCGCGCGGGCGCTCGTGGATGAACTGGCGGATCGCCTCGAAGAACGGCAGGCCCTCGATATCGCCGACCGTGCCGCCGATCTCGCAAAGCATGAAATCGACCTCGTCCTCGCCGATGGTCAGGAAGTCCTTGATTTCGTTGGTGACATGCGGAATCACCTGGATCGTCTTGCCGAGATAGGCGCCCTTGCGCTCCTTCTCCAGCACGTTCGAATAGATCCGGCCGGAGGAGATGGAATCGGTCTTGCGCGCCGAAACCCCGGTGAAGCGCTCGTAATGCCCGAGATCCAGGTCGGTTTCCGCACCGTCATCGGTGACGAAGACCTCGCCATGCTCGAAGGGCGACATCGTGCCCGGATCGACGTTCAGATAGGGATCGAGCTTGCGCAGCCGGACCGAAAAGCCGCGCGCCTGCAAAAGCGCCCCGAGCGCCGCGGAGGCGAGGCCCTTTCCCAGCGACGAGACGACACCGCCGGTAATGAAGACATATCGTGCCATGGAAGCCCCCGTGAATCAGCAAATAGCATGGATGTCCTGAACCGCAGGGATTCAGGATCACGGGACTAGATATCTATCCGATTCGGGGCGCGCCCGCAACCGCCCCGCTACAATTTGAGATGAAGTAAAGCTGACGCCGCTAGGTCTGGTGTCAGTTTGCCGCAGGCGGCGTCACCGGCGCATCTGCGGCCGGCGGCGTGGCGGGTGCATCCGCCGACGGCGGCGGCAGTTCCACATTCGGCACGCCGGTGGATTGCGGTGCGGGCTGTTCTTGCAGGATCCGGTCGAGGATCGAGCTGCCGCCCGCCTTGTGCGCGGCCAGTGCCGTCAGCGTGAGCGAGGTCACGATGAAGCCCGCCGCCAGCGCCCAGGTCAGCTTGGTCAGCGCGTTCGCCGCCTGCCGCCCGGTCATGACGCCGGTGCCCGAGCCGCCCATGCCGAGGCCGCCGCCTTCGGAGCGCTGCAGTAGCACGACGCCGATCAACAGCAGCGCAAGGATCAGGTGGACCGACAGGACGACGTTTTCCATAGGGGGGCGGGGCCTTCTTTCAACCGACGCGCCTATCTATGCGCATGGCGCCCGGGGCGCAAGCCTCGGATATACGGGGCTGCGGGAAAAACCGGTTTCCCCGGACGCCCGGCCCCGCTATAGAACGCACGGTTTCACGAACCTATCAGGAGTGGCAAATGGCCAATGTCGTGGTGGTCGGCGCCCAATGGGGCGACGAGGGCAAGGGCAAGATCGTCGACTGGCTGTCCGAGCGGGCCGATGTGATCGCGCGCTTTCAGGGCGGGCACAACGCGGGCCATACGCTCGTCATCAACGGCAAGGTCTACAAGCTGAACGCGCTGCCCTCGGGCGTGGTGCGCGGCGGCAAGCTGTCGGTCATCGGCAATGGCGTCGTGCTGGACCCTTGGCACCTGCTGAAGGAGATCGCCTCGATCCGCGAGCAGGGCGTGGAGATCACCCCCGAGACGCTGATGGTGGCGGAGAACACGCCGCTGATCATGCCGTTCCACGGCGAGCTGGATCGCGCCCGCGAAGAGCAGGCCGCGCGCTCCAATTCCGGCTCCAAGATCGGGACCACCGGCCGCGGCATCGGCCCGGCCTATGAGGACAAGGTCGGCCGCCGGGTGATCCGGGTCGCGGATCTGGCCGATGAGGAAACGCTGCAAAGCCGGGTGGACCGCGCTCTGGTGCACCACAATGCGCTGCGCGCGGGCCTCGGGCTCGAAGCGATCGACCGCGAGGCGCTGCTGCACGATCTGCGCGCGGTCGCCCCCGAGATCCTGAAATATGCCGCCCCGGTGTGGAAGGTGATGAACGAGATGCGCCGCGCCGGCAAACGCATCCTGTTCGAAGGCGCGCAGGGCTCGCTGCTGGATATCGACTTCGGCACCTATCCCTATGTGACCTCCTCGAACGTGATCGCGGGCCAGGCCGCGACCGGCGTCGGCCTCGGGCCGAATGCGGTCGATTACTCGCTGGGCATCGTGAAGGCCTATACCACCCGCGTCGGCATGGGCCCGTTCCCCTCGGAGCTGAATGACGCCGATGGCGAGCGCCTCGGCACCCGCGGCCATGAATTCGGCACCGTCACCGGGCGCAAGCGCCGCTGCGGCTGGTTCGACGCGGTTCTGGTGCGCCAGACCTGCGCGCTCTCGGGGATGAAAGGCATCGCGCTGACCAAGCTCGACGTGCTCGACGGCTTTGAGACGATCAAGATCTGCGTCGGCTACGAGGTCGATGGCGTGCATTACGACTACCTGCCCACGCAGGCGGCGCTGCAGGCCAAGGCGCAGCCCATCTATGAGGAAATGGAAGGCTGGTCGGACTCGACGCAGGGCGCGCGCTCCTGGGCCGAGCTGCCGGGGGCCGCGGTGAAATACGTCCGCCGCATCGAGGAGCTGATCCAGTGCCCGGTCGCTATGCTCTCGACCAGCCCCGAACGCGACGACACCATCCTCGTCACCGATCCCTTCGCCGATTGAGGGGGGCGGAGTAATGCTCAGTTATCGCGCCCGCCGCCGCCTGTCGCTGCTCGCGCTGGTTGTCGGGCTGCCGCTCTATATCGTGGTGGCGGTGAGCGTGGTGAACTGGGCCGAGGCCCGCTGGGGGGCGCTGCCGATCTGGGCGGCGCTTCTGGTCTATGTCGGGCTGGGGCTGCTTTGGGCGCTGCCGCTGCGCCCGGTGTTCCGCGGCGTCGGCAAGGCCGATCCGGATGCGGGCGGGCGCTGAGCGCCGCTTCCGCCCGCAAATCTGCCTGTTTCGCGGGCAGCTGGCGCCCCGGGGCGGGGCGCTTCCCAATCTGATTGACGGCCCGCCGCCCGGCGCTCTAGCCTGAGCGCCCAGCTCCGGAGACCGCATGGACATCCGCACCTATACCGCCTTTGCCACCGTGGCGGGCCTGCAGAACATCACCCGAGCCGCCGAGCGCCTGAACCAGACGCAATCGGCGCTCTCGCGCCAGATCAAGGCGCTGGAGGCGCATCTGGGCGTGCGGCTGATCGAGAAGGCCGGACGCAACATCCGCCTGACCCCGGCCGGCGAGGCGCTGCAGGCGCGGGTGAATGCGGTGCTCCAGGCCGATCAGAAGCTGCATGCCCTGGCCGAGGACATGTCGCGCGGCAGCTCCGGCCTGCTGAAGGTGGGGGCCTGTTCGCAGCTGATCGAGCGTTACATGTCGGGCTTTCTCGGCCCCTGGCAGCGGCAGAACCCGGGGGTGGAGATCCGGCTCGAGGACGGCGGCGGCCCGGAGCTCGCGCAGAAGCTGCGCGAGGGCCACCTGCACCTGACGGTCAGCGCCGCCCCGCCGATGCTCGATGACAGTATCGCCCGGGTGCAGCTGGGCGTGCTCGGGTTCCTCGCGGTGGGCGTGCCTGCGCTGATGCCAGATCCGGGGGCCGGGCGGCACATCGAGCTTGGCGCGCTGCTGGACCAGCCGATCCTCACGCTGAACCGCCGCCACGCCTCGCGCGAGGTGTTCGAGGCCGCCTGCCGGGTGCTTGGCGCCCATCCGCGGATCGCGCTGGAAAGCCATTCGCCGCATACGCTTTTCGCCATGGCGCAGGGCGGCAACGGCATCGCCGTCGTGCCCTCCTGCACCCGGCCGGACCCGGAGCGCCTGAGCTGCCGTCCGATCGCGCTGCGCGGCACGCCGGTGCGGTTCGACATTTTCGCCATGTGGGGCAGCCGCGCGATCCTGCCCGGCTATGCCGAGAGGTTCATCGCCGATCTGGGCGCGCATATCCGCGCCGATCAGGCGCTGCCGGAGCCGGAGATGGCGCCGCGGCCGGGCTGGCTGCACGCCGTCTGAGCGCCGAAATCCATTCCGGCTGCGCATTGATTCCGCGACCAATTATTCATTGGACGCCGCTTGCCAGGCGCCGTTAGCGTCTGAGCTCTGCGCGGCCAACCCCGGATCTTCGCCATGCCCCTGCTGAAAGGCCTCAATCAGGAACGGATCGTCGTGATCATCACGGCGGCGGTCTTCGTGCTGGCGTCGGCTCTGCTGCCCGGCTTCCTGACACAGGAGAACCTGGTGGCGATCGTGCGCTCGATCTCGGTGCTCGGGATCCTCGCGATCGGGATGTCGGTGATCATCATCGGCCGCGGCATCGATCTGTCGATGGTCGCGGTGATGGCGATGTCTGTGGCCTGGTATCTGCAGATGCTGAACGACGGCACCGCGCCATGGGCGGCGCTGGCGCTGGTGCTGCTCGGGGTGCTGGCGATCGGGCTCGTGAACGGCTTCCTCATCGCCTATGCCGAAGTCCCGGCGATCTTCGTGACGCTGGCCAGCGCCTCCTTCGTCTTCGGGCTGGTGCGCTCGCAGATGATCGGCTCGGATGCGGTGCCGGTCCCGGCGGATCACTGGCTGGCCGGGCTCGCGGGGGCGCGGCTCGCCGATGTGCCGCTCGAGGTCTATGTCTTCGCGCTTTTGGCCTTCGCCACCTTCCTGTTCCTGCGCTTCAGCAAATGGGGCCGCTACGTCTATTACGCGGGCGACAATCCGGCCGCGGCGCGCAACATCGGCATGCCGGTGCGGCCGATGATGGTGCTGCGCTATGTGCTCTCGGCGCTGATCGCCTTCGTGGCCGGGCTGCTCACTGCGGGCAGCCTGCAGAGCATGAACACCCGCGTGGTGAATTCCACACAGCTCTACGACATCGTTCTGGTGGCGGTCATCGGCGGCATCGGCCTGTCGGGGGGGAAGGGCGGCGTGCGCAACGTTCTGGTCGGCGCCGCGCTCATCGGGATCCTGCTCAATGCCATGACGATCCTCGATATTCCGCTGCTGTACCAGAACCTGATCAAATCCGCGATCCTGCTCGCGGCGATCATCGTCGACGGGCTTCTGAACCCGCGCGACGAACAGACCGCGCAGCAGGGCGATATCTGACACATCAAGCAAAGAGGGACGACCATGAAGACCGCACTGAAGACCCTGCTCACGGCCGGCGCCGTCCTGTTCGGCGCGCTGCACCCGGCCTTCGCGCTGGAGGACCCGGCGCCCAAGGCCTATGCCGAGGCGCTGAAGGGCAAGCGCATCATGCTGGTGCCGATGGCGATGGGCTTCGATCTGGCGCAGGGCTGGGAGGCCTATCTGAAGCGCGAGATCGACGCTTTCGGCGGTGTGCTGGAGACCCGCGACCCGAACTGGTCGGTGGAGGCGGGCGCCCAGGCCATCACCGAGGCGATTTCCGCCGCGCAGAAGCCCGATGTGCTGATCGTGATGTCGCCTGATCTGAACAGCTATTCCAAGCTGATGAAGAAGGCGCAGCAGGCCGGGATCTATGTGATCCTCGTGGACAACCCCGCGAATTTCAAGGCCGACGTCTTCACCGGGCCGGACTGGACCGAGCTCGGCCGGCTGGAGGCCGAGGCGGTGGTCAAGGGCTGCGGCGAGGGCTCCTCGAAGAAGATCGGCCTCGTGCAGGGCGATCAGGTCAACGCGACCAGCTTGTTCCAATATGCGGGCATCATGGAGGTTCTGGCGAAATACCCGGATTTCCAGGTCGTGGCGAAGCCCGATTCGAACTGGGATGCGACCACTTCGCGGAACGTGACCACCACCATGCTGCAGCAAAACCCCGACATCTGCGGCATCATCGATTTCTGGGACGGCGATGCCACCGGTGCTGCCGCCGCGATCCGCGATGCGGGCAAGCAAGATCAGGTCTATCTCGTCACCACGGGTGGCGGCGAGCAGGCGGCCGATTGCGACCGCCTGGAAGACGGCACCTATGACGCCGTGGTCATGACCGAGCTGCCGACCGAGAGCTCCAACATGGTGGCGATGATCAAGTATCTGCTGCAATCGGGGCAGAAGCCGGGCACCTCCTCGGCCGCGCTCTATTCGCTGCTGAAGGCCACCACCAAGGCCGATCTGACGCCCTCCAGCTGCTGGAGCCTCGCGCATGTGCGCGCCGAGGCGGGCATTAAGTAAGCGCGCCCATCGTGCAGGGCCCGGTTCCGCCGGGCCCGGACCTCCCCTCTCGCCGGACCTTCCATGTCGACACGCGAACGCCTTCAGGCCCTGCGCTACAACCTGATCCCCGATCATCTGATCGGCGAGATCCTGTCGAAGCGCTGGACCGACAATGCCATCCCCTTCCTGGCCCTGGTCGCGGTCGTAGCCCTGTTCGGCGCGGCGATCCCGGGCTTCTTCAACCCGTTCTCGCTGCAGGAATCCACCCGGCAGCTCGGCGAATTCACCATCGTCGTCATCGGCCTCACGGTGGTGATGCTGGGTGGCGGCATCGATCTTTCGGTGGGCTCGGTCTTCGCGCTCTCCACCTTCGCGGCGGTGGCCAGCTTCTTCATCTTCGAGCAGCCGGTAGGCGTGGCGCTGCTGGCGGCACTGGCCACAGGGGCGCTCTGCGGGGCGGTGAACGGCTATCTGGTGGGCTTCCTGCGGCTGCGGGCGTTCCTCACCACGCTCGTGACCTTCATCATCGGCCGCGCCGTGTTCGATATTCTGGTGGTGCAATACGGCGCCGCGGTACAGACCTCCTTCGCCCAGTCCGACGCCTGGGATTTCATCGGCGATGGCACGGTGATGGGCCTGTCGATCCCGGTGCTGGCGGCGCTGATCCTGGCGGCGGTGGTGCATGTGGTGCTCACCCGGGCGCGGATCGGCTGGCATATCCTCGCGGTCGGCGGCTCGCGGCGCTCGGCGCATAACGCCGGGCTGAAGGTGCGCCGCACGGTATTTCTCACCTATGTGTTCTCGGGGCTCTGCGCGGGCGGGGCGGGGTTTCTTGTGGCCTGTAGGCTTTCGGGCGCGGGGCCGGGCACGGGCGCGGGGCTGGAAATCCTCGCGCTCACTGCGGCGGTGGTTGGCGGCAATGCCCTGGGCGGCGGGCGCGGTTCGGTCGCGAAGGCGCTGATGGGGGCGGTGATCGTCCTGGTGATGACGAACGGCCTGATCCGTCTCGGCTATGGCACCGGCACCAACCAGATGGTGCTCGGCATCCTGCTGGCAGTGGCGGTCACGATCGACATCCGCTGGCTGAAGAACCGCCACAAGGTGCTGAACGAGGTCTATGTCGCGCCGGTCTACCTCAGGATGGGCGTGGCGCAATCGGCGGAGCCGGGCTCCGGCACGCCCTTCGCGCTCAACAACCGCCTGTCGGAGGCCGCGGCGATCGGGCTTGGTGAACTGGAAGGGCCGGAGGACGTGATCCTCGACCGCGACGACCATCTCTATTGCGGCACCCGCCATGGCGAGATCGTGCGCTTCTTCGCCCCCGATTATACCCGCTCGGAGGTGTTTGCCCATGTCGGCGGCTTTCCCCTCGGCCTTGCCTTCGACCGCGACGCGAACCTGATCACCTGCGTGGGCGCGATGGGGCTCTATAAAATCGCGCCAGACCGCACCGTCACCCGCCTCAGCGCCGAGACCCGGCGCACGCTCACCTCGGTGCAGGACGATGCCCGCCTGCGCGACCCGAACGACCTCGACATTGCCCCCGACGGCAAGATCTATTTCACCGATTCCACCAAGCGCTACGATGCCCATGAATGGGCGCTGGATTCGATCGAGAACCGCGGCACCGGGCGGCTCCTGGTCTATGATCCTGCCACCGGCAGCACGAAGACGCTGCTGGAGGGCTACCGCTACACCAACGGCGTGTGCATCGCGCATGATGGCAAATCGCTGTTCTTCGCCGAGAGCTGGGCCTGCCGGATCCACCGCTACTGGCTGGAGGGGCCGAAGGCAGGCACCGCCGAATGCGTGATCAAGGACATGCCGGGCTATACCGACAACATCAACCGCGCCTCCGATGGCAGCTACTGGATGGCCTGGCTCGGCATGCGCACCCCGAGCTTCGATCTCTCGCTGCGCCATCCGGCGATGCGCAAGCGCATGACCCGCCGCCTGCCGCAGGACGACTGGCTGTTCCCGAATATCAACACCGGCGGCATCGTGAAATTCGACGACAGCGGCCGCATCATCCAGACCTTCGGCGACCTGAGCGGCCAGTCGCATCCGATGGTCACCTCGATGCGCGAGCACAAGGGCGAGCTGTTCATCGGCGGTATCCTAAATAACCGCATCGGCCGCTACCGCATCGACGGCGCCGATCCGGGCTGGACCGGGCCCGACAGCTACTGGGGGCGCAAATGATCCTCGATCCGATCCTCGATCTGTTCCGGGGCAGGGCGGTGACGATCCCGCCGATGGATGGCGCCTTCCGCCCGAATACTGCGCTGGAGGAGGCCCCCGTTTTCGCCGCGCTGCCGGAGCCCGACAATCTGGCGCTCTGGAAGGGGCAGGTGATCGCGAGCTCGGGAAATGCGCTGCATGCGCTGGCCGAGGGGGAGGCGCCGCGGCTGGTTGCGCCCTTCGCGGCGCCGGTCTCGGCGCTGGCGGTGTCGCCCTCGGGCGCGCTCGCGGTGGCGCTCGAGACGGGCGCGCTGCTTCTTGACGGCGCGCCGGTGGAAAAGCCCGCCGAGATCCGCTGCATCACCGCGCTTGCCTTCGATGCCGAGGGGGCGCTCTGGCTTGCCAATGGCTCCGCGGCGCATGCGCCTGCGGATTGGGCTGCGGATCTGATGACGCGGGGCGCGAGCGGCTCCCTCTGGCGCGCGCAGGCGGGGCGGTTCACCCGGATGGCCACGGGGCTCGGGTTCCCGAACGGGCTCCTGCCGGCGCCGGGCGGAGTCGTATTCTCCGAAAGCTGGCGCCACCGGCTGATGCGGCTCGATGCGCAGGGCCTGCGCCCGGTGCTGCAGGATATTCCGGGCTATCCCGCGCGGCTTTCTCCGGCGCCGGGGGGCGCGCTCCTTTCCGTTTTCGCGCCGCGCAACCGGCTGATCGAGCTCGTGCTGCAGGAAACCCATTACCGCGAAGACATGATCGCCCAGGTGCCGCGGCCCTACTGGATCGCGCCCGCCTATGGCTCCGGCAAGAGCTTCCTTGAGCCGCTGCAATGCGGCGGCATCCGCACCATGGGCGTGCACAAGCCCTGGGCGCCCTCGCGCAGCTGGGGCCTGGTGGTGCGGCTGGATGCCGACATGAACCCGGTGCAAAGCTGGCACAGCCGCGCCAATGGCACCCGGCATGGCATCTGCTCGGCCATCGCGGCGGAGGGGCGGATCCTCGCCGCCTCGCGCGGGGCGGATCTGGTGCTGAGCCTCGCAGACAGGGAGGCGCCGTGATGGAGCCCGTGATCCGGATGGAGCGCATCACCAAGGCCTATCGCGGCGTGCCCGCGGTCAAGGCGGTGGATTTCGAGCTGATGCCGGGCGAAGTCCATGCCCTGCTGGGCGAGAACGGCGCGGGCAAATCCACCCTGACGAAAATGATGGCGGGCGCGGTGGAGCCCTCGGGCGGGCGCATGTTCCACAAGGGGCGCGAGACCCTGTTTGCCAATCCGGCCGAGGCGCTGGAGGCCGGGGTAGCCATGGTGTTTCAGGAAACCAGCCTCGTGCCCTCCATGACGGTGGCACAGAACCTGTATCTCGGCGCGGAGAAGCCGCTGAACCGGCTGCGCGGCATCTACATCTCGGCGCAGCAGTTCCTGCAATCGCTGAACTTCCCGGTGGATCCGACCGCGATGGTCGAAAGCCTCGGCGCCGCGAAGAAGCAGATGGTGGAGATCGCGCGCGCCGTGCACCACAACGCCGAGGTGATCATCTTCGACGAGCCCACCGCCACCCTCACCCCCGAGGAGAAGCGGCATTTCTTCGCCCTGATCCGGCGGCTGAAGGCGCGCGGCGTGTCGATCGTGTTCATCAGCCATGCGCTGGAGGAGGCGCTGATGATCTCGGACCGGATCACCATCCTGCGCGATGGCGAGAAAGTCGCCTCCGGCCCCACGGCCGATTTCACCCGCGACAGCATCATCGCCGCGATGGTGGGGCGCACACTCTCAGGCGCGCTCTACCGGGACCGCAGCGCGGCGGGCGCGCGCCGGGCCGGGCGCAAGATCCTCTCGGTACAGGACCTGTCGCAGGGCGCGATGGTGCGCAACACGTCGTTTTCGGTTTTCGAGGGGCAGATCACCGGCGTGTTCGGGCTGATCGGCTCGGGCCGCACCGAGACGTTCAAGGTCGTGGCCGGGATCACCAAGCGCGATTTCCGGCGCGGCGGATCGGTGGTCTTCGATGGCCGCCCGGTGCGCTATTATGTGCCGCGCCCGGCGGTGAAGGACGGCATCGTCTATGTGACCGAGGACCGCAAGGCCGAGGGTTTCTTCGAGACGATGTCGATCGCCGAGAACCTGTATTCGGGGCTGCTCGCCTCCGGGCACAACCATGCGCTGCGCATCAGCATGGCCGAGATGCGCGCGCTTTCGGCCGATTGGTCGCAGCGGCTGAACATCCGCGCCATCAACGACAATGCCCGCGTGGTGGAGCTGTCGGGCGGCAACCAGCAGAAGGTGGTGATCGGCAAGGGCCTGGTGCAGGCGCCGCGGCTGGTGATCTTCGACGAGCCGACGCGCGGCGTGGATGTGGGCGCCATCGCCGAGATCCACGCGCTGATCAACCGGCTGGCCGATGAGGGGCTCGCGGTTGTGGTGATATCGTCCTACCTGCCCGAGGTGCTGAACCTGTCGGATCGGATCCTGGTCTGCCGTCAGGGCCGGATCGTGGAGGAATTCGCCCCGGCCGAGGCCACCGAGGAAAAGATCATGTATGCGGCGGTGCATTAGCGCGCCCCGTCCCAGTCCCAGCCACCGAGGGAGGACCCCATGGCGACCGTGAAGCTCATGAGCGACGAGGATGCCGCCGCGCATCCCGCCGTACAGGCCGTGTTCGACGATATCCGCACGACGCGGGGCAGCGATTTCATCAACAATTTCTGGCGCGCGCTGGCCTATGACGCGGCGCTGCTGAAGCGCACCTGGGAGGGGCTGAAGGCAGTGATGGCCACGCCCGGCACGCTCGATCCGCTGGTGCGGGAGATGATCTATATCGCCGTTTCCACTGCGAACTCCTGCCAGTACTGCGTGCATTCGCACACGGCCGCAGCCCGTGCCCGCGGCATGACCGAGGCCCAGCATGCCGAGCTGATGGCGGTGATCGGGCTGGCCGCGCAGACGAACCATCTCGTCACCGCGATGCAGGTGCCGGTCGATCCCGAATTCCTGGCCTGAGGAGGCTGTCATGGATATGGCCATCGTCGCCCGGACGCCCGGCGGGCCGGAGGTGCTGGAGTGGACCGACCTTAAGACCGGCGCGCCCGGCCCCGGAGAGGCGCTCATCCGCCATACCGCGGTGGGGCTGAACTTCATCGACACCTATTTCCGCTCGGGGCTCTACCCCTGGCCCGAAACGCCGCTGGTTCCGGGGGCGGAGGCCGCGGGCGTGGTGGAGGCGGTGGGGCCGGGCGTTAGCCTGCGCCCGGGCGCGCGCGTGGCCTATGTGCTGCGCACCGGGGCCTATCGCACGCGCCGGATCGTGCCTGCGGACCGGCTGGTGCCGCTCCCAGATGGCATCGCGGACGATATTGCGGCCGGGGTCCTGCTGAAGGGGCTGACGGTGCAGTATCTGGTGCGCTCCACCTACCGGGTGCAGCCCGGCGATGCGGTGCTGGTGCATGCGGCGGCAGGCGGGGTGGGGTTGCTGCTCGGGCAATGGCTGCGCGCGCTCGGGGCGCGGCCGATCGGCACCGCGGGCGGGCCGGAGAAGGCGGCGCTCGCGCTTGCGCATGGCTATGATGCGGTGATCGATTACCGCCGCGAGGATTTCGTGGCCCGCGTGCGCGAGATCACCGGCGGGGCGGGCTGCGCTGTGGTGTACGACAGCGTCGGGCGCGATACCTGGCGCGGCTCGCTCGCCTGCCTGCGCCGCTTCGGCAGCTTCGTGAATTTCGGCCAGTCCTCAGGCCCGATCGAGGGGTTCTCGCTGCCCGATCTCGCCAATGGCTCGCTCTCGGCCTGCCGCCCGGTGCTGTTCGACTATATCGCCGAACCGGCCGATCTGGAGGCGCGGGCGGCGGAGCTGTGGCAGATGATGCTCTCGGGGCAGGTGACGGCCGATGTGGTCAATCGCCGCGCGCTGGCGCAGGCCGCGCAGGCGCACCGGGATCTGGAGGCGCGGCGCACCACCGGCACCACGGTGCTGATCCCTTGACGCCCGCATCCGCCATGGCAAAGCTTCCGCAATGACCGATCCCGTTCCGCTTCTTGGCCCCGATGATCCCGCGCCGCTCGAGGTGGTGAACCCGGAAGGGCGCGTGCCGCTGGTGCTTGTATGCGAACATGCGGGGCGGGCGTTCCCGGCCGGGCTCGGGCGGCTCGGGCTCAGCGCGGAGGCGAGCCTGCGCCATATCGCCTGGGACATCGGCGCCGAGGGCGTGGCGCGCCATCTCTCGGCGCTGCTCGATGCGCCCCTCTTCCTGCAGCGCTACAGCCGCCTGGTGATCGACTGCAACCGCCCCTTCGCCGCGCCCGACCTGATCCCCGAGGTGGGCGATCTGGAGCCGGTGCCGGGCAATGCCGGGCTTACGGCGGCGGAGCGGCAGGCGCGGTTCGATGCCGTGCACCGGCCGTTTCACGCTGCGCTGGCGGCCTGGCTCGCGGCCCATCCCGGCGCGCGGATGGTCACGATCCACAGCTTCACGCCGATGCTGCGCCGCACCGGCGCGCCGCGCCCCTGGCAGATCGGGCTGCTGTATGTGCGCGACGACCGGCTCTCGCTCAGGCTGATGGCGGCGCTGCGGGCGCAGGATCCGGCGCTGGTGGCGGCCTTCAACGAGCCCTATCAGGCCGACGATCTGAGCGATTATGCGCTGCCCGTCCATGGCGAGGCGCGCGGCACCGAATATGCGATGATCGAGATCCGCAACGACCTCATAGCCACCCCCGAAGGGCAGGCCGACTGGGCCGGGCGCATCGCCCGCGCCCTGCGCCCGGCGCTGCCCCTGTCCTGAGAGAGAAACCATGCACCTGACCACCCGTGACATCCCGCTCGACCCGGCCCGCTCGGCGATCCTTTATATCGACGTGCAGAATTTCTCCTGCCGGCGCGATGGCGGCGAGTTCAAGGATATTCCGGCGGCCGAGCTGGAGGCCCGCTGCGGCTATTTCTTCGATCGCCTCGCGCGGATCGCGGTGCCCAACATGCAAAAGCTGCAATCGGGCTTTCGTGCGGCCGGGATCGAGGTGATGTATACGGTGATCGAGAGCCTCACAAAGGACGGGCGGGACCGCTCGCTTGATTACAAGATCACCGGGTTCAACGTGCCGAAGGGCGCGTGGGACGGCAAGGTGATTGAGGAGATTGCGCCGGGCGAGGACGAGATCGTGCTGCCCAAGACCTCCTCGTCGGTCTTCATCTCCACCCATATCGACTACATCCTGCGCAACCTCGGGGTGAGCCAGATCGTGCTGTGCGGCTGCCTCACCGATCAATGCGTGGAATCGGCGGTGCGCGATGCCTGCGATCTGGGCTATCTGGTGACGCTGGTGCCCGATGCCTGCGCCACGATGACCCAGGCGCGCCACGACACCTCGCTGCGCGCGATCAAGGGCTATTGCCGGCAGGTGAACACCGCAGACCTGCTGCGCGAGATCGGCCAATGATCCGCGAGGAGCTGGTTTTCACCGGCACGGCCGATGTCTGCGGCAAGTTCAAGGGCAAGGCCTTTCCGCTGGCGCAGCTGGAGCGGCGCGCGGTCTCGGGGATCGGCTGGACGCCGACGAACGTGCAGATCACCTGTTTCGACGCGATCGCGCCGAGCCCCTTCGGCGCGCTGGGCGATCTGGTGATGGTGCCCGATCCCGCCGCGGCGGCGGATGTGGATTTCGGCGATGGCCTGCCGCCGGAGCGGATCGTGCTGGCCGATATCCGCACGCCGGATGGCGCGCCCTGGTTCTGCTGCCCGCGGGCAATCTTGCGCGCGGCGCTGGCGCGGCTGAAGGCGGCATCGGGGCTCACGCTGCGCGGCGCTTTCGAGCATGAGTTTCAGCTGCCAGGCAGCGTTGCGGCGCCCGGGCAGGCCTATGCGGCGGCCGCGTTCCGGGAGCGGGCCGGGTTTTGCGGCGCGCTGATGGCGGCGCTCGGGCGTGCGGGGCTCGGGCCCGACACGATCATGAAGGAATATGGCGCGCATCAG
>NZ_JAYRZN010000024.1:0-61054 GCF_041916475.1 Paenirhodobacter sp.
ATGTCCAGCATCTGCTCGGCCAATAGCTTCTTCAGCTTGGCATTCTCGTCCTCGAGCGCCTTCAGCCGCTTGGCCTCGGACACCGTCATCCCGGAATACTTCGCCTTCCAGGCATAGAACGTGCCTTTCAGAGGTCACAGGCGAGTTTCGATGGGCGTTATTTGCCCTCGGAATGGAACAGAAACGCCGCCGAATTCGAAAAAGTCATTGATTTCAAGGAAGAAATTTTACTGCTATGGCCTCTTATTGGCCGTAATTTCAGCTGAGAAGCCTCGCGCGACAACGACAGCTATTACCGCCCCACATGATCTTCGAGGCCTTCGCCCCGTGGGATCAACGCCAACGGCCGGCAGGCAACCAAATGCTGAACAGGGACAACGAATAGACATGGACTCTCTGGCGAGCCGGTCAAATATGATCTGGCTTTCGTCATGGCTTCGATGACCAGCTCCCGCCGCCCGGCCCATGTCCAACGCAGGAGTTGGCGATAAACGGAGGACTGCTCGCCACGCGCCTCGGGCAGGTTGCGCCATGGCACAGAGTGTCTCTGAGGTGCGGCAAATCCAACTCAAAACAACCCGATGGACCGGGACCTTGAGCCTCTTCGGCGCGCGGAGCGGCAAAGTGCAACACTCAAAGACTGCCCGCACCCTATAGAACAGGAGCTTTCCCGCAGAACGGGTCTCCATTGCAGATACCGGCGTGCAACAGGTTCAACCGCCCCTGCGGAACCACTCCGGCGGAACAGCGGGGCTTCTCCCGGAGCCGATCAGCGCCAGCGATGCCATTCGGGGTAGCAATGCTCGCTCGCGCTTCAGGCACGCCCGTTTCCGCGGCATCTCTGGCCCGCCGTCGAATGGGGCGTTGAAGGACGCTTCGCCCGTGCCTATCCTGCCCCCGATACAGAGGAGATCGCATGTCTGAGAAATCCGCCACCACCCCCGACCGCAAGCGCGGCTCGGGCGTGAAGCATGTCTACGACGTGCTGCGCGACGAGATCCTGAACCTCGCCCGCCCGCCCGGATCGCCCATCGACGAGGTGCAGCTTGCCGAAAGCCTGTCGATGTCGCGCACCCCGGTGCGCGAGGCGCTGGTGCGGCTGGTGGCGGAAGGATTGGTGACCACATTGCCCAACCGCGCCACCATCGTCTCGCAGATCGACTTCCTGAACCTGCACCACTATTTCGACGCCCTGACGCTGATGTACCGCGTGACCACACGCCTCGCCGCGCAGAACCGCACGGCGGAAGACCTGGCGGTGATCCGCGCCCACCAGGCGGAGTTCAGCCGCGCGGTGGAGGCGCAGGACGCCTTGGCGATGATCGCGACCAACCGCGAGTTTCATGCCGCCATCGCCGAAGCCGGGCGCAACCCCTATTATATCGCGCTGTTCAACCGGCTGCTGGACGAGGGCCGGCGGATCCTGCGGATCTATTATTCCTCCTATCAGGACCGGCTGCCGCAGCGTTTCGTGGATGAGCATGCCGAGATGATCGCCGCCATCGAAGCCGGCGATGTGGCCACGGCGGACCGGCTGGCCACAGCCCATGCCGATCAGATCGTGGGCCAGATCCGGGCCTTCATATCGCGGGACCTGCGGCAGCCGATCGCGCTCTAGCGAAATCTTGTCGACAAATAAAATACAAATCCTATGGTGGAGCTGACCCGATTCCCGAAAGGATGCCCCATGCGCTCGACCATCTTCACCGGAACGATCCCTGCCCTGATGACGCCCTGCACGGCCGACCGGACGCCCGACTTCGATGCGCTGGTGCGCAAGGCCGAGGAGCTGATCGGCCTCGGGATGTCGGCCGTGGTGTATTGCGGCTCCATGGGAGACTGGCCGCTGCTCACCGATGCCGAGCGGATGGAGGGCGTGGAGCGCCTCGTCGCCGCAGGCATTCCCGTGATCGTCGGCACCGGCGCGGTGAACACGAAAATCGCGGTGGCGCATGCCGCCCATGCGCAGAAGGTCGGCGCCAAGGGGCTGATGGTGATCCCGCGGGTGCTCTCGCGCGGCTCGGTGATCGCGGCGCAGAAGGCGCATTTCAAGGCCATTCTGGCCGCGGCGCCGGACCTTCCGGCGGTGATCTACAACAGCCCCTATTACGGCTTCGCCACCCGGGCCGAGCTGTTCTTCGCGCTGCGCGCGGAGCATCCGAACCTGATCGGCTTCAAGGAATTCGGTGGCAATGCCGACCTGTCCTATGCCGCCGAGCACATCACCTCGCGCGATGAGGAGGTGACGCTGATGATCGGCGTCGATACGGCAGTGGTGCATGGCTATGTGAACTGCGGCGCGGCGGGCGCGATCACCGGTATCGGCTGCGTGCTGCCGCGCGAGGTCCTGCATCTGGTCGCGCTCTCGAAGGCGGCTGCGGCGGGCGATGCCACGGCGCGGGTCCTGGCGCAGGAGCTGGATGCGGCGATGCACGAGCTCGCGAAGGTCGATGCCGGGCCGGATCTGGTGCTGTTCTTCAAGCATATGATGGTGCTGAAGGGGAACCCGGAATATGCCCTCCACTTCAACGAGAGCGACGCCCTGTCCCCGAGCCAGCAGGGCTTCATCGAAGCGCAGCTGAAGCTGTTCGACACTTGGTATGCCGATTGGACACAGCGCAGCCCGGCGCTGAAATACGCCGCCTAAAGGCCGAGCCGCCGGATCCGCCGGTGCACGGTGGTCCGGTCCACGCCCAGCCGGCGCGCGGCCTCGGAGATGTTCCCGCCGGTGTCGCGCAGGATCTGGCGCAGGAGCGCCGCCTCTCCGGCAGGGGCGGCGGGCCCGGCGCGGCGCAGGGTTTCGGGCAGGTCCTCCAGCTCGATCTCCGCTCCGGCCGGAAGCTGGGCTGCGAGATGATCGAGCTCGTGCAGGTTGCCCGGCCAGTCGTGGCGCGCGAGGCACGCCTGTGCCGCGGGGCTGAAGCTTCCCCCCATCATCCGCCCGGCCAGCCAGAGCAGGTCCTGCCGCGCGGCCAGGCGCGGCAGCGCCAGAACCGCACCCGCCAGCCGGTGCGCCAGATCGCGGCGGAACCCGGGCGCGGCCATCGGGTCCAGCTGCGCCGTCGCGATCACCCGCACGTCTGCCGTTTCGGGCCGCAGCGCGCCCACCGGCAGCCAGCCCCCCTCCCCCAATAGCCGCAGGAGCCGGCCCTGCATGCGGGCGGGCAGCTCTGTCACCTTGTCGAGGATCAGCGTGCCGCGATGGGCCTGCGCGATCAGCCCCGCCTCGGCGCGCCGGCCCTCCGCCCGGCCGAAGAGCAGCGCCTCATCCCCGTCCGCAAGCTCCGCGCAGGGCACAGTGATGCAGGGCCCCGCGCGCCCGGCCGCATGAATGGCGCGCGCGAGCGTCATCTTGCCGGTGCCGCTTTCCCCGGTGATCAGAAGCGGCAGCCGCCCCGCCGCGAGCCCCGCCGCGCGCTGCAGCAGCGCCGTCATCGCCGGGTCCTCCCCCGCCAGATCGCGCAGCGCGGGCGGCAGGCCGGGCGGCGCACGCCGGGCCACCGGCGCCGCGCGCCTGGGCTCGATCGCATGGGCGAAAAGCGCATGCCCGTCGCGGGTGCGGATCAGCCGCTCCGACGCCGGCCGCAGCCGGGTCAGGTCATCGAGCCGGTCCGTCCGGACATCCAGAAAATCCGCAATCTTGCGCCCGATCAGCGCATCGGCCCGGCGCCAGTCGATGCCCTCGGCCCGCGCCATCAGCCGCGCCGCGCCATGGGTCATGCCGATCACCCGCCCCGATCCATCGAGCGATACCGCCGCCTCCGGGTCCACATCGAGGAAATCCGGGTTGCCCGAGAGCCGCAGCACCCATTCGCGGCGGCTCTCGGCCATGATATTGGCCATCTCGATCCGCCGCGACGCCTGCCGCACGAGATTGAGCGCGAGCCCCTGGCTCTCGCGCGGCTGCGGCGAGGACAGCAGCGAGATATCGAGCACCGCCGTCAGCTGCCCGCGCGTGTCGAAAATGGGCGCCGCCGTGCAGGACAGGCCGCCATGGGTCACGTCGAAATGGTCGCTTTGATGGATCACCAGCGGCTCGCCGGTCTCGATACAGGCGCCGAGCGCGCAGGTCCCGGCGCGCGCCTCGGACCACTCCGCCCCCAGAAACAGCCCCGAGCGGCGCAGCGCATCCTTTTGCGCCTGATCGCCCAGATACTCGACCGTCACCCCGAACCGATCGGCCAGCAGCAGCACATAATTCTGCCCCGCCACCAGCCGGTACAGGCTTTCAATGCCGGAGCGCGCGATGGCGATCAGGTCGCCGGACCGTTCGCGGTGGCTGCGCAGCTCGGCCTCGGGCACGATATAGGCCTCGGAGCGCTGCGCCGGGTCCAGCCCATGCTGATTGAGGCAGCGCAGCCAGCTCTGCACCACCAGCGGGTCGCGCGATGCCCCGCCCCCCTGCGAGACCGCCTCGATCTCACGGATATGCTGGAGATCCTCCACCAGCTCCTCCCTGTGCCGGGCCCCCCTCCCAAGGTGCCGCAGCCCTCGAAGCCTAACCGGCTGAGCCTGTGGCGCAAGCCCCCAATGGTCGTAGCGCCCCGATGCCGCAGGTGTGGCGCGCCCTGCCACAGTCCCTGCCCGCAAGCCCTTGAAATGCCTGCATCCGAAATTCCCCGCTTGGGGCATTTTGCGCCCTGCCGCAGGCTGGTGGGGCAAAACGGGTGCGTTTGGCCGGGTTGGGAGGCCCGGGCGGCGCGCTCCGAGCCAAGGGAGGAAACCATGCTCGACACGACCCCGCAGGGCGCGCTGACCGCGCTCGTCACCGATCTCGAACGGGCGCTGACGGCCCGCGACCCGCAGGCGGTCGCCGATCTGTTTCTGGATACGGGATTCTGGCGCGACCTCGCAGCCTTCACCTGGAACCTGAAAACCTGCGAAGGCCCCGATCAGATCCGCGCCATGGCGGCGGCTCAGCTGGACGCGATCGCGCCGCAATCGTTGCATCTGGACCCGTCCGAGACCGTCACCGAGGCCGGCGGCGTCACCGAAGGCTGGCTCAAGTTCGAGACCGCCAGCGGCCGCGGCGTCGGATATATCCGGATGAAGGAAGGCAAGATCTGGACCCTGCTCACCACGCTGCACGAGCTGAAGGGCCATGAGGAGCCGCGCGGCCTGCGCCGCCCGATGGGCGCCGAGCACGGCCACGACCCGCACCGCAAGACCTGGAAGGAAAAGCGGATCGAGGAGGCCGAACGGCTGGGCTATGAAGACCAGCCCTATGTGCTGGTCATCGGCGGCGGGCAGGGCGGCATCGCGCTCGGCGCGCGGCTGCGCCAGCTCGGCGTGCCGACCATCGTGATCGACCGCCACGAGCGCCCCGGAGACCAGTGGCGCAAGCGCTACAAGTCTCTGTGCCTGCACGACCCCGTCTGGTACGACCACCTCCCCTACATCCCCTTCCCCGACAACTGGCCCGTCTTCGCGCCGAAGGACAAGATCGGCGACTGGCTGGAGATGTACACCCGGGTGATGGAGCTGAACTACTGGTCGAAGACCACCGCGCAATCGGCGGTCTATGACGAAGCGAAGAAGGAATGGACCGTCACCGTAGACCGCGATGGCGAAACCGTGGTGCTGCGCCCGAAGCAGCTGGTGCTCGCGACCGGCATGTCGGGCAAGCCGAACATCCCCGCGATCCCGGGGCAGGACGTGTTCAAGGGCGAGCAGCAGCATTCGAGCCAGCACCCCGGCCCCGATGCCTATCGCGGCAAGAAGGTGGTAGTGATCGGGGCGAACAACTCCGCCCATGATATCTGCGCCGCACTCTGGGAGCATGGCGCCGATGTGACGATGGTGCAGCGCAGCTCCACCCATATCGTCAAATCCGACAGCCTGATGGAGGTCTGCCTCGGCGGGCTCTATTCCGAGCAGGCCGTCGCGAACGGCATCACCCACGACAAGGCCGACATGATCTTCGCCTCCGTGCCCTACAAGATCATGCATGAATTCCACATCCCGCAATATGAGGAGATCCAGCGCCGCGATGCGGATTTCTATGCCGCGCTGCGCAAGGCGGGCTTCATGCTGGATTTCGGGGATGACGGCTCCGGGCTGTTCATGAAATACCTGCGCCGCGGCTCGGGCTATTACATTGATGTGGGCGCCTGCGACCTGGTGATTGATGGCTCGATCAAGCTGCAATCGGGCAAGGGCATCAGCCATTTGAGCGAGACGGCGGTGGTGCTGGATGACGGCACCGAGCTGCCGGCCGATCTGGTGGTCTATGCCACCGGATATGGCTCGATGAACGGCTGGGCCGCCGATCTCATCAGCCAGGAGGTCGCCGACAAGGTGGGCAAATGCTGGGGCCTCGGCTCGGACACCACCAAGGATCCGGGCCCCTGGGAGGGCGAGCAGCGCAACATGTGGAAGCCGACTATGCAGGAGGGCCTGTGGTTCCACGGCGGCAACCTGCACCAGTCCCGGCACTATTCGCGCTACCTGTCGCTGCAGCTGAAGGCGCGGCACGCGGGGCTCGATACGCCGGTCTACGGGCTGGAGGCGCCGCATCACCTGAAGTGAGCCGCGCGGGCGGAGGTCAGACCCTCCGCCCCGTCTGAGGATCGAAGAGGTGGATCCGTGCCGGATCCGGCAGCACCCGCACCACCTCGCCCCGGTCCAGCGGTGTGCCTCCCGGCAGACGCAGGGTCATCGGCTCGGTGCTCCCCAGAATTTCGCCGTAGCCGAAGGCATCCGCCCCGAGACGTTCGACCGATCGCAGCCGCACGGGCACCCCCTCCGCCCCTTCTGCGGCACCGATGCGCAGGTCCTCGGGGCGGATGCCGAACCGCAGCACCCCATCGCGCACCGGCAGCGCCAGCCGGTGCCCTCCCGGGAATTCCACCACCCCGCCCGCGGCCTGCACCGGCAGGAGGTTCATCGCAGGCGAGCCGATGAACCCGGCCACGAACACGCTCGCCGGGCGCTCATACACCTCGCCCGGCGTCGCGATCTGCTCCGCCACGCCCTGGTTCATCACGATCAGCCGGTCCGCGAGCGTCATCGCCTCTACCTGATCATGGGTGACATAGAGCGAGGTCTGCCCGGTGCGCAGGTGCATCTCCTTGATCTGCAACCGCATCTGTACCCGTAGCTTCGCATCCAGGTTCGAGAGCGGCTCATCCAGCAGCAGCACCGCCGGATCGCGCACCAGCGCGCGCCCCATCGCCACCCGCTGCCGCTGCCCGCCCGAAAGCGCGCGCGGCTTGCGCTCCAGATAGGGCTCCAGCTCCAGCATCTTCGCCGCCCGCGCCACCCGCTCCGCAATCTCCGGCGCGGGCATCTTCGCGATCTTCAGCCCATAGGCCATGTTCTCGCGCACGTTCATATGCGGATAGAGCGCGTAGTTCTGAAATACCATGGCAATGTCGCGCGCGCGCGGCTCCAGCCCGTTCACCACCCGCCCGCCGATCTCCACCGTGCCCGCAGTGATCTCCTCCAGCCCCGCCACCATGCGCAGCAGCGTGGACTTGCCGCAGCCCGAGGGCCCCACGATCACCACGAATTCGCCATCGGCAATGTCCATGCTGATGCCATGGATCACCGCATTTCCCGCATAGCTCTTGCGGACATCCCGCAGCGCAACCTCAGCCATTCACTTCTCCGTCTCCACCAGGCCCTTCACGAACCAGCGCTGCATCAGCACCACCACCAGGATCGGCGGCACGATCGCCAGCACCGCCGTCACCATCACCAGGTTCCAGGGCGTATCGGCATCGGCGAAAGAGATCATCTTGCGCAGCGCGATGACGATGGTGTTCATTTCGTTGGAATTCGTGACCAGCAGCGGCCACAGATATTGCGTCCAGCCATAGATGAACTGGATCACGAAGATCGCCGCCACATTGGTGAGCGACAGCGGCCACAGGATATCGCGGAAGAAGCGCCAGGGCCCCGCGCCATCCACCCGCGCGGCCTCCAGCAATTCGTCCGGGATGGTCAGGAAGAACTGGCGAAACAGCAATGTCGCCGTGGCCGAGGCGATCAGCGGCAGGATCAGCCCGGCGTAGCTGTCGATCAGCCCGAGATCCACCATCACCTTGTAGGTCGGCTGGATCCGCACCTCCACCGGAAGCATCAGCGTGATGAAGATGAGCCAGAAGCAGGCCATCCGCAGCGGGAAGCGGAAGAACACGATGGCATAGGCCGAGGCCATGGAGATGGCGATCTTGCCCACCGCGATGCCCACGGCGACGAGGGTGGTATTGCCCAAAAGCCGCCATAGGCTGACGCCGCCGATCCGGCTCACCCCGCCTGCGAAGGCTTCGCCGTAATTCGCGCCCGCCTCAGGCCCCGGCAGGAGCGGCAGCGGCGGGCGCAGGATCGTCCCGGTGCTGTGGGTGGAGGCCACGAAGACATACCAGACCGGGAAGGCCACAACGACTACCCCCAGCACCATCCAGAAATGCGCCCAGAGGCGCTGCGCCGCAGGCTCAGCCATAATGCACCCTCCGCTCGATGAAGCGGAACTGCACCACGCTCAGCGCGATGACCAGCACCATCAGGATCACCGATTGCGCCGCCGAGGAGCCCACGATCAGGTTCACGAACCCGTCGTTATAGACCTTGTAGACCAGCGTTTCGGTGGCTTTGCCCGGCCCGCCCCCCGTCACCGCATGGATGATGCCGAAGGTGTCGAACAGCGCATAGACGGTGTTCACCACCAGCAGGAAGAAGGTCGTGGGCGCGAGAAGCGGGAACACGATCGTCCAGAAGGCATGGCGGCGCGAGGCGCCGTCGATCGCCGCAGCCTCCAGCAGCGCGCGCGGGATCGCCTGCAGCCCTGCGACGAAGAACAGGAAATTGTAGCTGATCTGCTTCCAGGTGGCGGCGGCCACCACCAGCGCCATCGCCTGACCCGAATTCAGCAGCGGGTTCCAGTCCAGCCCGAGGGCCTTCAGCGGCACCGACAATGTGCCGAAGGTCGGGTTGAACATGAACAGCCACAGCATCCCCGCAATGGCCGGAGCGACCGCGTAGGGCCAGATCATCAGCGTGCGATAGAGCCCCCTGCCCCGGACCACCTTCTCCGCCTGCACCGCGAGAAACAGCGCGACCGCGAGCGCGCCGAAGGCCACCAGCACGGAAAACACCGCCGTCACCTGCAGCGCATTCAGATAGTTCGGATCCGACAGCACGCGCCGGAAATTGCCAAGGCCGACGAAGGTCGTCTTCAGGCCGAAGGCATCCTCCTTGAACAGCGATTGGCGGAAGGCCTGCGCCGCGGGCCAGTAGAAGAAGATCAGCGTGATCGCCAGCTGCGGCGCGAGCAGCACCCACGGCAGGATCCGGTGCGGGAAGACAGTGCGTCTCATGAAACCTCGCATGCAGAACGGCGCGCGGGGCCTGCCCGCGCGCCGCCGGGATGGGTCAGCCGCCGGTGGCCTCGCGGATCGCGGCATTGCCGCGCTCGGCCGCGTTCTTCAGCGCCTGTTCGGCCGTCTGCTGGCCAGCGAGCATCTTTTCATATTCCTCGTTCTGGATATCGCGCAGCTGCGGCAGGTTTGGCGCGCGCACCCCCTTGGAATTTTCGGTCGGCGCCTTGCCCGACATCTGCAGGATCGGCACCTCGCGCGCCGGGTTCTTCTCGTAGAAGCCCGAGGCCTTCGTCGCCTCATAGGCCGCCATCGTCACCGGCAGATAGCCCGATTTCTCGTGCAGATACTGCTGCACCGCGGTCTGCGACAGATAGTGGAAGAAGGCCGCAACGCCCTTGTACGTCGCCTCCGGTTTCCCCGCCATCACCCAGAGCGACGCGCCACCCGGGGTGGTGTTCTGCGGCGCGCCGGGCGCGGTTTCGTCATAGGGCAGCTGGCCGATGCCGTAATTGATCCCCGATTTGATCACATCGCCAAGCCCGCCCGAGCTTTCGGTCAAGATCGCGCATTCGCCCGAGGTGAAGTTCTGCTTTGCTTCCGAGGTGCGCCCGCCATAGACGAACACCCCCTCCTTCGCCAGTTGCGCCAGTTCGCCGAAATGCTTGACGAACAGCGGCCCGTCGATCTTCAGCTCCGGCGTGCCCGCGAGGCCGTTCTCATGCGTGGCCCAAGGCGTGTTGTTCCAGGCGGCGAAATTTTCGGTGTGGATCCAGGTCAGCCAGGTGGAGGTATAGCCGCAGCCCGCCGCCCCCGATGCCTTGATCTTGCGCGCCGCCGCCCAGACATCGGCCCAGGTCTTCAGCGGCGTATCCTCGGCCAGGCCCGCCTTCGCGAAAATGTCCTTGTTGTAATACAGGATCGGCGAGGAGGAGTTATACGGGAAGGACAGCATCTCCCCCTCGGGGGTGGAATAATAGCCCACGATCCCGGCCAGATACTGGCTCTTGTCGAAGCTGTAGCCGCCCTCCTTCAGCACCTCGGCCACCGGCTTGATCGCGCCCTGTGCGCCCATCATCACGCCCGTGCCCACATCGAACACCTGAATGATATCGGGCGCCTGGCCCGCGCGGAAGGCGGCGATGCCCGCATTCAGGGTCTCCGGATAGGTGCCCTTGAAGACCGGCTTCAGCTCGTAATCCGATTGGCTCGCGTTGAAATCGGCGGCGATCTTCGCCACCACTTCGGCATTCGCCCCGGTCATCGCATGCCACCAGGAAATGTCGGTTTTGGCGTGCGCGATATTGGGCAGTGCGGCGCAGGCCGCCAGCCACAGCAGAGTGTGTTTCATCTGTCATTCCTCCCTTGCGGGCCAGAGGGGACGCGCCCCGGTTTCGCGACCGCTCCCATCGGCCACGCCCGGGCGACCGGCCCCTCGCGGACCGATAGCGCTCCCAGACTTCGACCGAAATGCGGGTGTGTCAACCTCCGGCAGACGCCGGAGACCGTTCCACGCGGGATGACGCAACGGCAGCAACCCGGCAAAACTATTGTTTTGCCTGCGGATTGCGGCACCGGCGCCGGTCATGGCCGGACATCATCATGAGCAGACGACAGGGATGTGACAAAGCCGCTCCCGCCCGGCGGAGGCCTGTGGAATAGCCCCGGGGGGCCGCCCTCAGCCCAGCGGCGCGCCGATGATCTCGATCCCGTTCGCGGCCGCGAGGCTGGCGAGGGCCGCCTGCATGCCGGCATCGGGCCGCTGAGCCTCGGGCAGGCCGGGGGCGATGGCGGGGCGGCCGGACTGCACCACCAGCGTCTCGAAATCGGCGCCGCGGCAGATGGTGGTGAACCGGGCGCCCGACAGGGTCTCCACCCGGAAGCTATGCGGAATGCCCCGCGGTGCCACGGCAATATCCCCCGCCCGCAGGATCAGCTCCACCGCCGCGATGCGCATCCGCACGGTGCCTTCGTGCACCATGAAGACCTCATCCTCGTTGAGGTGGATGTGCAGGGGCGGGCTGTCGCCATAGGGGACGTGATGTTCGATGAAGCTGATCGCGCTGTCGGATTCGGCGGCCGAAAGGCGGATCGTGGCGCGGCCATTGCCAAACCAGATGGAGGGGCGGCGCGTCAGTGTGGTCAGGTCGTTCATGTGGTCATCCTTTGCAAGCCCGGTGCTTCCGGGATGGCAAAGGTTTCGCCCGGGCGCGGGAGCGCTGCGTCATCCGGGCGTCAAACAGGCGTTAAATCGCGCTCAAAAGCCACTCAGCCCGATATTTTCCAGCGCCCTGCGCACGCGATCGGCGGCCTGCGGGGCGACAGTGCGCCGGATCAGCGGCCACATCGTGGCCCCGGCCTGATCCGGGAATGCCCCGTCGGCCCCGGTCAGGAGCGCCCGCGCCTGCGCGGCCTCGCCCTTTTCCGCGAGAACCACTGCCAGCATGGTGAGCGCCCAGACGTCTGTGCGGCTGATGCCGAGCGCGGCCCGCGCAGCGGCTTCGGCCTCGGCCGGGCGATCGGTAAAATAGAGACTACCCGCCCGCACCGTGAGGAACATGGACATCAGCGGATCGCGGGGCGACAGCCGTATCGCCCGGTCGATCGCCTGCAGCGCGAGATCCGGCTCGCCCGCACCATGATGCGACAGCGCGAGGCAATACTGCAGATGCGCATAGGAGGGATGGCGGTCGCGTGCCGCGGTCAGCAGGTCGAAGGCCGCGCCGGTTTCGCCATGCATCAGCAGGAGCCGCCCATGGACCATGCTCACGAAGGACGAGACCGGGTCATGCGCCGTCGCAGAACGGGCATGATCGAGCCCGCGCGCCAGAACTGCGGGCGCATCCGGAGCCCAGAGCATCACCGCGCGGACGATGGCGGCATAGCCGAGCCCGGCATGGGCGAGGCCGAAATCCGGCGCCAGCGCGAGGGCCTGAGCGAAGCAGGCTTCGGCCCGGTCGAGCTCCGCGGCGTCGAAGCGGAAGGCATGCCACATGCCCCGGTGATACAGGCCCCATGCACCGAGGTGGCCGGGTGGCGCAACGATGGCGCGTTCGCGTTCGGCCTCGCGGATCTGCGCATCGAGCTGGTCGCACAGGTCGGCAACCAGCCGCTCGCACAGCGCGAAGAACTCCGCGCTGCTGCCCCGGTGCCGCACCGCCCAGAGGCTGCGGCCTTCGGTTTCGTCCACCAGCCGTGCCGCAAGGCTGATGCTGTCGCCCGCGCGGCGCAGATCGCCCGCCACCGTTTAGCGCACGCCAAGGTCGCGCGCGAGTGCGCCGCCGCTTGCGAAACGCGCGCTGGTGGGGCGCGCCATCACCAGAAAATCGCGGTGCCGGCTCAGTTCGGTGGTGATGTCCTCGGCGATGCCTTCGGCCAGGAATTGCGCATCGGGGTCATCCTCGGCATGGGCGAAGGCCATGACCGCGATCGAGATCCGGTAATCGTCGCGCGGCGGCATTTCCGGGCTCGCCAGGCTGCGCATCAGCGCCTCGGTCTCGGGCGAGGGCGCAAGGTCCAGCTCGCGGCGGAGCGTATCGCGGCAGGAGCGGTACTGCGCCATTGCCATCGCCCGGTCGCCCCGTGCTGCATGCAGCTGCATCAACAGACGGTGGCTTTGCTCGCGCAGCGGGTCGAGGCCGCGCAGCCGCCGCGCCGCCGGCAGCGCTCGCGCGGGCTCATCACGCTGCAGCGCGCCCTCGATCCCGCGCTCCAGCGCCCGCTCCGCCAATATGCGGCACTGCGCGCGCTCAGCCCGCAGCCAGTCCTCCGCGGTGTCGCTATCGGGCTCGATCCCCTGGAGAGGCGGCGCGGAGAGCGCAATCGCACGCTCCGGGTCCACTGGGCCCCGCGCCGCCCGCAGCAGATGCGTCAGGTCGCTCTCAGTCATTAGCAGGACGGTGTCACCGTCCGCCCGCAGATCGAGGCCCAGCCCGCGTAGCCGCGACAGCGCATTGCGCAGGCTGCCGCGCGCCTGCTCCTCGCCGCGGTCCGGCCAAACGAGCGCCGCAAGATGCGCCCGCCGCTGCGGCGCGCGCGCGAGGCAGGCGAGCAGCAGCGCGAACTTCCCGCTGAGCGCCGCGGTTTCGCCGGAGGCAGGATCGCTCAGGCAGGGGCTGCCCAGGAGGCGCAGCGGGGCGGGAAAGGGCTCGCGCGGCGCATCGGCCGTCAGGGCAATGGGTCCATCTCAAATCTGTGACGGAATGTACCACGCGTGTCGGTGCCGCACCAGAACGTGCCGGAGGGCAGATTGACAGGGCTGGCCGTCCGACGCAGGCTCGCGCCGAAGCCAGCAACGGACCCGATGATGAAACCCCAACCCCTGAGCGAAGCCCCGCAAGACGCCGCCCTGCGCAAGGCGATCGCGCCGGTGATCTGTTACCCGACCGAAACCCTGCCCCGCCCCGATCTGAGCGCCTATCGCGCGCTGCGCGACGGGCTGCGCGTGACCGAACGGATCACGGTGCCCGCGCGGGAGGCTGCCTGCTGGACGGTCCCGGCCGGGCATTTCTTCCGCATCCGCTGCGAGGCGGGGCCGCAGGTGGGCGATCTGAACCTGTTCAATGCCGCGAACCTGGAGGAGCGCTTCTATTCCGGCAAGACCCGCGCGCTCAATGGCACCCATCTTGGGCTGGGCGATCAGATGTTCTCCGCCTTCCCCTATATGCGGCCGATGGCCACCATCACCCATGACACGCTGGACTGGTATGGCTTCGATGCCTTCGGCGGCGCAGTGCATGACGTGATCGGCACCCGCTGCGACCCCTATACCCATAACCTGCTGAGCCATGGCGGGCAGTATCACCACTGCTGCCATTCGAACTTGACCCGCGCGCTGGCGGCCCATACCGGCCTGCCGCCCGCGGAGGCCGCGCGCCATGTGCATGATGTGCTGAACGTGTTCATGTGCACGGGCTTCACCCGCGACACCGGCCAGTATTTCATGAAGGCCAGCCCGGTGCGGCCGGGCGATTATCTGGAGTTCTTTGCTGAGATCGACCTGCTGGGCTGCCTCTCGGCCTGCCCGGGCGGGGATTGCTCGGCCGAGCATTCCTCGGATGCCGCCCGCTGCCATCCGCTGGTGGTGGAGGTTCTGCAGCCGGAGCGCGTGCCCGAAGGCTGGGCCCCGCCGCAGCCCAACGGCTACGACGGAACCCACGGGCTCTAGGCCTCCAGCCGAACGTCTCCGAGCGGGACCGCGCAGCAGGTGAGCACATCATCCGGGGCGAGCGGGAACGGTGCATCGAGCAGATGCGCCACCGCGCCGCTGCGCAGCTTCACCTTGCAGGCGCCGCAAACGCCGGAGCGGCAATTCGAGGCGAGCTTCACCCCCGCGCCTTCGCCGAATTCCAGAAGCGTTCCATCCCCGGCCTGCCAGGTGCTTTCGCCCGCGCCGAAGCTCACGCGGAACGGGCCCGGCTCCGGGATCGGGCGCATCTCCAGGGGCGTATCGGCGGGCGTCGCAAAAACTTCGTGGCGGATATCCTGCGCGCCGAGGGCCAACAGGCGCGCGCGCATCTCCTCCATGAAGGGCACCGGGCCGCAGAGAAAGCACACCGCCTCCGCCAGCGGCAGCGCGCTGAGCGCCGTATCGGGAATGCGCCCGGCCTCATGGGCGGGCGCGTCGGCGCCGGGCTGCGTGAGAAACAGCCGGGCATCGGGCGCCTGCGCCCGGATCTCGCTCCAGAGGGCGAGCCTGCTGCCGCTCCGCGCCGTGTGCAGCACATGGACGGCCCTGTCCTCCGCGGCCTCCAGCATCGCCGCCATCGGCGTGATCCCGATCCCGGCGCTGATGAAAACCAGCGGCCGGTCCACCTCCTCCGGCAGGGTGAATTCGCCATAGGGGCCAGAAATCACCACCGCCTCGCCGGGCGCGAGGGCGCTCAGCCGCGTGGAAACCCGCCCCTGCGCCTTGACGCTCAGCCGCAAAAGCCCGTCGCGCAGACCGGATACGGTGTAGCTGCGCCACAGCGGCACCGCCTCGGCCCCGCCCAGATGGACGCGCACATGCTGGCCCGGCAGCAGGGCGCCGCGCGTGCCCGCGGCCGGGTCGCGCAGCCACAGGCTGGTGACATCGACACTTTCGGCACGGGTCTCGATCACCTCGGCCGGGCGCGGCCATTTCGGCACCGGCGGCGCCTCGGCATACACCGCGCCGAGCTGCCAGATCCGCGGATCGGGCGCCAGAACCTCGACCCGGTCGCCCGCGCGCACGCGGCCTGCGCGCACCACCTGCGCATAGAGGCCACAGAACAGATGCCCCTCTGCCCGGCCGAGCAACGCGGGCACGTTCAGCCCGGCAAGGCCCGTCTCCGGATCGGCGGAGGTGGCGGAGCAGCGCTCCATCGGGCGCAGCACTTCCAGCTCGGCCGCGCCGATGCGCAGCCGGTGGCCGATATAGGCGAATTCCTCCCAGGCGGGCAGATCCTCGAGATAGAGGTTGCCGCGGAAGCGGATCGGATCGACCGCCTGCCCGGCCTTCGGCTCCAGCGACAGGGCGGAGGCGGTGTTGATGAGCGAAATCGGCGAATCCGCGCAATCCCACCAGCCGAGGTCCGCATGGCGCCGGGCCAGGCGCGGCGGCGCGGGCGTATCGGGGAACCACTGCGCCAGCTGTTGGTTCAGCGCCGCCATCTCCTCGGGCGCGTCGAGCTGCGCGGTGGCGGTGTGCCCGGCCCGGTCCGACAGGGTGATCCGGGTGCTGTCATCCTCGAAGGCGATGCCGAAGCCAAGCAGCCGCGGGTTCTTCGCCAGCCGCACGAAGGCGTTGTAGGTCGTCCAGCCCTCGGGCGCGATGTCGATGCCGCCATGGGCCACGCCCAGGAAGCGGTCGAACGGCACGCCGGCGCCGGGGCTCAGCGCCACCTCCTGCAGCCGCTGCGCGCCGAAACCCTTGATCGGATAGCGGTAAATGCCGGAAATACGGGTCATGCAGGCTCACTCCTTGCGTTCGGCACGGCCGCTGACGATCACCGAAACCACGATCAGCACCAGCGACAGCACGACGATGATCGTGCCCACGGCGTTGATTTCGGGGGTGATGCCGCGCCGCAGCGTGGAATAGATATACATCGGCAGGGTGTTGTCGCGCCCGGTGAGGAAGAAGGTCACCGGGATCTCGTCGAAGCTCAGCACGAAGGAGAGCAGCCCCGCCCCCACGATCGCCGAGCGGATATTGGGCAAGGTGATGTCGATGAAGCTGCGCCAGGGCGTGGCGCCGAGATCGGAGGCGGCTTCCTCATAGCTGCGCGGCACGCGCTGGAGCCGGGCATAGACCTGCGTCACCACGATGCCGATCAGGGCGGTGGCATGGCCGAAGATCACCGTTTCGAGGCTGAGCGGCGCGCCCACCAGCTTGAACATGTTCAGCATGGAGATGCCGGTCACGATGCCCGGAAGCGTGATCGGCAGCAGGATCAGCCGCCGGAACAGGCTCTTGCCCGGGAACTGGAACCGGTGCAGCGCCAGCGCCGCGGGCACCCCCACCAGCAGCGTGAGGATGGTGGCCCCCGCCGCCACATAGAAGCTGTTGAGGATCGCGGCCTGAAGGGGGCCGTTCTGCGCGAGGCGGGCGTACCAATCCAGCGTGAAGCCGGTCGGCGGCCAGCTGAGCGAGCGCGAGTCGTTGAAGGAGTACGCGATCAGCACCCAGATCGGGATATAGAGAAACGCCATCAGCGCCGCGACGAAGGTCATGAAGGCGGTATCGGCCATGAAGCGGGAGCGCATCTCAGGCACCTCCCACGGCGGCGCGCCGCTCGAACCGCTCGCTGAGCGAGACCACCCCCAGCACCACGATCAACATCACGATCGAGAGCGCAGAGCCCAGAGGCCAGTTCAGCGCCGAGCCGAACTGCGAGGTGATGACATTGGCGATCAGGTTGCCATCCGGCCCGCCCACCAGGAAGGGCGCGATAAAATCGCCAAACGACAGGCAGAAGGTCATGGTGAACCCCGCCGCCACCCCCGGCGCCGACAGCGGCAGCGTAACGTGCCAGAAGGTGCGCCACGGCCCCATGCCCAGATCGGCCGAGGCCTCCGTGAGGTTCAGCGGGATCTTCTCCAGCGCGGTATAGATCGGCATCACCATGAACGGGATGAAGATATAGGTGAGGGTCAGCACCATCGCGCCCTGATTGTAGAGGAACAGGGAGGAGGGCCCATCGGTGATGCCCGCCCAGACGAGGAAGGAATTCAGCACCCCTTCGGTGCCGAGGATCGTCTTCCAGACATAGGCGCGCAGCAGGTAGCTCACCCACAGCGGCGCGATCACCGCCATGTAGAGCCACAGCCGCAGCTGCGCCGAGCGGCAGCGATAGACCAGCCAATAGGCGAAAGGATAGGCCAGCAGGAACGAGAACAGCGACACCAGCACCGAGATCTTCAGCGTGCGCAGCAGCACCATCAGATATTGCGGATCGGTGAACAGGGTCAGGTAATTGCCGAACTGGAAGGCGGGCACGAAGGCCGGGTATTTCTTTACCCAGAACGAATAGGTGAAGATGATCCCGTAGGGCAGCAGCATGAACAGCGCCACCCAGAGGAACGGGATCCCGAGGACGAGCCCCCCGGCGAGCGTCTGACGGGAGAGCCTCATGCCGCCTCCCCGCCTTCAAAAACGAAGACGTTATGCGCCTCGACCGCGATCCGCACCGGCGCGCCGATCTCGGGCACAGCCGAGCGCGACAGGCGGTCCTGCAGCATGGTATCCACATGCACGCGGGCGCCGCCCGGCAGCGCCACGCCGATGCGCAGCCCGAGCCCGTAATAGATCACCTCGTCGATTGCGCCCTCGAGCGTATTCTGCGCGGTTTCACCGGGGCCGAGGAAGCGCAGCTTCTCGGGGCGCAGCCCGACGGTGACCTCTGCCCCGCTGCGGAACGGCCTGTCTGTCAGCGCCGAGAGCTGACCGCTTTTCAGGTCGATCACGGCGGCGCTCTCGCTTGCCTGCGCGACGCGGCCCGGGAGGAAATTGGTGGTGCCGATGAAATTCGCCACATAGGGCGAGGCCGGATGGTCATAGAGCGCCTGCGGGCTGCCCTCCTGCTCCAGCCGGCCCTTCTGCATCACGACGACCCGGTCCGACATCACCAGCGCTTCGGTCTGATCGTGGGTCACCATGATGAAGGTGATGCCCACCTTTTCCTGCAGCTGCTTCAGCTCGATCTGCATCTGCTCGCGCAGCTTCGCATCCAGCGCCGAAAGGGGCTCGTCCAGCAGCAGCACCTTCGGCCGGCGCACGATGGCGCGCGCGAGCGCGATCCGCTGCCGCTGCCCGCCCGAGAGCTGATGCGGCCTCAGCTTCAGCTTGTCATAGAGGCCTACGAGCTTCAGCGCGTCATAGACCCGGGTCTCGATCTCCAGCCGGTCGAGCCCCATCAGCTTCAGCCCGTAGCCCACGTTCTGCCCGACGCTCATATGCGGGAACAGCGCATAATCCTGGAACACCATGTTCACCGCGCGGCGGTAGGGCGGCGCATGGGTCACGTCCTCGCCCGCAAGGCGGATGGTGCCGCCCGTCGGATCCTCGAACCCGCCGATCATGCGCAGAAGCGTGGATTTGCCGCAGCCCGATGGCCCCAGCAGCGTGACGAATTCCCCGTCCTCGACCGTCAGCGAGACATTGTCCACGCCGATGATGGTCGGGCTGTAATGCTTGGAAATCCGCTCGAGTTCGATGATCGCGGCCATCTGATGTCCCTGTGGCTGGCCGCGCGGCCCCCCTCCCCCGGGGTCGCACGGGAATTGCATGGGCCCCCCCCGGGGGGGCCGGGATGCAGGCCCCCGCGCGGGGGCCCGGCCGGCTATTGCGCCTTCACGGCATTCCAGGCGTTGGTATAGGCCTCGAACCGGTCGCCCAGCGGCTGCCAGACCATCAGCTGGTCGAGGAACGCCGGATCGTCCTGGTGCAGCTCCTTGTATTGCGCGGGCGTCATGCAGGCCTTGGCCGCCACCGGGTTCACCGCCGAATAGTTGTTCACATTGGCCACGCCGCATTGCCCCTGCTCGGAGAGCTGCATGTTGATGAACTTGTAGGCGCATTCCTGGTTCGGCGTACCCTTCACCACCATCCAGGCATCGAGCCAGCCCTCGGCGCCCTCCTTCGGGACGAATTCGGTCACATCCACGCCCTCGCGCTTCAGCGCGCCCGACTGGTTCCCCGCCCAGGTATTGGAGATCACCACCTCACCGGATTTATAGAGGTCGATCAGCTCGCCCGCCGTGGCCCAGTATTTGCGCACCAGCGGCTTTTGCGCCAGGAGCCCGGCCTGCGCCTTCGCCAGCTGTTCGTCCGAGAGGCTGTAGATGTTCATGTCGCCGTCCTTGCGCGCGGCGAGATAGAGCGAGGACTTGTCGTCCCAGATCGCGATCTTGCCCTTCAGATCGGGGTTCCACAGATCGGCGATCGAGGTCGGCGGGGTCTTGAAGGCATCGGTCTTGTACATCAGAACGATCGCGCCCCAGGTATAGGGGACGCCATAGATCGTGCCGTCCTTCTGGATGCCATCAAGCGCGGTGAACTGCGGATAGATGTCTTTCCAGGCCGGGATCTTCGACAGGTCCACCGGCTCGACGAAATCCATGTCGATCATCAGCTTGGTGGTGTCGATCGAGGGCGCGATCAGGTCATAGACCCCGCCCCCCGCCATCAGTTTCGGCGCGAAATCGTCGTTCGAGCCGACATAGGTCGCGTTGACCTTGCAGCCGCTCTCCTCCTCGAATTTGGTCACGAAGGAGGGGTCGGCATAGCCTTCCCAGGTCAGCAGGTTCAGCTCGCCCGCAGCCTGCGCCGCGGTGGAGGCCAGCATCGCAAGAAGGGCGATACCGGCGCCGAGTTTACGTCCTTTGGTCATTCTGTCTCTCCTGTTGGGGTTGATCGGCCCTTCTGGGCTCTGGTTCTTACGGGACGCAGTGCAGGTAGCGCTCCACATCCCAGTTCGTGACTTCGCGCAGGAAGCGGGTCCATTCGTCCTGCTTGTATTCGTCGAAGACCTCATAGAGCCGCCCGGGCAGCGCCGAGCGGATCACCTCGTCCTGCTTCAGCGCATCGAGCGCATCGCGCAGGTTCAGCGGGATGAGCTTCACCGGCTCGCCCGATTGCCAGACCTGGGTGACATTGCGCGATTCCGGCGCGCCCGGGTCGATCTTGTTGCGGATCCCGTCGTCCATCGCCTTCAGCAGCGCGCTGCAGAACAGATGCGGGTTCACCATGCTGTCCACCGCACGGAACTCGAACCGGTCGGGCGAGGAGATCCGGATCGTGCAGGAGCGGTTCTGCAGGCCCCAGTTCGCCCCGATCGGCGCCCAGAGGCCATAATCGTTGAACCGGCGGTAGCTGTTCACGGTGGAGGCGCCAAGGCAGGTGAGCGCGTCGATATGCTTCAGCGATCCGCCGAGCACCCAATGGCCGAGCTCGGTCGGCAGCCAGCCGCCGTCCTTGTTCTCGAATTCGTTGACCCCGCCCTTGGAATAAAGCCAGTTCTCCTCCATCCCCGGCAATTCGCCCGGCACCACCTGCTGCAATTCGCGCGACCCGCCCGTCCAGACCGAGCAGTTGTGGTGGCAGCCGTTCGCGGCATAGCCCATGAACGGCTTGGCCATGAAGCACGCGATCAGGCCGCGCTGCCGCGCCACCTCGGCGCAGATCTGGCGGTAGGTCGTCATCCGGTCGCAGGTGGCGAGCGCATCGTCGAACTGGTAGTTCAACTCGATCTGGCCGGGCGCATCCTCGCAATCGCCCTGGATCATGTCGAGCCCCATCGCCCGGCCGTAATCCGACACCTGGATCCACAGATCGCGCGCGCTCTCGAACTGGCCGATGTGATAGGCCAGCGCCTCGGTCACCCCTTCATAGGGCGGGAACTTGTCGGGCGCGGGCTTCAGCCACAGCATCTCGGGCTCCAGCCCGACGCGCAGATGCAGCCCGCCATGGGCCGCGCGGAACTCCCGGTCGAACCGCTTCAGGTTGCCCCGCGTATCGTATTCGTAATAGGCCCCGGGGCTGTTCGGGTCCTCGAGGCTGTAGAACAGCGTGCAGAACACCCGCGCGCAGCGCTTGTCCCAGGGCAGCTGTACGAAGGTATCCGGATCGGGCAGCGCGATGCATTCCATCGCATTGGAATCGAAGCCGATCAGGTTGCCGCGGAAATCGGGCAGGACGTTCGTCACCCCGCCCATCCAGGTCTGCACGCCCTTGCGGGCCTGGGTTTCCCAATGCCGCGCGGGTGCTGCCTTCCCCATCACCCGGCCGGTGATGGAGATATACTGGTAGTAGATGTATTCGACCCCGAGCGCGTCGATCTTCTGACGGACGCGGGAGACCATGTCGGCGCGGCCGGGGGTCTCGATCTCGCGGTGGTAGTCGGTGTCGGTGGTCATTGTCAGTCTCCCTGTGGTCCCCGAGGTCAGGCCTCGAGGTAGCGTGCGCGCTCTTCGGCGCTGACCGCGCGGGCAAGCGCGGCATATTCGTGGTGGCAGGTGGCGGCGAAATGCGCGGTGAATTCCGCACCGAACAGCCGCTTCGCATCCGCCGATGCCGCAAGCCGGTCCGCGGCCTCGGAAAGATCCCGCGGGAAGCGCTCGGCCCCCTCCGGGATGAAATCCGGATGCGCGTTTGCGGATTGCGCGGGCACCGGCAGCTTCTGCTCGATCCCGTCCAGCCCCGCGCCCAGCATCAGCGCCATGGTCAGATAGGCGTTGGTATCCGAGGGCGGCACCCGGAATTCGAGCCGCGCGCGGTCGTTTGCATTGGGGGCGGAGCGCACCGCCACGGTATGGGGCTGCTCGGCCCAGGTGAGCGCCTTCGGCGCCCAGCTGCCGGGCGCCAGCCTGCGGAAGGCATTGACGCTGGAGGTGCACAGCGCGAAGGCCTGCGGCACCACCTTCATCATGCCCGCGATGAACTGCCCGGCCAGCGCGGTCGTCTGCCCGTCATCGGCGGCAAACAGATTCCGCCCCGTGGCCTTGTCGCGCAGGCTCATGGTGCAATGGCCGCCGGTGCCCGGAAGCCCCTCGCCAAGATAGGCCATGAAGCTCGCGGTCTTGCCCTGTTTGCGGGCATAGGCGCGCGCCGCCATCCGGAAGAACGACGCGTCATCCGCGGCCTTCAGCCCGGCCGCCCGCCCGAGGGTGATCTCGAAGCAGCCGGGGCCAAGCTCGGTGCCCACGGAATAGAGATGCACATCGTGCCCCTCCACCTCCGCCTGCATCCCGGCGAAGAAATCCGCATGCACGGAATGCGTCACCCCCGACCAGCATTTGTGCCCGGGATTGAAGCTGCGCAGTCCCGCAAAGCCCTTCTCGCGCAGCGAGACATCGGTCTCCTCGAGGATCAGCGCCTCGAATTCGAAAGCCGCCTCCACCGCGAAGCCCATCGCTGCCGCGCGCTCCAGCTGCCGGCGCAGCACCGCGCGCGGCATCAGCGGCGCCTCCTCTCCTTCATATTCCGCGATCAGCGTCACCGCCCCCGGCTCCGACGGGTTGCGCCGGATCGAGGCCGGGTCGATCGCCACCCGCTGCGGGAAGAAGCGCTCGCCCGCCCACAGGTCGTCGGTCTGGTCCCAATAGGGCAGCACGTTGGAAAAGCGCGGCTCCGTCGCCCAGTCGAGGAAGGCCTCGCGCGGGAAGCGCCGCATCCGGAAGATCGAGGCATAGTCGAACTGCCCGACATGGACGATCTTGGCGTCATGGGCATCCAGGGCATTGATCAGGGTCTGCATGTGTCCTCTCAGCGCAGGCGCTCCTTGAGCGCGAACCAGGCCATGCCGAGCGCAAGCGCCTGATGGGCCAGCCACTGGCCCACCGGCAGGCGCAGGCGCCGCACGGCATCGAATGTGTCGAATTCCCCGGTGTCGCCGGTCATCGCCCGGGCCATAATTTCGGCTACGATATGCGAAGTGGCGATGCCGTGGCCGGAATAGCCTTCGGCATAGAAGACATTGGGCGCAATCCGTCCCAGATGCGGGATCCGGTTCGGGATGATCCCGGCCTGGCCGGACCATTGATAATCGATCCGCACGCCCTTCAGCCGCGGATAGGTGCGCTCGATCGCCGGGCGCAGCTCGGAGGCAAGGTCGGTGCTCGGCCGCCCGCTGTAATTGGTGCCGCCCCCGAACAGAAGCCGCCGGTCCGCCGTCAGCCGGTGATAATCCAGAATGAAGCGGTTGTCGTAGATCGCGATGTCCTGCGGGTTGATCGCGCGCGCCGTTTCCTCGGGCAGCGGCTCCGTCGCCACGATCCCGAGCGCGGCCGGGAATAGCGCCCCGCGCATCCGCCCCTGCGCCAGCCGGTGATAGGCATTGCCCGCCATCAGCACCATGTCGCAGCGCACCCGCCCCTGCGCCGTGCGCACCACGGGGCGCGGGCCATGATCGATGCCCTCGACCTTGCTGTCCTCATGGATCCGCACGCCGAGGCTCGCGGCCGCCTGCGCCTCCCCCGTCACCAGGTTCAGCGAATGCACATGCATGTTGCGCCGGTTGTAGACCCCGCCGATATAGAGCGGGATCTCCACCAGATCGCGCAGCGCCGCCCCCTCCACATAAGAGACCTGATCGCCCATTCCGCGCGCCGCGGCCTCCGCCGCCATGGCCCGCAGCTCTGCCGCATGGGCGGGCGTGAGCGCGGCCTGCAGGTGCCCGTGCTTCAGGTCGCATTGAATGCCGAACCGCGCGACCCGCTGCCTGATGATGTCATGGCCGCGCCAGCGCAAATCCCAGATATAGGCATCCGCCGCCGGGCCCAGCGTGCGCCGGAATTCGCTGGCCATCGCCCTGTCGCCGGAGAGCGACCCGGTGATCTGCCCGCCATTGCGCCCCGAAGCGCCCCAGCCGATGCGATTGGCCTCCAGCAGCAACACGCGCAGCCCGCGCCCGGCGAGCTCGAGCGCCGCGTTCACGCCGGTGAACCCGCCCCCCATCACCACCACATCCGCCTCGGTCTCGCCCTCCAGCCGCGGGAAACCCGGGCGCGGGATCGCGGTCGCGGCGTAGTAGGATCCGGTATGCGTCTCGGCCAAGTCGGGCTCCCTCAGTGGCAACGGGTCAGGTGGGTCTCGCGGGTTGCGGGCGGATTGCTGCGCAAACCTGCGGAACAATTCGCGCCACCCATCTGTTATAATACATGATGGCGTGGTATAACATCATGAGTCCAGAGATTTCGCGCAATCCGAATGCGCCCTGCCCGCAAGAGATTAAAAAATGAGCGCCTATCAGCCTGACACCGTTGCGGACCTGATTCACGACCAGCTGCGCCAGCAGATCTGGGGCGGTGCATTGCTTCCGGGGGACAGGGTTTCGATCCGCGCGCTCGCGCAGCAGCGTGGGGTCAGCGTCATCCCGGTGCGCGATGCGGTGCGCCGGCTGGTGGCGGAGGGCGCGCTGTGCTTCGTGGACAGCCGGACGATCGAAGTGCCGCGGATGAGCCTTGCCAATCACCGCGACGTTCTGTTCGCCCGCAGCCAGCTCGAGCCGGAACTGGCCCGCATGGCCTTCGGCGCGCTGACCCAGGCCGATCTGGACTTCATGATCGAGACCGACACAGTGATGGACCGCGCCATCGAGGACCACGACATCCAGTTGTATATGCGCACGAATTTCGATTTTCACTTCCGCATCTACCGTAAGGCGGAATCGCCCACGCTGCTGCGGCTGGCGGAAACGCTGTGGCTGCAATACGGGCCATCCATGCGCTATATCGCGCGGGAATATGGCGCCGAGCCCGTAGCGATCGATTACCACCAACACGCGATCGCGGCCCTTGCACAGCGCGACAAGGACGCTTTCGTCGCCGCCCTGCGCAGCGATGTCACCCAGGGCATGGACTTCATCCGCAAGGCAGGCCTCGGCACCGAACGCTGAGCGGCGCGCCGGCAAGCGCGCCCGCGCCGCGCCGGAATGCTCAGATCTGCCCGAGGCAATTGCGTGCATGCAGCTCTCCTCTTGCGCCCTGCCCGCAGGATTTGCGGAGCGAGGCCCTCCCGAATCCCTATGCAAATCCCGTGCCACGGGCGGTACAGCCGCTCCGGAAGGCCCGAAACCGCATGGATACGCTCAAAATTTAGCCGCTCACCGCCGCGCCACTTGTTTTTGTGTATACGACGCGCGCTGGCATCGCCCTTGCAAGAATAGGGCATTGGCCTCGGGGTGCGCCGCCCGGGCGCCTCGGGGCGAAACAGCATGCATTGACAGGATCGGAGCCGCGCATGACAGAATTGGGCCCGCAGGGCAGCACCCGCCCGCAGAAGACCGGGGACCGGATGACCGACGCCGATCAGCCAGACGACCGCCGCGTGCTCGTCGATACCCTTGCGGGTGACGGCACGATCCGCGGCTGCGATGCCGAACAGGCGCAGCTGCTCGGCTATGATGTGGCGGAACTGATCGGCCAGCCCATGTCCCGGATCTACCTGCAGGGCACCTGCGACCACCTGCACCAGCTGCTTCGCTCTCCGCCCCCCGGGGAGGTCCCGCGCGCGCTGGAGCTCCGGCACCGCGATGGCCGGACGTTCCATGCCCTCGCAATCGCGGGCGGCCACAGGGCGCCCGATGGCACGCCACTCCTGCAGCTCACGAAATGGATCCGCGCGCCTGCGGCGCTGAGCCCGCCACAGGCGGAAGAGCTGGCCATTCTCGCCGATATCGTCGCCTGCTCGGCCGACCCGGGCTGGTGCATCGAATTCGACGAGCCCGTGGACCTTTCCGCGCCCGAACAGGAGATCGTCCGGCAGATTTTCGGCAACCGTCGCCGCTGGCGGCTGTGCAATGCGGCCATGGGCCGTTTCTACGGCCTGCCCGACGGCGAAGATCTGAACGACCGGCCCGTCAGCGAAGTCTTCGGCCGCAATCCGGAGAACGAGAGCTTCGCGCTGGAGCTGATCCGGAATGGCTTCGATGTCGCCCGCGCGCTCTCCTACGACACCCGCTACGATGGCACCACCGTCCCCGTCGAGAACGATGTCCGCGGCCATATCCGCGACAACCGCCTCTATCGCATGTGGGGCACGGTGCGCGACGTGACCCAGCACCTGCACCGCGTGCAGGCACTGCGCAAGCGCATCGCCGGGCTCGAACAGATGCTGGCGGCCGTGCCGGATCCGCTGCTGGTGGTGGATGCGGCGGGCATCGTCGCGCATGCCAATCTCGCGGCGGAGGCCCTGTTCGCCCTCCCCCCCGATTGCATCGGCGAACAGCCCTTCGACCGGCTCGTCGGCCCGGAAGCCCAGGCCCGCGTTCTGGCCGGGCTGCTGGAGCGCAGTGCCACCGGCCGACTGCGCGCCCCGATCCGCACCGAAATCCGCACGGCCGATGGCCCCATCGCAGCAGAGCTGAACGCAGCCCGGCTGAGCCTCGATGGTGAGGCCTGGATCACCATCACCCTGCGCCGGGTGGCGGCGCACCCGGCCGAAGCCCTGGGCCAGGGGGCGGCATGAGCACAGCCCCGCCCGTCTCGGCTACCGAAACCATCCTGCGCGGCCTCGGCGCCCTGCCCGATGGTGTCGTCGTCGTCGCGGCCGATCGGCGGATCCTGTTTCTGAACGCAGAGGCGAGCGCTATGCTGGGGCTGCGCCCGGCAGAGCTGGCGGGGGAGGATTTCGGGCGGCTCGGTGCCACCGGCGGTTACGATTGGGAGGCCGTCCTCGCGGCACTGGCCGAGGGCGCGAACGGCGATTTCCTGCTGCGCGGCGGGCTGCGGGCCGCGGTTTTTGTGGCCCTGCGCCGGATCGGCCCGGGCAGCGCCATGGTGATGCAGCTGCGCGACCTGGAGGTGCTGGATCACGGGCGCCGCCGCGCGGCCGGCGGCGGGCGCCCTCCGGCCGAGGGCTTTGCCGCCGCGCGCAAGCTGCGCCCCGATTTTGCCCGCCAGCGGCAGATCTGCCGCCATCTGGACATGATGATAGCCCGCGGCGAAAAGGCCCTGCTGCAGGGCGCGAACCTGCTGATCACCGGCGAAAGCGGCGTCGGCAAGACCGAAATCGCGCGGCACCTGCATGGCTATGTCGCGGCGCCTGACGACCCGTTCGTCGCCGTCAATTGCGCGGCCATTCCCGCCGCGCTGTTTGAAACGGAGCTCTTCGGCTATGAGAAAGGCGCCTTCACCGGGGCGCTGAGCACCGGCAAGAAGGGGCTGGCGGAGCAGGCCGATGGCGGCACCCTGTTCCTCGACGAAATCGGGGAGATCCCGCTGCCGCTGCAGGCCAAGCTGCTCGCCTTTCTGGAGGAGCGCGCCGTGCAGCGGGTGGGCGCGATGCGGCCAAAGCCGGTGACCTTGCGCGTGATCTGCGCCACCAACTGCGACCTGCGCGCGATGGTGGCCGAGGGGCGGTTCCGGCTCGATCTGTACTACCGGCTCGCGGTGATCGAGCTGGCGCTGCGCCCGCTGCGGGAAACGCCGGAGCTGATCCCGCATCTGGTGGCGCGCTTCGTCCAGGCGATGAACCAGCGCCTGCCGGAGCCGCTGGAAGTCGGCGCGGAGCTGCTCGGGCGGCTGAAAACGCATGGCTACCCCGGCAACATCCGCGAGCTGAACAATCTGCTCCAGCAGCTGATGGTGATGAGCGAGACCGAAGTGATGGCCCGGCTGGACCCGGCTCCGGCGCTGCCTTCGGCCAGCGGCGGGCTGCAGGCGCAGGTGGCCGAATTCGAGCGGGGCCTGATCGAGGCCGCGATCCGCACGCATGGCAGCAAGCGGCGCGCGGCCGCGGCGCTGGCGGTCGATATCGGCACGATCGTGCGCAAGACGCGGCCCGCGGGTTAGGGGGCGGCGATGGAGATAGACCTGTCGCTCGGCCTGGAGGCGCGCCACATTCCGGCGCTGACCCCGGAGCTGCGACAGGCAATCGCGCTGCTCGGCATGGGAGCCGAAGACCTGTGCAGCGCGCTGCGCGATCTCGCGCAGCACAACCCGTTCCTGCATGTACGCGCGCCGCCGCCTGCCCCGCCCCGCGAACCCGAGGCGCAGCGCCCGAGCCTGATCGGGCATGTGCTGAGCCAGATCCCCCTGTGCGGCCTGACCCGGGCCGAAAGCCGCCTCGCGCTGCTGCTGGCCGAGGCTCTGGCGCCCTCGGGCTGGCTGCGCGAGACGCCGGAGGCCATCGCTGAGGCGCATGGCCTCGCGCCCGGCGCGCTGTGCCGCGTGCTGGAGAAGCTGCAGCGGATGGAGCCCACCGGCCTGTTCGCGCGGGGCCTCGCCGAATGTCTGCGGCTGCAGCTGGAGGAGCATGGCCCGCCCGATGCGGATGCGCTCGGGCTGCTCGGCCACCTGGATGCGCTGACCGAAGGCGGTCCGGGCCTGCTTGCCCGCCGCAGCGGGATGTCGCGCCCGCGGGTGGAGGCCGCCCTCGCGCGGCTGCGCCTGCTCGATCCGCAGCCGGGACTGGCCTTCTCCGCCGCACCCGCACAGATCGTCGTGCCGGATCTGCTGCTGCGGCGCGGGGCGGCGGGCTGGATGCTCGCGCTCAACCGCTCTGCCCTGCCGACGGTATCGGTAGACGGGGATCTGCTGCGCCAGATCGGCGGCGCCGATAAGGAGCTGCGCGCAGCCTTCGGTACGGCGCGCTGGATCCGCGCCGCGGTCGCGCACCGCCACCGCACGGTCCTGCGCATCGGCTCCGAGCTGGTCCGCCGGCAGGGCGCCTGTTTCGAGGGCGGCCCGGCCCTTCTGCAACCGCTCTCGCAGCGCGATCTCGCCCGCGGTATCGGGCTGAGCGAGAGCACGATCAGCCGTGTCGTCAATGCCGTCTGGATGCAGACCCCGGCCGGCACGATTCCGCTGAAGCGCCTGTTCACCACCGCAATCGGGCCTGCGGAGGCCGAGCTTTCCCCGCCCCGGCTGATGGCGGAAATCCGGGCCATCCTCCGTGCGGAGCCCGCCGCCGCGCCGCTGACGGATGCCCAGATCGCGGCTCGGCTCGCAGCGGCGGGATACAGCGTCGCGCGCCGCACGGTGGCCAAATATCGCGTACGTGCCGGGATCCCCGGCGCCACCGAAAGGCGCCGGGGCGCAGGCGGTGGCACGGATCTTGCATGATACACCAGCAGGCGGGGAGACATCCGCCGCGATCCCGACAGGAGCCCCACGATGGACAGCCAGACCGACGATATCCCCTATCTGGACCTCTCCGCCCCGGATTTCTCGATGCGTTCGGAGGCGGTGACTGCCGCGCGCGAGAAAAGCTGGTACGCCCGCACCAATTACGGCATCGCCATCCTGCGCTATGCCGAAGCCGCGAAGCTGATCCGCGACCCGCGCCTGCGCCAGGGCTCGCATGCCTGGCCCGCGCATAACGACGCCACCGGCAGCTTTGCCGACTGGTGGCTGCGGATCATGCTGAACCGCGAGGGCGCGGATCACCAGCGCCTGCGCAGGCTGGCCGCCCCGGCCTTTTCGCCGAAGATCGTGAAGGTGCTGCGCCCGGAGTTCCAGGCGCTTGCGAATGAGCTCATCGACGCTTTCATCGACCGGGGCCGCTGCGAGTTCGTCTCGGAGTTTTCCGAGCCCTATGCCACGCGGGTGATCTGCCTGCTGCTCGACACCCCGCATCAGGACTGGCGCCATCTGGTCACCCTCGCGGCGGACATGGGTCTCGCGCTCGGGACGAGCTACACGCAGGATCAGACGCAGGTGAATGCCGCGACCGATCAGATGGTGGATTATGCCCGCGGTATCGTGCGCAGGCTGCGCGCGGGCGGGCTCGATGATGGCTTCGTCTCGTCGCTGATCCGCGCGCATGACGAGAACGCGGCGCATCTGAGCGAGGAGGAGATGATCGACACCATCGTGCTGTCGATCTTCGGCGGCATCGACACCACCCGCAGCCAGGTGGCCCTGGCGATGGATGTCTTCGTGCAGCATCCCGAACAATGGGCCCTGCTGGGCGCGGATCCGGAGCTCGCGCGGCCCGCGGTGGAGGAGGTGATGCGGGTGCGCCCGACCGTCACCTGGGTCACCCGCGAAACGCTGGAGGAGCTGGAGTTCCAGGAGCTGACCATTCCCGCCGGCACCACCGTCCACATGTTCAGCCAGGCCGCCTGCTCGGACCCGTGCGCCTTCGAGACCCCGGGCTTCGACATCACCGTGACAGACCGCAAGAACCATTTCGGCTTCGGCCTCGGCGCGCATTATTGCATCGGCCATTTCATCGCCCGCGGCGACATGACCGAGGCGCTGGCCCTGCTGGCGCGCCGGCTGCGCAACCCGCGGCTGGACGGCACCCCGGAATATCTGCGCGACAGCGGCAACACCGGCCTGCTGCGCCTGCCCATCGCCTTTGACGCCTGAGGACAGCCGATGCTCGAAGACCTGCTCGCCACGCTCGATGCCCGCGGCATCGACATCCTCCATGTCGGCCAGTTCGACAACATGGGCCTGTTCCGCGAACGGCGCCTGCGCCGGGCGGCCTTCGCCGAATGGGCGCGGGCGCCGCAATTCGCCAATCTGCTCGGCCATTGGGACGCGGGCGAGGGGCTGATCGGCGGCGGCCCGTACCGCACCGAACGGCTGGAGATAGATCCGGCCTCGCTGCGCCCCTTCGCCTTCGAGCCGCATGCGGCCTCGCTGATTGCGGATCTGGCCGGGCAATATGCGCCGATCATGCCGCGCAATGTGCTCAAGGCGCAGCTCGCGCGGGCGAAGCAGATGGGGTTCGACGTGCGCGCGGCCTTCGAATTCGAGGTGATCTTCCTGCGCGAAACCGCCACCAGCCTGCGCGAGAAGGGCTTTGCGCCCCCCGCCCCCTATGCCGAGGACAACAAATGCTGGTCCGGCACCACGGGCGCCGCCGAGGCGGGCTTCGTCACCGAATGGGAGCAGGCCCTGCTCGGCCACGGGATTGATCTCTTCGGGGTTGGCGGCGAGCTGGGCCCCGGCTGCTTCGAGGCGACGCTGGGCGCCACATCGGGCCTCAAGGCCGCGGATGACGGCGCCTTCTTCCGGCTGGCCTCGCGCGCCTTCGCCCGCGGGCGCGGCCTGACGGCCACGTTCATGCCCTCGCTCGGGCCGGAGTATCCGGGCCTCGGCGGCCATCTGACGCTCTCGCTCCTGGACCGGAGCACCGGGCAGAACCTGTTCGCCGCCCCGGACGGGCAGACGAACCCCCTCGCACGCGCCTTCATCGCGGGCATGATCGCGCTCGTCCCCGAGACTTTCGCGCTCGCGGCCCATACCGTCAATGCCTACCGCCGCTTCGCGCCGGGGACATGGGCGCCGAAATCGGTGAACTGGTCGGAGTGGTGCTTCACCACCGCGGTGCGTTCCTGCCCCTCTGCGGAGGAGACGGCGCGGCTGGAGTTCCGGCTGCCGGGCGCGGATTGCAACACGCATCTGACGCTCGCGCTGATGCTCGCAGCCGGGCTCGACGGGATCGAGCGCGGGCTGAGCGCCCCCGACCCCACCCCCGAAGCCGGCCCGGACGACATCACCGGCACGCCCCTGCCCGTCACGCTCCAGGAGGCCACAGTGCGGCTGCGGGCGTCGGAGCGGGCGCAGGTCCTGTTCGGCGCGCCTTTCGTGGAGAATTTCGCGGCGTTTTGCGCGGCGGAAACCGCGAGCCTTGCCCGCGAGGTGACGGCGGCGGAGCGGCGGCGCTATCTGGAAGGCTGAGGCCGCTGGACCTTCGCACCCTGGCGGCGCATATCTGCGCCAGGTGCTGCTGCCCTGGCCGCTGTATTTGATCATCACCCGCTGCACAATTGCAGCACCCCGGCCGAGAAGCCCGGGGCATCCGGAGAAGCCCATGAAGATCTGCATTCTGGAGACCGGACTGAATTCCGAAACGCTGGTGGCCACGCATGGCCAGCCGGCGGATCAGCTGCAGGCCTGGCTCCGCCCGGAGTTGCCCGAAGCGGTGTTCTCCACGATCCGGGTGCTCGAGGATGCGCCTCTGCCCGCCAGCCCCGCGGCCTTCGACGGCTATCTGGTCACCGGCTCGCCGCATGGGGTCTATGAGGACCTGCCCTGGATGCGGCGGCTGCAGGCCTTCCTGCGCGCCGTCGCTGCGGCGGAGGTGCCGATGGTCGGGGTCTGCTTCGGGCATCAGGTGATGGCCGCGGCCTTCGGCGGCCATGTGGCAAAATCTCCGCTCGGGTTCCGGACCGGGCCGCAGCAATATCGCTTCGACCCCGAATTTGGCCTCGCCGACGGCACCATGATCGTCTTCCACCAGGACCGCGTGGAAACGCTGCCGGAAGGCGCGGCCCATGTCGGCGGCAACGCCTCCTGCCCGATCGGCGCGATCCGCTACCGCTTCCCGGCGATCTCGCTGCAATTCCACCCCGAATTCGACAAGACCTTCTCCGCGGCGCTCGCGCGCGACCTCGCGGGCAGCGCGATCCCGCCCGAACAGGCCGAAGCCACGATTGCCGCGCTCGCGACGGCACAGGTCGATGCCCGGGCGGTCGCGCAGCGCGCGGCGCGGCTCTTCCGCGACAAGGCCTGACCCCGCAGGCGGCTCATTTATCGCAGCGATAGGCCGGGGCTATTTGCGAAACCCGCCGCCTTGCCGAATAGTCCGGCTCAGAGGCGGGCCGGTGGCCGGAAATGGCCCCGCAGAAACCCCGCCCACAGCACTATCGCACGCTGCTTTGAACAGGGAAAACCGATGAATCGCATTCTCGCCGCCGTGGTGGCCAGCTTCCTGACCCTCGCTCCGGCCGTGGCCGAACCCGTCGCGGGCGGGCGCGCCAATGTCGTGATCCAGCCCGAACCGCCGAGCCTGATGCTGGGCCTCGTGCAGAACGCGCCCACCCAGCAGATCGCGGGCAACATCTATGAAGGCCTGCTGCGCTACGACACCGGGCTGAACCCGATGCCCTCGCTCGCGAAGAGCTGGGAGGTCTCGGAAGACGGGCTGACCTACACGTTCCACCTGCAACAGGGCGTGAAATGGCATGATGGCGCGGCCTTCAGCGCCGATGACGTGGTGTTCACCGCCGATGTGTTCCTGCGCAAGCAACACCCGCGGTTCCGCGCCATCCTCGCCCATGTGGACACCATCACCGCGCCCGATGCGAACACCGTGGTGTTCAAGCTGAAATCGCCCTTCGGCCCGTTCCTGAACAGCTTCGAGGTCGGCTCGATGCCGATCGTGCCGAAGCACATCTATGAGGGCACCGATTTCCAGACCAACCCGGCCAACAACACCCCGATCGGCACCGGCCCGTTCAAATTCGGCGAATGGCAGAAGGGATCCTTCATCAAGCTGGTGAAGAACCCCGACTACTGGGACGCAGGCAAGCCCTATCTGGACGAGATCTACTGGCATGTGATCCCGGATGCGGCCTCGCGCGCCGTGGCCTATGAGACCGGGCAGGTCGATATCCTGCCGGCAGGCTCGATCGAGACTTTTGACATTCCGCGGGTCTCGGCGCTGGAGAACACCTGCATGACGGAATCGGGCTGGGAATTCTTCGCGCCGCAAAGCTGGGTCTGGATCAACAACCGCCAGGGCCCGACCGCGAACAAGGATTTCCGCCAGGCGATCATGTATGCGATCGACCGCGACTTCATCAAGGACGCGCTGTTCAACGGGTTGGGCAAGGTCTCGAACGGGCCCTTCGCGGCATCGACGAAATACAACGACACCGGCATCAAGCCCTATGCCTACGATCCGGAGAAGGCGAAGGCGCTGGTGAAGGCCTCGGGCTACAAGGGCGAGACGCTGAAGCTCGTGCCGATGCCCTATGGCGAGACCTGGATGCGGCTCGGCGAGGTGATCAAGCAGAACCTCGAGGATGTGGGCATCAAGGTCGAGATCGTGGCGACGGATGTGGCCGGCTGGAACCAGAAGCTCTCCGACTGGGACTTCGACCTCTCCACCACCTATCTGTACCAATACGGCGATCCGGCGCTCGGCGTGTCGCGGACCTATATCTCCTCGAACATCGCCAAGGGCTCGCCCTGGAACAACGTCGAGGGCTATTCGAACCCGAAGGTGGATGCGCTGTTCGATGCGGGCGCGGGCACGATCGACCCGGCCAAGCGCCAGGAGGCCTATAGCGAGGTGCAGCAGATCCTCACCGACGAGGTGCCCAATGCCTGGCTGCTGGATCTCGGCATGCCGACGATCAGCCGCTGCAATGTCAAGGACCTGATCACGACGGGCATCGGCCTGAACGACGGGTTCAAGAACGCCTATATCGAGAAGTGACGCAATCCCCGGGCCGGCAACGGCCCGGGGTTTCCGCCCGAGGATACCCGCCATGAAGATCGTGACCCGCGTCGTCGGGCGACTGGCCAAGGCCGCCATCGTGCTGCTGGCCATTCTTGTTCTGAATTTCCTTCTGATCCACGCCGCCCCCGGGGATCCGGCCGCCGTTATGGCGGGCGAAGCCGGGGCGACGGACGAGATCTTCCTGACCCAGCTGCGCGAGAAATTCGGCCTGGATCAGCCGCTCTATATACAGCTCTGGACCTATGTCGCCGATGTGGCGCGGCTGGATCTGGGCTATTCCTACCGCCAGCAGATGCCGGTGCTGGACCTGATCCTGGATCGCCTCCCGGCGACGCTGCTGCTCACCGGGACGGCCTTCCTCGTCTCGCTCGGCTTTGGCGTGTTGGCGGGGGTGCTGGCGGCAAGCCGGGTCGGCAAATGGTCCGATACGCTGATCTCTTCGGTGGCGCTCCTGTTCTATGCAACGCCGCTGTTCTGGGCCGCGCTGATGGGGGTGCTGCTGTTCTCGGTCACGCTCGGCTGGCTGCCGCCCTTCGGCTACGAAACCGTGGGCTCTGGCTTCACCGGCCTGCGCCGCGCGCTGGATATCGCCGAGCATCTGGTGCTGCCCGCGGTTTCGCTCGGGCTGTTCTTCACCGCCGTCTACAGCCGGATGACCCGCGCCTCCATGCTGGAGGTGAGCCAGATGGATTTCGTGAAAACCGCACGCGCCAAGGGCCTCGCTCCGGCCGTGATCCAGCGCCGCCACGTTTTGCGCAATGCGCTTTTGCCGATCGTCACGCTGGCGGGCCTGCAAGCCGGGCAGCTGGTCGGCGGCGCGGTGCTGACGGAAACCGTCTTTGCCTGGCCCGGCATCGGGCGGCTGATGTTCGAGGCGCTCACGCAGCGCGATTACAACGTCCTTCTGGGGGTGTTCTTCGTCTCGGCCGCGATGGTGATCCTGTTCAACCTGATCACCGATCTCGTCTACGGGATCGTCGATCCCCGCATCCGCGTGGAGTGAGCCGATGGAATTCTGGAAACGTTTCGCGGCAAACCGGGGCGGTGTGATCGGCCTCGTGCTGCTGGTGCTGATCGTGGCGGTTGCGGTGGCGGCGCCGATGCTGTTCCCGGGCAATCCGTGGAAGATGGTATCGCGCCCGTTCCTGCCGCCGTTCGAGAATGCGAAATTCCTGCTCGGCACCGATACCGTCGGGCGCGACGTGGCGGCGGGGCTGGCGCATGGGGCGCGGGTGTCGCTCCTGGTGGGGCTGGTCTCCACGCTGGCCGCGCTGATCATCGGCATCCCGATGGGGGCGCTTGCGGGCTATTTCGGCGGCTGGGTCGATGATGCGCTGATGCGGGTCACCGAATTCTTCCAGACGGTGCCGAGCTTTGCGCTCGCCATCGTCATCGTGGCCATCTTCCAGCCCTCGGTGGTCTCGATCACGCTTGCCATCGGCATCGTCTCCTGGCCGCCGGTGGCGCGCCTTGTGCGGGGCGAGGTGCTCTCGCTGCGCAAGCGCGAATATGTGGAGGCGGCGATCCTGCAGGGCCTGTCCGCGCCACAGATCATCCTGCGCCAGGTGCTGCCCAATGCGATCTCGCCGATCATCGTCATGGCCTCGCTGATGGTGGCCTCGGCGATCCTGCTCGAAAGCTCGCTGAGCTTCCTCGGGCTTGGCGATCCGAACATGATGAGCTGGGGCTACATGATCGGCGCCGCGCGCACGGTGATCCGCCAGGCCTGGTGGCTCTCGTTCTTCCCCGGCGTCGCCATCGTGCTCACGGTGCTGGCGCTGAACCTGATCGGCGAAAGCCTGAACGACGCGCTGAACCCGCGCCTGTCGCGCCGGAGGACCTGATGGAACCGACCCTCAGCATTCAGAACCTGACGATCGACCTGCCCCCCGGCGCGGACCGGCCGCATGCGATCCGCGATGTATCGCTCGCGCTTTATCCGGGCCGCACCCTGTGCATCGTGGGCGAATCCGGTTCGGGCAAGTCCATGTCGGCCAATGCGGTGATGGGGCTGCTGCCCAAGGGCGTCACCGTGGGCTCCGGCCGGATCCTTTTTGAGGGGCGCGACATCACCCGCCTCACCGAGGACCAGTATCAGGACCTGCGCGGCGCGGGCATCGCGATGATCTTCCAGGAGCCGATGACCGCGCTGAACCCGCTGATGAAGATCGGCGCACAGATTGCCGAGGTGTTCGAGGCCCATGGCCGCCTGACACCCCCGGAGCGGGCCCTTCGCGCGCTGCAGCTGCTGCGCGAGGTGGGCATCCCCGATCCGGAGCGCGCGCAATTCGCCTATCCGTTCCAGCTTTCGGGCGGGCAGCGCCAGCGCGTGGTGATCGCGATGGCGCTGGCGCTGGAGCCGAAGGTTCTGATCGCGGACGAGCCCACCACCGCGCTCGACGTGACCACCCAGGCGCAAATCCTGCTCCTGATCAAGGAGCTCCAGACCCGTCACGGCATGGCGGTGATGTTCGTCACCCATGATTTCGGCGTGGTCTCGGAAATCGCCGATGATGTCGCCGTGATCGAGCTCGGCGAGCTGGTGGAGCAGGGACCGGCCTCCAGGGTGCTGGTGACGCCCGATCACCCCTATACCCGCCGCCTGATCGACGCGATCCCGAAGGTGGTTTTCACCGAAACCGCGCCGAAGGCGGAGCCGCTTTTGCGCGTGCGCGACCTGGTGAAGGAGTTCCGCACCGGCGACCGGGTGGTGAAGGCCTCCGATCATGTCTCGGTCGATCTGATGAAGGGCGAGACGCTGGGGATCGTGGGCGAATCCGGTTCGGGCAAATCCACCCTCGGGCGCGCCATCGTGCAGCTGATCACGCCCGATGCCGGCACCATCGAAATGGACGGCAAGGACATTTCGCATCTGCGCGGCGCGGCGCTGAAGGCGCACCGGCGGCGGATCCAGATGATTTTCCAGGACCCCTACGCCTCGCTCAACCCGCGCGCGCGGATCGGGCGCATCCTGACGGAAGGCCCCGTGGCCCATGGCAAGCCCCGCGCCGCCGCCGAAGCGCGGGCGCGCGAGCTTCTGGAGCTGGTGGGCCTGAAGCCGAGCGCGATGGAGCGGTTCCCGCATGAATTCTCGGGCGGGCAGCGGCAGCGGATCGGCATCGCCCGGGCGCTGGCGCTGGAGCCCGAGATCATCGTGGCGGATGAGGCCGTCTCGGCGCTGGATGTCTCGGTTCAGGCGCAGGTTCTCGACCTTCTGGAGGATCTGAAGGCGCGGCTCGGGCTCACGATGATCTTCGTCACCCACGACCTGCGCGTCGCGGGCAAGATCTGCGACCGGATCGCGGTGATGCGCCAGGGCCGGATCGTCGAGCTCGGCCCGGTGGCGCAGGTGTTCCGCACACCCAGCGAAGAGTACACCCGCAGCCTGCTGGATGCGGCACCGGGGCTCGAGCTGCAATGATCGCGGAACTTGCCGAAATCGTCGGCGCGGCCAATGTCCTCACCGGCACCGACATGGCCCGCTGGTCGCGGGACTGGACCGGCCATTACACGGGCAGCCCCCGCGTCGTGCTGCGCCCCGGCAGCCGCGACGAAGTGGCCGCGGTGCTGCGCTTCGCCGCGGCCCGCGGCATCCCGGTGGTGCCGGTTTCGGGCAATACCGGGCTCAATGGCGGCGCGCTCGGCACGGATGCGCTCGTGATCGCCCTGGACCGGATGAACCGGATCCGCGAAATCCGCCCGCAGGCGCGGGTGGCGGTGGTGGAGGCAGGCGTCATCGTCGATGCGCTGAACGCGGCCGCCGAAGACCACGGGCTGATCTTCCCGCTGGCCTTCGGGGCCTCGGGCTCCGCCATGATCGGCGGCGTGCTCTCCACCAATGCGGGCGGCGCCAATGTGCTGCGCTACGGCAACACCCGCGATCTGTGCCTCGGGCTCGAAGTGGTTCTGGCCGATGGCCGGGTGATGGACCTGATGCAGGCGCTGCACAAGAACAACGCGGGCTTCGATCTGCGCGACCTGATGATCGGCGCCGAGGGGCAGCTCGGCATCATCACCGGCGCGATCATGAAGCTGCACCCGCGCCCGAGCGAACGCGCCACAGCGATGGTGGCGATGGAGACGCTGGATCCGGCAGGCGCGCTGCTCAACGCGCTGCAGGATGCATCCGGAAATGCGGTGGTGGCGTTCGAATTCATGCCGCGCAGCTTCGTCGAGGGGCACTTCCTGGTCGATCCGAAGGCGCGCGAGCCCTTTGCGGCGCCGCATGCGGTGAACCTTCTCATTGAGCTGGCCGCGACACGGCCGCTGGGAGACGCGCTGGAGGAGGTTCTGGCGGGCTGGATGGAGCGCGGCATCGTCACCGATGCGGTCATCGCGCAGAACGAGGCGCAACGGCGCGAGATGTGGGCCCGGCGCGAAGCCGCGGCCGAGATTTCCTTCCGCAAGCATCCGGTGATCGACACCGACATCGCCGTGCCGCGCGAATGCGTGCCGGAATATCTGCGCGCGATCGAGCCGCGGCTGCGCGCGGTCGATCCGGGCTGCGAGGTCTCCTCGGTCGCGCATCTGGGCGACGGCAACATCCATTACTGCTGCTACCCGACCGAAGCCGCGCTGATGGCGCCGCTGCGCGCGGAAATCGACGCGCTGGCGATGGAGATGAACGGTACGTTTTCTGCGGAGCATGGTGTCGGGCTCTCGAAGCTCGCGCCGATGGCGCGCTACAAGGATCCGGTGGCGCTCGAGATGATGCGCCGGATCAAGGCCGCATTCGATCCGCAGGGCATTCTCAATCCGGGCAAGACCCTCCCCCAAGGCTGACCCGGGGAACAGGAGCAGATGATGAAGGTGATTTTCGACGAACGGCAGCGGCGGCACGACCCGCGCTTCCGGCTGCAGGACGGGAAGGTGATCCTGAACACCGACCGGCCCGAGCGCGTGGCCGAGCTGCTGAAGGGCGCGCAGGCCGCGGGCCTCACGCTGAGCGAGAGCGTGGACCATGGCATGGCGCCGCTGGCGGCGCTGCACACGCCGCGCTATCTGGCCTTCCTGCGCACGATCTATGACCGGCGCAAGGAGACGGTGCCCGATCTGGCCGAGGTGGTGCCGAGCCGGATCAGCCCGGACCGCAAGGTGCATTATTCCTACGAGACCGAGGCGCAGATCGGCTACCACAATGCCGATACCTCCTGCCCGATTTCGGAGCACAGCTGGGATGCGATATATTGGTCGGCCCAAACGGCGCTGACCGGCGCGGACCAGATCCTCGCAGGCGAGCGCCGCTGCTATGCGCTCTCGCGCCCCTCCGGGCACCATGCCTATTCGGAAATCGCGGGCGGCTTCTGCTTCCTGAACAATTCGGGAATCGCGGCCGAATATCTGCGCGCGCAGGGCCATCGCCCAGCGATCCTCGATATCGACGTGCACCATGGCAATGGCACGCAGGGCATCTTCTATGCCCGCGACGACGTGTTCACCATTTCGCTGCATGTCGATCCGGCGGCGTTCTACCCCTATTATGCGGGCGGCGCGCAGGAAGTGGGCGAAGGCCGCGGCTTTGGCTACAACCTGAACCTGCCGCTGGCACGCGGGACCGATACCGAGGGCTACCTCCGCGCGCTCGACCGCGCGCTGGAGCAGATCGCGGCCTTCGGCGCGACGGTGATCGTCGTGGCACAGGGCCTCGATGCGCATGAGGACGATCCGTTCCAGGGCCTGAAAGTCACGACCGAGGGCTTCAGCCGGATCGGGCGCGCGATCGGTTCGCTGGGCCTGCCGGTGCTGAGCGTCCAGGAGGGCGGCTACATGCAGCCCTGCCTGCATGCAAACCTCACCAGCCTGCTGAGCGGCCTTCAGGCCTGAGCCAAAGCCCGCGCCAACCGGCCCCGGGAACGGGGCCGGTTGGCATGCGCGCATCTGACTTTATATTTTTATATCATAGGCATAGACGGCGCCTATTTGCGCTTCTCTCCTCGGGCTGGTTCACTTGGAGCAACCCAACAGGAGACCCGCCATGAGCTTCACCCCCGACAGCCGCGCCAGCCTGAGCCGATACTGGTCTACGATCGAAGCCTCCGCCGGCATCGGCCAGGGCCGCCCCGGCGGCCTCGCGCGCCTGACCCTGACCGACAGCGACCGCGAGATGCGCGACCTTTTCGTTTCCTGGTGCCGCGAGGCGGGGCTCACGGTGGAGATCGACACGATGGGCTCCATCTTCGGGCGCCGCGAAGGCACGGACCCGACCCTGCCGCCGGTGATGATCGGATCGCATCTGGATACCCAGATCAACGGCGGCCGCTTCGATGGCATCGCCGGGGTGCTGGCGGGGCTGGAGGTGGTGCGCAGCCTGAACGACGCGGGCCATGTGACCCGCCGCCCGCTCGTCATCGTCGACTGGACCAATGAGGAAGGCGCGCGCTTCTCGCCGCCGATGGTGGCTTCGGGCGTCTATGCCGGGCGCTATGCGCTGGACTGGGCGCATGATCTGATTTCGGATGACGGCGCGCGCTTCGGCGATGAGCTGGCCCGGATCGGCTATCTGGGCGAAAAGCCCTGTGGCGGGGAGGTGGATGCCTATTTCGAGCTGCATATCGAACAAGGCCCGATCCTCGATGCCGAGGGCCGCGAGGTCGGCGTGGTGACGGGCGGCTACCCGAGCCACGGGATCCGCGTGCGCTTCACCGGCGAGACCGCCCATACCGGCCCGACGCCGATGGACCTGCGCCACAATGCGCTGGTGGCCGGGGCGCGCTTCCTGACCGCGGTCGATGATATCGGCTGGGATTATGCCGTGCATGACGGCAAAGCGACCGGCTCGCGGCTCGCGGCCTGGCCGAACAAGCCCGGGATCCTGTCGGACACCGCCGAATGCGTGGCCGATGTGCGCCACCCCGACCCGATCACCGCCCGCGTCATGGCCGAGAAGATGCGCCGGGCCGCGCAGGAAGCCGCCGCGCGCGCGGGCTGTACCGCCATGATCGAGGATGAATGGGTCTGGGGCGGCGATATATTTGACGCAGGCCTGATCGGGCTGATCCGCGGCGAGGCGATCCGCCAGGGCTACAACTGGCGCGATATCCAGTCCCAGGCGGGGCATGACGCCTATCACATGGCGCCCCGCTTCCCCACCGCGATGATCTTCACCCCCTGTAAGGGCGGCATCACCCACAACAACAACGAAAACTGCACCCCGGAGGATATCGCCCCGGCGCTGAACATGCTGCTGCATGCGGTGGTGGCGCGCGCCGACCGCTGATCACATCATTCCGGGATACAGCTTCAGCAGTTCGTCGATCAGGTCGATGAACCGCTGCTCGGGCGGGGTTGGCGGGGTCTGCGGATTGTACACCAGGAACAGATCGGCCCCGAGCGGCTGATCCGTGAGGCGCAGCGGCCAGAGCCGCCCCGCCGCCACCTCGTCGGCCGCCGAAGGCACCGGCAAGAGCCCGATCCCCACGCCCGAGACGATCATCCGCTGCACCTCCTGCAGGTCGTGGCTGGAGCCCGAGATGCGGTTGCCAAGGCCCAGCCCCTCGCGCGCCATCACCATCGGCTCGAGCCCGATCCCCTCGATCGCGCAGGTGAAGGCCACGAAGGGCTCCTGCTGCAGATCGCGCACCGAGACCTCTGCGCGCCCATAAAGCAGATGCTCCGCCCCGCAGAAAATGCCGAATTCTTCGCGGAACAGGTGCCGGCATTCCAGATTGATCATCGGCTTGGTCAGCAGGCAGATGCCGAGGCCCGCCTTGTCCTGGTTCAGCCGGCGCACGATCTCGGGCGAATTCAGCACGTCGATGCGCCAGCTGATCGACGGGTAGCGCTGATGATAGAGCCGGATCGCCTCATCGAAGAGCGGCGAGCGCAACCCGCTGATCAGGAACAGCCGCAGCTCGCCGAATTCCTCGTCGTTGCGGTCCTCCGCCAGCGTGCCGATCCGGTCCACCGCGCGGAACATTTCGGAGCATTCCTGATAGATCTTCTCGCCGCGCAGCGTCAGCGCGAAATGCCGGCTGCCGCGGAAGATGAGCTGGCAGCCGAGATTTTCCTCCAGCTTCTGCAGCGCCAGGCTCACCGAAGGCTGGCTCATGTTCAGCCGGCGCGCAGCCCGGGTGATCCCCTTCTCTTCGGCGATCACGCAAAAGCTGCGCAGCAGGTTCCAGTTCAGGTCGGACAGATCGGGGCGTTGCGGCATGCTTGGTCCTTTCTGACGCAGTTCTAGCACGCATGACAGCGCCCAGACATAGGCTGCGGCTATTCTTCGGATCACCCCGGCGCCGGATTGCGGGTGGGTTTCCCGGGGGCGGCGGCCTAGCCTGCCCGGGTGAACGAACCGCAAGGATGCCGATGCTGCCCGATCTGTCGCAAGTGGAGACCGCCACCCTCGGCCAGTTCCTGACCGACGGCTTCATGGCGCCCGCCATTCAGGCGCTGATCCCGGGGCGGCGCATCTGGGGCCCGGCGCTCACGGTGCGGCTGCCCGGGGCGGATGGCTCCGCGCTGATCGAGGCGCTCTCCGTCGCGGAGCCGGGCGCGGTGGTGGTGGTGGACCGCTGCGGCGATCTGCGCCACGCCTGCCTCGGCGCGCTGAGCGGCACCGCGGCGCTTGAGCGCGGCGTGGCCGGGCTCGTCATCGACGGCTTCGTGACCGATATTTCCACGCTGATCGCCATCGGCCTGCCGGTGTGGTGCCGCGGCCGCTCGCCCCTCACCACCCGCAATCAGGGCATGTCCGGCCATATTGGCGGGATCGTCACCTGCGGCGGCGCGCAGGTGCGCACGGGCGATGTGATCCTCGCCGATGAGAGCGGCGTCGTGGTGCTCGATCCGGCCAAGACCGCAGATGCCGCCGCCACAGCGCTGCGCCACCAGGCGGAGGAGGCCGAACTGCTGCGCCGGATCCGCGCGGGCGAGGCCCTGAACCGGGTCGCGCCGCGGCTTCACCCGGAGGACAGGCTCCGCCATCCTGTGCGCAGCTGAACACTTATTTCATCTTCCGGGATGATCTTCGCAAAAAAGAGGGAACCGAAGCCCGCGGCGGGCGTTGAGCGGCAAAGCCATCCACCCCGCATGCAACGGAGGCCCGGTGCGCCTGCTGATCCTGACCGATCTCGACGGAACGCTGCTCGACCACGAAACCTATGATTTCGCGCCCGCGCAGCCTATGCTCGCGCGGCTCGCGCATGCGCAGGTGCCGGTCATTCTTGCCTCCTCCAAAACCGCTGCGGAGATCGCTTTCTGGCAAGAGCGCCTCGAGCTCGGAGCCTGGCCCGCGATCGTGGAGAACGGTGCCGCGCTGCATGATGGAGCGCAGGACGACAGCGCCTATCGCCGCATCCGCGCGGCGCTCGCGGCACTCCGCGCCCCGCTCCGCGGCTTTGGCGCCATGAGCACCGCCGAGATCGCGGCCGTAACCGGGCTGAGCCCCGCGCAGGCCGCGCTCGCGCAGCGGCGCCAGCACACCGAGCCCGGCCTCTGGAGCGGCACCGACGAGGAGCTCGCGCATTTCTGCGCGGCGCTGGATGCGCAGGGCATTACCGTGCGGCGCGGGGGCAGGTTCCTGACCCTCGGCCTGGGCGGCAGCAAGGCCGGCTGGATCCCGGCGTTGCGCGCGCGCTTCCGCCCCGATGTGGTGATCGCGCTTGGCGATGCGCCCAATGACGCCGAAATGATCGCCGCCGCGGACCGGGGCGTCATCGTGCGCAACGATCACGGGCCCGGCCTGCCGCCCATGCCCGGCGAAAGCCATGGCCGGATCCTGCGCAGCACCGCCTCCGGCCCGGCCGGATGGGCCGAAGGGCTCGGGCGCATTCTGGCCGATCTCGGCCACTGAACCGCAACGGAGGGACCGATGGCTGACTTTCAGCAAAACGGCAATATCGCGCAATTCCACGACCTGCGGACGCGCCCGCTGGAGGAGCTGGAATACCGGCTGGAGACCTTCGCCCAGACCCGCAAGATCAGCCTGATCCTGCCCTCGCTCTATTCCGAGCTGGAGGGGGACGCGCTGCCCCATATCCTCGCCGAACTTGCGAAGGTGAAATACCTGCACCGGGTCATCATCGGGCTCGATCAGGCCGACGCCGCGCAGTTCCGCCACGCGCGGGAATTCTTCTCGCAGCTGCCGCAGAACCATGTGGTGATCTGGAACGACGGGCCGCGGGTGCAGCAGGTGATGGAGCGGCTGGAGCCGCTCGGGCTCGGCCCGATCGAGCCGGGCAAGGGCCGCAACGTCTGGGGCTGCATCGGCTATCTCATCGCCTGCCAGGACAGCGCGGTGATGGCGATCCACGATTGCGACATCGTCACCTACGAGCGGGGCATGCTCTCGCGGCTGGTCTATCCGGTCGCGCATCCGGCGATGCCCTATCACCTCTCGAAGGGGTTCTACCCGCGCATCGGCTCCAACCGCATGGGCGGGCGGGTCACGCGCAACCTCGTGAGCCCGCTCCTGATCTCGCTGAAGAAGGTGATCGGCGACCGCGACTATATCGATTATCTGCGCGCCTTCCGCTACCCGCTCTCGGGCGAATTCGCGATGCGCACGGCGTCCCTGCCCGATCTGCGCATGCCCTCGGACTGGGGGCTGGAGATCGGCGTGCTCTCGGAGGCCTGGCGCAACCTCGGGCCGCGCGCCGTCTGCCAGGTGGAGATCGCGGACCGCTACGACCACAAGCATCAGGACCTTTCGCCGGAGGATGCGCAGACCGGGCTGAACCGGATGTCGATGGATATCTGCAAGGCGATCTTCCGCAAGCTCGCGGCCGATGGCACGGTGTTCTCGGTCAATACCTTCCGCACCCTCCGCGCGACCTATTACCGCCGCGCGCTCGACATGCTGGAGGTATATTCCCACGACGCGATGATGAACGGGCTCGACTTCGACCGCCACAGCGAGGAACGCTCCATCGCGATGTTCGCGGAGAACATCTTCGAGGCGGGCCAGGTCTTCCTGGAGAACCCGCAGGAGCTGCCCTTCATTCCGAACTGGAACCTTGTCCACGCCGCGGACCCGGATTTCCTCACGGATTTCCGCGCGGCCGTGGCGGCCGACCACGCGGACTAGATATTGGACACCCACCGCACCTGATAGGGCGCCATCGCGATGCGCCCGTCCGGGTCCACCGCCTCGCCGCTGAGCAGGTCGCGCCAGTCCTCGCCGTCGATCAGATTGAGCGCATAGGCGTCGATCTCCACCGCTTCGGCGGAGACATTGTGCAGCGCGAAGACAGACTGGTTTCTGTCCAGGGATTGCCGCCACACAGCCAGCAGCCGGTCATCGAGCTGCAGGGTCATCTGCGTGGCATTGGGGTGGAACGCGGGCTGGCGCGCGCGCAGCCGCAGCCGCCGCTGCAGCTCTGCCAGCACCTGGGACTGATCGCTGTCCGGCTCCGCCAGCCGCGCCTGCAGCTCGGTATAGTCCCACTGATGGCGGTTGATCGCCCGGTTGATGCCGCGCCGCGCCACCGCCGCGTGGTCGTTGGGGGTAGCGAGCAGCGAATGGATATAAAACGCCGGGATCCCCTCCAGCGCCATCACGATGGATTGCGCGCACAGGAACCGCGCGATCTTCTGCGTGGTCTCGCCGGCGAAGGTCCGGCTCATCGCGTCGAAATAGCCGCAGTTGAGCTCATAGGGCGCCTCGCCCCCGCCCGGCAGGCTGCGCATGGAAACGAGCCCGCCCGCCTGCATCACCGCCCCGATCATCGCGTCGATCTCCTCGGGCGGCAGGATCCCCTCCACCGGGCGCATCCCGATCCCGTCATGGCTGGCGGAGAAATTGAAATAGGCGCAGCCCAGCGGCGCCGGTGGCATCGAACGCAGCCATTTGCGCAAGAACCGCACCGTGCCCGAGAGCATCGCATGCAGCACCAGCGGAGGCAGCGGGAACTGATAGACCATATGCGCCTCGTCGCGCCGGCCGAAATAAGACAGGTTCTCGGCCTTCGGCACGTTGGTCTCGGTGAGCAGGATCACCTTTTCCGCGGCGAAATCCGCGAGCGCCCGCATCAGCTTCACCACAGCATGGGTCTGTGGCAGATGGATCGAGGGCGAGCCCGGCTGCTTCCACAGAAAGGCCACGGCATCGAGCCGGATGATCCGCACGCCCTGATCTATGTGCAGCCGCAGCACGCGCAGGATCTCGAGCAGGACCTCGGGGTTGCGGAAATCCAGATCGACCTGATCGTGGCTGAAGGTGCACCAGACATGCCGCGGGCCCGCGGCGGTGTCTACCGCGCGCAGCAGGGGCGAAGTGCGCGGGCGCACCACGGCGCGCAGGTCGTCCTCCGGCCGGGCCTCCATGAAGAAGCGGTCATAGGGCGGCTCGCCGCGCAGATAGGCCGTGAACCAGACCCCTTGCGCCGAGACATGATTGAGCACCATATCCGACATCAGGCTGAACTGCGCTCCGAGGCGGCGGATATCGCCCCAGTCCCCGAGCGCCGGATCGACCTCTGTATAATCGGTGACGGCGAAGCCATCGTCCGAGGAGAACGGGAAGAACGGCAGCACATGGACCCCGTTCACCGCGCCCTGCAAATGCCCGGCCAGAAAGGCGCGCAGCAGATCGAGCGGCCTGTGCGTGCCATCGGTGATCGAATTGCCATAGGTGATGACCAGCGCATCGGCCTCGGACCACAGGCTGTTCGAGGGGCGCCTTGGCCGCTGCCGCCGGGTGCGGCCATCGGGCCAGAAGGCGGCGATCACCTCGGCCACCAGGGCCTCTGTATCGCGGTCGGGGTAAAGCTGAGCCAGAAGATGGCGCAGCCGGGCGCGCAAGCCGGTGGGTTTCGCTGTCTCGGGGATGGGTCCGCTCCTGTCCTGATACCCTCAAGTTAGGGCAGGGTGGCGCGGGGTAAAGGGGCTTTTGCCCGCCCGTGCCGGAGGGGGGAGGACCCCCGGCACGGGCGGGCTCCGGTCAGGCGGCGGCTGCGGCCGGAGCGGCAACGCGCCGCTTGGCCAGCGCCAGCGCCAGGACCGAAACCGCTGTGCCTGCAAGCATGGCGACGACGAAGCCGCCGAGATTGCCCACCGCATTCGGGATCGGCAGCACGAAGATACCGCCATGGGGCACGCGCAGCTGCACCCCCATCGCCATGCACAGCGCCCCGGCCACCGCGGAGCCCGCGATCAGCGACGGGATCACCCGCAGCGGGTCGCGCGCCGCGAAGGGGATCGCGCCTTCGGTGACGAAAGCGAGGCCGAGGACGAAGGCTGCATTGCCCGCCTCGCGCTCTTCCGGCGTGAAGCGGCCGGGCATCAGCCGCGTCGCGATGGCGAGCGCGAGCGGAGGGGTCATGCCCGCGCACATCACCGCGGCCATCGGTTCGGTCACGTTCGAAGCGATCAGCGTGGTCCCAAAGACATAGGCCGCCTTGTTGATGGGCCCGCCCATATCGACCGCCATCATGCCGCCGAGGATCAGCCCGAGGATCGCGGCCGAGGAGCCCTGCATCCCCTGCAGCCAGGAGGTGAGCGCCGCGAGCGCCTTCGCCGTCGGCGCGCCGACCACATAGAACATCAGAAGGCCCGTGAGCGCCGTGCCGAGCAGCGGCAGGATCAGCACCGGCTTCAGCCCCTGCAGCGTCTTTGGCAGGCGGATCCAGCGGTTCAGAAGCAGCACGCCATAACCCGCGATGAACCCCGCGACGATACCGCCGAGGAACCCGGCCCCGATCGTGCCCGCGATCACGCCCCCCGTCATGCCCGGCGCGATGCCGGGCCTGTCGGCGATGGAATAGGCGATATAGCCCGCAAGCGCAGGCACCATCAGCGTGAAGGCGCCCTTCGCCCCGATCTGGAACAGAACGTATCCCAGCGTCCCGGCATATTGGTCTTCGTACACATAAATCCCGCCAAGCGCGAAGGCGATGGCGATCAGCAGCCCGCCGGCCACCACGAAGGGCAGCATGAAGGACACGCCCGTCATCAGGTGCTTGTAGATGCCGGTCTTGTGCGCGGGCTGGGGCGCGGCATCGCTTGCGGCCGCGGCTTCGGCGCCCTGCAGCTTCGCCTCGGCAATGGCGCGGCGGATCAGCCCGGCGCCGTCGTTGATCGCAGGCTTCGTGGGCGAGGTGAACACGCGCTTGCCCGCAAAGCGGCCAAGCTCCACCTGCTTGTCGGCGGCGATGACCACCAGATCCGCCGCGGCGATCTCCTCCGCACTCAGCGCATCCTGCGCGCCGACCGAGCCCTGCGTCTCCACCCGGATCGTATGGCCAAGCCCCGCCGCTCCGCTCTGCAGCCCCTCGGCCGCCATGAACGTATGCGCGATGCCGGTCGGGCAGGAGGTGATGGCCACGATCTTCAGCGCGCCGGACACGGCCTGCGGCAGCGGCGCCGCATCCGCCCCGACTGCCAGCCGCCCGACGACCGCGCCCGCATCCTGCAGCACCTCGGCCAGCGTTGCGCTGACCTTGCGCAGGCTCCCGAACCGGGCCTCGTCGACATGGCCGACCAGAAGCACGGCCTCGGCCTGCCCCACCGCGGCAGCATCGAGCGGATCCAGAACGCCATCGGCGGTCTCGACCTCCACGGCGATTGTCTGGCCGAGCGCACGGGCCGCCTTCTTCAGCGCCTCGCGGGCCAGAACCGCATGGGTGCCGAGCTCCCCGGCACCGACCACGGCAACGAAATTCGACATTGCTTCCTCCTCTGACTGTCCGGTCCCCGCCGGACATCCGGGCTCATCCCCCGGTGATTTCTTCCGCGACCGGGCGCAGCTCCACCTGCCCGGCCAGCGCCCTGACCTCCGCCACAGGCGGCAGGTGCGGCCCCGGATTGCGCAGCTTGCCCGCAGCGAATGCGGTGGCCTGCCGCGCGAGATCCGCAAGCCCCAGCCCCTCGGCGAGGCCCGCGGTGATCCCCGCGACCATCGCATCGCCCGCGCCGACCGTGCTGCCGGTCGCAAGCGCAAGCGGGCGCGCCTGCACGGCGCCTTCGGCCGAGACGAACAGCGCGCCATCGGTGCCGAGAGAGACCACCACCAGCGCGATCCCGCGCTCCTGCAACCCGCGCGCCACGCGCAGCACCTCGCGCCCTTGGAGCTTGCGCCCGGTATAGGTCTCGAGCTCGTGCCGGTTGGGCTTGATCGCATGCGGGAGCCGCTCCGCGGCGAGCGCGGCCGCAAGCGGCGCGCCGCTCACATCGAGCACCACCCGCGCGCCCCGCGCTGCCAGCGCCGCCACGAGATCCGCCGTGGCGCCGGGCGGCAGCCCGTCGGGCTGGCTCCCCGAGACCACGACCAGATCCTCCACCGCATCCAGCCCCGCCAGGACCGCCCCGGCCGCCGCACTGTCGGCCGCGAAGCCCGGCAGGTTAAGATCGGTGGTGCGCCCGCCGGTTTCGAGGATCTTGATGTTGGTCCGGGTGGCGCCGGGCATGCGCACCATCGCATCCGCGATCCCCTTGCGCGCAAACAGCTCTTCGAAAGAAGCCTCGTTTTCCGCGCCCAGAAGGCCATGCACGGTGACCGGAAGCCCCCAATCGGCCAGCACCGACGCCACGTTCACCGCCTTGCCGCCCGGATCGCGCCAGACCGCGCTCGCCCGGTGCACCTCGCCGGGGGCGAGATGATCGAGGCAGACCGTCTGGTCGATCGCCGGATTGAGACAGACCGTATGGATCATGCCGGAAGCTCCACCGCCAGCGCCCTCACCGAAGCGGCATCCGCCGCCGCCAGCGCCCGCGTGGCCAGCGCCTTCAGCCCGGAGATATCGGCGCTGCGCAGCGCATCCTTCACCGCCGGAATGTCGCGCGGCGTCATTGACAGCTCATCGACGCCCAGCCCCGCCAGCAGCGCCGCACCGAAGGCATCGCCCGCGATCCCGCCACAGACGCCGACCCAGCGGCCATGGGCATGCGCCCCTGCAACCGTGCGCTCGATCAGCCGCAGCACTGCCGGATGCAGGCTGTCCGCCTCGGGCGCGAGCACCGGGTTCTGCCGGTCGATCGCCAGCGTGTATTGCGTCAGGTCATTGGTGCCGATCGAGAAGAAATCCGCGTGCTGCGCCAGCTCCTGCGCCATCAGCGCCGCGGAGGGCACTTCGATCATGATCCCGAGCGGCACTTCCGGCGCGCCGATATCGGCGCGGATCTGCGCGCAGGTCTCGCGCAGCGAAAGCAGCTCGGCCGCGGAGGTGATCATCGGGAACATCACCGAAATATCGGCGCCATCCTTTGCCGCGCGGTACAGCGCGCGCAGCTGCGGCACCAGCAGCTCCGGCCGCCGCAGCAGCAGCCGCGCGCCACGCACGCCCAGGAACGGGTTCTCCTCGCGCGGGAGGTCGAGGTAGCTCACCTGCTTGTCACCGCCGATATCCAGCGCGCGGATTACCAGCTGCCGCCCGCCCATGGCGCGCGACATCTCGGAATAGGCGCGGTACTGGTCCTCCTCGGAGGGGCTGTCGCCGCGCTCGAGGAACAGGAATTCAGTCCGCATCAGGCCGACGCCCTCCGCGCCCTGCTCCAGCGCGAAGGCGGCCTGCTCGGCGAGGTTGATATTGGCGCCAATGGCCACCTGGTGGCCATCCCGGGTCTTTGCGGGCAGCGCGCGGGCCTCTGCGGCCTTGGCGCGCTTCGCATGCTCGCCCTCGATCCAGGCCCGGGCCGAGGCCAGATCCTGCGCGGTGGGCGCGAGATAGAGCCGCCCCGTGCTGCCATCGATGATCGCCTCGCCGTCCTCCGGCAGCCGCGCCAGCGCCGCCCCGGCACCAACGACCGCAGGCAGGCCCAGCGTGCGCGCAAGGATCGCGGTATGCGAGGTGGGCCCGCCCTGCGCCGTCACGAGGCCCGCGATGCGCTCGGGATCGAGGCCCGCGGTATCGGTGGGGGTCAGGTCATCGGCAATCAGGATCGTGCCCGGGGGGACTTCGGCCGGAGTCGGGCGCGCGAAGGCCGGATCGATCAGCGCGAGTACTCGGTGGCCCACATCGCGCAGGTCGGTCGCGCGGCCGGCCAGAACCGCATTACCAACGGAGAGGAGCTGCGCCGCCGTCTCCTCGATCGCCGCGTTCCAGGACCAGGCGAGCCCGTGCCCCTCGACGAGCTTCTGCGAGGCAAGCGTGATCAGGCTCGGGTCGTTCAGCAGCTCGGCCTGCGCACGGAAGATCCCGGCATCGGCCTCGCCCAGGCGGCGGGCGGTATCATCGGCCAGCGCGCGGAGCTGCTCGCGCGCACGGGCCAGCGCATCGTGCAGCCGGTCCGCCGCAGTGGCCAGATCGACCGCCGTATCGGCGATCACCACCGGCCCGGCCAGCATCCGGTGCAGCCGCCCGATCGCGAGCCCCGGCGAGGCAGACACCCCCTCGACCACATCGGGCCCGTCTTGCGGCACCCAGGCACCGGCCGCGGCAGCCGCGGCACGCTTCGCCTCGGCCTTGCGCGCCTCGTCCTTCTCGCGGGCGCTGAGCCCGCTCAGCACGATCTTCAGCGTGGAAAGCGCATCGGCCGCATCCGGGCCATCGGCGGAAACCGTGATCGTCTCCCCCGCCTTCAGCCCGAGCTGCAGGAGCGAAATCAGGTTGCGCGCATCGGCGGCCTCTGCCCCATGGCGCACCCGGATGCGGGCCGCGAACCGGCGCGCGGTCTCGGCCCATTCCGTGGCGGGCCGGGCGTGAAGCCCGTTCGGGTAATCCAGCACCCAGTCAAACCCCTGCGCGAGGTCGGTCGCGACCTCACCCACCGCTTCGGCCGCCGCAGCCCCGCTCAGCGCTGCGATCACCGCCTGCGCATCATCCGTCGCGGCCAGAGCCGCGATCCGCGCATCGTCCTGCAAAAGCCGGGTCAGGCGCCGCAGGATCCCGATATGCGCATCGGAGCGCGCGGCGATCGCCACCACCAGCTGCGCGCGCTGCCCGGCGTTCCATTCGACGCCGCCGCGCACCTGCAACACCGCGATGCCGTCGCGCTGGATCAGGTCGCGGTCCTCGACCATGCCATGCGGAATCGCGATACCCTTGCCCAGATAGGTGTTCGACGCGGCCTCGCGCCGGGTCATGCTGTCCTCGAACCCGGGCTTCACGCAGCCCGCGGCCAACAGCAGCGCCGCCGCCTGACGCAGGGCATCGGCCTTGTCGGCGACCGTCGCGTCGAGGCGGACGAGCTCGCGCGGCAGAATATCCATTTCGCTCATCTGGGACACTGGCTCCTCCCAATCTCCGGTTTCTATCTGTCTTACCTGATTTGTGGAAACGTTTCCACTCTGAATTTTCATCCTGCGCGCCAAAACCGCTCAATGACCCGCAATTTCGTTGCCAAGAACCGCGGTAAAGGCCATTCTATCCGCGAACAGAACCGGGATCGTTTCCACGCATCATGACCATCAGTATCAAGGATGTGGCCCGCGCGGCCGGGGTGGCGCCCTCGACCGTCTCGCGCGCCCTCGGCAAGGGGCCGGTGAGCGAGGACGTGCGCCGCAAGGTGGAGGCCGCGGTCGCGGCGACGGGCTACCGGCCGAATCTCGCGGCGCGGCGGCTGCGCTCGCAGCAGACGATGACGGTGGGGCTGATCGTGGCCGATATCCGCAACCCGTTCTTCACCCAGCTGACCCGGGCAGTGGAAACGGCGGCCTACCGCAACGGCATGCGCGTGCTGCTGTGCAACACCGACGAAGACCCCGCGCGCGAGGAAATGTACCTGGGCCTGATGGCGGAGGAACGGGTGAGCGGCCTTATCCTCGCGCCCACGCGCGCGCTGGCGCCGGCGCAGCTTGCGGGCTTTGACATGCCTGTCGTGCTGGTGGACCGCGGGCTGCCGGGCGGGCCGCGCGATACCGTCGTGCTGGACAACCGCGCGGCGGCGGAGATGCTGGTGGATCATCTGGTCGCGACCGGCCGACGCCGGATTGCCGGGCTGTTCGGCGCGACATCGGCCACCGGCGCCGAGCGGCGCGAAGGCTTCGAGAGCGCGATGCGCCGCCATGGGCTGGCACCGATCCTGCGGATGGTCGCGCCCAGCACCGATGCCGGGCATGATGCGCTCTGCGGCCTGCTCGCGGAGCAGCCGGAGGCGGTGGTGCTCTCCAACGGGCTCTTCATCGGCGCCATGCTGCGGCTGTGCCGCGAGCGGCGCCTGGCGATTCCGCAAGACGTCGCCATCGCTGGCTTCGACGACGAGCCCTGGACGACCTTCGTCGAGCCGGGGATCACCGTGATTCGCCAGCCGGTGGAGAGCTTCGGCCGCGAGGCGATGCAGATGCTGCTCGCGCGGCTCGACCACCCGGACCTGCCGAGCCGAAAGGTGACGCTCTCGGGCGAGCTGGTGGTGCGGGGATCGACCGCCCCCGCCTGAGGTCTACAGCTCCGCGCCGAGGCTCTGCAGCTTGACGAAGGCCGCATAGCGGCGGTCATGCAGCGCGGCGATCTCCCCACCCTGCGGCGCATAGCGGCGCTCCGCGCGCGTCATCGCCGACATGGCGGCGGACATATCGGGGTAGAGCCCCGCTGCCACCCCACCGAGGATGGAGGCGCCCAGAAGAACCGGCTCCTCGGCTGCCGTGGCGATCACCGGGGTGCCGGTGGCATCGGCCAGCAGCTGCCGGATCAGATCGAGCTGCCCGGCGCCGCCGCTGATGGCTATGGCCCCGACCGGCGCCCCCGCCTGCGCCTGCACCTCGATGATCTGGCGCAGCCCATAGGCCACGCCCGACAGCCCCGCCACATAGAGCGCGACGAGATTGTCGAGATCGCTCTCCATCCCCAGCCCCGCGATCAGGGCGCGGGCATGCGGATTGGCGAGCGGCGCGCGGTTGCCCAGGAATTCGGGCACCACATGCAGCCGGTCCGCAAGGCGAATCGCCTCGGAGGGGCCGCCCGCGGCCGCGACGGCCCGATCGGCCAGATAGACCGGGAACGGCTTGCCCGCCGCCTGCGCCAGCGCGCGCGCCTCGGGCGTCGCCGGATGCAGCGAGAGCAGCTGGTCGATCGCGGCACCGGCGGCAGACTGGCCGCCCTCGTTCAGCCACAGCCCCGGCACCATCGCCGAATAATAGGGCCCCCAGACGCCCGGCACGAAAACCGGCGCCGCGGTGCTGGTCATGGTGCAGGACGAGGTGCCGAACACATAGGCCATCGTGCGCGTGGGCGCGCCCTCCACGCCCACGGTGCCGATGCCCCCGGCATGGGCATCGATCATGCCCGCCCCCACGGCGGTACCGGGCAGGAGCCCGAGCGCCTGCGCCGCCTCCGCGCCCAGGCCCTGCGCCAGAGCCGTGCCGGGCGCGACGACCTGCGTACCGATCCGGGCGAAGCCCTCATCGGCCAGCACCCCGAGGCCGACCTTGCGGAAATACTCCGGGTCCCAGCGGCCTTCATGCGCGAGATAGGTCCATTTGCAGGTGACGGTGCAGGTCGAGCGCGCGCGGCTTCCGGTGGCCTTCCAGGTCAGGAAATCGGCGAGGTCGAAGAAATCCCGGGCTTCGGCAAAGACCTCCGGGCGATGCTCGGAGAGCCACAGGAGCTTCGGCGTCTCCATCTCGGGCGAGATCCGCCCGCCCACATAGCGCAGCACCTCATGGCCGAGCGCGTTGATCCGCTCGGCCTGCGCCACCGCCCGGTGATCCATCCAGACGATGATGTTGCGCGCCGGATCCTCCGACGGGCCGACGGGCAGCGGCCGCCCCTCCGCCCCCAGCACCACGAGCGAACAGGTGGCATCGAAGCCGATGCCCTTCACCTGCGCCACAGGCACCTCTGCGGCCGCCACCGCCTCGCGTACCGAGGCACAGACCGCCTCCCAGATCTGGTCGCTGGATTGCTCCACGATCCCGCCGGGCGCGCGCCAGAGCGTGATCTCGCGCCGGGCCGAGGCCAGCATCCGCCCCCCGGCATCGAACACGCCCGCCCGGGCGCTGCCGGTGCCGACATCGACACCGATCAGATAGGATTGCGCTGTGCTTGCCTGTGCCATGCCGCAGCCCTCCGGCGCTTAGAGATCGACGCTGTTGGGCAGGATCACCAGATCGCGGATCACCACACCGCGCGGCCGCGTCAGCATGAACACCACCGCCTCCGCGACCTCCTTCGGCTGCATCAGGCTGCCGTTGGCCAGCGCCTCCTCCATCTTGGCCTTCGGCCAATCGTCGAGCAGCGCCGTGACCACCGGACCGGGCAGCACAGCGCCCATGCGGATCCCGTATTGCGAGACCTGCCGCCGGGTCGCATGCAGGAAGGCCTGCACCGCGAATTTGGAGGCGGTATAGATCGGCTCCCAGACCACCGGCACCACGCCCGCGACCGAGCTGGTGAACAGGATGTCGCCCGACTTCTGCGCGATCATATGCGGCAGGACCGCATTCACGCAGCGAAAGGCCGCGTTGATATTGAGGTTCAGCATGCGGTCCCAGGCGTCGGGGTTCCCCTCTGCCGCCGGGCCGCCGATATAGGCGCCGGCATTGGCGTGGAAGATATCGAGCCGCCCCGCCAGATCCAGGATCCGCGGCAGCATGCCCGAGACCTGCGCGCCATCCAGCAGATCCACCACCAGCGGCAGCGCCCGCGGCCCGATCTCGACGCACAGTGCCTTCAGCCGGTCCTCGGCGCGGTCGATGAGCACGACCGTCGCCCCCGCCGCCACCAGATGCCGGGCGCATTCCAGCCCGATGCCGGAGGCAGCCCCTGTGATGGCGGCAACCTTGCCTTGCAGTGATTCAGCCATGTTCAGTTCTCCTGGGAATTAGGCGCGGCCGTGACTGACGCGGGAGCGCCGGGCGAGCGAATCCACAATCACGGCAATGGCCAGCACCGCCCCGGTGATCATGTAGCGCAAAGAGGACGACAGGTTCAGCAGCGTCAGGCCGTTGGAGATCGCCTGGATCACGATGATGCCCAGAAGTGCTGCCCAGGCGCTGCCACGCCCGCCAAAAAGGCTGGTGCCGCCGATGACTGCCGCTGCGATGGCATTCAGGTTCACATCGCCCGCACCGGCCTGCTGGCTGGAGGAGGCCAGGCGCGAGGCCGAGAGCACCCCGCCGAGCGCCGCCAGCGTGGAGCACAGCATGAAGGCCGACAGATAGATCCGCCGCACATTGATGCCCGAGCGGCGCGCGGCCTCGCGGTTGCCGCCCACGGCGAACATGGAACGGCCCCACCGCGTGCGGGTGAGCGCATAGTTCATCGCCACCACGAGGAGCACGAACAGGCCGAACATCCACGGCACGCCCCGGCCGAGGTTCAGGTAATAGACCGCGAACAGCAGCCCGAGGGTGATCGCCGCGGCTTTCAGGATCAGGTTTGCCATCGGCTGCGCGGTCAGGCCCGCAGTCATCCGCCGGGCCCGCACCGAGAGCCCGGTCACCAGCAGCGCAGCACCCGGCAGCAGCGCCGCCACATAGGCCACCCAATCCGGCATGATCAGCACCTGGCCGAATTTCACCAGCGGCGAGGCATAGGGCAGGTTGATCGAGCCGGTCGGCCCGAGGATATAGAGCTGCATGCCCAGAAGCGCGAGCAGGCCCGAGAGCGAGGCGATGAAGCTCGGCATGCCGAGGCGGTTGTAAAGCGTCGCGTAGATCGCGCCGACCGCGACCCCGGCGAGGATCGCCACCGCGATTGCCGCGGGCACCGGCCAGCCGTGGTTCACCCACAGCACGCCGACGATGGCGGAGGCGAAGCCGCTCATGGAGCCCACCGAAAGGTCGATCTCGCCCAAGAGCAGCACGCAGACGATACCGAGCGAGATCATCCCCACCGTGGCGCAATCGAACAGCATGTTGACGAGGTTGTTCGGCGCGAGGAACACCGGGTTGAGCGAGGTGAACACGACCGAAATGACGATCAGCCCGACGATCACCGGCAGCATGCCGAGATCGCCCGAGCGGACCCGGTCGAGGAAGGCGCGCAGGCTGTCGCCCAGCGTTTCCGCATGGCGGACGCGTTCGTCGCTGCGGTCGAGGGCGGGTTGCTTCTGGCTCATGCGGAAATCTCCCCCTGTTCGGCGGCCTTGCGGGCGCGCCGGCGGGATACGGCGTTTTCGGTGGCGCCGGTGATGGCGGCCACCAGTTCGTGGTTGCTGGCCTCCGGCGTGAAGACGCCGTTGTTCTTGCCCAGACGCAGCACGACGATGCGGTCTGCGACGGCGCGCACGTCTTCCATGTTGTGGCTGATGATGATCACGCCGAGGCCGCGGTCGCGGACGCGCTCGATCAGGTTCAGCACCTCCGCCGTCTGGGCGACGCCGAGCGCGGCGGTGGGCTCGTCGAGCATGATGATCTTCGGGTCGAGGAGCAGCGAGCGCGCGATGGCGACCGTCTGCCGCTGCCCGCCCGAGAGCGAGGCGATCGGCTCGCGCACGGAGGGGATCCGCGCCGCCAGCTCCTGCAGTAGCGTCCAGGCGCGGACCTCCATCCCCACCTCGTCGAGCCGCCAGGGCGCCATCTCGTGGCCAAGGAACAGGTTTGCCACCACGTCGAGGTTCTCGCACAGGGCGAGGTCCTGGAACACCGTCGCGATCCCCATGCTCAGCGCCGCCCCCGGATCCGAAAGCGAGACCTCGCGGCCGCAGAATTCGATCGTGCCCGCGCTCGGCTGGTGCACGCCCGCGAGCACCTTCACCAGCGTCGACTTGCCCGCGCCATTGTCGCCGACAAGCGCCACAACCTCGCCCGCATGGACATCGAGCTCGATATCGGTCAGCGCGGAAACGGCGCCGAATTTCTTGGAAATGCCGCGCAGGCGCAGGATGCATTCCCCCGCTGCGGCGGGCGCGGCCTCGGCGCCCGGATGTGTCACGCTCATCTGCTATGTCCGGTCGGAGGTGCCACGCCAGAGGCGCGGCACCGGATTGCGGGTCAGTTGGTGATGCCGAGGGTCTTGCAGCCCGCGGCATATTCGCCGGTGCAGACTTCGGCCGCGGTCTGGATCCCCTTGTCGAAGATCTCCGCCTTGATGTTCTCGGCCGTGACCACCGCCGGGACGAAGAGCTCGCTCGGGGTCTTGTAGAGCTCGGTCTTGGCCGCGGGGGTCTCCCCGTTCAGGAACTGCACCGCCACCTTCGCCGCCGCCGCCGCAACGATCTCGGAGGGCTTGGAGATGGTGTTGTACTGATCGCCCGCGATGATCAGCTGCAGCGCCGCCACGGTGGCATCGTTGCCCGTCACCGGCGGCACCGGCGCGACACCGGCCGCCTTGAAGGCCGCGATGGCGCCGCCTGCGGTGCCATCATTGGCCGCGACCACGCCCTTGATCTCGTCGCCGAAGCGGGTGATCTGGCCCGCCGCCCATTGCTGCGCCTTCGGCGGCGCCCATTCCGGCGTGTCATATTCGGCGAGCGTCTTGTAGCCGGAGCTTTCCAGCCCCTTGTGGATGCCGTCGCGGATCAGCCCGGCCGCCGCATCGGTGGGCGAGCCGTTGATCTGCAGCACGCCCGCGCCTTCGGCGACGCCCGCCGCCTTCATATGCGCAACGAGCGAGTCCGCGATCGACTTGCCGATCGCCTCATTGTCGAAGGAGATGTAGAAATCCGCCGGCGTATCCGGGATCGGGCGGTCATAGGCGATGACCTTGGCACCCTGCGATTGCGCGATATTGACGAGGCCGCCGGCCGCCGCCGAATCCACCGGATCGAGCACGATCACCGTGGCGCCCTGCGCCAGCACCGAGTTGAACTGCTGCTGCTGCAGCGCCACGTCGCCATTCGCATTCTGATAGACGACGGTGCACTCCGGGCAGAGCTTCGCCATCTCGGCCTTGAAGCCCGGGAAATCATGTTCCTCGTAGCGGGTCGATGCCTGGTCGGGCATCAGGAACGCCACCGTCCCCTTCGGCGCGGCATAGGCCGCCGAGCCCAGCAGGCCGGCCATCAGGATTGCGGCCGTGGTGACGGGCCGATTGCAAATCTTCATCGTGAACTCCTCCACTCTCTCCATGTCGGCCCGATCCGGCCGCCGCGCAGACCGACAGGCCTCGCCTTCTGCATCGCGGCCGAAAGCCGGGCGATGCGGGCGCCTCCTCCTGCCCCTGCGCATTCATTAGCACCATCGGTGGCGCAAAGCTGCACAACCGATGGTGCATGGTTGCTTCAATGTCATTCAGGTGTCAAGCTGCATCGCGAGGAGGCCATCGTGACCCAAAACCCCGACCCGCCCCGGCAGACGACCATCTACGACATCGCGGCGCAGCTCGGGGTCTCCGCCTCGACGGTGAGCGCGGTGCTGAACGGCAACTGGAAATCGCGCCGGATCAGCGCCGCGACGGCCGAGCGGATCCGCCATATCGCCGATACGCAGGGGTTTTCGCTGAACCAGCAGGCGCGGGCGCTGCGGCGCAAACGCTCCAACCTGATCGGCATGATCATGCCGAAATACGACAACCGCTACTTCAGCTCCATCGCCGAGCAGTTCGAGCAGCGCGCCCGCGCCCGCGGCCTGTTCCCGATCATCACCTGCACCCAGCGGGACCCGGAGCTGGAGATCCAGGCGGCGCGTACACTCTTGTCCTACAAGGTGGATTGCATCATCGCGACCGGCGCCACCAACCCCGACCTGATCAGCGTGCTGTGCCGCGGCGCCGGGGTCGAGACCTACAACCTCGACCTGCCCGGCCAGGAAGCCCCTTCGGTCATTTCCGACAATTATGGCGGCGCGCGCGCGCTCACCGCCGATGTGCTGCGGGCCTGCGGCCAGGCGCCCGGCACGGCGGAGCCGCTGGCCTTCATCGGCGGCCGCTCCACCGATCACAATACCCTGGAGCGGATCCGCGGCTTCCGCGCCGCGCATGAGCAGGCCGGGATCACCGTGCGCGAGGAGCTGATCCTGCCCGTGGGCTATGCCGCCGAGCGCGCCGAACAGGCTATCATGCGGCTGGCGGAGGCATCCGCGCGCCTGCCCGCAGGGATCTTCGTGAATTCCACCAGCGCGCTCGAAGGCATCATGCGCTGGCTGAAGCTGCGCCGCCCCGAATCGGCGCCCGCCCCGCATGTCGGCAGCTTCGACTGGGACCCGTTCGCCGGGCTGGTCGACCGCAACATCACCATGGCGCGCCAGGATGTGCCCGCGATGCTCGACGTGCTGTTCGAGATGATGGCCGCGAAGGAACAGGGCAACCGCAAGGTCGAGGTGCCGGTGCGGATGGTGCCCTCGCCCTATGCCGCCTAGCCGCGCGAAAAGGGGCGCGGTGATCCCGCGCCCCTTTCCAGTTCGTTCGTGAGGGGATTTCCAGAGGTAAGAGGTTACTGCGCCGCGGCGAGCTGCTTCGGCAGCTTGAACGTCCAGACCGTGCCACCCTGGTTCAGGTAGTTCACCTTCTTCGCGACCTCGCCGCCCCAGAGCGGAACCGCGCCGCCCCAGCCCGAGATGACCGAGACATATTGCTCGCCATCCTGATCCCAAGTGATCGGCTGGCCGACGATGCCCGAGCCGGTCTGGAACGACCACAGCTTCTCGCCGGTATCGGCGTCGAAGGCCATGAATTCGCCTTCCGGGTTGCCCACGAACACCAGGCCGCCCGCCGTACTCATCACCCCGCCCCAGAGCGGCGCGCCGTTCTTGTATTCCCACTTGATGTCGCCGGTGTTCGGGTCGATCGCCTTCAGGCTGCCGATATGGTCCTCGAACAGCGGCTTGATGGTGAAGCCGGCGCCCAGGTAGGCCGCGCCCTTCTTGTAGGTGATCGGCTCG
>NZ_JAYRZN010000025.1:0-58575 GCF_041916475.1 Paenirhodobacter sp.
CGGCCGCCTCAAGGACTGGCGGCGGGTCGCCACACGATACGACCGATGTCCGGAAACCTTCTTCTCCGCGATCATGCTCGCCGCAACCGTCTTGTTCCGGCTGTCAAAAGCAATGAGTCTGGGCCCTAGATGGACTGCCATTTTCCGAGCCGTCTTTCATTTTCGCCTGAAAGATCACTGCAACCAAAACATTTGCCACACGATTACAAATGGTTGCGGACCTTCCTAGGCAGATCCGCTTGTCCGAAAGTCTGGTTTCCGCCAACAGCGGGCGCCTTCAAGACACCGAAACAATAAAGGGAAGCGTTTCGGCTTCTCTTACAGCTCATCGACTGTTCTTGATATTATGGTGGCGAGGGGGGGACTCGAACCCCCGACCCCGTGATTATGAGTCACGTGCTCTAACCAGCTGAGCTACCTAGCCACTTGGCGGGTAGCTATGCGATGCGTTTCCGCGCGTCAAGAGCAGAAATCGAATGGTTGCTCGAGAAGGCTTCCCGCCGGATTGCCTGGCGGCTGCGCGCCCGTTCTGGGACGTGGCAAGGACAGGTGTTCGGCGGTATATGTAGGGGGGTACTAACTTCCGGACGAATTAGGCAGCCGAGAAGAAGGCGGATAACTAGCGGTAAAATAGAAGAAAATTAGGGACGGTGCTGAATTTCGCTTTCGGACGACAATGAAAGAAGGCACGAAAAAACCACGTCCAGCCTATCATTCATCCGTCAAAGTCCGCGCAAAGACCTGACACGCTCTGCACATTGCATAGCAGACGGATAACATTACAGAAAATATAGAGTGCGGGTCAGAAGATCGGGCGCCATCCGATATCTGGGACGGACCTACAGCGGAAATTTTTGTGCCATGAGGGCCAGAGAGGTCTGACGCGACGGTCAGACCTCAGGAATTTTGGTCAGACCTTAAAAAGCGTCGAGAAATCAAATGGTTTTATGCCACTTGACGGAAGACTATCGCATTTCAAGGTCTGACCGCTGGATTCGTCAGAAATCGCTCTGTCAGACGGCATCCTGACACCCTCGCAGAGACCAGTTACCTGCGCATCTTGCGCGCGGCTGGCTATGTGGTCGAGCTGCCGCGGCGCGCAGAAGGCACAGCCATGACCAGCAACGGCTACAAGCGCTGGATGCTGGCACGCAACACCGGCCCCCGTGCCCCGGTTGCGCTCTCCAAAGCCAACGCCATCCACGACTTCAACACCGGAAAGGATGTGCCATGCTTGAGAAGCTGAGCCTCGATCTTCCGGATCTGGAATGGGTGGCGCTGCTCAAGGCCGAACGCGCCAAGGGCAAGAGCGTGTCGGAAATCGCTCGTGCTGTCGGCATGGCTCGCCCATCTGTGTCGATGCTGATCGCAGGGACCTACCCGGCACAGAGTCTCGATCTCGCCACGCGGAAGCATGCGGCGCGGATCCTGAAGCTACTGCGGGATCAGATGATGTGCCCGCATCTGCGCCGCGGCATCTCGGCCGACGAATGCCGCACCCTGGCGGGCGCCCCCATGTCTACCTCCAGCCCTGACAAGCTCCGCCAGTATTCCGCCTGCCGCCGATGCCCGCTCAACCCGCTCCAGCCGGAGGCCTCGCAATGACCCTCCTCGAGCAAATCGAACGGATCGAGATCGGGCCACGGTCGAATGAGCTCTATCGCCTGCTCTGCCAGTTTTCCGGAGCGGACGAGATGGGCGTGTCCGTTCTGGCTGCGGCGGCGACGATCCTGTCGCGCGAATGCATGGCGCAGACGAAAGCCGATGTCGCCCGCCTGCAGGACCTGATCGAGCAGTTCGGCGAGGTCGTCTTTCAGGTGCGCGAGAACCTGATGGCGAAGGACGAAGGCGAGCGCCGTCCACAGCTCCGCCTGATCGGGGGCTTCGATGCCTGACCACATCACCCAGAAATCCACCACTCACGAAGGAAACATCATGACAGCACAGACCTCCAGCTTCACCCCGCACCCCGTTCCTGACGGGCGTATGACGATCGGCGACAAGCCCTATATGTCCGACGCGAAGGGCGGCTTTACGCCGATCGAGATGATCAAGCCGCAGGAGCTGCTCGAAGATGAAACCGTTCGCAAGATCATGGGCTACGCGCTGGCCCTGAATGACCAGGTGCGGCGCTTCAAGGGCCATGTCTTCGATGACCTCGGCAGCTTCGATGCGCTGCTCGCGCAGGAATATGGGCTGGCCCGTGGGGGGCCCAAGGGCAATCGCACCTATCGCACCTACGACAACCTCATGCAGATCGAGGTGCGCGTCGCGGACCTGATCGATTTCGGGCCGGAGCTCCAGATTGCGAAGGCGCTGATCGACGAGTGCCTGAACGAGTGGGCATCTGACAGCCGGGCGGAGATCCGGGCCGTGATTACCAAGGCCTTCAACGCCGAGAAGGAAGGCAAGGTGAACCGCACCGAAATCTTCATGCTCAAGCGGCTGAAGATTGATGAGGAACGCTGGAAGGCCGCCATGGCGGCCCTTGATGCCGCGATCCGCATCACCGGGTCGAAGACCTACATCCGCATCCAGACACGCGACAGCATCGACGCGCCCTGGTCGTCCGTCACCATCGATCTGGCAAAGGCGTAGCCCACCATGACCGCAGCCCTCCGCCTTCTCCGCGCCCTCTATGCCGCCTTCGCGATCCGCATCGACCGCGAAATCCAGCTCGCCGAACAAGGCGCAGCCATTCTGGACAGTGGCCGCGAACCCGAGACGGAGGAGGAGCGCCGCGCTGTCGAAGCATATTGGGACCGGGTTCTCTGACCCGGCCAGTTCTCAACCGCCATCATAGGAGAGACCCATGGCGAACAATTTCTCGAAATCGAACCTGATCGACGCAATCGCCAACAAGACCGGCTTCGCGAAGACCAACGTACAGGAAATGCTCGAGGCAATGATTTCTGAGATCCTTATCCAGGCTGCAAACGGATCGACGGTCAACATCACCGGCCTCGGCCGCTTTCAGCAGAAAAGCCGTGCGGCGCGGATCGGACGCAATCCCGCGACGGGAGAGGCCGTCGAGATCGCGGCCTCCACCTATCTCGCTTTCAAACCGACGAAATCGAAATCCTGAGCGAAACGCCCACCCCCTTGTCGATCATGGGGGAGCGTCGCCGGGGTGTCGTGGCCCCGGCCTGATGAGCAGCTGGAGACCGAAATGGAGATTTACAGCCTGAAGGAGAAGGATGACGGCAGCGTCGATCTTCTCGAAACCCGTCCCGTTGTCGTGGGCACTTTTCTGTCGCGCGAGCTTGCCGACCGGGTCATTGCCTTTCTGCACTCGCCGCCGACGGTGCGCCACGCTGCCACCAGCATCATGCAGGCGAAGGGCAAAGATGCCGAACAGCTGGAGGCCGCCACGGAGAGCGTGGCCAAAGCTATCGAATGCGCGATCACATCATTCGACGAGATCATTGCTGCACCGGATGCAGGTGCAGTGGCGAAGGTGGTGATCCACAATGATCAGCCGCCGATCCCCGCGCCAGCGAATGCCGCACCTGCACCGGAAGATTGGGCCGGCGCATTTCAGGCTGTGAAGAACGGCGCAAACATGGACGAGGTGGCGGCCACTCTGGGTGTTTCCTTCACCCAGCTGCGCGCCCGCTATGCGGCTTGGCGGCGCAGCCAGAAGGCTGCACGCGGCGATGATATTGCGAAGGAGAGCTGCCGTATGTGCGGCAAGCAATTCGCATCCTCGGCGGATTCAGATGGGCTCTGCTCGCGGTGCCGCCATGGGTAATGTCAATATAGGTCAGGTAACTGAAGAAGACTATGATCTGGCAGTTGGCATCATAGTCGGAAACCAAAGGGCAAGCACCTCGTTCTTACAGAGAGAAATGATGGTCTCCTACAGCTATGCAGTCGCTTTGATGCTTCGAGCGGAGGCTGATGGCATCGTGTCGCAAGCGAACCATTTCGGAAAACGAGAGGTGCTTAGGAGGCCAGGGGAGAAAACGGCATGAGCGATTGGTTCTATCTCCGGGGCGACCCAGACGCCGAGCTGCGCCTGAAAGCCTTCAGCGGCGCGTCGAAGAATGGCAAGCATGTGATCCGGATCGAGATCGAGGCGTCGGATGCCTTCCGCTTCGGTCATGCGCTCGAGCAGCTTGGCGAGGTCCAGGCGGGGCAGAATCCGCGCAAGGCTCCGGCCGCAAAGAGGCCTGCAAAGGCCCTGCCGCTGGCGCTGCCAGCGCCCGAGGGACATTGACATGAACCACACCGCAATCATCAATATCGCCCGCGACCAAATTGGCATGGACGAGGATGCCTACCGCATGATGCTGGCGCGCATCACGGGCGTGACATCCTTGCGCGCAATGACCACCCGTCAGAAACTCGACGTGATCGACGAGCTGAAGCGCATGGGCTTCCGGATCAAATCCGGTGGCCACACCCTTCCGAAGGCCTTTGCACCACATCAAAGGCAGATTCACGCGCTCTGGAAATCGTGCTATCGGCTCGGAGTCATTGAGAATTCGTCGCGCGAGGCACTGCGCGCCTTCTGCAAGCGCGTCATCGCGCATGGCCATGAAACCGTCGCGGTGGACCCGGATCTGCTGTCGAAGGAACAGGCCAAGCCGGTGATCACCGCGCTGAGGGCGATGGAGAAGCGCGGCATGTCAGCCCAGGAGCGAGCACAGTGAAACAGCATCTGCCCAGCCGGATGGACGATCTGCCCGAGTCGCTGATCGACGTTGCCGAAACGTTCGGTCTTGGCACGGCGCTCCGTCTGATGCAGCATTTCGGCGGGCAGGAGCTGGAGTTTCCGCGCAGGTTCCATCCCCGGCGCGAGCCGTGTCAGGGAATGGTTGAGGCACTTGGGGAAGACCTCGGCCAGCGGGTTTGCCATTTCCTTGCCGGGACGCGGGTCTATGTGCCAAATGGCAAGGTCCGCCGCCTCCGGCCCGAGGTGGAGGCCTTGCAGACCAGCGGACGGGACCGGCGCGAGATCGCGAGGATGCTCGGAATTTCGCAGCGCCATGTGCGGCGCCTCGCGAACAGGCCGCCCGATCAGCTCCCCTTGTTTCCAGATTATTGACAGCCCCCGGACATTGTCCGGGGGTTTTGCTTTGCGCCCGCGCGTAATCGGGGTGGGTCCACCGGCGAGAGCAAGGCCCGATCATGCCCCAGAATACCCCATCACAGCCGAGCCAAGGCAATCAGCCGGTGGGCGCGCAGGCCCGATTTGAAGCCTGCCTCGCCCATGTATTGATGAGCGAAGGCGGGTTCTCCTGGCACCAGGATGATCCCGGCGGAGCGACGAACCACGGTGTCACGCTCGCGACCTATCGGACCTATCGGCCGGGCGCGACGGTCAATGACCTTCGCCTGATCACCACAGGCGAACTGCGCCAGATCTACCGCGACGGCTACTGGAACAAGATCCGCGGGGATGACCTGCCCGCCGGGCTTGACCTCGTGGCCTTCGATGCCGCGGTGAATTCCGGTGCCGGGCGTTCGGCGCGCTGGCTGCAATGGTCGCTCAGCGTCTCCGCCGATGGGGATATCGGCCCCAAAACCATCGCTGCCGCCCAGGCCGCAAATGCCGCTTTCACGATCCGTCAGGCGATCAAGGCGCGCCGGTCCTTCCTGATGTCGCTCGCCACCTGGAAGACCTTCGGCCGCGGCTGGGCGCGCCGCCTGGCCAATGTCGAAAGCACCGCACTCATCATGGCGAAAGGAGCCTGATCATGAACGCCGTCTATATCCGCCTTGCCCTCTACATCGCCTCGACCCTGCTCGGCATGATCCCTGCCAGCTTCGCGGGCTGGGTCAGCTACAACGCTGGCACCCATCTGCTCAGCGTCAACGTCGAGGGCCTGCTGACCGCCATCGTCGCTGCGATCGCGGTGTCGGGCGGCGTCTTCGCGAAATGGGGCGTGAAGTAACACACCCCTGATCCGTCTGCGCCCGGCAACCCCGGGCGCGGCCTTACACCCGCCCAAGGATGCCCCCGTGACCGATCCCTCTTTCACCCAGCACCATGTCGATCGGATCGCCGAGGCCCATTCCCGGCTCGACGGCGTCGATGAGCGCGTTGCCAAGCTCGAAATGGCGGAACGGGTCCAGACCGTGCGGATGGAATACATCCAGAACACGCTCTCGGCGATCAACGCCAACATCAACAAGATCGTCTGGCTGATCATCGCCTCGATCGTCGGCGGGGCCATGACTTTCATCATCAGCGGAGGCCTGAATGGCGCGCAATAACGAAGACCTGCGCCGGAAGGCCCGCTCGGACTATGTGTTCCGGCGTTTTACCCAGGCGACCATCGCCGCGGCCTATGGCCTCTCGGAGGCGACCGTGGGGCGGTGGAAGAAGGCCGCGAAGGATGACGGCGACGATTGGGATAAGGCGCGGACCGCGCATGTGATCGCCGGTGAGGGCGTCGAGGCCGTGGTTTCGACTGTGGTCGAGGATTTCATGATCCAGACGCAGGCGATCATGGACGAGATCCGCGATGGCGAGCATACGACACAAGAGAAGGTCGCCATGCTCGTCTCGGTGTCCGATGCCATGACGAAAATGGCAGCGAGCGCCAAGCGGTTTGCCCCCAAGGTCTCCGAGCTGGGCGTTGCCCAGGACGTGATGACCAAGCTGCTCGATTTCGTCCGTCAGGAATTTCCGCATCACGCTGCGGCCGTGCTCGAGATTATCGAGCCGTTCGGTGAGCGTCTCTCCGAGATGTATACGACATGACCTTGCGGCCGAAGCTGAAGGCCGCGGTCACCCGGAAGGAATTCCGCGACAAGATGGCGGAGATGGCGGCAGAGTTCGCCCGCCACATCGAGCTGAACGTCGAGGCCTTCCCCTCGGACCCCGCCGCCAAGGCCGAACGCCTGCGGCGGGTTGCCGATTCCGCGACCGGCTACCAGTTCTTCATGGAGACCTACCTGCCGCACTATGTGCGCGGGAAGCACAGCCTGTTTCACCAGCACATCTTCCGTCGCGTGCCGCAAATCCTGACGACGCCGGAAGGTGCGCGGGACCTGTTCGTGGCGCCGCGGGGGGCATCCAAATCCACCCACCTCAGCCTCGGCTTCGCGCTCTACTGCATCGTGCTCGGCCTGAAGCACTACATCATCGAGGTCTGCGATGCCTTCGATCAGGCCGTGCTGCTGATCGAGGCGCTGAAAGCGGAGCTCACGACGAACATACGCCTGCAGAACGACTTCCCGGATGCCTTCGGCCAGGGGGCGATCTGGCGCGAGGGCGAGTTCGTCAGCCGCAACAACGTCAAGGTTCAGGGCCTCGGTGCCGCGAAGAAGATCCGCGGCCGCCGCCACGGACCCTACCGCCCGGACCTGCTGTTTCTTGACGACATCGAGAACGACGAACAGGTCCAGAGCCCGGACCAGCGCAAGAAGCTCTGGAATTGGATCATGCGCGCGGCGCTGAAGCTCGGCCCGCCAGATGGGTCTATGGACGTGATCTGGGTCGGCACGGTGCTGCACTTCGATGCGGTGATCGTGAAGGCGTCAAAGCATCCGGACTGGAACACCACCGAGTTTCAGGCGGTGGTGAAGTTCCCGGACAATATGGACCTGTGGGACAGGTTCGAAGAGACCTATCATAATGACGGCAAGGAGGCTGCGACGGCCTTTTACCGCGCCAACCAGGCGCTGATGGATGCCGGAGCCATCGTGAACTGGCCGTCGGTCCAGCCGCTCCTGTTCCTGATGCTCGAGCGGGCTGCGGATCTGTCCGCCTTCCTGACCGAGTACCAGAACAAGCCGATCAGCGAAGGGAACCCTTTCGGGGACCTGAAATATTGGAATCACCGAGTGCGCGAGTGGATCTTCTTCGGCGCGATCGACCCGTCACTCGGCAAGAAGGGCAAGGGCCGCGACCCATCGGCGATCCTCATCGGCGGATTCGACCGGCTGAATGGCGTGATGGATGTGGTCGAAGCCCGGATCAAGAAGCGCCTGCCCGACATCATCATCTCCGACACGATCGCGCTCCAACGGGAATACCGCGCGCTCCTATGGTTCGTGGAAGCGGTCCAGTTCCAGGAATTCTTGCGCACCCAGCTGATGGTCGAGGCTGCGAAGCAGGGTGTCGGGATTTCTGCGGTGCCTATCACTCCGAATGCGGACAAGGACCTGCGCATCGAGCGATTGCAGCCCCCGATGTCGGCCGGGCTGATCCGCGTCAACGCCTCGCAGACCACGCTGATCGAGCAGCTGCAGCAGTGGCCGAATGCCGCCCATGACGACGGGCCAGATGCGCTCGACATGCTCTGGCAGAATACCCTGATCTACGCGGGCGGCGGCGGTCAGGGCGGAAATATCCTGACGGCGGCAGCAGATCACAGCGCCGACCGTCTGGGCGGGTACAGAATGGGGGGCCGCTGATGGGCAAGAAGAAGAACCGGGCGAGCGCCTTCGCGGAGGATGTGCGCCGCAACCTGCCTGCGAATGCGCGCACCCTGATCGCCGACGTCAGTTCAGACATTACGATCCCCTTCTTCACAGGGGTTCTGGCGCCCGTCGATGACACGCTGATCCAGCAGGGCGGCGGCAAGGGCCTGAAGATCTACGATGAGATCGAGCGGGATGCGCATGCCGGATCGATGCTGCAGAAGCGGAAGGGGCGCCTGACCGCGCGCGCCTGGGAGATAGAGCCCGGCGGGACCCGGGCGATCGACAAGGAGGCCGCTGATTTCTGCGAGCAGCGGCTGCGCAAGCTGGCCTTTGACCAAGCGACCGAAGATCTCCTCGACGCCACTCTGAAGGGGTTCTCGGTCATCGAAACCGTCTGGGGGCGCGATGGCAACAATATCGTTCCGGTCGCCCTGCAGGACATTGATCAGCGCCGCATCGTCTTCGGCCGGGACTGGCGGCCGCGCCTGCTGACCTGGACGGCGATCACCGAAGGGGTCGAGCTTCCTGAGCGCAAGTTCATGGTGCACCGCGTGGGCGTGAAGGGGAATAATCCCTACGGCCTCGGCCTCGGATCGTCCTTGTTCTGGCCGGTGCTGTTCAAGCGCGAGGGGGTGGCATTCTGGCTCCACTTCCTCGAGAAGTTCGCCGGGCCGACAGTGGTGGGGAAAACCCCCTATGGCACGCTGAGCGAAGATCAGAACAAGCTCCTGCAGACGCTCCAGCGCGCGCAGACCTCCTCGGCGATCACCGTGCCGATCGGAACCGATGTCGAGTTCCTCGAGGCGAGCCGTTCTGGCAGCGTCACCTATGAGCAATTCCTAGATTACTGGGATCGGCAGATTTCGATTGCGGTGACCGGCGAAACCCTGACCACGCAGGCGGGAAGCTCTGGCGGAAACCGCGCGCTTGGCGAGGTGCACCAGGAGGAACTCGATACCCGGGCAGATCGGGATGGAGATCTCGTTTCCGGGACGTTGAAACGCGATCTGCTGTCGTGGATGGTTGAATACAATTTCCCCGGTGCTGCGGTTCCGGACATCTGGCGCGTGCGGCCAAAGAACGAAAAGGCCGAGGCGGAGACCCGCAAGACCAAAGCAGATGCCGCCGAAACCGAGGCGAAGGCCCTGCGCACGGTGATCAAGGAATCGGCCCGGTTCGAGGATGATGCCGTCGCCCGCGAGTACATCACCTCGTTTTCGATCACGGATCACCTGTCCGACAAAACGATTGATGCGATGGTCGCGGCTCGCACTTCATATGCGGCGGATGCTGTGGAGCCCGATCCTTTCGACCAGGGTGACCCTGCCGCATTCGCCTTCAGCTCGCTCAAAAAAAAAAACGCTAGCTCAGCGGCACGTCTGCTTTTCTGAGCCCGGCGGCCCGATCGGACGGATCACCGATCAGGCTGTAGCCTCCGCCGAGGCATATTTCGGCCGGCGCATCGCCCAGCTGCGCGAGGTGGTCACCTCGGCCGTGGATTTTTCGGACATATCGCGCGGCATCGTGGAGCTCGCGGCGAAATGGGCGCCAGACATGCTGGCCGCGCTTATTGCCCAGGCGCAGGAGCTTTCCGCCCTCGAGGGGCGCGAGGCGGTGTTCCAGGAGGGCACGTCTGGCTCGGCCTTTGCCGACGTCACGCTGACCCGTCAGGATTTCGCCGAGCAGATCCAGTTCCTGACCCAGAAGCGCGACAAGCCTACACGCGCCTGGACCGATGCGATGCAGGGCGATCATGACCGGGCCTTTGTCGTCGCCGGTGTGACCGATATGGCGATGCTCGAGGAATTCCATCAGGCGGTGATCGAGGGGGCCCGGACCTACGACATCAAGGCATTCGCGGGCGAGTTTGACCGTCTCGTCGAGAAATACGGTTGGTCCTACAATGGCGGGCGCGAATGGCGCATCCGCACGATCTTCGAGACCAACATCCGCACCAGCTACATGGCCGGTCGCCTGCGACAGATGCGCGACCCGGATATGGTGCGGCTCCGGCCCTACTGGCAGTATGTCCATGCCGACACCCGGGTGCCGATGAACCCGCGCGCGCAGCATGTTGGCTTCGATGGGCTGGTCCTGATGTGGGACGATCCGTGGTGGTACGTCTATTTCCCGCCAAACGGCTGGCTGTGCAGCTGCGGGATCAGGACGCTCTCGCGCGGCGACCTGCGCCGCCTGGGCAAGAGCGGCCCCGACACTGCGCCAGAAATCATCCGCCACCCCTATACCCACAGGGCAACCGGAGAGATAGTCCAGCTGCCGGAGGGTGTGGATTACGGCTGGGACTACATGCCCGGGGACAAGTGGGAGCGCGGTCTCGTCCCATCGGCGCTGATCGATGAGACGGGCGGGCTGACCACCGACGGCCGCCATGCCGCGGTGATCGACACGCCATCGCCTCTGCAGGACCTGCTCGCAGCCGCGAAGCCTTTTCAGGCGGTGCCTCTGGCTCCGGGGCTGGCGGAGGAGGAGTACGTCCGCGCCTTCCTTAAGCCCTTTGGAGCAGATATCGGCCATGCGGTGCTGTGGCAGGACCCGACCGGAACGAAGATCCCGATCTCGGATGAGTTCTTCCGGGATCGATCGGGCCTCTGGAAGGTCGGAAAGCGGGGCCGGGAGATATTTACCCCGCTGATGGCGGAGGCTTTGCTCGAACCGGATGAGATCTGGATGGGAGTATCAGCCAAGCAGGATCCCGTCCGCCCAGATCTCACGGAATACCTGATCGATCGGCGTTACATCCGCCTCGACCCGTCGATCGGCTTCAATGTCGTTATGGAGGTCGGCCGGAAATGGTGGGAGCCTATCACCGCCTACAATCCCACCGACAAGATGGGACGAAGCAACCTCGGCCTTCTTGATCGTCGTCGTGGGGGGAAACTGCTCTGGAAAAGAAAATGACGGCCAGGGTGATCCAGCCGCCGCGCTTTTGACTTACCAGGACCCATCACCAGTCAGTCGTCTCCAGCACTGCATATATAAGCATTCCAGAGGAGCATATCAACAGTGACAGGCATCATCATCCATGCCGAGCTTCACGATGCGGAGGCACAGGCTGCGCTGCAGGCGCTTCTCGATCGCATGGCGCACCGCCGTCCGTTCTTCGCAGCCGTGGGGGAGCGCCTCCTGGCCTCCTCCATGGACAGGTTTCGGACCCAGACAGGCCCCGATGGCGTGCCGTGGGTGTCGCTTCGCCCCGCGACCGTCCGCGCCCGCACACGGAAGGGGCAGCTGCCGCTGACGATCCTGCGTTCGAACAGCAAGGGGAAGATCGGCTCGTCGCTTGCGGGATCGATCCACTACATCGCCAGCGATGACGACGTGCAGATCGGCTCGCCCTTGCCCTATGCTGGCATCCACCAGCAGGGCGGAACGATCGAGAAGCCAGAGGGATCGCGCTATATGGTCGGGCGGCGCTTTGCCCGGCGCGACCAGGGCGGCGGGCGCGACGTGAAGATTCGGGCGCATTCGATCACCATCCCCGCGCGCCCCTATCTCGGCTTCACCCCGGCTGATGAAGAGGGCGTTCTGGAGGATGCCGAGGACTGGCTGATGCGGTGAAAATGCGGACCCCCGATTTTTTCCCGCTGAGTGCGATGGGTGATGCTGGCATGCCGATGGGCGCGCGAAAGCATGATGGCCTGTTAGCCCCCTGTTAGGATCGCTCTGCGGGCCATGTTCGGGCGCTGGCGGGCGACGCACCCGCAGAAACAGCTTGAGGTTGCCCCGGACCTCGCCCACCATCGCGCGTGAGCGGCCCAGATGATGCCCCCCGGACCATGTCCGGGGGTTTGCGTTTCCGGCCCATGCAATGGGTGGTCCATCAACAGCGGACTGCTCAATGCCCGACACATCTCTGACTGCCCATCCCCTGACCGCCCGTATCGAGGTTTTCCGTCCAGGTACATTCAAGCCGATGTCGGGAGACCCGATCACCTATTCGGCCGCGGAGCTGCGCGCGATTGCGGATGCCTACGATCCGGAGACCGCCCCGGCGCCGGTCGTCGTCGGCCATCCCGATACCGATGCCCCGGCCTTCGGCTGGGTCGATCGCTTCGAGTACGATCCGCAGGCGGAGCGGCTGTTTGCGAACCTCCATGAAATCGAGCCGCAGTTCGCCGGTCTGGTGAAGGAAGGGCGCTTCAAGAAAGTGTCCATGGCCTTCTTCGCGCCGGGGCAGCCGCACAATCCGACGCCCGGGGCATGGTACCCAAAGCATGTGGGCTTTCTCGGCGCCGCCGCTCCCGCAGTCAGCGGCCTGAAGAATGCGAAGTTCGCCGCCAGCGAGGCCGTGACGTTCACCGCGGCCTTCGGCGATCAGACCGCCCGCCAGACGGCCTCGATCCTGCGCAAGATGCGCGAGTTCTTCATCGATATCTACGGCCTCGAGGATGCCGACAAGGCGCTCCCGTCCTGGAACATCGAATGGCTCGACGAGCTCGCGAGCGACCCGCCGCCCGTGCCTGCCTATTCCGAGGGGGGCGATCCCCCTGCCATCCCCCTGACCCCCCAAAAGGAGACCACCGCTGTGACGCAGCCAGATCCGGCCTTCGCCGCGCGCGAAGCCGACATTGCCCGCCGTGAACAGGACCTCGCCAAGCGCGAGGCCGATGCCGCGCGTGCCGACAACATCGCTTTCGCCGAGGGGCTCGTCCAGGAGGGCAAGCTCCTGCCGGTTCTGAAGGACAAGGTCGTGGCGCTGCTCGACGGCCTGCCTTCCGGCGAAGCCGTCAGCTTTTCTGAGGGCGCCGAGAAGCTCACGCCCGCGGCAGCCGTGCGCGAGATCCTCGCGGCACAGCCCAAGGTGATCGAGTTCGGCGCGACCGATCTTCCGCCCGGTCCGGGTTCCGAGGGCGCGGCGAAGTTCGCAGCCGATGGCAAGGCCGTCGATCCGGATGGTCTCGCCACCCACGCCAAGGCGATCGACTACCAGAACAAGAATCCGGGCACGGCATATCTCGACGCCGTGCGCGCCGTATCCTGACAGGAGGAAACGATGCAGAATTTTCACAGCGCGCTCAGCCTGACGGTCATCCCGACGGGTGTCTTCGCGGCCTATGACCTGATCGGCTTCGCGGGCGCCAAGGTGACCACCGATGACGCGGCCGTGCTTGGTGTGGCTCAGAGCCCCTGCACGGTGATCGGCGATCCGACCACGGTCATGGCCATCGGGTTTGCCCGTGTGAAGGCCGTGGGCGCGATCACCGTGGGCGCCAAGCTCATCTCGGCCGCGGCCGGAGGCGTGAAAGCCGCGGGTGCGACCCCCGCCAATGCCTTCGCCATCGCGCTGACGGCCGCCGCCGACGGCGAGTTCGTCGATATCCTCGTCCGCTGAAGGAAAACGCCCCATGGCTCCCCTCAACAACCGCACCGCCGCCGTCATCAACCCGATCCTGTCGAACCATGCCCGCGGCTACCGCAACGCCGGGTTCATCGGCTCGGTTCTGTTTCCCCGGGTCTCGGTGCCGAACCGCTCGATGTCCGTCCTGAAGTTCGGCAAGGAGGCGTTCCGCAAGCTGAACACCCGCCGCGCGCCGGGGTCCGCCGTGAAGCGGGTACAATATGGCTATGGCGCTGACACGATCGCGCTTCAGCAAGATGCGCTCGAAGCCATCGTCCCGATCGAATACCAGGAAGAGGCCGAGAAGGTTCCGGGCATCGATCTCGGCGCCAATGCCATCAATATGGTGCTGGATGTCGTGGACCTCGGCCTCGAGTTCGAAACCGCCCAGCTGGCGCGGGCGCCCGCGAACTACACTGCCGACCACAAGCTGGCGCTGGCCGGTGCCGCACGCTGGTCGAGCGATACCAGTAATCCGGGCGCGGATATCGGGGCCGCGAAGGAAATCATCCGGGGTTATACCGGCCGCCGCCCGAACACCCTGGTGCTGGGTCCGACCGCGGCTGCGGCGCTCAAGGGCCACCCGAAGATCAAAGAGCAGTTCAAGTATGTGTCGAAGGACTCGATCACGCTTGAGATGCTTGCGGCCTTCTTCGAGCTCGAGCGTGTCGTCGCCGGGGATGCGGTCTATCTGCCCGAGACGGCTGACGACAGCGCCAAGGCGACCGACATCTGGGGCGATGATGCGATCCTCGCCTGGGTGCCGACCGCGGGGGGGAATTACATGGTTCCCTCGTATGGCTACACCTACGAGCTGATCGGCTATCCGCAGGTGGAACAGCCCTATTACGACCGCCCCACCAAGTCGTGGATCTATCCGACGACCACGGAGCGCCGCCCGTATCTGGTGGGGGCCGATGCGGGCTTCCTCTTCCAGAACGCCGGGGCCGCTGCGGCTTAAGGGGGGGAATCATGTCGGAACAGGTCACTGTCATCCTCGCCGGTGCGGCCAAGATCGGAAACGATTGGAAAAAGCCCGGCGACCAGATCACGGTCGATCGGCATCTGGTCAGCCAGTTGCCGATCGAGGGCGAGGTTCTGCCCGCGTCCGCCACCAGCATCGATGACGCGATCACCGCGGCCGTGAGCGCGGCGACGGTGCTCCACGAGGGGCAGCTGAGCGCGATCGAGGCGCGGGCCGCCGAGGCGGAAGGCCAGCGCGACATGCTTCAGCAGCAGCTGCATGCTACCGAGGCGCGGGCGATCGAGGCGGAGGCCCAGCGTGACCTGCTTCAGGCGCGCGTTGTCGAGCTTCAGGCGCAGATCGCGTTGGGCATTGGCGCCGATACCGCGCAGCCGGATCCTGTCGAGCAGGATACTGCGGCCGCAAAAGACACGTCGAAAAAGACGGCCAGCGGCGACAAGATGAAGGGCTGAAGAGCAGCAGCCCTTCACTGCCGGGGATGCTTCCTCCTCCCTGCATCCCCGGCACCAACCTCTCAACAGGACAGAGACATGAGCCAGCACGAAGGCCTTCCCGTTTCGGGATATCGACCGCAATCCGCAGAGGCGGTGGCAACGGTCAACGCGTCGAAAGTGATGGAGGAGAGAGTTCTTCGCCTTCTTGACAGCCTTGCGTCCGATCCGTCGATCGACAAGCGCTGGCTCGCGGTCGGGCGCACGCATATCGAACAGGGGTTCATGGCCGTGAACCGTGCCGTGTTCCAGCCGCAGCGGGTCGATCTGCCGAACGCAATCGACGGCATGAAAACCGTGTTCATGACGGGCTATGCCTGCGGCATGGACTGCGATCGCGACACGCCGTTTTCGCCGCAGGCCGAGGCCGCTTGGCAGGCCGAATGCGAAAAGGTGGCCCGCTGATGCCGTGGTGGAAACGCAACTTCGCCTGGGCGTCCATCGCGCTCGACTGGCTCATCGACACCTTCTGGACCAGCTTCCACATCGTCGCGATGCCGCGTTTCGATCCCCCCGGGATCTATCCCGGCGGCGAGGACTGGCGGGCATCGGGCGGCGCGGCGGATGTGCGCTTCCGCGCGCACCAGGCGCGCTCGCTCGCCGGGCGGCGTGTGTCGGGCATGGTCTGCTCGGGTGACCTGGGCGAGCGGCGCGTGATGCTGGTGGGCTGATCGATGTACGCAGCCCTGGACGATCTGATCGAACGCGCCGGTGATGTGGAAATCCGCTCCATCGCCGATCGGGACCGCGACGGAATTGCGGATCCCGCCGTCATCGAGGCCGCGCTCCAGGATGCCGACAACCTGGTCAACACCTATATCGGCGCGAAATACCCTGTGCCTCTCGCTTCGACCCCGCCGATCGTGCGCACCTGGGCCACCTCGATCGCGCGCTATGTGCTGCATCGCAACGGTGCTCCTGACCATGTCGAGGCGGATTACAAGGATGCGATCGCGGCGCTGAAAGACGTGGCTCGCGGCACCGCGACCCTGCCGGTCCTTCCCGGTGACGATGCGATCAACGCCAATTCAGGCACGGTGATGGCCGCACATCCGCCCCAGGTGTTCACGCCGGATCGGCTGCGGGGGTGGCGCTGATGCTGGCAGAGATCCACGAGCATCTGGAAAGCGCGCTCCCCTCCGACCACTGGGACACCGTGGCGGTCGCGGAGGACATCGATGCGATGTCGGCTCTGGCGGGCCAGCTCCCCGATCGCTCGCTGATCCTGATGCCATGGCGCGAGCGCGCCGGATCTCAGAGCCTTGCGACAGGCGGGTTTCGCCAGCGTGTCGAGGTGCAGTTCGCGACCGGCATCGTGATCCGGGAATACGACCAGTTCATGGGCGGGGACCGTGCGGTGCGCTTCGACGAGCTGAAGCGGGATGTGGAGGCGGCACTCGCCGGATGGGAGCCGCCCTCCGGCGTCGAGCCCTGCGAGCTGATCGGGGGCGAAAGCAGCCCGGTCGCCAAGGGTGTCAGTATTTTCGTGCAGACCTGGGCAACGGCCCGGTTCCTGACAGGGGGATGACTGTTATGGGGGAAGCCTTCACGGGGGTGGCTCTAGTGATTTCGGTGGCCTTGATCGGCATGTTTTTCGGGATCGGTCTCGTCATCGGTGGCCGCATCGGGTGGCAGATCTACAGTTTTGTCGATGACCTGTTCTCGCTCGGCGCCCGCTGGTTGGTCAGGCGATGCCGGAAGCAGACATATTGACCCGAAGTGGATCGCTGGCGCATGGTGCCGTCAGCGCAACCAGACCCGACCCCCGGACCAAGTCCGGGGGTTTCGCATTCCCAGCCATGACAAACCGGGATCAGACACCCGGCCCTCCGGGCCGCGCAAACTGATCGAGGATCCCCATGGCCGTTCGTCGCTGGCGCAAGCTCGCCATGCTGCACAAGATTGAGTCCGCCTACATGGACGATGCCGCGCCCACCGATGCGGATGCGATCGTCTCCACGAACATCAGCTTCACGCCGATCGAGGCTGAGGAGGTCTCGCGCGACCTCTTTATGCCCTACCTGGGCAACCAGGGCGTGGTGCTCGCGGCGGAGTACGGCAAGATCGAGTTCGACGTCGAGATCGCGGGCGCCGGGTCTGCCGGATCCGCGCCGAAGTACGGCTCGCTGCTGCAGGTGGCGGGCATGGACGAAACGGTTTCTGGCGGCGCGGTGATCTATTCGATCATCGAGGACAATGTCCCGAGCGGCACGCTCTATTTCAACTCGGACGGGGTGCAGCACGCCTTCATCGGTGCGCAGGCCAATGTCCAGATGACCTTCACGCCGAAGCAGATCCCGAAGTTCCGCTTCACGCTTCAGGGAATGCTGGGCGACATCGAGGACGTGGCGCTGCCAGCCTTCAGCCTCGCGGGCTGGACCACCCCTCTCGTCGTGAGCAAGGCCAATACGGTGATGTCGCTGCACGGCGCAGGGTCTGTGGCCGAAAGCCTGACGATCGACCTCGGCAATACGCTCACCCCGCGGTTCCTGATCGGCGACGAGCGGATGATGATTTCCGACCGCAAATCCACCGGAACCGCTGTCGTCGAAGCCCGTTCGCTGGCTGAGGTCAACTGGTTCGCGATGGCCCGTTCGCGCGCGCGCGACACGATGAGCATCGTCCACGGGACCGCGTCCGGGAACATCGTCGAGGTGACAGGCGCCGCCGTCGAGATCGGCAAGCCCACGCAGGGCGAGACCGACGGCATCGTCAACTATTCGCTGCCGTTGTCGTTCTGCCCGGTCAACGGGCGCGACGAGCTGACCATCACCATCCGCTGAACCTGCTCTCAAGGAGACTGCTCATGAAATTCGTCCTCGTCGAACGCCCCACGGTCTGGTGGCCGGTCACTGTCCGGGTCCCGGATCCGAATCAGCCCGGGAAGCTGGCGGTGCAACGGCTGAAGGTGCAGTTCGTGGTCCGTGATCGGGACGAGGTGCTGGACCGGCAGGAATATTACGCCGCGCTGGAAACCGAGCGCGAGCGCATCGAGGCTGAAACCGCAGACATGGCGGAGACCATCTGCGGCTGGGACGGGGTTGTGGACGGCAATGGCAACCCGGTCCCGTTCTCGGAGGAAATGCTCCGGGCCGCCTGGAAGAAGTCGTGGTTCCGGGTGGGCGTCTATGCCGCTCAGGCGGAAGTGATCCTGGGCAAGGAAGCCCAGACGGGAAACTGAGAGAGGCCGCGCGAGCCTGGGCGCTCTCGCGGCTTGGAAAAGCAGATGGGTCCATACCCGTCGCCATCGATGACGAGATCGTCCGTCAGTTCGCCGCAATGGGCGCGGCGGTCGATCCCGCTGCTATCCCCCCCGCGAAGGATGAGGACGTGATCGAGGTCTGGGCCTGCAATTGGAGCGCCGTGACGGCCTTTCTGGCGGTCCAGACCCAATGGCGGCTGGCGGTCGGTCTGGGCGCCGTCTGCTGGCTCGGGATCGATTACGCAGCGGCGGATGTCGCATTCCGCCGCCTCCGGATCACCGACGAGGCATTCGCACAGGTCCAGCTCATGGAGCAGGCGGCGCTCGATGTCTTTGCCGAGGAGGCCAGCTGATGGCCGACGCGAAGGCGTTCAATATCTCGGTCGTGTTTCGCGCCGACACCGCAGCCGCAAAGGCTGGGCTCGCGGAGTTCAAGCGCGAAATCGGATCGATTGGATCTGAGACCGGATCTGCGACGGCAGCCGCAAACCAGAATGCTTCCGCGCTGACTGACAATGCCGCCGCGGCCCAGCGTGCGGCCGCAGCGCAGTCCGAATATGCCGCGGCAGCCAAGCGCGCGAGCGATCAGGTCCGTGCGGCCGCTGCAGCACCCATCGCGGTGGTCAAGCAAGCCCTCCCGGCAAACCTGTCTGGCCTCTCAGGAGGAGGCGAGGCTGCGGCGCAAAGCTCGGCGCTCGCCGTGGCGAATGCCCGCCTCAGCGAGAGCTATCGCCTGGTCGGCCAGGACGTTGCCGCGACCATCCGCGAAACTGCCCTCTACCGTCAGGAAATGGACGCGATCCGGGCGCAGTACAATCCGCTCTTCGCGGTCAGCCAGCGCTATGAGCAGGAGCTGCGCGGCATCGCTGCGGCTGAGCGGCTGGGGGCCATTTCTGCCAGTGAGGCGGCGATGGCGCGCGAGCGGGCGGCGTCTGCGATGGCGCCTCTGGCGGGCGGTATGCGTCAGGTCGGCGCCAGCGCTGGAGCCGCGGCGAGCTATGCCGCCAACCTGTCGTTCCAGCTGAATGACATCGCCATGATGACGGCATCCGGGCAAAGCCCATTCATGTTGATGATTCAGCAGGGCCCCCAGGTCAGCCAGATTTTTGGCAGCGTTGCGGCATCCGGCATGTCTCTCGGCGCCACGCTCCGGGCGGCGTTCGCGCAAATGCTCAACCCGATGGGGCTCATCGCGATGGCCGCGATCGGCCTCGGCGCTGCAGCGGTCCAAGCCATTGGGGCCATGGTCCCTGAAACCAGAACGCTGGCAGATGCCCAGGACGATCTCGCCGAAGCTCTGTCCAATGTTGCGCAGGCAAATACTGCGGCGAACCTCTCAACCGATGAGCTGCGGGAGAAATACGGCGCCCTTACGGACGTGGCGCAGGCTGCCGCCCAGGCGTTGCTGCGAACGGAACTGATACAGGCAATGGCGACGCTAAAGGTCGCGATCGCCGCCAATACATCCGAGTTCAGCCGCCTGCTCGGCAACATCGATGCCGCTGGTCACCAAGGGCGTGCGTCGATCGAGAAGCTGACCGGCGCCTATGGGCTGACCGTCGCCGAAGCCCGCAAGCTCGCAGACCTCCATCAGGAGCTGAAGTCTGCGGATGGGCCGGAGGCGCAAGCAAAAGCGGCCGCGGCCTATGCCGAGGCTTTGGCTGCGGCCTACGGCGAATATGAGAAAATGCCGGGGCCGGTTCAGGAAATCTACAACGCCCTGAACGATTCGACGCTCAAGGCCGCGCAGCTGGCCAAGGTCGATATGGCCTCCGGGATTTCGGCTGCCCGCAATGAAGCCTCCAAGATGGCTGATGAAATCACCCGGGCACTGTCTGCGGTGAGGGCGCTTGGCGCATCCGGGGCGGAATCCCTCGAAGATGCCAAGATCCGCAACCAGTACGTCGGCGATCCGGTGGGCGCAGCCAGAGCCCTGGCAATGGCCCAGATGCGACGCACCCAAGGGGTCTTGCGCGACGGGGCAGAGGGTGCCGACCTTGCCGTACTCGAATCGGAGGTCCGTCGCGCCGGTGACGCCGCGGCCGAGACGGCGCGACTGGATGCCGATACATCTGCCCAGGAAAAAGCGCGCGCCGAAGCTGCCCGTGCGTCCAGATCCGATGCGAAGGCTTCGGCCCGCGATGCCGAATCCGTCCAGGACCTGATCCAGTCGAAGCGCGATGAATTGGCGATCCTGCGCGCGACCAACCCGGTACAGGCGGAGCTGCTGCGCAATCGGGAGGCTCTCGCTGCCGCCACCCCCAAACAACGGGCGGAGCTGGAGCAGCTGATTATCAGCTACGAGCAGGAAAGCGACGAACTCAACTCGCTGCGGCAGGCCAATGCCGAGGTAGAGGCCTCGTTCCGGGAGGGGTTCGTCGGCCTGATCACCGGCGCCGACAGCTTCGGGGATGCGCTCGGGCGGCTGGCCTCGCGCATGGCCGACATGGCCGCGAACTCGCTGTTCGACAGTCTCTGGTCGGGCACGGGCGGCTCTGGCGGGATCGGCAGCTTTGTGACTGGCCTCTTCGGCGGCACGATCTTTGGCCATGCGGACGGCGGTCAGGTTGTGGGCGCCGGTGGACCGCGCGAGGACAACCTGCTGCGCTGGCTCTCCAACGGCGAATATGTGGTCAATGCGGCCTCCACCCGCGAGAACCTGCCGCTGATCGAGGCGATCAACGCGGGTGCTGATCGCAAGCAGCTCATGACCATGATCCTCGGCGGTGCGGCCCCGCGGCTTGCCGATGGCGGGCGCGTGGGTTCCGTCAGCTTCGCCCCGGCTCCGGCCCTGCTCCGCTCCGCCCAGGGCGGTGATGCCGCGGCCTCGTCGCGGTCGCTGACAGTCAACGCCAACATCGATGTCAGCGGCGCGCAGGGCGACAGCCAGATCCTCGCGGTGGTCCAGCGCGGTGTGGATATGGCGATCCAGCAGGCCCTCTCGCAATACGATCGCGAGGTGCTGCCGACCCGGATCAACGAGGTCAGCAACGATCCGCGGAGGATTGGCTGATGGCGCTCCTCAATTTCCCGACGGCGCTCGATACGTTCTTCGCCAGCCTGCCGATCGCCAAGGCCACGTTCGAGTGCCCGGAATCGCTCGAGATGTCCGAATCCGGTGCGGGCGACCTGCTGACGGCCGACATCGGCGAGCGGCTGTGGCAGGGCGAGGTGACGCTCGGCAAGATCACCCGCGACGAGGACGCCGATGCGATCACCCTGATCGACGCGCTCCGCACGGGGCGGAGCTTTTGCGTCTTCGACGTCCGCCGCCCCTATCCGCGCGCCGACTGGCTGGGCGCGGTGCTTGGCGCCTCGGCCGTCACGATCCACGCGCTGCCGAGCAATAACCGGCAGGTGCGCCTCACCGGGCTACCTGCGGGCTATGTGCTGCGCCGGGGCGATTACCTCGGCTGGGATTACGGCACCAACCCGGTGCGCCGGGCTCTGCACAAGGTGGTGGACGATACCATCACGGCGGACGGCAGCGGCACCACCGCGGCCTTCGAGGTGCTGCCGAATGTCCGCGAGGGCGCCACGGTCGGCACCGCCGTCCGTCTGACCCGCCCCTGGTGCACCGCGATCATCGTGCCAGGCTCCGTCACCACCGGCACCGCGTCCGCCACCCTGACCGAGGGTGCGCGGTTCCGGTGGCGCCAGACGCTGAGGTACTGAGCCATGGCCACGAATTTCGCCAGCGCGACCGCCGCCTATTTCGCCGCCCAGACCCGGATCCGGGCACGGGTGCTGGTGTGGATGCAGGCGCTCGATCGCGAGACCGGGCAGATCGAGACGATGGGGATCTGGAATGGCGCCGATCACCGGGTGTTCACGATCCGCGGCGAGGAGCGCACCTATTACGGCGCGGGCGGGCTGATCGCGGTCGATCCGATCACCTCGCGCACGGGGCTCAACGTTCGCATGCAGCGCCTGGTGTTCAGCCCGCTGGCGCCGGAGGTGGAGCAGCTGATCCGCGGCTATGATGCGCGCTTCGCCCCCGTCGAGATCCACCGCGCGCTGTTCGATCCTGACAGCCACGCCCTGGTCGATGAGCCCCATCGCCGCTTCAAGGGTTACATCGACAAGATCAGCCCGCTGCGCACCGGGCCGAAGGGCGACAAGGTCACAGTCGAGCTGCAGCTCGCTTCCTCGGCGCGCGCCCTGACGATCCCGCTCAGCCGCAAGCGCTCAAACGAGAGCCTGCGCGCGCGGGCCTCCGGGGATGCCTTCCGGCAATACGCCGATGTGGCGGGCACCATCACGGTCAAATGGGGGATGAAATGAGGCTCCCTGACTGGCAGGCGCGGCTCTCCGCCTACATCCTCGCCTCCTGGACGCGCCCCCTCGCGCCGGGCCAGTTCGACTGCATGCTCTTCGGTGCAGGCGGGGTCGAGGCCGTCACCGGCACCGATCCGGCCGCCGATTTCCGGGGCCGTTACACCACCCTTAAAGGCGGTTTCCGGGTCCTTAAAAACGCGGGCTTCGCGGACCACCTCGCCTGCATCGACGCGCGCTTTGCCCGGCTCCCGCGCGCCCAGGCGATCGGCGGCGATCTCGCGGCGGTGCCCGGCGAAGACGGCACCGCGGCCGTGGGCATCGTGCAGGGCACATTGATTTATGTGCTCGGCCCGGAGGGCGGGTTGTCGCTCGCGACGATCGAGGCCGCGCTCGCGGTCTGGGAGGTGCGCTGATGCCTCAGGCGGCAGGGTTCGTCATCGGGATGGTCGGCTTTGCGGCCCCGGCGATCGGCTCGTCCATGTTCGGCGGCTGGGTGGCTGGTGCGGCATTTGGCTCCACATTGATTGGCACGATCGCATCTAAGTTGCTGACTACCGTGGCCTGGTCGGCCTTGACCTACGCGCTCCAGTCGCGCCCCAAAACGAACACCGGCGGCGGGATCAAGACCTCCTCCACGCTCACCGGCGAGGCCAACCCGGAGACGATCATCCTCGGCTGGACCGCGACGGCGGGTCAGGCGATCTGCCCGCCGATGTCGCATGGGAAGGACAACCGCTATCTGACCCATGTGATCGAGCTGTGCTCCGCGCCGGGCGCCACGCTCGAGCGGCTGGTCATCAACAACGAGTTCGTCTCGCTCGGCACCGAGGCGCATCCGGATTACGGCCTGCCGGTCACCTCCGGCGAACATGCCGGGCTGATCTGGGTCAAGTATTACGATGGCCGCCAGACCGCCGCCGACCCGATGCTGGTGGCCAATTATGGCGCGCATCCTGATCGGCCCTGGTCGTCGGACATGATCGGCGCCGGGATCTGCTACGCGATCCTGACATTCCTCTACGACAAGAAAAAGCTGACCTCGGTCCCGCGCTACCTGTTCGAGATGCGCGGCCTTCCGGTCTATGACCCGCGCCGCGACAGCACCGCCGGTGGCTCCGGCGCGCACCGCTGGGCCGATCCCGCCACCTGGGCGCAGAGCGTGAACCCGATCGTCATCGCCTATAATGTAATGCGCGGGCTGCGCCTGCCGGGCGGCGATATCTGGGGCGGCAAGATCGAGACCGGCGATCTGCCGATGAGCGTCTGGATCGCCGCGATGAACGTCTGCGACGTCGCGATCGACGATGGCGCGGGCGGAACCGAACCGCAGTACCGCTGCGGCACCGAGGCAAGCCTGTCCGATGCGCCGGCCGATCTGGTCGAGGAGCTCCTCAAATCGGCCTCCGCCCAGATCGCCGATGTGGCGGGCACCTGGAAGGTGCGGGCGGGCGCGCCGAGCCTGCCGGTCGCGGTGATCGCGGACAGCGACATCATCGTCAGCAAGGAGGCGACGCTCGATCCGTTCCCGGCGCTCGACGCCACCTATAACGGGATCACCGCCACCTTCCCGAGCCCCGAGGCGCTCTGGCAATCCAAGGACGCGCCCGCCCGCTACAATGCCGCATGGGAGGCGCAGGACCGCTTTGGCCGCAAGGTCGTCGATATCCAGCTGCCCTCGGTGCCCTATGCGCTGCAGGTGCAGCGGCTCATGCGCGCCTGGATCGAAGATCAGCGCCGGTTCCGCGTGCACAAGTTCACGCTGCCGCCCGCGCGCGCCGCACTCGAGCCGCTGGACTGCATCGCCTGGGCCAGCACCAAGAACGGTTACGAGAGCAAGCTCTTCGAGATTTCCGAGACGGTCGATGACCTGATGACCTGCCTGCAGGGCGAGGCGCTGCGCGAGGTCGATCCCACGGATTACAGCTGGGAGCCCGGGTTCGAGCTGCCATCCGTGCCCTCGCAGCCGGGATATACGCCGCCCGCGGTCGAGGCGCTTGCGGGCTGGGATGTCGCGGCCGTCACGATCGATGACGCGACCGGCAAGGCGCGGCGCGTCGCGCTGCAGCTCGGATGGGACGGGACCATCCTGGCGGATGGCGTCGAGTGGCAGATCCGCGTGCAGGGCTCTGCTCAGGTACAGGCGGGATCGACCCAGGCGGTCGAGGCGGGCGGGGCGCGGGTCTCGGAGGGGATCCTGCCCGAGACCACCTATGAGGCGCGCGGCCGGGCCATCGTGGATGGCCGCGAGACGGCATGGACCGCATGGGACAGCGCCACGACCGATCAGGTGAGCGTGACGCTCGAAGACCTCGAGCAGGATCTGCGCGACTGGCTCGAGGAGATGCAGGACTGGATCGACGGCGGTGGCTCGGGGAGCCTGCCTGCGGAGCTGGCGGCACTGGCCGACCAGATCGCGGCCGAGCAGGCCGATCGGGTGGCCGATGCGCAGCTGGCGGCCGAGCGGTGGCGCAAGACCCGCGAGACGGTGCGCGCGCTGCAGGCGCAGGCAGTCGAGCTCGCCTCGGCCAGCCATGCCGCCCGCGACGAGATCCGGCGCAGCCTCGCCGTGCAGCTCGGAGATCTGCGCGCAGCCTATGATGAGCAGATCGTCACGCTGGCCGATGCCGACATGGCGGCCGTGCTGCGGATTGAGACGCTCGAGGTCACGGCGGCCGACAGCCAGGCGCGGATCCAGCAGGTGGCGCAGGCACAGGTCGATGGGGACGAGGCGCTGGCGGCGCTGATCACCGGGCTGGCCGTGGGCAATGCCACGCAATTCGATCAGGCGCGGATCTGGTATTTCGACAGCTCGGCCGAGGGCTGGACCGGATCGCCGTCCAATCCGGCTGCGGTGGCGGGCGGGCTGATCCGCCCGGCCAACGGTGCAGGCGGCTATATCGTCTCGCCCGTTGGCCTCGCGGTGGATGCCGCCCGCTACAGTCAGGTGCGGCTGCGGGTAGAGCGCACGGGCACCCCGGCATGGACTGGCTATCTGTGGTGGGCTGGCGCCAGCGAGGGCTGGAGCACGGCGCGGCGCGTGGCTATCGCCGAGCCGGTCTGGGCTGCCGATGAGGGCATGATCTCGATCGTGCCGGGCTGGTCGGGCAGCATTGATCGCATCCGCCTCGATCTGGCCGACAACACCGCCTCGGACAGCGTGGCGGTGGACTGGATCGCGATCGGGCGCCCGGCGCCGGGGGCCTCCTCGGCGGATCTGTCGGCGCTGCAGCAGGCGATGACGGATGCGGACGAGGCGCTGGCGCAGGATGTGGTGCAGCTGCAGGCCGAGCTGACCGATCAGGCGGGCGCGGTCTCCGGCCTCGGCTCGGCCCTGAGCGGGCTGCAGAGCCGGGTGACGGCCACCGAGGACGGGATCGAGGTCCTGTCCGAGGATATGACCGCGCTGCAATCATCGCGGGTGAGCGACCCGGCGACGGGCCTCGATGCGCTGGCCGATGCGATCGACCAGATCGCGACCGAGACCCAAACCGGGGACGGCTCGCAGCTGGTGCAGTCGGCGGCGATCCGGGCGCTGACGAGCCAGCTGCGCGCGCTGCGGGCCGAGGGTGTCGAGGGGGCCGCGCGCGACCATCTGGGCCGTCAGGATCTGCGCGACTACATCGCCCAGGCCTCGCAATCGCTCTCCACGCGGATCGAGCTGACCGACGAGCAGGTGACGATCGTGGCGGAGGCCGTCACCGCGCTCAAGGCGGCGATCCCGGGGCTCGCAACGGCCGATGCGCTGCAGGCGCTGCGCACTGTGGTGACCCAGCAGGGCGACAGCATTTCGGCAAACAGCACCTGGCTCACCAGCCTGCAGGCCGGGCTCGACAACCTGACCACCGTGGTCGGCGGCAAGGCGGCATCGAGCGCGCTCAATGCCCTGACGGCGCGGGTCTCGGACGTGGAGGGCGATATCAGCGCCCAGGCGGATGCCTATACTGCGCTCAACGCGAGCGTGGGGCAGTTTGCGGCATCTGGTCTGTTCCGGATCGGGGTGGAGGCGACCCCCTCCGGCGCCCTGTCGCGGATCGGGCTTCAGGCCGCCGCGACCGCCGCCGAGGCTACCAGCGCGCGCTCTGCGGCAATGTTCATGGAGGCGGTGCCGGGCGGGAAATCCCGGGTCGCCTTCGTGGCCGATCAGTTCGTGATCCAGCAGGGCGGGGTCTCTTACCTGCCGTTTATCGTTGATGGCGGCGTCGTCTATATCAACACCGCGCGGATCAAAACGGCCTCTATTGATGGCGCGGCGATCACGGATCTCACGGTCGATACGCTGCAGGTCAAAAACGGCGCGCTGACCGACATGGTCTCGGTGACGCCTGCGGATGTGTCGTTCACCCCGACGAATGGCAGCTGGCTCAACATCTACACGCTGTCGATCTCGGGCGTGGCGACAGACAAGGCACTGCTGGCCCTGTACTACCGGATCCGCGCCAATAATGCGGCCCCGGGGGCTTCGGTTTCGGGCAGGACGCGCATCACCTTCAACGGCGCGGAGCTGCCCTACGGCGACAGGGACGTACCAAAAACGATCCAGAACAGCGAGGCGCTGGAGGTGGCCTACGTCCAGGCGGTCAACCTGGTGGCTGGCACCAATACCCTCGCGATCCAGTTTGTCCAGGCCGCCGATGGGACGAACGGTCTCTGCTTCGATATGTCCATGGGCATCCTGAAGGTGAAGAAATGACCGGCTGGACCGTATTCGATACGCAGGGCCGGATCACGGCGCGGTTTGAGGGCTCAGAGCAGGATCTGGCGCTCAATCTTGCGGCGGGCACCGGGTATATCGCGGGGCACCATGACCCTGCGCAGGTCTATATCGTCGCCGGGCAGCCGGTCCCGTTTCCGGCGGCCCCGGGCGATTGGGCCGTCTGGGATTGGGCCACCCATGCCTGGAGCGATCCGCGCGATGCGGCCTGGCATGCGGCCCGGCTGGCCGAGGCGCGGGCCGCGGCGCTGGCGCAGATCACCGCCCTGCGCGGTGCCGCGCGGCTGGCCTACATCACCGATATCCCCGGGCAGGAGGCGATCTACATCGCCAAGCTCGAGGAGGCGCGCGCCTGGCTCGCGGCCGTGGATCCTGACATCGCCGACTATCCCCTGATCGGCTCCGAGGTCGGGGTGACGGCGCCCACGCCATACGAGGTCGCCCAGGTTTTTCTCAACCTCAACGCGCTCTGGGTGCAGGTCGCGGCCGCCATCGACGGGGGCTGCTTTGCCGCCGAGGCCGCCGTGCAGGCCGCCACCGCGCCCGAGGACGTCGCAGCCATCATCGCGGCGCTTTCCGCCCAGCTCGGAGGGATCGCGCCATGATCGGCTGGCTCTACCGCTATATCAGCACGCCAACATCATTCCCGGGCGACGCGCGCGGCTACACGCTCAACCAGCTCGGCCATGCCTGGGCCATCGGTGCGCCGATCGGCTGGATCTGCGGCCCGGGCCTGATGCTCGGGATGGCCCTCTATGTGTCCCTGATCGAGCTTCCGCAGCTGCTCCTGTGGGGCGGCACGCTCGACGACAGCGCCGAGGACACCGGCCACGTCCTGTGCGGCGCGCTGGCCGTCGCGATCGACTGGCGCATCGCCCTCATCCACCTGCTCTGGCTCGCCGCCGGGGCGCTCTCTCGGAGGCAGTAATGGCAACCACCACCTATTCGACCGGGCCCGTCAGCGTCGGCGCAGGCAGCACCGCGGTCACCGGCGTCAGCACCGCCTGGCTGACCAGCGGCGTGCGCGCGGGCGACATGTTCATGGCATCCGGGCTCTGCGTCCCGATCGCCAGCGTGAACAGCAACACCTCGATCACGCTGGCGCGGCCCTGGCCGGGCGCGGCGCTATCGGGGGCCAATTACGATATCGACTATCGCGATGACGATGTCCGCTCTCTCGCCGCCGCAAACACGCTGCTGCAGCAGCTGACCAATGGCACGCTGACCTCGCTGGCGGCGCTCTCCACCGCGGCCAACAAGCTGCCGTATTTCTCTGGGGCAAGCTCCTTCGCAACCACCGATCTGACCCCGGCCGCGCGCGCGGTGCTCGGGCTGGCCGGGGCGAGCGGGGCCAAGATCCCGGTCGTCACCGGCCTCAGCACGGCAGCCCTGCGCGATATCCTCGGCACCGTCGGCCAGTCGGGCGGCGTGCCCACCGGCGCGATCGTCGAGCGCGGCAGCAATGCCAACGGCTGGTGGACCCGTACAGCCGACGGATTGCAGATCTGCGGCCAGTCTCTCGACCTGACCGCGACGGCCTGCGCGACGGCCTCGGGTCAGGTTTTCATCAGTGACAACACGATCTGGACGTACCCCTCCGGTTTCCCCGGCGGCGCGCCGATGGTCTGGGGCAGCCTGTCGATGAGCGTCGAGGGTATGCACGGCATCTCGCTGCGCAACAGCACCAGCACCACCTGCAACGTCCGGATGTTTAGCTCGATCAGCCGTGCGGCGGCGATCTCGAAAACGGCCTCGCTCATCGCGATCGGCCGCTGGTTCTAAGGAGACCATTATGGACACCACGCACATCACCTTCGCGATCAAGCAGCCCTCCGGCGCCGCCGTGACGGGCGGCAAGGTCACGTTCACCCTGTCAGGATTTGACCTCGACGGCGGGATCATCATGCCCACCGCGATCGAGGCCGTGATCGGCAGTGACGGCACAGGCTCGATCGACGTCTGGCCGAACATCGCCGGGCTCAAGGGCACGAGCTACAAGGTCACCATTTCCTCGACCCCGGGCGGCAAGCTCGAGGTCGCCGGGGTCAACGTGCCCGAGAGCGCGGCGCCAGTGCTGCTGCACACGTTGATGCCCATCGGGACGGTCGCGGGCCTGAAGTCCGTGGTCCTGACGCAGGCCGAATATGCTGCGCTGGCGAGCAAAGACGCGCAGACGATCTACCTCATCCGCGCGGAGGCCTGACATGGGGTTCGGTGATTTCCTGAAGTTCTACAAAGGCTCGGTCGAGATCGTCGCGGCCTATCGCGGCGAGACGCAGATCTATGGCGATGCGCCGCCCGAGGCGACTGCGCCCGGGCAGTTCGCCGCGGGCGACTGGTCAGTCTCCACCGGCCTCGCCGCCAATCAGGTGGTGCTCAACGTCTCGGCGCTGCCCATGAATGGCGGCGCCTCGATCACCGCGCTGGAATACACGATCGACGGCGGCACCACCTGGACCGCACTCAGCGGCACCGGAACCGGCGCGCGCACGCTGACCATGGCCGCGGCAGGCACGGCCTATACCTTCGCCCTGCGCGCGGTGAACGCGGTGGGCGCGGGCGCGGCCTCGGCCACCAAATCTGCCACCAGCGGCGCCAGCATCGCCCTGACGCTGACCCAGATCACCGATCGCAAGGTCTATCAGCGCACGACGACCACGGGCGGGGCAAATGGCCTCGGCGCGGGCTCTGTGCCGATCTCGGTCGCCTCCGATGCCGCTACCCCGGTCTATGCAAGGCTGGTCGATCCTGACACCAATGCGGTGGTGGTGGCCGCAGCCAAGATCGGCGATGCCGTGGCTGGCGCAAACTCCTTCACCGTCGCAGCGCCAGCGCGGCTCGGCTGGTATCGCCTCGACCTGGCGCCCGGCGCGGCCGGTCCCTGGACGCAGGGCAATACGCGGTTTGGCATGGGCCGGGTGATCCTCGGCGTCGGCCAGTCGCAGATCGGTCGCTTGGCGGCCAAGGTCGATACGGCGGGCGGTACCATCGCGGCGCTGGTGCCCGGCGCCACGCCCTATGGATCGGTGCGCAACCACTACACCGGCAGCGGATTCGACACCCAGACCAAGGGCGCGGGCTGGCAGATCCCGAGCGATACCGACGGCGCGGCGATCTACAACGGTGTCGGCGCGGCGGAGCTGCTGCGCCTGCAGGTGGCCCAGCATGGCGTCACCTGCGCATGGGTCTGCTACGGCCGCTCGGGCAGCACGGTCGAGGGGATCATCACCAGCACCGGCCAGACCCAGCTGCGCAACATCCTCGCCGAGGCGGGCGGCTGGGAGGCGTTCTGGTTCTACATCGGCTCCACCGATGTGACCTCCAGCACCGCCGAGGCCACCTTCGCGGCCAACGTGGCCACCGCGCTGGCCGATATCAACAGCCGCAACGGCTATGGCGGCACGGTGCGCAAGATCTTCACGGCCACGGCCACCCGCTTCGGCGATGGCGCCTTTGAGCAGGTCAATGCGATCCGCCGCCAGATGCGGGCCGCGGCGCTGGCGGAGGGCGGCACCTGGGTGGAGCCGCGCGACAGCGCGCTGGTCGATAACGTCCACCCGACGCAGGCGGGCAACATCACCCTCGCCAATGCCGCGCACAAGGGCCTCTCCGGGGCATGGAACGCGCCCACGGTGGTCAGCTCCGCGATCAGCGGCGCCACCATCACCCTGACCTTCTCGGAGCCTATCGAGCTGATCGGCAACCCGGTCGGCCGGGTCGCGGTCTATCCGGCCGGGACCTCGACGGGCGGCTATACCGTCTCCTCGGTCAGCGTCTCCGGCGCGGTCCTGACCATCACCCTCTCGGCCGCGCCCAGCGGGCAAGTGGATGTCTGGGTCTATCCGTTCCCGGATTCGGCCACCAAATCCGCGCAATACATCCGCGCGGTGGACGATGCGACGCCGGTGGAGGCGACCACGGCCGCGATCGTGCTCGGTGCGGCGGCGACAGCGCCTGCGCAGTTTGCCGCGGGCGACTGGTCTGTGGCGACCGGAGCCGCTGACACTGAGGTGACGCTGACGGTCTCGGCCCTGCCCGCGACTGGCGGCTCGGCGATCACCGCGCTGCAATACACGATCGACGGCGGCACCACCTGGACCGCGCTCAGCGGCACCGGGACCGGCGCGCGCACGCTGGCCATGCCCGCGGCAGGCACGGCCTATACCTTCGCCCTGCGCGCGGTGAACGCGGTCGGCGCGGGCACGGCCTCGGCCACCAAATCCGCCACCAGCGGCACCGGCGCCGTGACCCGCGCCTGGGTGTTCTCCGACACCTTTACCGGCCGCGTCGATCAGACCGCGATCGGCGGCACCACCTCGACCAGCGGCCATGCCTGGATGGCATCGCCGGGCGGCGTGCTGTGGAACAATGGCACAATCAACGGGCTTGCCTGGACGGCCGGGCAAGCCAAGGCCTACAGCGCTTTCGCGGATGACGATGTGGCGATCGAGCTCGATACGGCGAGGTTCGGGTCTAGCGCGTTGGGCTCGCCGTGGATCATCGCGCGCGTGGATGCCGCGGGGACCACGCATTATCAGGCGGGCACGGATCAGGGCGGGACCAAGCTGCGGATCGGCAAGACCGTCGCGGGCACCTACACCGAGCTGGGCAGCCTTACCCGCACGGCTCCCGCAAGCGGGACGCAGGAGACGTGGCGGTTCGAGATCGAGGGCACGACGCTGCGCTTCTACGTCAACGGTGTTCTGCAGGTCACAGCGACCGACGCCACCATCACCGGAGCGGGCCGGATCGGGCTCTACAGCTCCAACAGCGATGGCGCATCGCCCACCAACTACAACCTGCGCAAGGCGATGCGCGCCGCGCCGCTCGAAACCGCACCGCTGGCCGCGTGATGATCAGCGCAAAACTCACCGAGCTGGCGGCCGAGGCCGCCAGCATCGAGGCCCGGGCTGAGCAGGCGGCGGAGGCAGAGGCGGCCGCGACGGCCGCGGCCGCCGACGCGCGGATATACGAGCGCGACGCGGCCATGTGGCGAGGGCTTTATGAGGCGGCCGAGCAGGAGCGGGCGGCCCTGCTGGGTATGATCCGGGGGGAGCAGATCCCCTGATGAACCAGCGTCCACCGGCAAAGGCGATCCTCGGGGCACGGCTCGAACCATCGCACATGAACTTGGTGCATTACCTATCCGAGCAGCAGGCCGAGGCCGCCTTGCAGTTCATGGATGACCCATCCCGTGTGGAGATTCCGCCCATGGCTCTCGACGTGATGACATCGCTCCTGATCGACAAGTGGCCAGTGCAAGAATACGAGCGAGAGGTCGGCGCCCCGGCCCGATCCGCCCGTCCGCTTCTGGCCCAGGCGCTGGATACCTATATCGCGATTGACCGTCAGGCTTTGTCCGCTGGCCGTGCGCGCCGGATGCCAACGTTGCGCGATGAGATCCGCGCAGAAAAAAGGCCGCGCGATGAGGTAATCGAGGATCTGGCGGCGCGCATCGAATGGCTTACCTGCACCTATGAAGGGGCCGACGATGATGTGGTCAGAGTCATGGTGGAGCTTGGCGTCCAAAGGCAGGTAGCGCACCTGTTCCTGATCCTGAAACGGGCAGAAGGCGTAACGCTGCCGCGGGAGCGGATCCTGAACAGGCTCTACGCAAACAAGCCCGACGAGGCCGGGCCAAGGATCGTTGAGGTTTTGGTGCACAGGCTGCGCAAGAAGCTCCCGAGCGATATGCGCATCGAAAGCATATGGGGCGTGGGCTACCGGATGGTGTCAGGGATCGGCGACGGTGGAAAATTTTCCTGCCAAAGCTGATGCACGGTTCTGCCAAAGCTGGTGCGCCGCCACAATGTCCTGCTGGATATGGTCGTGATCGAATCGGACTATGGCGAGGGGTTTTGGGTCGTTGCCGTGGAGTGATCTCCGCGATCTGTCGGGGCCTTCTCGGGCCTCGGCTTTTCCGTCCGATATCGGATGGGTCGGACGGTCGGACGGACCACTTGCCACTTGACAAGAAAATCCAACAAAATCAATGTGTGATGGTGAGCCGTACAGGATTCGAACCTGTGACCCACTGATTAAAAGTCAGTTGCTCTACCGACTGAGCTAACGGCCCATCACGCGGCGCTCTCTACAAACCATCGTGAGTTGGGTCAAGGCCAAATCCCAGACAAAATGCAGCACTGGAAAAATCTTCGCCCGCGGCGTATATCCGCGCGCATGATCCAGAACCGCCCTCCCAACGGCCTGCCCTTCATGAAGATGCACGGGCTTGGCAATGATTTCGTGGTGATCGACGCCCGTTCGGGCGATGATCCGGTCACGCCCGCGCTCGCGCGAGCACTCGGAGACAGGCACCGTGGCGTGGGCTTCGATCAGCTCGCGGTGATCCGCCCTTCGGAGCAGGCGGATTTCACACTGGATTTCTGGAATTCGGATGGCTCGCGCGCTGGCGCCTGCGGCAATGCCACGCGCTGCGTCTCGGACTGGATGATGGCGCAGCTCGGCCGCGACAGCATCAGCCTGGAGACCACCCGCGGCCTCCTGTTCGCGCAGCGCCGCGCCGACGGGCTGGTTTCGGTCAACATGGGTCCCCCGATTCTGGACGCCGCCGAAATCCCGGTAAAGGCGGATCCGATGTCGCTGCCGCTGGAGGGGGCGCCGGTCGCGGTGGGCATGGGCAACCCGCATTGCATCTATTTCGTGGCGGATGCCGAAGCGGTGGATGTGGCCGGCATCGGCCCGCGGATCGAGCACGACCCGCTGTTCCCCGAGCGCACCAATGTCGAATTCGCCTCCCTCGTCGGGCCCGATCACCTGCGGATGCGGGTCTGGGAGCGCGGCGCGGGGATCACGCTCGCCTGTGGATCGGGCACCTGCGCCACGGCGGTGGCCGCGCATCTGCGCGGCCTCACCGGGCGCCGGGTCATCGTCGATGTCGATGGCGGGCAGCTGGAGATTGACTGGCGCGAAGATGGCGTCTGGATGACCGGCCCGACGGCGCTGGTCTTCGAGGGGCGGCTCGCGCCCGGCCTGATGCCATGAAGCCGCCGGTTTTTGCCACGCTGGGCTGCCGGCTCAACGCCTATGAGACCGAGGCGATGCGCGAGCTGTCTGCCGCGGCCGGGATCGAGGGGGCGGTGATCGTCAATACCTGCGCCGTCACCGCCGAGGCCGTGCGCAAGGCGAAGCAGGAAATCCGCCGCCTGGCGCGCGAAAACCCCGGCGCGCCGGTGATCGTCACCGGCTGCGCGGCGCAGACCGAGCCCGAAACCTTCGCCGAAATGCCCGAAGTGACCCGCATCGTCGGCAACCACGAGAAGATGCAGCCCGAAACCTGGGCCGCGCTGAAGGCCCCGGATTTCATCGGCGCGACCGAGCGGGTGATGGTCGATGACATCATGTCGGTGCGCGAAACCGCGGGCCATCTGATCGACGGCTTCGGCCGTCACCGCGCCTATGTGCAGGTCCAGAACGGCTGCGACCACCGCTGCACCTTCTGCATCATCCCCTATGGCCGGGGCAATTCGCGCTCGGTCCCGGCGGGGGTGGTGGTGGAGCAGATCCGACGCCTGGTGGACCGCGGCTTCAACGAGGTGGTGCTGACCGGGGTGGACCTGACCTCCTGGGGCGCGGACCTGCCGGGCGAGCCGCGCTTCGGCGATCTGGTGATGCGGATCCTGCGGCTGGTGCCGGATCTGCCCCGGCTCAGGATCAGCTCGATCGACAGCATTGAGGCGGATGAGAACCTGATGCATGCGATCGCCACCGAGCCGCGCCTGATGCCGCATCTGCATCTGAGCCTGCAGGCCGGGGACGACATGATCCTGAAGCGGATGAAGCGGCGCCACCTGCGCGACGATGCGATCCGCTTTTGCGAGGAGGCGCGCCGCCTGCGCCCGGGCATTGTCTTTGGCGCGGATATCATCGCAGGCTTCCCGACCGAAACCGACGCCATGTTCGAAAATTCGCTGCGGCTGGTGGATGACTGCGGCCTGACCTTCCTGCATGTCTTCCCCTATTCGGCACGCAAGGGTACCCCCGCCGCGCGGATGCCGCGGGTGCAGGGCCCGGCCATCAAGGAGCGCGCGGCCCGGCTGCGCGCCAAGGGCCAGGAGGCGCTCAGCCGGCATCTGGAGGCCGAGCGCGGGCAGGAGCGCGTGATCCTGACCGAGGGCCCGCGCGCCGGGCGCACCGAATTCTTCACCGAGGTCACCTTCGCGCAGGACATGCCGGAAGGCACGATCCTGCGCGCGCGCATCACCGGGCATGACGGCGCGCGGCTGACCGCCTGAGGGGGCTTTCGCTTTCCGCGGCGGCGGCTAATCTGATCCGATGCTGTGGATCTCCGAAACCCTGTCCCTCGCCGATTGGGAAATGACCGAAAGTTTCACCCGCTCGCAGGGGCCGGGCGGGCAGAACGTGAACAAGGTCTCGACCGCGGTGGAACTGCGCTTCGAGGCAGAGCGTTCTCCCCATCTGAGCCCCGCCGTGAAGGCGCGGCTGAAACGGATCGCGGGACGGAAATGGACATTGGACGGCGCCATCGTCATTCGGGCGGAGGAGACGCGCAGCCAGCTGCGCAACCGCGAGCTGGCACGCGAACGGCTGGCCGAAATGGTGCGCGCGGCGCTCGTCGCGCCAAAGCGGCGGATCGCCACCAAGCCGACATTGGGCAGCCAGCGCCGACGCCTGCAGGCCAAGACGCAACGCGGCACGGTGAAGGCGCTGCGCGGGCGGGTGGAGGACGAGGAAAGCTGATGCGGCTGGGCAAGTTTCTCACCACGCTCCTCGGGCACCGGCCCCGGCCGCTGCAAGCGGGCGCCCTGTGCCTGAAGGAGGGCAAGGTGCTGGTGATCAGCTCGCTCGATACCGGGCGCTGGATCATCCCCAAGGGCTGGCCGATGGCGGGGCGCACGCTGGCCGGCGCCGCGATGCAGGAGGCCTGGGAGGAGGCGGGGGTCAAGGGCCGCCTGCGCCCCGAGCCGATCGGCAGCTTCACCTATGCCAAGCGCAGCAAGACCGGGCTGCCGCGCGACACCGAGGTGCAGGTCTTCGTGATCGACGTGACGGCGATGGCCGGGGACTTCCCGGAGAAGGGCCAGCGCGCGCGCGAATTCGTCTCGCCGCAGGAAGCCGCGCGCCGGGTCGCGGAGCCGGGGCTGAAGGCGCTGCTGCAGCAGCTGCCGCCCGGCTGAGGCTCAGGCGAAGGCCGCCGCAAACGGCTCGGGCAGCGCGAATTCGGCCAGAACCCGCGCGCGCCCTTCCGCGGACATCTTGCGCGCCGTCTTCTGCACGATCCCAAGCAGCACCTCGGGCGCCTGCGTCGGCGCGAAGGGCGCGAAATAATGGCGCAGGAAGACGAAACAGATCACATCCTCCAGCGCCTGCACCTCGGCCTCGCGCTTCAGCCCCTCCTTGCGCAGCATGCGGCCGACCTGGGCGATGGCGGCCTCGTCATAGCCCGCCGCGCGCATCATGCCGCCCAGGCGCTCGGCATGGCGGCGGCCCTGCTCGCGGCGCCACTCCAGATAGCCGATGCGGCCCTCGGGGAAATCGGTGCGCGGCAGGAGCCAGCGCTCCACATGCTGCCCGCGCGCCGCGATCTGCAGCGGCTCGGAGGCCGCCGGGAACAGCCGCGCCAGCTCCTCGGACATCCGCCGCCCATAGAGCAGCGCCGCCGGCGCGCCCTCCTCCTGCGTGGGGTCCGCGGCATTGGCGGCATCGATGGCGGCAAAGACGGTGGCGACAGGGGGCATCAGCTTCTCCGCAAACGTTCGAGCACGGCGGCCGACGCATAGCCATCCGGGGCAAGGCCATTCGCCCGCTGCCAGGCGGTGAGCGCGTCGATCGTCTTCTGGCCGATCTTGCCATCTGTGCCCTGGGTATCATAGCCCAGAGAGGTGAGCCGCTGCTGCAACTCCTGCTTTTCCGCGCTGGAGAGCACACGCGCATCACGCGGCCAGGGGGCGACCAGCCCGCCCCGGCCCTTCAGCCGGTCCGACAGCAGCCCGACGCCCATCACATAGGCATCCGAGGTATTGTAGCGCGCGATCGCGGCGAAATTGTCGAAGATCATCAGCGCAGGCCCGCGCGCCCCCGCAGGCAGCAGGATCGACGCCGCGCCATGGCCCGGAACCACCCCGCCATCCACCCGGCGCACGCCAAGCGCGGCCCAGTCCGCCGGAGATTTCGTCACCCGCTTGCCGCTGTGGGCATAATCGAAGCCCGCAGGCAGCGTGACCTCCACCGCCCAGGGCTGCCCCCGGGTCCAGCCCGATTGCGCGAGATAGGCCGCGGTGGAGGCGAGCGCATCGGCCGGGTCGTCCGACCAGATGTCGCGCCGGCCATCGCCGGTGAAATCCACCGCATGGGCGAGGTAGGAGGAGGGGATGAACTGCGTATGTCCCATCGCCCCCGCCCAGGAGCCGGTCAGGTGCATCGGATCGGTATCGCCCGCCTGGATGATCTTCAGCGCATCGAGGAACTGCTGCTCGAAGAAGGCGCCGCGCCGCCCGTCATAGGCCAGCGTCGCCAGCGCGGGCAGGATCAGCGTCTTGCCCCGGTTGCGGCCATAGTTCGATTCCATGCCCCAGATCGCCACCACGACCTCGCGGTCCACCCCGTAGCGCGCCTCAATCGCCTGCAGCACCGCCTGATGCCGCGCGAGCATGGCCTGCCCCGTGGCCACCCGGTCTGGCGAGACGGCACCGTCCAGATAGTCCCAGATCGGCTTGGTGAATTCGGCCTGATAGCGGTCGCGCTCGATCACCTTGGGGTTGTAGCGGATGATCGCGGCGGAGCGCGCCCAGGTGCGCTCGCTGATCCCCTCCGCCATGGCGCGGGGCTTGAAGGCCGCGAGCCAGTTCTGCAGCCCCTGCTCGTGCAGGCCATCCGCCGCCGGGATCGCCTCCGCGGCCCCACCCAGGGGAACGGATGGCCCGGCATAGCGCTCCGCCGGGCTCGAACAGGCCGAGAGCCCGGTGAAGGCGACCAGGGTCAGGGTGCCCAGATTTGCTGCGTGTCTCATGCCTGCCTCTGCGTTTTGAGGCAGTGTAGCAGGCCCTGCGCGGGGCGCAAACGTTCAGGCGTCGTCGCCGAAGAACGGGCTCATCTGAACGACGATCACCGAATTCTCGTCGAGGGCGCGCTGCATCAGGGCGCGCTCCTCGGGGTCGATCTCGTCGCCCTGTTTCTCGCGATCGGCCAGGGTGCCATAGCCGGTCACATCCAGCGGGGCCAGGTCGGCCTCCTTCAGGATCGCCACGGTTTCGCGCACGGCCTCGGCCTCGTCCACCCCGGAGGCGAAGCACAGAATGCCCGCCCCGGTTGCGCCCTTGGGCAAGCCATCGCCCTTCTTGCGGCCAACCTGCACCAGCAGGGTATAGACCTGCTGCGGGCGCTTTTCCTTCGCGGGCTTTTCGGGCTTGGGTGTGTCGGTCATGGCGGCCTCCTGCCCGTACGGCATAGGCGGACGGGCAGGCCCGGTCAACGCCTCTCTAGCGCCGGATCGCGCGGCCGACGGCGATCAGGATGATCGCGCCCAGCGTGCCCACGACCAGCTGCGGCAGCCAGGCATTCGCGGCATAGATGCCGAGCAGCCCGAGGATGACATTGGCCACCAGCGCGCCAATGATGCCGAGCAGAATATTCACGAAGATCCCCGTCTTCGCATCCATGATCCGCGACCCGATCCAGCCGGCCAGCCCGCCGACGATGATCGATGCGAAAAACCCGAGACCCATCTGTACCTCCTGACACATACGGCAGCGCTTGCGAAACGCGGGGCCGGCGCCCCGGTTCCCGCCACCCGAACGAGCCTAGCGCAACACCCGCCGCCACGCACGCCCGCAAACGCAAACGGCGGCCCCGGAGGACCGCCGCGGCCGTTTCCCGTGCCCTGGCGATCAGTCGCGCAGCAGCTCGTTGATGCCGGTCTTGGAGCGCGTCTGCGCATCCACCCGCTTCACGATCACCGCGCAATAGAGGCTGATGCCGTTCTTCGAGGGCATCGAGCCCGAGACCACCACCGAATAGGGCGGCACTTCGCCATACATCACCTCGCCGGTCTCGCGATCGACGATCTTGGTGGATTTGCCGATATACACCCCCATGCCCAGCACCGAGCCTTCGCGGATGATACAGCCCTCGACGACCTCGGAGCGCGCACCGATGAAGCAATTGTCCTCGATGATGGTCGGGCCGGCCTGCATGGGCTCCAGCACGCCGCCAATGCCCACGCCACCCGACAGGTGCACGCCCTTGCCGATCTGCGCGCAGGAGCCGACGGTGGCCCAGGTATCCACCATCGTGCCCTCGTCCACATAGGCACCGAGGTTCACGAAGGAGGGCATCAGCACCACGCCCTTCGCGATATAGGCCGAGCGGCGCACGATACAGTTCGGCACGGCGCGGAAGCCCGCGCCCTTCCAGTCGGCCTCGCCCCAGCCCTTGAACTTGCTGTCGACCTTGTCCCACCAGCCGGAGCCCTGCGGCCCGCCTTCCTGGATCTCCATGTCTTTCAGGCGGAAGCCGAGGAGCACCGCCTTCTTGGCCCACTGGTTCACATGCCAGCTGCCATCGGCCTGTTTCTCGGCCACGCGGATCGCGCCCTTGTCGAGCCCCTCCAGCACCGTTTCGATCGCGTCACGGCTCTCGCCGCGGGATGCGGGCGTGATCGTGTCGCGGGTTTCCCAGGCAGCCTCGATCGCGGATTCGAGCGCGGCATTCGACATGGTGGCCTCCGGTTCAACAACTCTGTGGTTTTCTGTCGCCCAAGCCTATAGTTGGACATGCAGGCTGGCGCAACGAGCAGGACCGCTATGGATGGCATAAGCGAAGAGAAACGGGCACACACCTTCCGCGATTCGATCAGCGACGCGAAGGCCGCCAATCGCGTGCCCGATACCCCGCAGAGCCGCTCGCCCGCCTACCGCCTCGCCTTCATCGACGAGGATTTCATGATGCGGCCGGAGCTGCGGCCGGTGCGGCTGCAGCTGGAGCTGCTGAAGCCGCAGATGATCCTCGACGAGCGCGGCATCGAATCCACCGTGGTGATGTTCGGCGGCGCGCGGATTCCTGCGCCCGAGCGCAAAGACACCGCCAAGACCCCCTATCTGGGCGAGCTGTCGTCCTATTACGAAGAGGCGCGCCGCTTCGCCCATGCGATGACCGACCGCAGCCTGCAAAGCTATGGCCGCCAGTTCGTGATCTGTACCGGGGGCGGGCCGGGGGTGATGGAGGCGGGCAACCGCGGCGCACATGAAGCGGGCGGCCATTCGATCGGCCTGAATATCCTGCTGCCGCACGAACAGGCGCCCAATGCCTATGTGACCCCGGATCTGTCCTTCAACTTCCACTATTTCGCCCTGCGCAAGATGCATTTCCTGATGCGGGCGAAGGCGGTCACCGTGTTCCCGGGCGGCTTCGGCACGCTGGACGAGATGTTCGAGGCGCTGACGCTGATCCAGACCCGCCGGATGAGCAAGATCCCCTTCATCCTGTTCGGCGCCGACTTCTGGAAGAACGTGGTGAACTGGTCGCTGCTGGTGGAGGCCGGCACGATCAATGCCGATGACCTGAACCTGATCTCCTTCGTCGAGACCGCCGAAGAGGCGCTCGCCATCATCGACACCTGGGACTACGGCTGCGAATGACTGCCCATCACCGTCTGACGGCGCTCATGGCCGTCATCGCCTTCGCCCTCGTCGCTGTGGCCGGGGTTGCGCTGCGCCCGCTGATCCCGATCGACGAGACGCGCTATATCGACGTCGCCTGGGAAATGCGGCTCGAGCATCACTGGCTGCTCCCGATCAAGAATTACGGCCTCTATACCGACAAGCCGCCGCTGCTGTTCTGGCTGATCAACCTGGTCTGGTCGGTGACCGGGGTGCAGGGGTTCTCGGCGCGGCTGGTGGGCCCGGCCTTCGGGCTCCTGGCCGTAATCGGCACCGGCCTGCTCGGCCGCAGGCTCTGGGACGGCCGCACCGGCCTCGCCGCCGCGACCATTCTCGCCGGAACGAGCGTCTTTGCCATCTATGGCGGCCTGACCATGTTCGACACGATGCTCGCCTGCGCCACGCTGGGCGGCATCGCGGCGCTGTGGCGGGCGCTGCGCGCACCGGGGCTGCATCTGTGGGCCTGGCTCGGCTATGGCCTGGCGCTGGCCTTCGGGGTCTACGCCAAGGGCCCGGCGATCTTGCTGCATCTGGTGCCCGCGCTCGTCTCCTGGCCGCTTTGGGCGCCGGTGGAGCGGCCGAGCGCGCGCGAGGTGCTGAAGGGCGCGGGGCTCGCGGTCGGCTTCGCGCTGGTGCTGGTGGCGCTCTGGGTCGTGCCGGCGGCCATTGCGGGCGGCGCCGAATACCGCGAAATGATCCTGTGGAAGCAGACGGCTGGCCGCGCGGTCAATTCCTTCGCCCATGCCCGCCCGCTCTGGTGGTATGTGGCGCTGTTGCCGGTGGTGCTGTTCCCCTGGGTCTGGAGTGGGGCGCTCTGGCGCGGCCTGCGTGCGCTGCAGCCGGGGGACCGGGCGCTCAGGCTTTGCCTGATCTGGGGGCTCTCGGGCCTCGCGCTGTTCTCGCTCGTCTCCGGCAAGCAGGTGCATTACCTGATCCCCGCCCTGCCCGCCTTCGCGCTCGTCTTCGGGCGCGCCCTGAGCGGGGTGGAGCCGCGCGGGCGCAATTGGGTCGCGGCCGGGCTCACCGTCGTCATCGCGTTCGCGCTGGCCGCGGCCAGCTTCGGCGCGGCGGGCGCGAAGGCCGCAGCGCAGCTGCAGCCCTGGCCCTGGGTGGCGCTGGTGGCGGCCGCGCTGGTGGCGCTGGCCGGGGTATCGCTGCGGCTCCGGCCGCTCGGCGGGCTGCTGCTGCTCGGGCTTGGCGTGGTGATGGCGCTGAACTTCGTCATCGGGCTGACCGCACTTGGCCGAGACTACGACAGCGGCGTGATCGCGCGGCGCATCGGCCCGGTGCAGGACAAGGGCATCGCCGTCGTGGCCGAGAACTACCACGAGGAGTTCGATTTCGAGGGCCGGATCATCCCGGCGATCCAGCTGCCCGCGGCGGCGGAGGCTCCGGCCTGGATCGCGGCCCATCCGGGCGGGGTGCTGCTCTCGGAATGCCGCGATGCGCCGCTGCCCGTGGATCAGGCCGAGCGCATCGCCTTCAACGGCACCGACTGGTGCCTGTGGTGGGCGCCCGAAAGCGCCCCCCCGGCGCTCAATTGAGGCCAGCCTCCGCGGCGATCTCGGCGCGGCTCTTGCGGGCGCGCTCCGTCGCGGATTTCAGCTGCCCGCAAGCGGCCATGATATCCTCGCCGCGCGGGGTGCGGATCGGGCTCGCGTAGCCCGCCTTGTAGACGATGTCGGCGAAGGCCTCGATCCGCTCCCAGTCGCTGCGCTCATAGGGGGCGCCGGGCCATTCGTTGAACGGGATCAGGTTGATCTTGGCGGGAATGCCGCGGATCAGCTTCACCAGGCGGCGCGCATCGTCGTCGCTGTCGTTCACGCCCTTCAGCATCACATATTCAAACGTGATCCGCTCGCTGTTGGACAGGCGCGGATATTCGCGCAGAGCGCCGAGCAGCGTCTCGATGTTCCATTTCTTGTTCACCGGCACCAGCGTGTTGCGCACGGCATCGGTGGTGGCATGGAACGACACCGCCAGCAGGCAGCCGATTTCCTCCGCGGTACGGGCGATTTCAGGCACCACACCCGAAGTGGAAAGCGTGATCCGCCGGCGGCTGAGCGAGATCCCCTCGCCATCCATCACCACCTGCATCGCATCGCGCACATTCTCGAAATTATAGAGCGGCTCCCCCATCCCCATCAGCACCACATTGCTGACGAGTCGGGTTTCGTCCTTGGGCGCGCCGGGCTCGGGCCATTCGCCGAGGTCGTCGCGCGCGACCATCACCTGGCCCACGATCTCGCCCGCGGTCAGGTTGCGCACCAGCTTCTGCGTGCCGGTATGGCAGAACGAGCAGGTCAGCGTGCAGCCGACCTGGCTCGAGATGCACAGCGTGCCGCGGGTCTCCTCGGGGATATAGACTGCCTCGACCTCATGGCCGCCCGCGATCCGCAGCAGGTATTTGCGCGTGCCGTCCATGGAGACCTGGCGGCTGACGATCTCGGGCACCGAGACCTCGAAATGCTCGGCCAGCAGCGCGCGATACTCCTTCGCGAGGTTGGTCATCTGCGCGAAATCGCGCACGCCCCAGTGATAGATCCATTGCCAGATCTGCCCGACCCGCATCTTCGCCTGCTTCTCGGGCGTGCCCGCCGCGATCAGCGCCTCGCGCAGCTGCGGCCGGGTGAGACCGACGAGGTTCACCTTGCCGCCCTCGGGCAGCTTGCGCGGAATGGTCATCACGTCTTGCGTGATCGGGGCAGCGGGCTGGTTCATGACCGGGATCCTGTGGAGTGAGAGGCGGATATAAGGGATTCGCCCTGAAAAACAAAGCCCCAAACGCCAAAGGCGCGCCACGGGGGCGCGCCGGTCGTGTCACCGCACCCGCAAGGTCACTTGCAGCGGGTCTGCGCCTCGGTCAGGGCCGCGGTGAAGCCCATCAGCGAGAACTTGTCCTTCGTCACCGTGCCCCGGCCCGAGCGCGCGCTCAGCGTCACATCGGCCCCGGCCTTCAGCGCCGCGACGATCTTCGCATCATCCTCGGGCGAGCCCGCCCAGGCGCCTTCGCCATCGGTGAACAGCTGGAACTTCTGGCCGTTGTTCACTTCCAGATCGACGGTGGAGCCCGAAGCGAAGGGATAGCCACCCATGAACGACACTTCGCCCTGCTTGCCCGGGCGGAAAGTCACGAACAGCAGGATATCGCCGCGGCGTACCTCGATCTTCTTGCCGTCCTTGGTGTTCACGGTTTCCTTGGGAGAGGAGACGCCCCAGCATTCCTTCGGATTGTCCTCGACGAAAACGCTCCAGTCCGTCTTTGCCGCGACGCGGTTGGAGGTGGCCTGTGCCCCCGCGGTGCCTGCCAGAACCAGCGACGCCGCCAGAACCGCAGCCCCCCGCACAACGAATTTCTTCATGGTTACAGCCTCCAGCTGCCTGTTGCCCCTGACCGCCCGCTGGCCTTCGGCCGTTCTTTACAGTGGCGGAACCGATTTCAACTCGATATTCGACAGATAACGCAAATTGGCACCCGGGGGAAAGACCTTCGGGGCGGCTTTTCGCAGTCGGGGTGGGAAATGGCGGCAGTTCCGTTGATCGAGCTTTGGCGCGGCGGCATGCTGGAATCGGTGCATTCCGGCCATGCCGTGGTGTTCGGGCCGGATGGTGTGGAGGCTGCCTGGGGCGACCCGGCGGCGGTGATCTTCCCGCGCTCCTCGTGCAAGATGATCCAGGCGCTGCCGCTGATCGAGAGCGGGGCCGCCGCAGCGGCGGGGCTCAGCGAACGCCAGCTCGCGCTCTCCTGCGCCAGCCACAGCGGGGCGCATCTGCATGTTCAGGCGGTTGCGGACTGGCTTGCCGGGCTCGGGATGGCCGAGGCCGACCTGCGCTGCGGCAGCCACATGCCGCAGGACCGCGACGAGAACAAGCGCCTCACCTGCTCGGATACGGCGCCCTGCCAGCTGCACAACAATTGCTCCGGCAAACATGCAGGCTTCTTGACGCTGAACCGACATCTGGGCGGGGGCACCGAATATGTGGCGCTGGACCACCCCGTTCAAAAGGCCGTGAAGGCGGCGTTTGAGGAGGTCACCGGCGAGGTTTCGGCCGGTTTCGGCATAGATGGCTGCTCCGCGCCGAACTTTGCCTGCACCATCACCGGCCTCGCCCGGGCGATGCAGTTCTTCGCCGCCGCACGCGAGGGCGGCCTGCGCGAAACCGCCGCCGCCCGGCTTGCCCGCGCGATGATGGCCTTCCCGGAAATGGTCGCGGGCGAAGAGCGCGCCTGTACCCGGCTGATGCGCGCCACCGGCGGCAAGGCTGCGGTGAAAACCGGGGCCGAAGCGGTGTTCGTGGCGATCCTGCCCGAGACCCGGCAGGGCATCGCGCTGAAAATCCTCGATGGCGGCACCCGTGCCTCGGAAGCGGCGATCACCGCGCTGCTGATCCGCTGCGGCGTGCTGGACCCGGCGCATCCGGTGGTGGAGCAGCTGATCCCCTCGGTGCAGCGCAACTGGCGCGGATTCGAGACCGGCGGCATGCGCCTCGCGCCCGGCTTCGGCTAAAGCCAGTTCTGCGAAATCAGGCGCAGCGCGAGCAGCGTCGATGTCAGCACCAGCAGCGGCTTGATCAGCCGCGCGCCCGCCCGCATCGCCAGCCCGGAGCCGATCCGCGCGCCCGCAATCTGCGCAAGCCCCATCGCCAGCCCCACCGCCCAGAGCGGCTTTCCGGTGAGCGCGAAGGCCGCAAGCCCGCCGAGGTTCGAGGCGAGGTTCAGAAGCTTCGTATGCGCCGTCGCCTTCAGCACGCCATAGCCCGCCAGCGTGACGAAGCCGATCATGTAGAACGACCCCGCCCCCGGACCCAGCAGCCCGTCATAAACCCCGATCAGCGGCACGATGCTGGCCGCGAAGGCCGCCGGCGCGATCCGCTCGGTCCGGTCCAGATCGCCCAGCCCTTTCTTCAGCGCGAAGAAGGCCGCGATGGCCACGAGCACCACCGGAAGCACCATGCGCAGTGCATCGGCTGGAATCAGCGTGGCGCAGCCTGCCCCCGCGGCACCCCCGGCGCAGGCGTAGCCCGCGGCGCGCAGCTGCCGGCGCGGGGCCACATGCCCCGCCCGCGCATAGGAGACGGCCGCCGTGGCCGCGCCAAACACACCCTGCACCTTGTTGGTGGACAGCGCCTGGAGCGGCGAAGCCCCGGCCAGGAGCAGCGCCGGCAGCGTAATGAGCCCGCCGCCGCCCGCGATGGAATCGATGATCCCCGCCACGAAGGCGGCGCCGACCAGCAGCGCCACCAGATCCAGCGACAGCTCGAACATCAGAAGTCGAGGTTCTCCACGCTCAGCGCGTTCTGCTGGATGAATTCGCGCCGCGGTTCCACCACATCGCCCATCAGCTTGGTGAAGATGTCATCGGCCTCGGCCACATCCTCCACCCGCACCTGCAGGAGCGTCCGCGCCGAAGGATCGAGCGTGGTTTCCCACAGCTGCTCGGGGTTCATTTCGCCCAGGCCCTTGTAGCGCTGCAGCGTCAGGCCCTTTTCGCCCTCGGACAGGATCGCCTGCAGAAGCGCCAGCGGCCCGTGAATCGGTTGCTCGCGGTCCTTGCGGATCAGCATCGCGGGCTTGCCATAGACCTCCTGCAGCAGCTCGGTATGGGCGGCCAGCTTGCGCGCCTCGCCCGAGCGCAACACCTGCCCGTCGAGTGTGCGGTGCTCCTCCACCCCGCGCAGAACCCGCATCAGCCGGATGCCATGGTCCTGCGTCGGGCGCCCGCTCCAGCCGCGCTCGTATTCCACCGCGATCAGGTCCAGCCGCGCGGCCACCGCATCGGCCACGCCCTGCGCATCGGCATCGACCCGGCCCGGCAACAGCGCCCCCGCGATCGCCGCCTGCTCCAGGATCGGCATCGGGTAATGCGTCGGGAAGGCCTGCAGGATCCGGCGGATCACGCGGGCCTCCTCGACCACCCGCCCCAGATCGGCGCCGATGATATCCTGCCCGTCGGCGAGGCGCAGCCGCGCCCCCTCCACGCCCTGATGGATCAGGTAGTCCTCCAGCGCCGCCTGATCCTTCAGATAGACCTCGGATTTGCCGCGCGCGACCTTATAAAGCGGCGGCTGCGCGATGTAGAGATAGCCGCTCTCGATCAGCTCCGGCATCTGCCGGAAGAAGAAGGTCAGCAGAAGCGTACGGATATGCGCGCCGTCCACGTCGGCATCGGTCATGATGACGATCTTGTGGTAGCGCAGCTTGCCGAGGTTGAATTCGTCGCGCCCGATCCCGGTGCCGAGCGCGGTGATCAGCGTGCCGATCTGATCCGAAGACAGCATCCGGTCAAACCGCGCGCGCTCCACGTTCAGGATCTTGCCGCGCAGCGGCAGCACCGCCTGGTTCTTGCGCTCGCGCCCCTGTTTCGCCGATCCGCCTGCGGAATCCCCCTCGACCAGGAACAGCTCGGAGAGCGCCGGATCCTTCTCCTGGCAATCCGCCAGCTTGCCGGGCAGCGAGGCCACATCCATCGCCGTCTTGCGCCGAGTCAGCTCGCGCGCCTTGCGCGCCGCCTCCCGCGCCAGCGCCGCCTCGACAATCTTACCCACGATCGCCCGCGCAGGCCCCGGGTTTTCCTCGAACCATTCGCCGAGCTTCTCGTTCACCAGGTTCTCGACCGCGGGGCGCACCTCGGAGGATACCAGCTTGTCCTTGGTCTGGCTCGAGAATTTCGGGTCCGGCACCTTCACCGACAGAACGCAGGTCAGCCCCTCGCGGGCATCGTCGCCGGTGAAGTCGATCTTCTCCTTCTTGGCGATGCCGCTGTCCTGGGCGTATTTGGTCAGCGTCCGGGTCAGCGCGCCGCGGAAGCCCGCAAGGTGGGTGCCGCCATCGCGCTGCGGGATGTTGTTGGTGAAGGGCAGCACGGTCTCGTGGTAGCTGTCGTTCCACCACATCGCCACCTCGACGCCGATGCCGCGCACCTCGCCGGTCATGTAGATCGGGTCGGGGATCAGCGCGGTCTTGGAGCGGTCGAGGTATTTCACGAATTCCTTCACGCCGCCCTCGTAATGCAGCTCCGCGCGCAGGGGCTCCGCCGGGCGCAGATCTTCGAGGATGATCCGCACGCCGGAGTTCAGGAACGCCAGCTCGCGCAGCCGGGTCTCCAGCGTCTTGAAGCTGTATTCCAGGTTGGAGAACGTGCCCTCCGGGTCGTTGGTCTTGGCGGAGGCAAGGAAGCGCACCTCGGTGCCGCGCCCGCCCGGCTCATCGCCGATGACCCGCACATGCTCCACGCAATCGCCCTTCTCGAACCGGGCGAAATAGATCTTGTCGTCGCGCCAGACCTTCAGCTCCAGCCAGTCCGACAGCGCATTGACGACCGACACGCCCACCCCGTGCAGCCCGCCCGAGACCTTGTAGGCATTGCCGCCCTCGTCGGTGTTGTTGAATTTGCCGCCCGCATGCAGCTGGGTCATGATGACCTCGGCCGCCGAGACGCCCTCTTCGGGGTGCATGTCCACCGGAATGCCGCGGCCATTGTCGCGCACCGAAACCGAGCTGTCGGCATGGATCACGACCTGCACGAAATCGGCATAATTCGCCAGAGCCTCGTCGATCCCGTTATCCACCACCTCATAGACCATGTGGTGCAGGCCCGACCCGTCGTCCGTGTCGCCGATATACATGCCGGGGCGCTTGCGCACCGCTTCCAGGCCCTTGAGAACCTTGATGGAATCCGCGCTGTATTCGGTCTTGTTCTGGGTCTGCTCGGTCATCCGCACCAATCCTGTGAGTTGCTGCGGAGTTGTAGCGGTTTGGCGGGGGAATGTCACGCCAAACGCACAAAATATGGGGGGATCAGCCCTGTCGCGGAAGGGTCAGCGTGCCATCTGCGGCGAGCGGCCAGTAGGGGTTCCAGGCGATCTCCCAGACATGGCCGTCGGGGTCTCCGTAATAGCCGGAATAGCCGCCCCAATAGGTCTTGGAGGGCGGCTTGATCGGCTCCGCCCCGGCCGCCACCGCCGCGGCATAGGCGGCGTCCACGTCCTCGGCGCTGTCGAAATTCTGCGCGAGGGTGAAGCCGCCGGTGCCCAGCGGCACCTCCGGCCGGCCCTGATCGACCGCGAGGTCCTTCAGCCCGAACAGGCCGAGCGCCAGGCCCTGCATCTGGAAGAACACCACCGCCGGGGTGGCCTCCGCGGGCGTCCAGCCGAGCGCCTCGTAGAAGCTGCGCGATTTCGCAAGGCTGCGAACGCCGAGGGTGATCAGCGTCACCCGCTGCACAGGATAATTCATGGCGTCACCTCCCTGACGTCCGACATGCCCGCCGTATCGCTCACCTCCAGATACTGCGCCCGGGCACCGAGCGTGTCGAATAACACGCGCTCGGTGCCCGTCATCCAGACATGCGCGGAAAGTTGGCAGATTTCATCGTAAAGTGCCGCGCGGCGGGCAGAATCCAGATGCGCCGCCACTTCGTCGAGCAAGAGCACCGGGCGCTCCACCGCCCGCGCATTGGCCAGCAGCAGCGAGATCAGCAGCGCCTTCTGCTCCCCGGTGGAGCATTGCGCCGCAGGCGTCGCCTTCTCCGCATAAACGGCCTCCAGATCGGCGCGATGCGGGCCTTCGAGCGTGCGCCCCGCGGCCAGGTCGCGGCGCCGGTCCGCGGCCCAGGCCGCCGCGAGCTCCGCCGGCCCCTCCCCCGTCACCACCAGCTCCGCCGCCGGGAATGCCGTGGCCGCCCCCGCCTGCGCCGCCGCGATCCGCCCGAGCGCCAGCGCCCGCGCGGCCCGGATCCGGGCGCCGGCCTCCGCCATCCGCGCCTCCAGCACCTCATACCAGCCGCGGTCCTGCGCCTGATCCTTCAGCAGCCGGTTGCGCTCGCGCATCGCCTTTTCATAATCCAGCACGGCTTCTGCATGACCGGGGGCGAAGGAGAGCGTCATCCGGTCCAGAAAGCGGCGGCGGCCCTCGGCCCCCTCGATCCAGAGCCGGTCCATCGCGGGCACCAGCCACAGCACCCGCGCCACCGCCCCGAGCGCCACCTGCGGCACCACCTTGCCATCCACCCGCACCTCGCGCGGGCTCCCCGGCAGGGCATGGGTCTCCACCTCATGGCCATTCAGCTCGGCGCGGATCTTCCAGCCGACATGCTCCTGCCGCCGGATCAGCTCCTCCGCCGCGGCCCGGCGCAGCCCCCGCCCCGGCGAGAGCAGCGACACCGCCTCCAGCACCGAGGTCTTACCCGCGCCATTCGGCCCATAGATCGCCACCGGACGCCCGTCGCACCGGATTTCGGCGCGGCGATGCGAGCGGAATTGCAGCAGCGTCAGCGTGGAAAGGATCGTCACACCCGCATCGGCATCACGACATAGACGGCGGAGGTGTCGTTGCCTTCGCGCATCAGCGTCGGATCGCCCGAGGAATTGAACAGAAACACGGCATTCTCGCGGTCCACCTGGCTCGCGATTTCCAGCAGGTATTTCGCGTTGAACCCGATCTCCAGCCGCTCATCGCCATAGGCGACGGCGAGCTCTTCTTCGGCCGCCCCGGCATCGGGCGCATTGACCGAGAGCACCAGCCGGTCCTCCTCGAGGCTCAGCTTCACCGCGCGCGACCGCTCCGAGGATACCGTGGCCACGCGGTCCACCGCCTTGGCGAATTCCGCCGCATCGACTTCCAGCCGCCGGGTGTTGCCCGTCGGGATCACGCGGGTGTAATCCGGGAAGGTGCCGTCGATGACCTTCGAGGTCAGCGTGATCCGCGGCGTCGCGAAGCGGACCTTGGTCTCGCTCACCGAAACCGCAATATCGGCATCGTCGTCATCCAGGAGCTTGCGCAGCTCGTTCACCGTCTTGCGCGGCACGATCACGCCGGGCACGCCCGAAGCGCCCTCGGGCAGCGCCGCATCGATCCGCGCCAGGCGGTGGCCATCGGTCGCCACACAGCGCAGCACCGCGCCCTCCTCACCCTGCGCCACATGCATGTAGACGCCGTTGAGGTAGTACCGGGTCTCTTCGGTGGAAATCGCGAATTTCGACTTGTCGAACAGGCGCTTCAGCACCCCGGCCTTGGCGCCGAAATTGGCGCTGTACTCGGTCGAGGCCATCACCGGGAAATCTTCCTTCGGCAGCGTCGCGAGGTTGAAGCTCGAACGCCCGGCGGTGATCGTCAGCCGCCCCGCGGCCGGATCGTCGGCCAGAACCACCAGTGCGCCATCAGGCAGCTTGCGCACGATTTCATGCAGCATGACCGCCGAAACCGTGGTCGCGCCGGGGCGCTCCACCATTGCGGGCGCCTTGTCCACCACCTCGATATCGAGATCGGTCGCGCGGAACGACACCGTATTTCCCTCGGCCTCGATCAGCACATTGGCCAGGATCGGGATCGTGTTGCGGCGCTCGACAACCGATTGTGCCTGCGCGACGGCTTTCAGCAGGTCTGCGCGCTCGATGCTGATCTTCATGGTCTTTCCTCGCGGCAGCCGGGCGCGTCCTGCGCCCCGGCACGGATTTTCAGGACATTCGGCTGGATTGCCGGAAGCGTCAAGACTCCAGCAGCCGCCGCAGCAGATCGACATCCTCGGTCAGCTGCCGGTCGTCCACCATCAGCTCCTCGATCTTGCGGATGCCGTGCATGATGGTGGTATGGTCGCGCCCGCCGAAACGGCGCCCGATCTCGGGCAGCGAGCGGGTGGTGAGATTCTTCGACAGATACATCGCCACCTGCCGCGGCCGCGCGATGGTGCGCATCCGCTTCGGGCCGATCATATCGGAGAGGCGCACATTGTAATGCTCCGCCACCTTGCGCTGGATCTCCTCGATGGTGACCTTGCGGTCCGAGGCGCGCAGGATATCGGTGAGGCATTCCTGCGCCAGATCCAGCGTGATTTCCCGCCCGACCAGCGAGGCGAAGGCGAAGAGCCGGGTCAGCGCGCCTTCCAGCACGCGCACGTTGGTGCTGATCCGATGCGCAAGGAATTCCAGCACGCCATCGGCGAGCTTCAGCCCCGGATACTGGCCGCGATAGACCTCGGTCTTGGTCTGCAGGATCCCGAGGCGCAGCTCATAATCGGTGGGGTGCAGGTCCACGACCAGCCCGCATTGCAGGCGCGAGCGGATCCGCTCCTCCAGATCCTTGATCTCTCCGGGCGCGCGGTCCGCGGAGATCACGATCTGCTTGCCCTGATCCACCAGGGCATTGAACGTATGGAAGAATTCCTCCTGGGTGGAATCCTTGCCGGCGATGAACTGCACATCATCGACCATCAGCACGTCGACGGAGCGGAACATCTCCTTGAAATCCATGATCTGACGGTCGCGCAGCGCCTGCACGAAACGGTACATGAACTGCTCGGCCGAGAGGTACAGCACCCGCATGTCGGGGCGGCGGGTGGACAGCTCATGCGCGATCGCATGCATCAGGTGGGTCTTGCCGAGGCCGACGCCGCCATAGAGGAACAGCGGGTTGAAGCTCACCGGCCCGCCTTCGGCCACGCGCCGCGCGGCAGCATGGGCGAGCTCGTTCGGCTTGCCGACGACAAAGCTGTCGAAGGTGAACCGCGCATCCAGCGGCGCGCCGGGCAGATCGTCATCGCTCGCGCGCACCGGCTTGCGCGCCGGGGCCGCAACCGGACGGACGACGTCCGCCGCCGGGATCGGGCGCAGATCCGGGACGCGGAACTCGATGCGCTCCACGACCATCCCCGAGGCGCGCAGCTCCCGCAGGATCTGCTCCTCGAAGTTGCGCGAGACCCAGTCGCGCATGAATTTCGTGGGCGCCTCGATGGCTGCGATGCCAGCGTCGACGCCGATCAGGCTCAGCGGTTCGATCCAGGTGGAGAAATTGGTCTTGCCAACCCGTTTGATAAGTTCATTTCGCACCCGCCCCCAGGATTCTTCGCTCATCTCTTGCCTTCAGCATAATACGGCCCGCGTTCGGTATCGCCTTGTGCCGGGCGCCCGCAGCAGCAGCGGGCTGGAACCGATCGGCAAGGGAACAGGAGACCCGGCCCCGAAATCGGGCCCGGCATCACCTGCCGAATTCGGGAGGGGCAGCCTCCCGCGAATCGGATTCGCATCCCGGATGCCGGACACCTCCGGCTTTTTCGTTGTCGTGGCAGACTTTAGGCCTGCTCCGGCATCTGGGCTGCGTCATGTCCCCCAAGGCGACGTGAATCGCAGGGCCAAGTTACTGTGCCGCCGGGACGCGCTGCAACCGAACTTCGCGCTTGACGTCAGATTCCGTTTACGAATCCCCCACAATCGGGATTGGCCGCAACAGCAGCGATTAACGTTCTGAAAACCCTTGCAAAATCGAAAGGGGCGCCGGATGGCGCCCCCTCGTGAGTCTTTCGTTAACAGATGGTTAACGGCGGTCGTGTCGGGCTTGCCGGAGGGGTTTGTGACACCCCCTCAGGCGGCCGCTCAGTTGGCGCCGAGCGCCTTCACGCGAGCCGACAGACGCGACACTTTGCGCGACACGGTGTTCTTGTGCAGCACGCCCTTGCTGACGCCACGCGCCAGTTCCGGCTCGGCGGCGAGCAGAGCGGTCTTCGCGGCTTCGGCATTGCCCGAAGCGATCGCTTCCTCGACCTTGCGCACGAAGGTGCGGATGCGCGAGCGGCGGGCGCGGTTGACGTCGTTGCGGCGTTCGTTCTGACGCGCGCGTTTCTTGGACTGGGGCGTATTAGCCATATGTGTTTCCCAACTTCCGGGTCTGTTGCAATAAACTGCGCAAAAGCCCCGGATCCCCAGAGAACCGGATGATTCTAGCCTGAGCGGGCTTCACGCGCATGTAAGAGGCGCCTATAGCGCAAGACGCCCCGATTGGAAAGGCCTTACTTGTCGCGGAACTGCGGCTCGCGCTTCTCGAGGAAGGCGGCCATGCCCTCCTTCTGGTCCTCGGTCGAGAACAGCGAATGGAACACTCGGCGCTCGAACAGAACACCCTCGGCCAGCGTCGTCTCATAGGAGCGGTTCACGCATTCCTTCGCCGCCATCACCGAAATCATCGATTTCGTCGCGATCTTGTGTGCCGCGGCCATCGCCTCCGGCAGCAGCTGCGCAAGCGGCACCACGCGGCTCACCAAGCCCGAGCGCTCCGCCTCGGCCGCATCCATGAACCGGCCCGTCAGGTGCATGTCCATCGCCTTCGACTTGCCCACGAAGCGGGTCAGGCGCTGCGTGCCGCCGATCCCGGCGATGACGCCCAGGTTGATCTCGGGCTGGCCGAATTTCGCATTCTCCGCGCAGATGATGAAATCGCACATCATCGCCAGCTCGCAGCCGCCGCCGAGCGCATAGCCCGCGACCGCGGCGATGATCGGCTTGCGCGTGCGCAGCAGCGAATCCGATTCCGTGCCGAAGAAATTGGTGGTGAACATGTCGACGAAGCTCTTCGACGACATTTCCTTGATATCGGCCCCGGCGGCGAAGGCCTTTTCCGACCCGGTGATGACGATGCAGCGCACCTTCTCGTTGGCATCGGCCTGGCGCAGCGCCTCGGCCAGCTCGCTCAGCAGCAGGCTGTTCAGGGCATTCAGCGCTTCGGGACGGTTGAGCCGGATCAGGGCGACGTAGTCTTCGATCTCGACGATCAGGGTCTGGTAGGCCATCGGCTTCGCCTTTCCTTGTTTCGGGGCGAAGTCCTAACAGGTGGGTCCCATTAATCAAGACATTCCGCGGTGCAGCGTCGCGTCACTTCTGGCACGACGGGCAGAAAAAGCTGGACCGCCCGGATTGCACGATGCGGCGCAGCGGCGTGCCGCAGGTCCGGCAGGGCTCTCCCTCCCGGTCGTACACACGGAAGGCATGCTGGAAGTAGCCGAGCTCGCCGCTGGCCTGCCGGTGATCGCGCAGCGAGGAGCCGCCCGCCTCGATCGCCTCGGACAGCACATCGCGGATGATCGGCACCAGCGCCGCCACCCGCGGCGCGGCAATGCGCCCGGCCTGGCGGCGCGGGTGGATCCCGGCGCGGAACAGCGCCTCCGACACATATATATTGCCAAGCCCCGCCACGATCCGCTGATCCAGCAGCGCGGCCTTGATCGGCGTCGTGCGCCCCTTCAGCCGCGCGAGGAGATAATCCTCGTTGAAATCATTTCCAAAAGGCTCCGGCCCCAGCCCCGCCAGCAGCCAGTAGGCCGCCTCGCGATCCGTGCGCACCAGATCCATCGCGCCAAACCGGCGCGCATCGTTGAAGGTGATCCGCGCGCCGCCCTCCATCTCCAGCACGACATGATCATGCTTCTGCGGCGCCGGATGGTCCTGATGGAAATCGCCCAGCATCGCCCCCGACACCAGCATCCGCCCCGACATGCCCAGATGAATGAGCAGGCTCTCGCCCGTATCCAGATCGGCGAGGATATATTTCGAGCGCCGCCGCAGCCGCTCCACCCGCGCGCCCGTCAGCCGCTCCGCCATCCGCTCGGGCAGCGGCCAGCGCAGGTCCGGCCGGTTCACCTGCGACGCCCGGATGACCCGCCCCTCCATCGCCGGCACAAGGCCGCGGCGCACGGTTTCCACCTCGGGTAGTTCGGGCATGATTGTTCCTGTCGCATTGTCTTGGCCGAAAGGGCTCCTATAAGAGAGGGAAGTGTTCGCAAACGGCAAGAGCGATGACAGCGGAAAACCAGAAAACCACCCATTTCGGCTTCCAGACGGTGGACGAGGACGCCAAGGCCGGCATGGTCCACGGCGTGTTTTCGCGCGTCGCTTCGAAATATGACATCATGAACGACCTGATGAGCGTGGGCATCCACCGGCTCTGGAAGGACGCGATGATGGACTGGCTGGCGCCGCGGCCCGGGCAGAAGCTGCTCGATGTTGCGGGCGGCACCGGCGATGTGGCCTTCCGCTTCCTCAAGCGCGCGCCCGGCGCCACGGCCACCGTCTGCGACATGACGGAATCGATGCTGATCGAGGGCCAGAAGCGCGCCGAGGCCGAGGACATGGCCGGGCGCCTGAGCTGGGTGGTGGGCGATGCGATGGCGCTGCCCTTCGACGACAACAGCTTCGATGTGTATACGATCTCCTTCGGGATCCGGAACGTGACCCGCATCCCCGATGCCCTGCGCGAGGCCTACCGGGTGCTGCGCCCCGGCGGGCGGCTGATGGTGCTGGAGTTCAACCGCATCCCGAACGACATGCTGCAATGGCTCTATGACCGCTATTCCTTCAACGTGATCCCGGTGATGGGCCAGATCGTGGCGGATGACCGCGACAGCTATCAATATCTTGTGGAATCGATCCGCAAATTCCCCGATCAGGACAGCTTCGCCCGGATGATCCGCGAGGCCGGGTTCGATCAGGTGAAATACCGCAACCTGTCGCTTGGGATTGCCGCGCTGCATTCCGGCTGGAAGATCTAGATGCGGGGTCCGCACAACATCTGGCGCCTGATCCGCACGGGCGCCACTTTCGAACGCACAGGCGCCATGGGCGAAGTGCTGGCCGCGCTGGAGGCGCCGCCGCGGCTGCGGCTGATCGCGCGGGTGATGGGGTGGCCGTTCAAATGGCTGGGCTATCGCGGCGATCCGGAGCTGCCGCCGATCACCCGGGCAATCACCGCGCTCGGGCCGGCCTACATCAAGTTCGGGCAGGTGATGTCTACCCGCCCCGATGTGGTGGGCGTGCAGATGGCCAATCAGCTGCGGATGCTGCAAGACAGCCTGCCGCCCTTCCCGACCAGTGTCGCCCGCGCCACCATTGCCGAGGAATTGCAGCGCCCGGTGGAGGCGCTGTTCACCGAATTCTCCGAGCCGGTCGCGGCGGCTTCCATCGCCCAGGTGCACCGGGCGCGGCGGGCCGATACCGGGCAGGAGGTCGCGATCAAGGTGCTGCGGCCAGGAATCGAGAAGGCCTTCCGCAAGGATCTGGACGCGTTCCATTTCGCCGCCGCGATGATCGAACGGCTGTCGCCCGCCTCGCGGCGGCTGCGGCCCTCCGATGTAGTGAACCATTTCGAGCAGACGGTGCTGGGCGAGCTGGACCTGAGGCTCGAGGCGGCTTCGGCTTCGCAATTCGCCGCCAACACCGCCGGCGATGCGCATTTCCGTATCCCCGAGCCGGCCTGGGGCCTCTCCGGGCGCGACGTGATGACCATGGACTGGGCCGAGGGCATCCCGATGGGCGATGTGCCAGCCCTGCGCGCGGCCGGGCACGATCTCGTGGCGCTCTCGGAGCGGGTGCTGCAGCTGTTCCTCAGCCACGCGCTGCGCGACGGCTATTTTCACGCCGACATGCATCAGGGCAACCTGAAGGTGGCCGAGAACGGCGACATCATCGCCTATGATTTCGGCATCATGGGCCAGATCGACGAATATACGCGCCGTGTCTATGCCGAGATTCTCATGGGCTTCATCCGGCGCGACTACCGGCGGGTGGCCGAGGTCCATTTCGAGGCGGGCTATGTGCCGCCCGACCGCGACGTGACCCAGTTCGCCCTTGCCCTGCGCGCAGTGGGTGAGCCGATCTTCGGGATGAACGCCACGCAGATCTCCATGGCGCGGCTGCTGGCCTATCTGTTCGAGGTGACCGAGCGCTTCGGGATGCAGACGCGGACCGAGCTGATCCTGTTGCAGCGCACGATGGTCGTGGTCGAGGGCGTGGCACGCTCGCTCAATCCGGCAATGAACATGTGGGAGGTCGCCCGGCCGGTCGTCGAGACTTATATCCGCGAGAACCTCGGCCCTCGCGCGGCGCTGCGCGACCTGCGCCGGACAGCGGTGGTTCTGGGCCATTTCGGGCCGCGCCTGCCTGCGATCCTGCAATCCCTGCTCCAGCGCGAGGACAAGGGCGAAGACACACCTCCCCCGCGCCGGCGTGACGCGCTTTGGATGCTGCTCAGCGGCGTGCTGACGCTCGCCGTCGGGATCTGCATCGGCAGCCTGACCTGACGAACGGCTATTCGTTCGCCCGCAGGGCCGTGACGCTCGTCGGATCGATCTGGGTGCCGTTCGCAAGGACCAGGACCGTACCGCTGGTTGCGGTTCGCGTTTCCACGACCTGGTTGTAGGTCTGGAGTTTCGAGGTCGAGAGCAGGCTGCCGTTGCTGTAGCTTTCCAGAGAGAAGGAATAGGTCCCTGCCGAAAGGAGGCTCCCGCTACTGTCGGTGCCATCCCAACTGTACCCGCTCGAGGTAACGTTCACCTCCTCCCGCGCGACTTCCTTGCCGGAGCTGTCCTTGACAACCATCACAGCCTGATCCGCACCCGAGGCAGGGCTCCCGGACAGCGCGACGGGCGTCGCCCCATCGAATTCGGTCGGGCTTTCCGACAGCACATCCATCCCGACCCAGTTGGCATATTGCGACAGGCCGGACAGCCCGATAGCGCCCGAAATCGAGCTGAGCAGGTCATTCGTCTTTACCTGCTGCTCGACCTGCGAGAAATTCGCGAGCTGCGCGGCATAATCGGAACTGTCGATCGGATTGAGCGGGTCCTGATTCTGCATCTGCGTGGTCAGCATCTTGAGAAAGGTGGTGAAATCCGAACTCAGTGCGGAGGTCGAGCTCGAACTGGAGCTCGACGAAGTGGTGTTCGTGCCGGAATTGACCGAGGATACTGTCGTCATCTGTGTCTCCTTACATCCG